>JAGAHT010000022.1:0-44813 GCA_017626945.1 Fibrobacter sp.
GTCGGCCTTGCCAAGAATTTTTCATAGGCGAATAGTAGGGTACCACCCTTTAGGCAAAAGTTATCTTTATAGGAACTTTGCGCAAGCCTATACAAAAATCTCTCGTGAAAATAGCGCGTTAGGATAACCTGGTAATCTACGCCCAACTTCTTAGATGTATTGAGAAGCCTTTCGCGAACGGAGTGTGCGATATTTTTAGCCATCCTACACCCCCATTGCCAGGTACATTTCGAGTGTCTTTGCTACCCGCAGAATCTTTGCGTATCTCATGAGTTTCGGGATGTCCCTGTCGCGACGCTTGAGGTAGTTCTTGACTATTTCTGTACAGACATCGATGCCTATCTTGTTGCGGAATTTCACAGCATCGCAGACGCATTTTTCAAGGTCAAAAATTTTGACCTTGTAGCCGGAAATGACTTCTGTGGTAACGCCAAGGTTAAGCGTATTGTCGGAAAGATTATGAAGCTTGAAGTTCGGGTACTGTGGCACAACGACCTTGCGCCCCCTTTTTATGGCGACATCGTACTGTTGCGGCACCTGCGTCGTGAGGCCGTAATGCTCCCAAGCAGAGAACATACAGAGAATCCCTCCGGGAATCAGGGTTTCGACATCCACCATCGTGTCGGCCAGGGCGATTTCTTTTGCGTAAACACCGCGTTTAACACGAACCAGTTTGCCCTGTTTCGCTTTCTGGAGGGTGGCGTAGTATTGCGCCCGCCCCTGTTCACATACCATGCCGGCTGTTATAAATTTCTTTTTACGCATCGGTACTAACATACTACAAATATATATAATTGTAGTAGAATTGTACATAGAAAAACGACTTTGAAGAGAACTTTCTACCATTTTATACCCACTTTTCCATATTTCACTCCACCTCCACCAAGAAATCTTCCCGTTTTAGCCCGTATTCTGCGAAGGGGTTCTCGTCGGGGTAGCCCACGGGATTGCAGAGCAGCAGGTGTTTTTTGCCAAGCGGGTCGATGTATTCGCGCTTGATGGCGGTGTGCGTATGTCCTGCCTGCCAAATACTCCCGTCATCCAGGTTCTCAAGGTATTCCGCCCCGTGGAAATAGAAGAAGTTCGAGCAGGGGTCTTGCCGATAACGTTCCGCCATTTCGAATTCCAGCGGTAGAAAATGCGACATCATGATTTTCGGGCGTTGTGCAGTAAGTTCGCGAAATACAATGTCATAATGCCGCCAGAGTTTGTCGGCGTTGTTCTGCATGTATTTCCAGTGACGAGCGTCGAACCAGCGTGTCGCCCACAGGATTTTGTTCGCAATTTCGGACGCGGCAGGCGAATGTTTGTACTTAAAATCGCACATACCCATGCAACCCGCAACGCCTTCTGCGATGCGGTTTTCGAGCAGCTGAATGTTCGGAATATTTTCTGCTTCGGCAAGGAAGAACTTTATTTTACTTTCAGAAGTTGTGAATTCCTTATCCGCTCCGAAGCGTCCCAGACGCTCAGTGATGATGTCGTGGTTCCCGAAGCACACGTAAACCGCACTGTATTTTTCGGCAATGAACTTCAGGAACTCCACATAGGTGAAGTAATCGTTTGCGATATCGCCCGCGATACAGCAGGCATCTGCAGGCAAAAAGTTGCGTTCAAAGTAGTCTTCGAAATGTTTGCGTAGTATGGCGACAGTACGGGTTACCGGCGCATAGAAATCGACATGCAAATCGCTGATAAAGTAGTAAGTCATGTCCCAAATCTATACTCGCTGTTTTTGGGCGTCAAGGGGACGAACTGCGAGTTGGTTATGCAACTGTTTTTAGAGATACAGAATACCGCCATTTTCAGTTATAAACAAATCCTATTACTAAGTATAGTTAAATAGTATGTATTTATGCCTTGACAGGGCCGATTTCAAATTCTATTTTATTTCACACAAGATTGATAGGAATAACAAAATGTTTTGCGATTCCTAAGCATTCGAAGGAGCGCCTATGATAAGTGACTGTCGAATGCCGAGAGGCATTCTGAAAACGAACTAGCCGAAAGTCTTACGTCCTTAAGGCTTTGCAGGTTAGAAAAACAAGTCGAAAGGACACCCCAGAAAAAATTTTAGCGAGCAAGGGTCAGCGAAAAACCCCGTTGCTTGCTGCAACCTAAAAGGAATTTTTACCATGACAACACAGAACAAGCTCCATTTTGAAACTCTCCAGGTTCACGTTGGCCAGGAACATGCAGATCCCACAACCGATTCTCGCGCAGTTCCCATCTACCAGACCACTTCCTACGTGTTCCATAGCGCTCAGCATGCCGCTGACCGTTTCGCCCTGAAGGACGCCGGTAACGTCTATGGCCGTATCAACAACTCTACGCAGGGTGTGCTCGAAGAACGTATCGCTGCCCTCGAAGGTGGTGTTGCCGCTCTCGCCGTCGCTTCCGGTGCAGCTGCCATTACCTACGCCATCACGGCTCTCGCCCGCAAGGGTGACCACGTGGTTGCACAGCGTACGGTTTACGGCGGTACCTTCAACCTGCTGCAGCACACGCTCCGCGACTTCGGTATCGAAACGACTTTCGTTGACACCCACGACCTCAAGAGTGTCGAAGCTGCTGTCAAGAGCAACACGAAGCTCATCTTTATCGAAACGCTCGGCAACCCGCATTCCGACATCCCGGATATCGAAGCCATTTCCGAAATCGCCCACAAGAACAAGATTCCTCTGGTCATCGACAACACCTTCGGTACTCCGTACCTGATTCGCCCGATTGAACACGGTGCCGACATCGTGGTGCATTCTGCCACTAAGTTCATCGGTGGCCATGGCACGACTCTCGGCGGCATCATCGTGGATGGTGGCAAGTTTGACTGGGCTGGCTCCGGCAAGTTCCCGCACTTCACCGAAGTGAACCCGAGCTACGGTATTCCTTTCACTGCAACGGGCGCTGCCGCCTACGTGATTTACGTTCGCACGATTCTCCTCCGCGACGAAGGTGCTGCAATTTCTCCGTTCAACGCATTCCTCCTGCTGCAGGGTGTCGAAACGCTTTCTCTCCGCCTGGATCGCCATGTGGAAAACACCAAGAAGGTTATCGAGTTCCTCACCAAGCACCCGAAGGTTACCCGCGTGAGCCACCCGAGCCTCCCGAACCATCCGGACCACAAGCTTTACCAGAAGTACTTCCCGAATGGCGGCGGTTCTATCTTCACCTTCGACATCAAGGGTGGTCAGGAAGAAGCTTTCAAGTTCATTGATAACCTGAAAATTTTCAGCCTGCTTGCAAACGTCGCCGACGTGAAGAGCCTCGTGATTCACCCGTACACCACCACGCACGCCGAACTTTCTCCGGAAGAACTGGCTGCCGCCGAAATTACCCCGGCAACGATCCGCGTGTCTATCGGTACGGAACATTACGAAGACATTATCGCTGACTTGGAAAACGGCTTCGCCGCTATCTAAAAGTTCCATTGCGTGAACAACATCCCTCGTTCGTCATGCAGGCGGGCCGTAGGTAAGGATGATTCTAGTCCTGCTCGAGAGTTTGGTACTGGATTCTTTGCCCACGGTTCCAGCTGGCGGCGGGGATTATTTTTATTGATGTTTACAAGGAGAGTACATCATGATAGACTTCGAATATTATAATCCAGCAAAGATTGTTTTTGGCGAACACAGCGAACAGAAACTTCGCGAACTTTTGGCTGCATACGGCGTGAAGTCGCTTCAGCTTGTTTACAGCGGCGATTTTATCAAGACGCTCGGCATTTATGACGTGATCAAGGACGCGGTCAAGGAACTCGGGATTCGTTTTTCCGAAAACGGGAATGTGGTACCGAACCCGACCATTGACCTGGTGCGCGAACTCGTGAAGCAGGGCAAGGAAAACCAGGTGGACTTTGTGCTCGCGGTCGGTGGCGGAAGTTCGATTGATACGGCAAAGGCTGTGGCACTCGGCATTCCGTATGACGGCGATGTGTGGGACTTCTTTGAAAAAGGCATCTCGCCCAAGCAGGTTTTGCCGATTGGCGTGATCGCAACGACGGCTTCGAGCGGTTCCGAGACTTCGAACGCAGCGATTCTTTCGAGCGGTGAATGGAAACTCGGCTTTGAAGATGACCGGATCATTCCGAAATTCGCCATCATGAACCCGAAATACACGGTGGGCCTGCCGGCATACCAGACTTTCGTGGGAATTGCCGATGTGCTTTCGCACTTACTGGAACGCTATTTCTCTGACGAGAAAAATTCCGACACCACGGACTACCTGATTGAAGGCGCTATTCGTGCGTTACTCGTGAATGCGGACAAACTCTTGAAAGATCAGAAGGATGTCAATGCCCGTGGTGAAATCCAGTGGCTCGCGAGCGTTGCCCACGGCGGATTTTTGGATGCGGGTCGTCGCGCGGACTGGGGTTCTCACCGAATTGAGCATGAGCTTTCGGCGCAGTACAACATTACGCATGGCGAAGGCATGGCCGTTGTCACCGTCGCTTGGACCAAGTACATGGCCGAGAAAAAGCCCTGGAGGCTTGCGCTTTTGGCAAGCAGGGTTTTCGGAGTTGATTCGTTCAACTACAGCGAAACGGAACGCGCTTATATTTTATCAGAAAAACTGGCTGCATTCTTCAAGAAGCTGCACCTCGCAACGAGCCTGGCAGAACTCAAGATTGACAACAAGGACTTTGACGCGATGGCTGCACGCGCAACGCGTAACGGCAAGGTCGGACACTACGTGCCGCTGGATGCCGCAGCAATCAAGGATATCTTGAAAATCGCATTATAACAGAAAACTTCAACAAAAATCAAAAACTAAAACGGTGCGAATGCACCACAAGGAGAGTATAAACAATGGCAAGAGTACATTTAAAACAACCGAACGAATTGACTGGCGAAGCAAAGGCTGCTTACGAAAAGCTGGAAGCTGTAGGCAAGGTGACCAACATGAAGTTGGTGATGCTCCAGGATTACGGCATCTACAAGGCTTTCATGGGCTGGTACGATGCTTGGGAAAGCCTCGAAAAGGCGGTTGGCCTGCGTGCGGCAACGATTTTTGCACACTCGGTTTCTACGACTAACGGCTGCCTTCTCTGCTCGCTGTTCTTCATTAGCGATTTGAAGGCTCTGGGGCTTGATCCGAACAACTTCGAAACTTCGGAAAACGAAAAGCTTTTGCAGCAACTGGGCCAGCAGATCGTGAAGGATCCGACAAAGGTTCCCGACGAACTTTTCGAAGGACTGCGCAAGTTCTATACCGACGAACAGATTATCATTATCGTGGGCTTTGGCGCTCAGATGCAGGCGACGAACAACTTCAATTCTGTCTTGGGCGTTGACGTTGACAAGCGTCTTCTGCCTTTGAAGGAGCTGTTCAAGCCCGCTACTTGGAGAGAAAATATCAAGTAATTTGTACTCTCCGTACAACCTGGCGCTCCTGGAAATATTCGAAGTCCATTTTCAGGGGCGCCTTTTTTGAACTTTTTTCACGGAGATTGAATGAACATTGTACTGACTATTTCTGGATTCCTGATCGCTTTCTTGGTGAATTTGCTTTTCCCGCAGGTGGCCGAGAATGTGCGAATCAGGGAATATGCTTTTGGCTGTTTTACGGTTGACGACAATTTGGCTTACCGCTTGGTTTTGCTCGCCATTATCGCCTATTATGCCATTTACGCGATCGTACTGTTTGTCCGCAAGGCAAGTGCTAATAAAGTCGCGAAGTTTTATGCAGGATCGAGGTTCCGTTTTGCGGTGGGGCTTGCGCTTGCTGTGTGGGATATTCTCGGAACCAAGTTGCTGTTTTTACCGCAGCCATTCTTTCCGGGGCCTGCGATTATTATGGATGCCTTTATTGGCGACACCAAATTCATTTGGCAGAATACGCTTTATTCGTTGCGCCTTTTTGTAGCCGGATTTTCGGTGGGTGTAGTGACTGGCGTGTTGACGGGGGTACTGATCGGTTGGTATCCGAAGGCTCGTTACTGGATTTTGCCGGTGCTCAACATTTGCGGCGTGATTCCAGCGGTGGCATGGATGCCTTTTGCGTTGACTCTCTTCCCCACTTCGTTTGCGGCAGCGACTTTCTTGATCGCGATTTGCTCCTGGTTCCCGGTGGCGACTATGACGGCAGACGGGGTGCAGGGTACGCCGAAGTCGTTATTTGAACTTTCACGTACTTTTGGCGCGGGGCAACTGTATCAGATTTTCCATATTGCGATTCCCCACGCAATGCCTCAGATTTTTACGGGCGTTATGACGGCGGCTGCGTTTGGCTTTACCACGCTCGTGATGGCCGAAATGATGGGGCAGCCGGGTGGCCTTGGCTACTACATCAATACTTCGAAGGTTTGGAGTGCTTATTACAAGGTATTCGCTGCGATTGTCGTGATGGCAGTGCTGTTCTCGGCGATTTTGAAGGTGGTTGGCGCAGTGCAGCGTTATGTGCTTCGCTGGCAGAAAGGCGTTGTGCGATAGGAGGCGACGATGACGGATATTTTAGATAAAGAAAAAATCTTGAAGATTCGCGAAGTAAACCGTTCCTTTATCGATGAACGTACAGGCGAGCCGCGGCAGATTTTGAAGGATATCAATCTTTCTGTTTTTGAGGGCGAATTCATTTCGATTTTAGGTGCATCGGGTTGCGGCAAGACGACACTTTTGCGCTTGATTGCAGGGCTTGACCCGGTTCAAGAAGGCAAAATTATTCTTGATGGCGAGCCGGTGCATGGACCAGATTCCAAGCGCGGCTATGTGTTCCAGCAGGGTTGCCTTTTTCCGTGGCTCACGGTAGAAGACAACATCGCGATGGGCCTCAAGATTCGCGGCGTTTATAAGCAAAACAAGGACAAGGTTCACGAATTTATCGAGAAAATCGGTCTTGGCGGATTCGAGAAGAATTTTCCGCACCAGATTAGTGGCGGTATGGCGCAGCGCGTAGCGATTGCGCGTGCGTTGATTAACGAGCCTGAAATCTTGTTGCTTGACGAACCTATGGGTGCGTTAGATTCTTTTACGCGTGCCGACATTCAGAACTTGCTTTTAGAACTTCGCAAGGAACGCAATACCACGATGATTCTGGTGACCCACGATATTGATGAAGCGCTTTACTTGTCTGACCGTATCGTGATTATGACGCCGCGTCCGGGGCGCATTAGCGAGGTGCTAGAAATTCGCGATAGTTTCCCTCGAGAAAGAGGTTCCGCGCAGTTTCTGGAAAAACGCCGCAATATTTTGGAACGCTTTAATCTTGCACGTTCCAATACGGCGCCGGAATACGTTATATAAAAAGAGTGGAATAAAAATATCGCATACCATTATTCGTGCCGTTTTTTAGACGAAGGTTACTGCAAATTGCAGGAACCTTTTTAATTTGCCTGTTTACATGACGGATACGCAAAACGCCCCCGACGTTTGGAGGATTACGTCGAGGGCGTTGGAGTGTGCAACAAAAGAAACTTTCTGGAGTATCTTACTGGACGGTGGCAGTGAAGCGTGCCGCGATAGCGACATCAGAGACTTCTTTTTCGCTGTAGGCGCTCAGCTGAATCTTGCTGCGCTTACCAATCTTTTTAATAAGACTGACGGTCCATGCAATTTCATCGGCATCAGCCTGCAATTCATCTCGATTGGAAATGTATTCAAGTTCGGCATAAAAACTGTTCAGGAACCCAGCGGTCGGAATTTCGATACCTACGAAGAACGGGACATATTCAGTACCCTGAGCGTATTCGGGCTTGATAGCGTTATCAACAGAGAGATTTTCGTCATCACCGGTATAAATGTAGGCAACTTCGCCGTAAACACCCAGATTCTTGAGGAAGTAATAGCTAGCACGTCCTGCAAAGCGGTGCGTGACTTCAGCTGTATGCTGAACAGGATCAAGTACATTACCGCGGTAAGCGGCGCTGATCTTCGCATCGCCCAACTTGAGGGTTTCTTCGGCGCGGAGATAGCCTGTATCGAACTTATTGTCGTAGGTACCGAGCAACAGGCTGAAGCTGGAAATACCCTTATCGAAACCAACGGCGATAGCATCATGCTGGTAATCGCGAGCGAGGAAGCCGCGCTTCGAAAGGTGCGGATCGACATAGGTACCAAAATTGCCAGCCACGGACCAGTCGGTACGGAAACGTCCAAATTGAGCACTGAAATTGCCGAATGCAAGGTTCCATATATACTTAGCGTAGTAAGTATCGGCACTGATTTTGTCCTGTGCGGTCTTCGTCACCTTAACTTTGCCTTTTTCGTCGGTAGTAACATCAGTGACATTCTTGTTCCCAAAAACAGGGCTGAAGATGCGCAAGTTGATTACGGCTTCAAAGTTATCGGATGCATACTTTCCGCCGACATTTGCGCGCAAGAAGGAATTATCAAGCGTATTGTCCGCGTCATTATCGTAAACAGCCTTGATAGCCTGGGCCTGCACGTTTCCGGTGAGCTTGAAGGCGGAATCTTCTGCCTTGGATGTTTCCTGGGCAAAGATGTTAGAAACGAAAAGGGATGTAGTAATGGCCGCAGCGGTGGCGAGCTTTGCAAAATTCTGATTCATTCTTGTACCTCTCTTGTTTGGAGTTCTTGTTGTGTTTTGTTTTTTGTGCGCTCAAATATAGAAGGCTCTTTTTACTTTGTCCAATACTTTAATTTTATGCGGAGTTATCATTTTTTGTTATAAAAAATCCCGCACAATGGCGGGATTTTTATTAGGAACGAGATCCTTCGCGGCGTGGTTTGACGAGCACACAAACCTTGCCGCTCAGGATGACGACAAGGAACATTACTTTATCACGACTTTTCTATAAGTGTCAAAAACGGTCCATTTTTTGAAGAACTTTTCGCGGCCAGCTTCGCCCGCTTCGGCATATTCACGAAGCAGATGCGACACATCTTCGTCGGAATGCACCTTGATTTCAAAGCCGCGTCCGTTGATGACAGGAACGTTCCCGTAGCGATACTGATTCACAGCCGTGATTTCGGCGATACGCTTGCCGCGCACCTTGACGGCGGTGCTGTCACGCAAGATAATGATATCGAAATCATCGGGATAGTGGTAGCTCTCCCCCACCGTCGGAATTTCGTCGCCTACAGTGTAGTGCTGCTTTACAGGCTGTTGTTTCACCACAGAAAGCGTTACCGTATCGTAGAAGAATTCCTCGAAGATTTCTCCGCGACCGTGGCGTTCCCCCTGCACGAATTCAGCCTTTTCACCAGCAGCAACCTGCCTTTCGAAAAGACCTTCCACGACGCCACAAGCCGATGTCGCATGGGTCACGCGGTCAATCAGAATCAGTTCGCCCAAGGTCTTGTGCTTTTCGAAAAGGTCCACGACAATGGCTTCGGTAAATACAATTTCTACAACGGCGATGCCGTTCTTTTCAAGGACATCGGAATTGATATGCTTTCCGCTATTAATATCGACGGAATAATCAATTTTATTTATGATTCCGGGAATCGTCTTCGTTCCAAGTTTCACAAGATAATCCTTGCCGAGCGAAAGCGGTTCATCGTCCATCCACAGGAGCGACGCCTTGATTTTCTTGTAGCTGCCGATGTCGGTGTCCTTGGCAAGTACACAACCTCTGGAAACGTCCACTTCGCGGTCAAGCGAAATGGTCACAGGTTCACCGGCGTGAGCTTCTTCCACATTTCTGTCGCCGCGCAGGATTCCCTTGACAGTAGCTTTTTCATTACTCGGGAGGCTTGTAACCGTATCACCCACGCGGATTACGCCCGCTTCAATTTGCCCCTGGAACCCGCGGAAAGTGCGGTCCGGACGGCACACACGCTGCACGGGCAGATAAAAGCCCGTTTCAGTCTGCGCATCATCTATATCAATCGTTTCGAGATAATCGAGCAGAGCCTCGCCCTGATACCAAGCGATGTTCGTGGATTTCACCGTCACGTTATCGCCTTCGGTAGCCGAAAGCGGAATCACGTAAACGCTGTGGAGGGAAAGTTCGGCGGCCAGTTCGTTGACCTGCTTCAAAATTTCTTTGAAGCGTTCCTGACTGTAACCCACAAGATCCATCTTGTTCACGGCAAAGACAAAATAGCGGATGCCCATGAGCTTGCAAATGCGGGCATGACGACGGGTCTGTACCAAAACACCCTGCGATGCATCAACAAGAATCACCGAAAGGTCCGCAAAAGAGGCTCCCACCGCCATATTGCGGGTGTATTCCTCGTGACCCGGCGTATCTGCGACGATAAAACTGCGGTTGTCCGTCGTAAAGTAACGGTACGCGACATCGATGGTAATGCCCTGTTCGCGTTCCGCCATCAGGCCGTCCAGCAAAAGGGAATAGTCGATTTTTCCGCTGCGGCTACCGACTTTACTGTCAAGCTCCAGCGCCCTTTCCTGATCGGCGTAAAGCAATTTGGAGTCGTAAAGGATGTGGCCGATGAGCGTCGATTTTCCGTCATCCACCGAGCCGCATGTAATAAACTTCAACAAGCCTTTCATTAGAAATATCCCTCCCTCTTGCGGCGTTCCATACTGCCTGCGGCTTCGTTGTCGATCACGCGGGACGTGCGTTCCGAAGAGACCGCGCTCAAGGTTTCGTCAATGATTTCGTCAAGCGTCGTGGCGGTCGATTCAATGCCACCTGTGAGCGGGTAGCAACCTAGCGTGCGGAAACGCACCGACTTGATTTCGGGCGTTTCGCCTTCGCGCAGCGGGAAACGTTCGTCGTCCACCATAATGATGTTGCCGTCACGCACCACAACCGGGCGCAGAGCCGCAAAATACAGCGGAACAATGTCAATCTTTTCGCGCTTGATGTACTGCCAGATGTCCTTTTCGGTCCAGTTCGAAATCGGGAACACGCGGATGCTTTCGCCCTTATTGATCTTGGTGTTGTAAAGTTTCCACATTTCAGGGCGCTGATTTTTCGGATCCCACGCGTGTGCGGAATTACGGAAAGAGAAAATTCTCTCCTTGGCGCGGGACTTTTCTTCGTCACGGCGACCGCCGCCAAATGCCGCAGTGAAGCCGTACTTGTTGAGCGCCTGCTTCAAGGCCTGTGTTTTCATAATGTCGGTGTAGGCGGCACCGTGGTCAAACGGATTAACGCCCTGCTTGACGCCATCCTGATTGATGTATTCCAGCATTTCGATACCGAGTTTCTTGGCAGTTTCGTCGCGAAACTTGATCATTTCCTTGAATTTCCACGTGGTGTTCACATGCAAGAACGGGAAAGGCGGTTTTTCGGGGTAAAAGGCCTTCAAGGCCAAATGCAACATGACGGAACTGTCCTTGCCGATAGAATAAAGCATCACCGGCTTTTCGCATTCGGCAGCGACTTCGCGGATGATGTAGATGGCTTCGGCTTCCAGCTCGTCGAGGTGAGAATATTCGCTCAAATTAAATCTCCTATGAGATTCCGGAGCAAGCCCGGAATGACATCTTGAAGTGAAACTCCTAATATTTATTTGATTCCTTGGGGTCGATGTCGATAGTCTTAACGCTCCCATTGGGGAACTCAACGATCCATCGAACGAGACCGTTTACTTTTTCGGTATGCACCTTGCTGCCCTTGCCGCCAATGTCTTCGCCTAGGAAGAAGCTGATGGCGTGAACCGGGCATTCCTTGATGCACGAGGTGCAACCCCAGCAATCTTTGGGATACTTGATAAACGCCTTTTTATTTTCGTTTATCTTGATTAACGTGCCGGGACAAACATCGTGACATTTTCCGCAGCCGATGCATTTACTTTGATCAATGCTGATGCTCATAGTTCTTTTGCCCTTCTGCGGTGAGTTCGCGCAAGATGATTTTGATTTCGCCGTTTTCGAGGCGAGAATTCACGTACTTGCGGAAGTTGATGTCGTCTTTTTCGGGATAGTCGAGGTTCTCGGCGAAGCTGTGCCAGCGAGTTTCGCGGCGTGCCGCGAGGTGTGCAATCACGCTCTTGCACACCGTGAGGCGTTCCTTGAGTTCGTAGATGTACATGACATCTTGCAAGTCGGAAGCACTCAAGTTGTCCGTCAGTTTTTCAATTATCTCGATTTCTTTTTTCGCCTGGTTCAGCTGGTTTTCGCTGTAGCGGTAGCTGGTCTTGATGCCACCTGCATAGGAATCCATGACGGCCTGCATCGCTTCTTCGAGATTCTCAGTGGTCTGCGGACCTTTTTCGTTCGAAAGAAATTTCTCGATTTCTGCGACGTGATCAGCAATCTCTTCTTCCTTAATGGTTGCTTCGGCTGGCTCAGCAACCTTAAATTGCACGTCAGGTCCCTGAGCTTGCCGAAGGGCCGACAAACTCTCTATATATTCCGCCGCGCTTTTCGCTGCAATCTCACCTTCGGCAAGGGCCCCCGTTACGTACTTTTGCGGGGCACCTCCGGCCACATCGCCTGCGGCATAAAGGCCTTGAATGGTGGTGGCACGCTTGGTATCGACCCAGTAACCGCTTGCGGTGTGGCCGCCCACGATGTAGGGTTCCGTCCCTTCGATTTCTACGTTCGCTTTTGACGGCGTTTCGTTTTCAAGCCAACGGATCGTTTGCGACGGCGCCATATTCAGGTACGCCTTCAAAAGTGATTCTTCTTGAGCGGGCGTAATCCCGACGGTGCGCAAATAGCAAGGTCCTCGACCTTCCAGATTCTCGACCACCGTGCCGTAAACGCGTTCTGATGTAGAAATTCCATACTTGGTTTCATAAACATCGCCGAGCGCGTTCACCTGCTTGGCACCAACGCCTTGCGCGAGCGTACCTGTAGGCGCAATCGTATCTTTGCAACGAAGGGCGATAAAACGCATTTCAAATGTCGTCATTTCGGCGCCGTGGCGGATTCCCATGGCATAGCCTGCGCCCGTATTGAACGGTGGATACCACATCTTGTGCCGGGAAAATCCGGGGTTGTTCGGGCGGTAAAGCCCAGCGGCACCGCCTGTTGCGATAATCACCGCGCGCGCCTCGATGGCGTAGAAAGTATCGTTTTCAATCCCGAAACCGAACGCCCCGTCTATCTTATTATTGTGAACGGAAAAATCAAAAATGTCCACGTGGTTCAGCACTTGAATGTTCCGCGCCTTTGCAACTGCCGCGGCCAAAATCGGCTTGATGTTTTCGCCGTTGATTTTGATGTTGCGGTTTCCGCGCGTCACATATTTGCCGTTCTTGTCTTTCAGGATGACAAGGCCCAACTTTTCCAAGTGTGCCGTGACTTCGTTGAATTTTTCGGAGATCGTGTACAGCAAATCTTCGCGAACGATTCCGTCGGCGTCCTTCTTCGCATATTCCACGTAATCCTTGGGCGTGCGGCCTTCGGTAATGTAGGCGTTCAAGGCATTCACGCCGGCGGCCAAGCAACCGCTGCGCTTGATATTTGCCTTTTCGACGATAACGATCTTGAGACCCGCCGCATCCTGAGATGCGCTTTGTGCGGCGGTAATGGCGGCGTAGCAACCTGCCGTGCCGCCACCAATAATCAACAAGTCTGTTTTAAGTCGCTCTATTTTCATTTGCCGTTATAAGCGTCTTTGATTTTTTGCGCAAAGACATCGTGGCCAATGCGGTCGATGGTGTACTTGAATCGTTCGCTGGGCTTTGCGTTTTCGGCAAAGAACTGAATCGCAGCATCGCAGACATCAAGCAGCTTTTGCTTGTCGTCAATAAAGGGGATAATCGTTTCGCCCTTGTTGATGTTGTTGCCGAAAAGACCGCCGAAAGAAACGATGTAGCCGTGAGTATGTTCCCAGGCGTCGGTGGGGCAAGCCTTGTAGCAGCGTCCGCAGAAATTGCACTGCGAGTCATCGAAAATCACTTTCTTGTTTTCGATTTTGATTGCACCCTTGCGGCAGCTCTTGGCGCAGAGTCCGCAGCCAATGCACTTATCTTCGATCCACTTGACCTTGATACCGCCCTTGATACCGACGTCGTTTTCTTCGGCCTTGAGGCAGTTGTTCTGACAACCGGTCACACCAAACTTAAACTTGTGGGGGAGTTCTCGAGCGAAGTAACGATCATCCAGTTCCTTGGCGATGGCGTAGGTGTCGATGCACCCGCTGGGGCAAACGGCTTCGCCCTGACATGCCGTGATAGTACGCACGCGAGGACCGCAAACGCCTGGTTCCACGCCGCCTTCGGCAAGGGCCGCCTTGACGTCATCTACATTTTCCAATTTGATAAAGGGAATTTCGACACTCTGCCTAGAGGTCAAATGCGCATAGCCTTCGCCGTATTTTTCGGCGACTTCGGCGATTTTTGCCAACTGCGTTGCCGTAAGGTTTCCGCCTACGACGCGCACGCGCAGCGAGAAGTTGTTCTTCTGCTTCTGGCGCATCCAACCGCCCTTTTTAAGAGTTGCATAATCTGTTGCCATATTTTGTGTCTCCGTTTTTTGTTACACCCGCATAGTTCGGCGAAACACACCAACTAGGGCGGGCATCTCCATTCAAATGCTTTTGACAGCCTGTTCAAAGTCTTCTTTGAGATCTTCGATATCTTCTATTCCGACGCTTACGCGGACAGTGCCTTCGAATACACCGGCATTTTCCTTCTGTTCCTTGGAACCGTGCGTAAAAATGGTGCTGTCCGGGTGAATCACCAGCGTGCGCAAGTCGCCAATGTTCGTTGCGATGGTGGCGTACTTCAAGTTGTTAATCAACTTGAACGCCCTTTCCTTGTTGCCAGCGTCAATCGTAAGGATGGCTCCGCCCCTGCCTCCGAGCTGACTTTGCACCAAGCTATAATAGGGGCTGTTTTTTAGAGCAGGATAGTTGACAGAAATGCCTTCAAGGCCTTGCAAAAATTCGGCCAACAGCAAGGCGTTGCTACAAAGGCGTTCCATGCGGAGCCCGAGTGTTTCGAGTCCAAGTACATTCAAGAAAGAAGTGTTCGGGGCCACACAGCAGCCCACGTTACGCCAAATGCCGTTGCGGAGTTTGGCAAGGTAGGCGAACTTGCTAAAGCGCTTGTATTCTTCGAGTCCCTTAAAACGAGAATAATCCCAGCTGAATTTGCCGCTATCGACAATAATGCCGCTAATGGCGCTACCGTTACCGTTGATATACTTAGAAGAAGAATGTACAACGATATCTGCGCCAAAATCAAAGGGATGAATAAGGTACGGAGTTGCAGTGGTGCTGTCAACGATAAACGGAATGCCATGTTGGTGAGCCACATCCGCAACACTCTGCAAATCGACAACGTTCAGTTTCGGGTTTCCGATGAGTTCGGTGAAAACTGCCTTGGTCTTTTCGTTCAGCTGGGCACTCACCGTTTCGGCGGTGACTTCGGTTACAAAACGCGTCTTGATGCCGAAGGCTTCCAAATCACGGAACAAGTCGATGGTGCCGCCAAAAAGGCCTGCACTTGCAATAACTTCGTCGCCAGACTGCAAAATATTCAAGAGCGAAATCGTCACTGCAGCCATGCCTGAAGAACACGCCACCGCACCGATTCCTTTTTCAAGGGATGCGATGCGGCGTTCAAAAGAATCGGTTGTAGGGTTCCCGATGCGTGTATATGCAAAACCCGGAGCTTTGTTGTTGAAAACAGCTTCGAGTTTTTCTGCAGAATCATAAGCGAATGCGCTTACCTGATAAATAGGTGTAAGGGTGGATCCGCTACATCGGTCACTGTCAAAATTCTTGTGCAATAAAGTCGTGTTAAAATTCATTCTGCATGCCCCGTACTATTTTTATTACGTAGCCAAATATAGAACGCGTTTTTACCGGCGTCCAATACTTAATAAGTATCGCCTTTTATAGTTTTTTTCTATAAATTTTCGATCCGCAACGATTAAATCACTACGACGGGTTCACGCAGCGACTTATTTTCGAGCAAATAAGCGTTATCTCCTGCGGTGACAAAAATGCGATAAATGAACACATCCACTTTTTCGCCTACAGAAACACTCGGTTCGTCAAAGCCGCGCCGCGCCGTAAGAGTTACGCCGTTCACTAGTACCGACAATTCTATACCGCTACCACGGAAGGCGACATCGGTCACGACGCCTTCTTCGGCGGAGTTCTTGAATTTTTGCACTTCGGTTTTCTTGGTGACTTTCACAAATTCGGGGCGCACAATCGCCTGCTCCGCACCCTCGACAGCCTCAAATCGGCGGAACTTGCTGTAATCCTTGAAAATGCTGGGTTGTCCAAAAAAAGACGCGACAAATGCAGTTTTGGGAGCGCTGTAAACATCCAGAGGCTTACCTATTTGATCGATACGGCCCTTGTTCATGATGATGATTTCGTCAGCCACTTCGATGGCTTCATCCTGGTCGTGAGTCACGAAAATGCTCGTGACGCCGAGCTTTGCGATCATCTCCTTAAGCCAATGGCGCAGTTCCTGGCGCACCTTGGCGTCGATGGCGGCGAAGGGTTCATCAAGCAAAAGTAACTGCGGATTCGGGGCGAGAGCGCGTGCAAATGCAACTCGTTGGCGTTGTCCACCCGAAAGCTGGCTCGGATAACGATTTTCAAGTCCATCTAGGCCAATTAGCTTGACAAGTTCCGCGACACGGTCCTTGATTTCACTATCGGATTTTTTGAGCACTCGAAGTCCAAAGGCGATGTTTTCAAAAACCGTCATGTAACGGAACAAGGCGTAACTCTGGAACACGAACCCGATGCCGCGCTTACTGGCTGGCACATTGTTGATTACTTTGCCATCAATAATGATATCGCCGTTGTCAGGAGTTTCCAGCCCTGCAATCATACGGAGAATCGTTGTTTTGCCAGAACCACTCGGGCCCAGCAGACCAATCAGTTTACCCTTTTCGATACCGAAGGATACGTCGTCAGACGCCTTGAAATTTCCAAAGTGTTTATTGATGTTTTTTAATTCTACGTACATATACTCTCCTACGGTTCAACCTTATTTTTCTTCTTTCCGTTATATTCGATCAAACTTCTTGCGATCAGAATAAATATTGCGAGAAGGACCAGAATTGACGCTACCGCAAATGCGGGCACATACTGGAATTCATTGAACAAAATTTCCACATGAAGCGGAAGAGTATTCGTCTTGCCGCGCAAATGCCCCGAAATCACCGATACCGCACCGAATTCACCCATGGCACGCGCCGCGCAAAGCACCACGCCGTACAAAAAAGCCCACTTGATATGCGGGAAAGTAATTTTCCTGAAAATGGTAAATCCTTTCGCTCCCATTAGTGCAGCAGCCTCTTCTTCGTCGTTTCCACGGGCTTCCAAAACCGGAATCAACTCGCGAGAAATGAACGGAAATGTCACGAAAATCGTAGCAAGCACAATCCCCGGCACCGCAAAAACAATCTTAACATCCCAATCCTGCAACAGCGGAAAAATCGGGCTTTGACGACCGAATGTGAGCAAGAAAATAAGGCCCGCAATAATCGGCGAAACCGTCACTGGCAAGTCAATCAAGGTCGTGAGAATTTTTTTGCCCCTGAAGTGGAACTTGGTCAGCGACCATGCTGCACTCAGCCCGAAGACCGTATTGATAACAACGGCAAGCGCAGTCGCTTCTAGCGTAAGCCAAATCGCCTTGACCGTATAGTTGTCCGTTACGGCCTTCTGGTACACGGCAAAGCCCTGCTTAAACGCCTCGGTAATCACCGTAATCAGCGGAAGCAAAAGCATGAGCACAACAAAGAGCACGCTAATCCCAATTAAAAACCATTTGACCGCTTTTGAAGATTTAGTTTCTTTATACATCAAGCGCCTCCCTTCAAAATTCGCGTATTTCTAGTTTGAATCAAGTTCACCAGGAATAACGTTACGAACGAAGCTACAAGCATCACGAGCGCAATGGTTGTCGCACTGGCGTAATCGTATTCCTGTAATTCCGACATAATGATGAGCGGCACGATTTCTGTTTCGAACGGCTTGTTGCCCGCGATAAAAACCACGCTGCCGTATTCGCCTAGGCAACGCCCGAAGGCAAGTCCGAATCCTGTTAAAGCGGCGGGAACAATCTCCGGGAAAACAATTTTCCAGAAGATTCGGCTACGAGACGCCCCTAGCACGCCTGCGGCTTCTTCGTAAGCGGGGTCCAGTTTTTCAAGCACTGGCTGCACCGCACGAACTACAAATGGAATGCCAATAAACACTAATGCCACCGTAATGCCAGCCTGCGTAAAAGCAATCTTTACGCCAAACTTTGCAAAAAAGCCGCCCACAAGTCCAGTATCCGCCGTAAGCGTCGTAAGCGCTATACCCGCCACAGCCGTCGGCAAGGCAAACGGAAGTTCAATCATGCCATCAATCAACCGTTTGAACGGAAAACTATACTTTACCAGCACCCACGCCAGCACAACGCCCATCACCACATTAATCAACGACGCTACAAACGCCGTCACAAAGCTCACACGAAAACTAGACAACACTCTATCGCGCGTAATTGTCGCGACAATTTCGTCAAGGCTCATGTGGGCCGTGAACACCACTAGCGACGCAAGCGGAATAAGCACCACGATGCTCAAGATGGCAAGCGTGATGCCCGTAGTCAGGCCGAAACCTGGTATGACACTTCTATTCGTTCTTTTCATTTACTTCTTTTCGTAAATTTGGTCAAAGATGCCACCGTTCGAGAAATGCGTGCCCTGAGCCTTGTCCCAGCCACCGAAGTAGCTGATGTCAATCAGGTTCACGTTCTGGTCGAATTCCTTGTACTGGTCAAGAATGGCCTTGTTGGAAGGACGATAGTGGTTCTTGGCTGCAATGTGCTGGCCTTCATCGCTGTAGAGGAAGTTCAGGTATTCGGTGGCAAGTTCGCGGGTGCCGCGCTTGTCAACCACCTTATCCACGATTGCGACAGAGGGTTCAGCCAAGATACTCACGCTAGGAATTACGATTTCGTAATCATTAGGATAATCCTTGAGCGAAAGGAAGGCTTCGTTTTCCCAGGCGAGCAAAACATCGCCCTGACCATTTTCGATGAAAGTCGTCGTAGAGCCACGAGCGCCGGAAGCAAGCACAAGGACATTCTTGTAGAGTTTCTTCACAAATTCCTTAACCTTGGCTTCGTCACCATTATATTGCTTTTCGGCCCATGCCCAAGCAGCAAGATAATTCCAACGTGCGCCGCCCGAAGTTTTCGGGTTCGGCGTGATGACACCGACGCCATCCTTCACGAGATCGCCCCAGTCCTTGAGATTTTTCGGGTTACCCTTGCGTACCAAGAACACGATGGTCGAGGTGTAAGGGGCGCTATTCAGCGGGAATTCCTTGACCCAGCCATCTTCGATAAGGCCTGCGTCACGCACGGCGTTCACGTCATATTCAAGGGCGAGCGTTACCACGTCGGCTTCAAGACCGTTGGCCACTTCAAGGGCCTGCTTGCCGGAACCGCCATGGGACTGCGTGATTTCTACTTCCTTGCCAGTCTTTTCTTTCCAGTGCTTTGCGAAAACTTCGTTGTAGTTGGCGTAGAGTTCGCGGGTCGGATCGTAAGACACGTTGGTGAGAGTCTGCTTTTCGACCTTGGCAGAAGATTCGCTCTTCTGTTCGTCAGAAGAAGAACATGCGCTAAAGCCAATAGTTCCTGCAATCAGGAGGGTTGCCGCAACGGCGGACTTGATAAAATTCTGATTCATTCTTATACCTCACTTGTTTATGTTTTTGTTTGTTGTTTTTTAGTTGTTGTTTTTTGTGCGCCGAAATATAGAACCCGATTTCGCTATTGTCCAATACTTAATTCTTATGCGGATTTATAGGTTTTTGTTATAAGAAAACAGGATAGACAAATTTTCCTTTAGGGCACTATGATGAAAAAATGCCTCCAGAGCACATAAGCACTGAAGGCATTCGGTTTTTATGGCTTTACTTATGGCTTTACAATACCTATACTATCACAAGACCTTCGTTAATGGCGTTGTCGCCTTCGATATGGAAGGAATTCAACACTGGATTTTCGCGGTCTTGCAGCGAAAGGATCAAGTAGCTTGCCGATGAATCGTAGGCAAGGCGCTTGTCTTCTTGCGACGGACGCGACGGCGATTCCGGATGCGAATGCCAGTTGCCCAGCGGTTTCAAGCCCTTGGCGCGAATATCCTTGATGGCGGCCAAGTGTTCCTTGGGGTCAAGCGAAAAATGTTCGTTGGAATGGTCGATATTCGTGAGTAGGTACACTTCGCGAATTACCTTTCCTTCGGCGGTCACTTCGCCCGCAATCAGCCCGCAGGCTTCTTCTGGCAAGTTCTTTTCCGCATGCGCCAGGATTTTTTCGTAGTTGTCCTTTGAAATGGAAATCATGCGTACCGCCTAGTGTTTGAGGTCGCAAACAGCCTGTTCGTAGTCAATGAGCTTGGTGATGGTCGGGTGCGTGCCGCAAACGGCGCAGTCTTCGGTATGCGTCGGGAGCTTTACCTTGCGGAATTCCATGGTAAGCGCATTGTAGGTGAGCAAGTAGCCCGTGAGCAGATTACCCACGCCGAGAATGTACTTGACGGCTTCCATCGCCTGAAGGCTTCCGATCACGCCGCCCATGGCGCCAATCACGCCCGCCTGCTTACAGGTCGGCACAGCGTCTTTCGGAGGAGGTTCCTTGAATACGCAGCGGTAGCAAGGCCCCTGGCCCGGAACGTACGTCATGAGCTGTCCCTGGAAGCGGATAATGCCTGCATGGGAGAAGGGTTTCTTCGCCATCACGCAAGCGTCATTGATCAGGAACTTCGCCGGGAAATTGTCGGTGCCGTCGATAATAAAATCGTAATCCTTGATGAGGTCGAGGATGTTGTCGCTAGTGACGAAGGTATGGTAAGTAATGACCTTTACATCGGGATTCATCGCTTCCATAGTCTCTTTTGCGGATTGTACCTTGAGCTTGCCCACATCGGCCGTAGCATGGATAATCTGACGCTGCAAATTAGAAAGGTCCACCACGTCGGCGTCGGCAATTCCGATGGTTCCCACACCTGCCGCGGCAAGGTACATGGCGACAGGAGCACCAAGGCCACCCGCACCAATCACGAGTACCTTCGCGTTCAAGAGCTTTTTCTGGCCCTTTGCCCCCACCTCTTTCAGAATGATGTGGCGCGAATAGCGTTCAAGTTGTTCGTTGGTAAAAGCCATTAGCAGCCACCTCCCATAAAGTAGAGGAATTCCACATTGTCGCCGTCCTTGAGCACGGCCTTATCGAAAGTTCCGCTTTCGACAAACTCCTCGTTTACAGAAACAGTCACATAAAGCGGGTTATCAATCTTTTCTGCTTCAATCAGTTCAGCAACGGTGAGGCCGTCCTTGTATTCTTTCTTGTTTCCTGCAACAGTAATAATCATTTTTTACTCCTTAAAAGTTATTCACCGACCTTTTTCACGATAAGTGTGTAAGTTCCATCTTGGTTGTCGTCGAGTTTGAGAATTTCATGGCCTTCTTCCTTGATGCTGCGCGGCACATTTTGCACCGGTTCACCATCGTTCAATCGGATAGAAAGAATCTGGCCTTCGTCAAGTTCTTCCAAAGCGACCTTCGCCTTCACGAAAGTGGTCGGGCACACGACATCGGTAATGTCGATCGTATCGTCAATTTTAAAATCTGCCATCGTTTATTTCTCCGTACATTGATGTTTAATTCAAGCGCAAATATAGAACGGCTTTTTGTCCCTGTCCAATACTATCTTTTTATGCAGAATTATCAGTTTTTTCTATAGCAAAAGCGAAAAAGGGGGAAGTCTCCCCCTGCACTACAGCCCCGTGCCGGGTCTTCGCCTAGGGGCACGGCCCCTAAAACCCCGTTTTATCGCCCTTTAGAACAGTCCTTCACTTTTTCAATGACTTCTTCCGGTGTTACGAAGTTCAAGACGCTATAAGCCGAAAATTCAGCACCCATATCCTTAAAGGATGCCCCAAAGTGGTAAACCGTATCATCCACAAGCAAAAAACGGTCGTGAATCATTCGCATAGTTTCAAGTTCCAGTCCTGGATATTGTTTGTTGTGCAACTTTACGGCTTCCTTAAACTCGGGTGTTATTCGAGGGGAGAAAATAGTCACCGCAACGCCATTTTCACGCATTGCGGCAAACTTCAGCACCTCTACCGTAGCGAACGGATCAATGAAAATCACAGAACGTTTCGCTGATTTCACAAGGTCGCTAATCAGTACGAAACCATCGAACCTCGTATTAGGTGCGATAACACCACCCGCCGGAGTTTGTGCAGCCTTCACAAAGAAGTCGATGTGCTGTTCTACAGCGGAAATCCGAGATTTATGTTCGTCAAAGTGTTTCGTCGTTTCACTTTTAAGTTCCGCAATTTCTGCACCCTGCTTTTCGATAAGTAGCCTTTGTTCCTGCAAACGATCTGCAATCTGCAAATCCGTTGCGATCTTTCGCTGGTTCACGGCATAGCCCTTGAGCATATAGTCTTTCAGAACTCCCAATGCCCATTGTCGGAATCTTGTGCCATGTATCGATTTGACTCGGTATCCAACGGAAATAATCACGTCTAAGTTGTAGAGAGCGACTTCTGAAATTTGAGTTTTTCCCCTAATTGCTCCATGTGGAGTGGTATGTGCAAAATTTGCACATACCACTTTCGGGTCCAATTCACCCTCTTTGAAAACATTTTTGATGTGCTTTCCGATGACGGTTCTGTCCTTTTGGAACAATTCCGCCATCTGAGCTTGCGTGAGCCATACGGTTTCATTTTTAATACACACGCTCAGTCTTACTTCGCCTTCTGGCTGGTAAAGTACGATTTCACCTGTTGAAACCTGCGGACTTTGCGCAGTTTCTGCCATTTCAGCCTTTGAATCATTCTGTTTAGATTTACTCATAATAGTCCTTTTTTGCATATTTTAGGCCCTTATACTATACACGCTTTTTTAAGCCTGCTTTAGCCTGGTTTCCGAAAAATTTTACAATGATTTACAAAGGGGGGCTTGGTGGAGATGATTTTTCCAACTTGGAATAATCCATCATTACGCGAAAAAGGCATGTTTTTCGCCTGTTTTTTCAAAAAAATGAGGCTGACTGTAAATTTTTTGTATAAAGTCTCCGTTTAGATGTTATATTTAAAGAGTAAAAGAGTTTAGCTCTTGTTCTCTACACGAAATCTAGACCATTTCCAAAAGCGAGAACAAGGTGAACGCTCACGCAGGTATGCTGGTTTTTGGCATATCTCGGTTTGCTATGCCGACTTTTCAGTCGGTCTTTGGTCGTATAGACCAAGGGCAACAGCCCTTTTGGGGCGTGGGTCGTTTGCGTTTATCGCTTTGAGGCAAGTCTAGAGCCCCGTGTAGGTAAATGCAACGACTCGCGCCTTTTTTGTATTTGTGCAAAATTTGGTAATAATCCTTGCTGAACAGGGCGAACTCCAGGGCTGTTAAACAACCAAAGGAGAAAAAAATGAAAGGAAGTGATTTCGTTTCTGTTAAATGTCCTCATTGCGGCTTTGTAAAAAGTACAAATTGGGGCAGTTATGAGCTGGAAGGTGGTTTTGGAGGTTGTTACAAATGTCATAGACGAATCCCAATAACAGCTGAGGCATGGGCCGATGATCCCGACTTAAAAGAATCATTTAAACTCGCCCGAAAAAAAGACCTTGAGAATGCAAAGGCAGATGAACTTGCACAAAAAATGATGTCTGGTCAAGGATGCAGTAATGTTTTGATTTTCGGTGGTGTGTTCGTCACTCTAGCTATAAAATTTTGTCTCGATGCATTTTCTGCATAAAAAGAAGGAGATGCAAATGTTTGCGTTTTACAACTCGCTAAAAGGATTCGTTATCCTTTTTATGGCTTTCGTAGGAATTGTTTTTACAGGATGTCAGCGGAATGAACTTCTGACGCTAACATTTGATTATGCTGCATTCAGTACTGGTGATTTGACAAAATTTGTTGAAAAAACAAATCCCGCAACAACACTACAAATGCATCAATTCTCATCAATTGAAGAACGTCGAAAAAGTGCAAAGGGGGATAAAGAATGGGCTAAAAAAGTTATTGAAGAAAATAAGAAAAATGTTCCTTCAGAAATATATCAAGAAGCACTTCTTGAATATAACCAAATTGATATAAAAGTAGCCTCTATGGGAGGTCCTTTTGAGATAAAAATTTCTGAGACAAAAGATGTCCCTCTTTTAGGAGATTGGGAAACCATAAATGTAAACGGAGGCGTCTTTGAATTATCAGGAAGAATAACTGCTGTCAAAGATAAAGAAGATTTTCTTCTATATTATTTCGATCAAGATGAGCATAAATTAAACCTTGTTATGCACAAAAATTTCAAAAAATACCCTATTGTAATTATTCTGGATCATATGTCGCATTCTGCAATCCTTTACGGAAATGATCCTAATTATTTAGACACTGCTTTAGAATTTATAAATCTCATGGCGAGCAAAGTGAAAGACTAATGGAATTTATACTATTGATCATAGCATTTATTGTCGTGACAATTTTGATAGGAAAATCCGGCAAAGCGGTCATCTTTTTTGATACGCAGGATTTGTTGGTTGCATTGGCAATGTGGCTTGTTTGGCTACTGTATTTTATTTATTGGTTTCTTGTCGCGTATCCAAGTGATTTAGTCCTACTTATAACAGCGGGTTTTTCACTCGTTCTGGGAATAAAAACTGTTCAGCTCTCTGTTAAATACAATAAATCATTTTTAATAGGGATTCCCATTGGAATTCTAAAAATATTCTGCGCCGTTCTAGGAGCGATATTCATTGTAGGTGTTCTTCATGAGTTGATTTTTCCAAGTAGAAATCAAAACCATGGAATTGGTTGCTTTGTGTTCTTCTCGTTTGTTCTTTGGTTATTTGGGTGGATAACCAAAATGATTGTGAACGGACCGATTGTTTACTCGAAAAAGAACTGGACACTGCCTTCGAACTGATTTAATATACCTTGCTAAGGGGATTGCTAAATGTGTGTTTTAGATGAAAACCAAAATACTAATTCAACAGAAAGAATTGCTATTGAAGAAGTTGAAAAAAAAGACAATCAGTCTAAAGAAAGAGATCTTTATGACTTTCTAAAAGAACTCAAAGGTTTTCTTGCGGACAAAGAACATCTTCTCAAAATGAATGCGGAAATGCATGATGAATTGACGAAGTTGCGAAATGATTTTATTGAAGATGTTAAGAGACCTTATATAAAGGGGTATCTTCAAATTTACGATAGACTTGATGATCTATTCAAAGCTAATACGGAATCTTCATCTCCAGAATTAGCCAATGCAATGAATACCGTCAATAACATTAAGTTGAACATTCTTGATATTTTAGAAGAATTTGATATTGAACTTGTCGAACCAGAAATTAATTCTGTTTTTAATCCAAAGGAGCATCGAGCATTAACGGCTGTTTTTACGGATGAGCCGGAAAAAGACAAAACCATCGCCGCAGTAAAGGCGCCTGGGTTTTACGACAAAAAAAATAATCGTTGTTTTAGAACGAGTAATGTCGAAGTTTTCAAATTTAAGTCATAGGAGTTTACCATGGATGTAAAAAATGTTTTTGGAATAGACTTGGGAACAACATATTCCTGCGTTGCTCAAATTGACAAACAGGAACAAGCTGTCGTCATGAAAAATTTTGAAGGTTCGTCAACTACGCCGTCGGTGGTGTATTTTGAATCTGCAAACAAGGCTATTGTTGGTGAAGAAGCCAAAAACCAGTTGGAAGTGGAACCTGAAAAAACGGTTTCATTTGTAAAAAGAAGTATTGGGAGAGACGAATGTTATAACAAACAGAATAACGAGTTCCCTTTCCATTATGATCCTACGGAAATATCGGCTTTTATTTTGAAAAAAGTGGTTCAAGATGCCAACAGCATTCGTGAAAGTGATGGACTTGATCCCGTAAACGACGTAGTTATCACATGTCCGGCTTATTTTGGAACAAAAGAAAGGATGCAGACAAAACAAGCCGGAATTGCGGCCGGATTGAATGTGTTGGCTATCATAAATGAACCTGTCGCAGCAGCAATAGCTTATGGAGTTAAAGCCGACAAAAGTCAGATGGTATTAGTTTATGATTTGGGCGGCGGAACCTTTGATGTGTCTATTATAAAAATTACCAAAGGAAAAATTCAAGTAGTTGTTACCGGTGGGGATCATCATCTTGGTGGCGTTGATTGGGATACCGCTATTTCCGAATACATTTTGGACGTATTCAATCAAGAGAACGGAACCAACTATGATTTGAATTCAAATATTCAGTTAAAAAATCAATTGCTGATGCTTTCTGAAAAGGCAAAGAAGAGTCTTAGTCAAAAAGAGCGCACAATGGTAAATGTCCAATTTCAGGGTGTGTCATCCAGAATTTCCTTGACTCGTGAAAAATTTGATGAATTGACGGAAGGCCTGCTTGCACAAACGTTAAGTTATGTGGAAACGACTATCCAAGACGCAAGAAAAAAGGGGGGCGATTCTTTTGATCAGGTTCTTTTGGTGGGTGGTTCATCTAGAATGCCTCAAGTAAAGATTGCGGTTGACAAGTGCTTAAATTGCGATGCTAAGATAACTGATCCAGATGAGTGTGTTGCTAAGGGTGCTGCTATTTTCGCAATGAACAAATCATACGAAGAAGCTATTGATGCGTATGAGAACGGAAATACCGAAGAATGTCCAGACATGGTCAAATACAGTACGACAATAGTCAATGTCACAAGTAAAACCTACGGAACATCTGTGGAACAAGATAAAATTGCCAATTTGATTATGGCAAATACCACGTTACCAACAGAGGGAGAGGATTATTTTGTGACAGGAGTGGACAATCAGAAATTTATTCCAATAGATATTTACGAATCAAACGAAACTGAAAAAATCATCAATCGTTCCATTGGAGAGTGTATTGCAGATGAAAAAATCGCTGTGACAAAAGCATATCCGAAGGGTACTCCGATAAAAATGTCTATAAAAATTGACTCAGAAGGCATGATGACTGTTTTTGGGAAAATCGGAGATGATGAAAAACAGTATCAGTTGCGCATTGCAGGAGTGAAGGATTTCAAAGAACTTGAAACTAGCAAAAAAATGCTTGCCTCCGCGGAAATCAGTTAAAAAGGAGATTAAACTATGTCGTTAGAAAATGATGCTCAAAAATGGAAAACTTGTGCTGAAAGAATCAACGCTTTGGATCCTTCTGGAAAGATCCTTGCAGAGGCGAATGCATTCTTCACAAAGATTGTTGAACAGGTTGTCGGCAATGAGTTTAATCCTGAAGATGTTAAACGGTCCTTGAAAATATTGAGAGGTCGGGCCGCCCGCCTATCGGGTAAGGAGATCGGAACAGAACTGGCACTCTTTATAAGAATCACCGAGAAATATGCTACAAAAGAAAAACCTCTGTACGATGAGTTTTGGGCGGCATTGACTGCTGAAATTGTAGAATCCGATAATGAGGAGGTCGAGGTTGAATCCGAAACAACCCGCCATTCTGATTCAGAAAAACCATCGGCAAAGCCTGAAGAGCCAAATCCTTTCGATAATGCTACCGGAGGGTGTTGTAGTTCGATTTTTTCGATAGCCCTTATTGCCGCAGGATACTTTCTTCAATCCGCCGAATGGACCACAATCGGATACGGTCTTATGATTATGGGCGGATTATTCTTGCTCGGAATAATGTCGCATTTTTCAAAAAAAATGGGCAAGACAAAAGCGAAAAAGATTTCTACGGTGTTGGTTTTTGTTGGCGTTGCGGCTGTTGGAGTAATTAGAGGAGTGAACTCTAGAAATTCAGCGGATTCTGAAATTCCAAATACGGATGTTCCTAAAACAGAAAAATTGACGGCTGCACAAACGATTAAGCAGTTGAAGGAACTTTATGAAAAAACAGATTATGATGAACCTACCGTTTATTCGTCATCGACGGAAGATGCAAAAGAGCAAGTTTTAGAAAATTCCGTGGTAGAACAGGTTTTGGAAGATTCCGTTGAAGGATTATTGGATTCTGCGAATGCTTCTGAAAATACTGCTGATGGAACTGACGAACCATCTGACAACGATGAAATATTGGTAAATGCTGAAAAAGAAATGCTTGATGCTGTCAAGAAATTTGATGATGGTCAAAATCGGATTCGTAATTGTACAAGTGTTGTTGATTTAAACAAAGAGTCGTTTGAAAATTTCCAAGATCGTAAAGTTGCAACATTCTATATTCAATGTGATCTTTGCAGTGGAGATGCGAAGGAAAAATGTCCGATGGACTTTAAAATTGATGAAGATAATCTCATATATATCAGTGACGAATGGTAGCTTGGAGTTGTGCAATGACGTTAAATCAATTCCAAAATCCGAATTCCTAACGGCATATTGCCAACTGCATTCTGCCGACTGCTAACTAAATAATATAGTACCACACGTCGCTTTGCTTGAGTTCTTCCGTTTTATGCTTTTTATCGGTAGACACGTAATCCATTTCAAGATTCTTCATGCTTACGCGGGTATTTGCGGCAACGGAGTTCGTGATGAATGCGTTGCCACCGATGACAGCGTTTTCGCCGATGACGGTTTCGCCACCGAGAATGGAGGCGCCAGCGTAAATGGTAACGTTATCCTGGATGGTGGGATGACGCTTTTTGCCGGAAAGTTTTTGGCCACCTCTTGTCGAAAGCGCGCCCAAGGTTACTCCCTGATAAATTTTCACATTCTTGCCGATAACGGCGGTTTCGCCAATCACAATGCCCGTGCCGTGATCGATAAAGAAATACTTGCCAATAGTCGCACCAGGGTGAATATCTATGCCTGTTTTGGAATGCGCATATTCGGTCATAAGACGAGGAAGCACAGGCACATGTAAAAGATAAAGTTCATGAGCAATACGGTAAATCGTTGTTGCCATAAGGCCAGGGTAAGCAAGAATTATTTCGTCAAGGCAGCCGGCAGCAGGGTCACCATCATAAGCAGCGTGCAAATCGGTTTCCAGAAATTCGCGGACCTGCGGAATCTTCGCGAAGAATTCCTTGCAAATACGGTAGCTTTCAATCTTGCGTTCTTCCGATGTCATTGTGCCACGCAGTTTGCAATAATCCAAAGCGATCGCCACCTGCTTGTGAAGGTGATAGAAAGTATCTTCGATAATGACTGCAAAGCTGTTTTTCGGGTTGTAAATTTTGTGTGTGCGATCCCTGAAATGTCCGGGATAAACCACGCGGATTAAATTCTGCAAAATCGTTTGAATTTCGGCCTGGTCAGGTCGATTGTAGATGTCGATGTTGTCGATATGCTTGCCACGATTGTAATCGGCAAAAATCGTCTGGACAGCTTTTTCGACTTCTGATTCTTTGATAAGTTCGTGCATAGGGCGTATTAATGTAAGGGAAAATGTTAGACGAGAGACGAAAGACGAGAGACGAGAGAAAAGATTTGTTTAAATATCTCTAGTCTCTCGTCTGTAGGTGCGTAGCGCCGTTCTTTCGTCTTACCTATGCGAACGTCTTCAGCGCCCTCACGAGAGCGTCGATGTCGTCCGGAGAGTTGTATAGCGCAAGCGTCGGGCGAACGGTTGTTTCGTAACCGAAATGCCTGAGCACCGGCTGTGCGCAGTGGTGACCTGTACGCACGGCAACACCGTAGGCGTCAAGGCTCTTGCCCACTTCTTCGTCGGAATAACCGTCGAGCTTGAAGGCGAGAGCAGATGCCTTGTTGAGTGCCGTGCCTACAAGGTGCAGACCCTTGACGGTCTTCAGTTCCTTGAGGCCATACTGCAACAGTTCATGTTCCCAGCGGAATACGCAGGGCATCCCGATTTCGGAGAGATACTGGAGAGCAGCACCCAAGCCAACGGCGTCGGCGATGCTTCCGGTTCCAGCTTCAAACTTGTTCGGAATCCCATTGTAGATGGTGCGTTCGAAGGTCACGTCGGCAATCATGTTGCCTCCACCGTGGTACGGGCGGGCCGCTTCGAGCAATTCCTTCTTGCCGTAAACGACACCGATACCGGTCGGGGCAAACACCTTGTGTCCGGAGAACACGAAGAAGTCTGCGTCGAGGGCGGAAACGTTCACCGGAATGTGCGCAATGGACTGCGCACCGTCAATGAGGATTCTCACGCCGTGCCTGTGGGCGATGGCAATGAGTTCCTCGATTGGTGTCACGGTACCGAGTACGTTCGAAACGTGAGTCACGGAGACGAACTTGGTGCGCTTCGTAAAGAGCGCTTCGTAATCGTGCAGTTTGAGCTGGCCGGTAGAATCGCAGGGAATCACCTTGATGATAGCGCCTGTTTCTTCGGCAATGAGCTGCCACGGCACGATGTTCGCGTGGTGTTCCAAAATGGAGACGATGATTTCGTCGCCCGGCTGGAGCGTCGGTTTCACGTAGGCGTTAGCCACCAAGTTGATTGCTTCGGTGGTACCGCGCACGAATACGATTTCCTGCGAAGACGGAGCCCCGATAAAGTCGCGCACGATGTTACGGGCGTTTTCATAGGCATCCGTCGATATGGCCGCGAGCGTATGGGCACCACGGTGCACGTTGGAGTTCTCGTTTTCGTAGTAGTACTTGAGGCGATCAATCACCACTTGCGGGCGCTGCGTCGTAGCACCGTTATCGAGCCAAACGAGCGGATGCCCGTTTACCTGTTTCGAAAGAATCGGGAAGTCGGCGCGAATCTGTGCAAGCGTCTTGGAACCGATGCGGATGGATTCGTTGCGGGAATTGGAACCGCTGTTTGCAGAACCCGTCTTCACGGAATCGCCTCCGAGAGAAGTCGGAGCGTCTATCGGGCGGGCGTTTTTTGCCGCCTGGGTCTTGGAAAGGACCTTCGGAGAATATCCCGTCGCAGGCGCAGGCGCTGCCGGAACATCGCCGAACTGCGACACAAATTCCGCTTCTGGAACCGCAGGGGCTTCCACGGAATTGAGCCAGGTATCGGTGGAATTGCCACCATAGGCAAACGGAGCCGAAGAAGTCGGCTGGTCGCCATAGGTCGCAAACGGATGTTCCCAGTCGAATGCGGGAGTCTGGCCGATGGCAGCCGCTCCTTGGGCGGCGCTCACTCCCTGAGCCACAGAAGCATTCTGCACTTCGGGTGCCGCGGGAGTTGCAGCATAAGCACTATCCGTCAAGTCAGGGAAGTACTCATTTGCCAACTGCTCCAGTTCAGCCGCATTGGGAACTCCAGCGAGTTCTTCCAGCGATCTGGTATCTGGACTATTCGTAATCATAGTATTCGCCAACCTCTACGTCTTCGAGAACAGCAATGGCATCGTCGGCAAGGATAGCCGCAGAGCAGTACAGGGAAAGCAGATAAGAAGCAACACCCTTGTTGTCGATGCCGCGGAAACGCACGGAGAGACCGCGAGAATGTTCATTCTTGAGACCCGCTTGGAAGAGGCCGATTACGCCGCGCTTGGCTTCGCCAGTACGCACGAGCAGGATGTTGGTCTTGCCGCCCTGGGACTTCGGATTCTTCACACCGTCCACGAGGAGCTTATCGGTCGGGACCAGAGGAATTCCGCGCCAGGTGAGGAACTTGCCGCCGGCAATGTCCACGACTACAGGCGGCACACCGCGGCGGGTGCACTCGCGTTCGAAAGCAGCGATTGCACGCGGGTGAGCGAGGAAGAAAGACGGTTCCTTCCAAACCTTCGAAATGAGTTCATCGAGATCGTCCGGAGTCGGGCGGCCGTCATCGCGACGCGGCTGAATGCGCTGGGAATCGGCGATGTTCTTCAACAGACCGTAATCGTCGTTGTTAATGAGCTGGCTTTCCTGACGTTCGCGGAGCGATTCGATAGCGAGACCGAGCTGTTCCTGAACCTGATCGTACGGAGAGCTGTAAACATCTTCGATGGCGGTGTTCACGTTGATAATCGTGGAGATGGAATTCAGCTTGTATTCGCGCGGTTCGGTTTCGTATTCGACGTAGCCTTCCGGGATAATATCCGTCTTCTTGGTCTGGCTGCAAAGAACATCGAGCGGCGTTTCGCCTTCCACAACCTTATTCACACGGAACAGGCCCGTTTCGAGGCCCTTGAATTCAAGGAACTTGGTGAGCCACTTCGGAGTGAGGGCACCGTATTGTGGCTTGGTCTTAGTGACGTTAGCAAGGTTATAGGCGGCCTTTGCACCAAGTGCATTGATGCCAATTTTCTTATCTGTAGCTTCATTTGCCATAGTGATTTACCTCTTGGGTTTGTGTTAAGTGTTGCACTTCGTCGTCCTGGAGACCGTAGGCCAATAGGAACCAGTGCAGTTTTACAAGATTTCCTATCCATTTGATAGGTTTTGTGCGTAAAAAATTTTAGAGCCATGCGCCTTCGTGCGAGAACATGATGTCCTTCATGGCATCGACGCCGCCCTTCAGGTTGTAGAGCGGCCCCGTGTAGCCCGCTTCGCGCAAGGTGTTGATGGCGAGAATGCTTCGTTTGCCCTGCTTGCAGATGAAAACCGTATCCTTGTTCGGGTCCAGTTCTTTTTGCCTGCGGGCCAGCTGCCCGATGGGAATCACGATGGCGTTGGGGAAGCGTAAAATCGCCCGTTCATGGGGTTCGCGCACATCGATAATGGTCAGCGGGTCGCCATTGTCAATCTTCTTCGCCAGTTCTTCGGGCGTAAAGCCCTCCACCGGAATTTCGTTTTCGGTCTTGAGTCCACATAATTCATCGTAATCAATTTCCTCAACATCGGTAATCGTCGGGCTGTTCCCGCAAATAGGGCAACTCCTGTTGCGCTCCACCTTCAAAATTCGCGAAGTCAAATACAGGCTGTCGACATGCAATAGTTTTCCGTTCAAATGTTCGCCGATTCCAAGAATCAATTTGAGAGCCTCGTTGGCCTGGATGCTTCCCACAATACCCGGGAGCGGGCTAATCGCACCACCTTCAGAGCAAGAGGGAATAAGCCCTGCCGGAGGAGGCGACGGGTATTGGCAACGATAGCACGGACCACCGTCCAGATTGAAAATGCCCACCTGGCCTTCGAACTGGTAGATTGCGCCGAACACGACGGGAATGCCATGCAGTGCACAAACATCGTTAATCAAGTAGCGGGTTTTGTAGTTATCGGAACAATCGACAACTAAATCATACCCATCAATCTGCTCAAGAATATTCGACGAATCCAGTTGCTCCTTTTCGGCAATAAACTCGATATTCTTGTTGATATTTTTCACCTTATCCCTGGCAGAAGCAACTTTCGGGCGCTTGAGATCGCGAGTTCCGTAAAGCACCTGACTTTGCAAATTTTCTAGCGACACTTCGTTAAAGTCGATGACCTTGATAGTTCCGACACCGGCTGCGGCTAGGTACTGAATTACCGCAGAACCAAGTGCGCCCGCTCCTGCGACAACAACTTTTGCAGCCTTGATGCGCTTCTGCCCCTTCACACCAATTTCTTTAAGCATCAAATGCTTGCCGAAGCGTTCCACCTCGCTATCGTCGAAGGAAACACTCTTGCGGCGTTCATCCGAAACGAGGCTTTCGACGGTCGCGTTTTGCATTCCTTCAACAGGTGCGCCGCCTGCGATAGCGGGCAACAACAGGATTTCTGTATCGGCAGGGAGTTCAGTATCCCAGAGTGTGTCGATTACCAGTTTTTTGCCATTGACATAAACCTGTATGAAATCCCTGAGTTTTTTATTATCATCATAAAAAACATTTTGTGCTTCGGGATGCAAATCTAAGAGAATGGCAAACGCCTTCCTGATACAACTTGCGGGAATTTCAACCTGGGGTGTTCCCCCAAGAAACTTTCTTAATGTTGCTGATATGTATATTTTCACTTTACTCTCCGTTAATTAAAAGCGCCTTTTTGCGCAAAAAAAACAAAAAGGGACTTTTGACAAGCCGAAATATAGAACTGCATGATTTGTATGTCCAATACAATAATTTTATGCAATGCTATTGAATTAATTTATAGCAAAGGCCTATTTTTGAAAATATTGAATATCTGCGACACCATCTTTGGTTACAGAAAGAATGGCGTAAACGAGGCCAGGAATCATATAATGCAAATCCTGTTCCGAAGGGACCGCCTTACAATCGGGGTGCGAATGATAAAAACCAACGATTTCCAAACCGCTCCTTTCGATTTCACGTTCCACCTGATAAAGGAACATAGGATCCATTTCAAAATGACAACGATTTTGCGCCCCTGTAACCAGGTTGTTCGCTTTGCGAATGTCGCTGACAGTAATGGAGCCGTCTATTCTGCCAATCAAAATCCCGCAGCATTCGTGCGGATAGGCTTGTTGAGCGTCTAGGACCATCTGCTCAGATATTTTTTCGCATAGATTGATATTTGTCATACGCAATAACAGCATTAAATATAGAATGTCAACTTAAACAAATGTTATAGAAAAAAGTGATAACAAATACTAAAAAATAAGTATTGGACATAGCTACAATCCTCTTCTATATTTGCGCTCGAAAAAAAATTGTACGATTTTGTAAAAAAAAAGGAGTTCGCCATGAAACAGTACAAAGTATTTGTTATTGCTAACCTTATTTTTGGCATTTTGCTGATTGCCCTTACCAAGGTAATTCTGCCTGTATGCCGCCCGATGGGCGGCGGAGTGATGCGTTGTGGGACATCGACAACGATTGTTGCCATTTTGGGTCTCGTGTTACTTGTTGTCGCCGTAGCTGCGGCCGGGCTCCTCAAGAAAAAAATCCACATCATTTTATCTGTGGGAACTCTTGCAATTGGCATTTTTACTTCGTTGGTGCCAACAGTAATTGTGGGAACCTGTCCGCATGTCCACATGGCGTGCCATACGACAACTGCCCCAGTACTCGCCATTACGGGCGTTGTGATAGCATTATTTGCAGCTATTAATCTGATTTACTTGAAATTAAGGAGGCGAAATGAATAAGTCTGATTCAAATTTAATTATTGAAAATTACTTGCGAAATCCGTTCCGCAGTTTCGGACTTTCGCTTTTGATAGCAATGCTCGCCTCGTCGCTTTTGGTGGGCGGGCTTTTTTCATTTTCGCTTTCAAAGGGGCTGAACCGATTGTCGTCTCGTTTGGGAGCCGATGTCATCGTAATTCCGCAGGGGACCGAAATAAATGACCAATCGGTTCTTTTGCAGGGCGATTCTAAGTACGCTTACCTGCCCGAAGGTTCGCTAGAATTCATTCGCGGGCTTGACGGCGTAGAAATTGCAACCCCACAGTACTACTTGACCACCTTGAGCGCAAGTTGCTGCGATCAGAAAGTTTCAGTCATCGGTTTCGATCCGGCGTCTGATTTTGTGATTCAGCCCTGGATTCGCGAAGTTCTCACGGAAAGACTCCCTCGGGGAGCGATTGTTGTCGGAAGTGAAATCCGCATAGAAGAAAAGGAAACAGTCAAGTTCTTTGATCGAGAATTTCCCGTGGCGGCAACACTTGAGCCGATTGGCAACAGGCTTGACCAGGCCGTATTTGTAGATGTTTCGACCCTAGAAAGCATTCGTGAGGCTGCGCAGGCGAAAGGTGTAGTGTTCTTGTTCCGGAACGAAAATCCTGAACTGCTTACCTATTCGAGTATTTTGATTAAACTCGCTCCCAATGCCGATTTGGAACGACTGTCGCGAGAAATTCATACCCGATTTGATGGCGTTCAGATTCGCAGCCGTAAGGATATGTTCTCTGGGCTTGAAAAATCGGCAAGAATCTTGCAGATTGTGGTATGGGTGATTGTCGCATTTTTCTTGATTGTGGCAGTGGCCGCGATTGTAATTTCATTTTCACTTTCGACGCGGGAGCGCAGGCGCGAATACGCTTTGTTACGCATTATCGGATTTACGCGTAAGCGTTTAAAGAAATTAGTGCTCGCAGAATCATTCCTTGTTTCTGCCGTCGGAACATATATCGGCTTATTATTCACAAGCGTAGCTTTTTTCACATTCCGCATTTGGATTGGCGAACATGTCGGGGTTCCATTTATTATTCCTGCAACTGTCGAAATTGCAGGTGTTTATGCGGTTGTGATTTTGCTTTTGCATTCAGTAGGGCCCGCTGCAGTTTACGGTGTTGCAAATAAGGTGAGTCAAATAGATGCTTACGCCGCTTTGAGGGAGGTTGAACATTGATTTTAAACGTTTCCAATTTATACAAGACCTATACGCGACGCGGTGAAGAATTTAACGCAGTCGATAATGTTGAATTTTTCGCATGGTCCGGCGACTTTTCGGTGATTTATGGCGAATCGGGTAGCGGGAAAAGTACGCTTTTGTCGTTGCTTTCTGGAATCAATCGCCCCTCGCAAGGTTCGATTATTTTTAACGGTATCGACTTTGCTAATCTGACAGATGCTGAACTTTCGGCAATTCGTAACGATAAAATCGGTTATATTCCGCAAGATGCAGTATTTTTGCCACAATTTACAGTACTAGAAAACATCTTTCTCCCGCGAGCGATTCGAGACGGCAAGAAAATTGAAGTAAGAGATATTTCGGAATTGACGGATATCGATATTCTTTCGAAACTGGAAACCCTCGGCATTGCGCATCTTGCAAATGAAATGCCGGCGGAGCTTTCGGGAGGTGAACTCAAGCGAGCTTCGATCGTGCGTGCCATGGTTAATAAGCCTGATATCGTAATAGCTGACGAGCCGACAAGCAACCTTGACGAAGTCAACGGCAAGAAGGTTTTTGAACTGTTGGCAGAACTCGTGCATTCGGGAACGTCTGTGATTGTAGCAACTCACGATACTCGCGGATTCAAATACGGCGACCGCATCTATACAATGCTCAAGGGAAAACTCCTTCCTAGTGGAGAATCCGATTATGGCGGATTATAAATAAACTAGCATTAAGAGATACCGCTCCCGACTCTGTCGGGGGCTTTGTCTTATCGCTATAAAATTTTCTGATAAATCCATATAAAAACAAAGTATTAGAAAAAGTGTGAAACCCTTTCTATTTTTCGCATTGAAAAATTTATAAGGAGAGTGATTCATATGCCAAACAAATCATCAAAAAATTCAAGTAAAATTTCAGCAGACGTTTCGAATCCGTCCAACTGGAATTTCGGAACCAAGTGCTTACAGGCGGGCTGGAAGCCGAAAGTGGGCGAACCCCGCGTATTGCCGATTTTCCAGTCAACCACTTACAAGTACGAAGATGTTGACGAAGTAGAACGTCTTTTCGCCCTCAAGCAGTCAGGCAATAAGTATACGCGTACGGGCAACCCGACGGTAGCGGCTTTTGAAGCAAAGATTACCGAGTTGGAAGGCGGCGTGGGCGCTGTCGCAACTGCATCGGGCCAGTCAGCGGTGCTCCTCGCCATTTCGAATTTGGTGAAGGCGGGCGATCACATTGTAGCGTCCAAGGCGGTATATGGCGGGACCTATACATTGCTTGATGTTCGACTTTCAAAGCTCGGCGTCGAAACCACCTTCATTGACCCGGAAGCCCCTATCGCGGAACTTCGCAAGGCATTCCGCCCAAACACAAAGCTCGTCTTCGGCGAAACGATTGGAAACCCGGCGCTTGGCGTTCTGGATTTTGAAAAGTTTTCCAAACTCGCCAAGGAATTCGACGTGCCGTTCCTTGTGGATAACACGCTTGCAACGCCGTTCTTGGTGAAGCCCTTGAAGCATGGCGCAAACATCGTCATTCATTCGGCCACCAAGTACATCGATGGCCATGCAATCGCCTTGGGCGGTGTCGTGATTGACGGCGGCAATTATAACTGGAATAACGGAAAGTTCCCGGATCTTGTCAATCCCGATGCGCAATACGCCAACACTTCTTATACCGAAAAATTTGGCCGTGCAGCCTACATTGTCAAGGCCCGTGCCCAATTTTTGCGCGATTTCGGTGCCGCCCAGAGTCCGTTCAACGCATTTCTTTTGAACTTGGGTCTTGAAACGCTCCATTTGCGCATGCCGCAACACAGTTCTAACGCCTTGGCCTTGGCGGAATACCTCTCCAAGCATCCGGCGGTAAACTGGGTCAACTATCCGGCGCTCAAATCTAGCCCGAATAGCAAGCGCATTCGCAAGTATTTCGATTATCAGGGCGGAAGCGGCGTGCTTACCTTTGGCCTCAAGGGGGGCAAGGCGGCCATTCGCTCATTCGTGAAGGCCTTGAAAGTTGCTGCCCTGGTGGTGCATGTGGGCGATGCCCGTACAAGCGTGCTGCACCCGGCAACAAGTACACATTCTCAGCTTTCGCCGAAGGACAGGCTTGCAGCAGGAATCCCCGACGATATGATTCGCGTATCGGTCGGTATTGAAGATCCGCGCGACATTATCGCCGATTTCGAGCAGGCGATTAAAGCAAGTACAACAAAGCATTAAACATCCTCATCGTGTCATCCTGAACGCAGTGAAGAATCTAAAAAAAATTAATCATAGGAGATTTTAAATGAAATTAATTCAAACATTACTATCGTTCGCAGCCGTTTTCTCTTTAGGTTTTGCACTCACCGCTTGCGAAGAAGAAAAAGCCGAAAAGGCAGCTACCAATGAACCCGCTTTTAAATACGGTACTGTCGAAATCCCCGTTTCCGATGGAACCCTTTGCATTGCGCCGTTCTTTGTCGCTAAAGAAAAAGGCTTCTTCGCCAAAGAAGGTGTCGATGTGAAATTCGTGTCGGCAAATGCTGAAACTCGCAAAATCGGGCTCAACAACGGAACCTATCCGATTACAAACTCCGACTTCGCCTTTTTCCAGTCCGTCGAAAACGGAGTGAACATCAAGGTGGTCGAAGGTTTCCATATCGGCTGCATTCATCTGCTTGTTAAGAAGGGCTCGCCGATTCGCTCTGCGCTAGATTTGAAGGGCAAAAAGATAGCAGTGAATGCTATTGGTGCTACTCCGCACCAGGCCGCAACACTTTGGCTTGAAGCAAACGGCGTTTCTGCTATAAACGATGTTCAATTCTTGCCGTATGCCGATGGCAACTTGGCGCTTGAAGCCTTGGAACGCGGGCAGGTTGAAGCGGTTTCACTTTGGGACCCGCTGGGAAGCCTTGCCGCTGTTGACGGCCGCGCCGATGTGCTGATGGATTTGGCAACCGACCCTGTTTTTGCAGGCCGCTATTGCTGCTTCTACTATGTTTCGGGCATCCTTCTGGAAAAGGAACCGGAAAAGATCAAGGCTCTTCTCCGCGCTCTTGAACAGGCTCACACCTGGATCAGCGAACATCCGGAAGAAACCGTAGAACTTATGCAGGCAGGCAAGCACTCTGCAATCGAAGACAAGGAATTCGCAACGGCACTCATCAAGTCGTACGAATACCAGTCCCCTGAACAGAAAATCAAGAGTGGTCGCAACCTGAAAGCCGACTTGCATTACTTCGCAGACCTGCTGCATAAGGTCGGATACCTGCAGCTGAATGCCGACGAATTCACCGAAAAAATCTATCGCGAAGTCGACTGGCATAAGTAATAAAATACTCTCCTAAACCCCTGTGCATTACTCTCCGCGCAGGTACCCCTCGACAGCATTAGCTGCAGAGGGTGTTTTTATAGAGCGGACATCATTCGAAGCGAAAGTGTCATTCTGAGCGAAGGCGTGAAACGCCGAAGTCGATATACGACACTAGACACTTTAGTGGCAAAGTGGAGTTATCCACTATGTGGAAGAATCTAGGGCATTTTTATTCTGTGTACAAAAAAAGGCTCGTCGTTTGACGAGCCTTAATCTTTTTGTTAGAGAGAATTCGCTTATACCTTGGCGAGTTTCTTCAAAGTTGCAGCCTTGTCCGTCTTTTCCCAAGTGAAGCGAGCGCCGGTGCGGCCGAAATGGCCGAGCGCGGCAGTTGCCTGGTAGCCGGGCTTCTTCAAGTCAAGCATCTTCACGATGCCGGCCGGAGAAAGGTCGAAAGTCTTCTTCACGATTTCTTCAATCTTGCGGTCATCAATCTTGCCGGTCTTGAAAGTATTTACCAACACAGACACCGGCTTGGAATAACCGATGGCGTAAGCGAGCTGAACTTCGCAACGGTCTGCGAGGCCTGCGGCAACGATATTCTTTGCCACATAGCGAGCAGCATAAGCGGCGCTGCGGTCGACCTTACTCGGGTCCTTGCCGCTGAAAGCGCCACCACCGTGACGGCCCATGCCGCCGTAGGTGTCTACGATAATTTTACGACCCGTCAGGCCGCAGTCACCATGCGGGCCACCAATCACGAATTTACCCGTCGGATTGATGAGGAATCGAGTATTCTTGTCCAAAAGTTTTGCGGGAATCACTTTCTTGATGAGCTTTTCGATAATTTCCTTTTCGATGGTAGAATGCTTGAGTTCCTTGCCGTTCACGAATTCATCGTGCTGGGTGCTGACCACCACGGTATCGACGCGCACGGGCTTGTCGTTTTCGTCGTATTCGACAGTCACCTGAGATTTTGCATCGGGGCGGAGCCATTTGATTTTGCCGGATTCGCGGAGGTTCTGGATTTCTTCCATGAGCTTGTGAGCAAGGCTAATCGGAAGCGGCATCAGTTCCTTGGTTTCGTTCACGGCGTAACCGAACATCATGCCTTGATCGCCTGCGCCCTGCTTGTCATCTTCCTTGCCTTCGGCAGCCTTGGCGTCAACACCCTGAGCAATATCGGGAGACTGCTTATCTACGGCGACGAGCACGGAGCAGCCCTTGTAATCAAAAGCAAGTTCCGGGTTCACATAACCGATGCTCTTGATCGTCTTGCGTGCAATTTGTTGGTAATCGATAACGGCCTTGGTGGTAATTTCGCCAGAGATAACGACCAGACCGGTGTTGGCGAGCGTTTCGCAGGCCACGCGGCTGTTCGGGTCTTGGGCGAGGCAGGCGTCGAGAATTGCATCCGAGATCTGGTCGCAAACTTTGTCGGGGTGTCCCTTGGACACCGATTCAGAAGTAAAGAGATAATGTGCCATTGTGTTAGGCTCCTTTTGTTAACAGCACCGAAAAGAACGTCGCATTTTTGAGCATTCCCAAGCGCTGAAAAAACGTGGTTTAAATTTCTTATGCATAAATCTACATAAACGCATAAATATTGTCAAGTAAAAAACACGATTTTTCCTTATATAAAAAATTGATAGCAAGCGCTAGGAATTTTGTATTAGACGCAGCAATAGGCAACATCTATATTTGCTCTCAAAAAAAGCGAGGTTATCTATAAATGAGCATTTTAGTCGACATTAAAAAGTATCTGACTTTAGATGGTGCGCCGAAGCACGTTCAAGATTATCTTTCTGTGGCAGTAACGGATCACGCCTACTTGCCAAAAACCGAAGATATTACTAGCGATTGGGTCGCCTACATTGCGGCTCCAGCATTCAAACTGATCCGTGAAAATCTAGGACACGATGTGGAAGCGTTCGCTTCAATCGGAACGGGTTCCGGCATCGATGTCTTGACGGGCATTGAACTTTTGGGCGCAAAACGCGTGGGCTTTACTGACTTGCAAAAAAGCGTAGTAACTGCCGCCGCCGAAAATATCAAGAAGAATTTGAAGAATGCAGATTCGGTTGAATTGGAATTCGGTGCAGGCGACTTGTTGCAACCTCTTCAAAATGGCAAGCGCCGTTACGACGTGATTTACGAGAATTTGCCCAATGTTCCGCTGACGGACAACACCAAGATTGAAGACAAACGAAACAGTGGTCATTACCTGGAAAAGCGTGTAGAAGTGATTCCTGAATTCGTGCATGAACAGATGCTGGACTTGCACTATCTGGCGCTTAAGCAGGCCCGTGATTACCTGGCTGACAAGGGTGCGGTCTATTCGACACTCGGTGGACGCGTACCTCTCAGTGCGTTTATCAAGCTAGGCGAATTGGCAGGCCTTTCTTCTGAAATTTTCACTTACTCCTGGAAGGTGCAGGCGGAACCCGAAGACGTGATTTCGGGCTACGCTGCACAAGAAAAGGCGGGCCTCGGGCCGTTCCGATTCTACCGCGCGAGCGACTTGCAAAAAGCATTCGCCAGCATTTCGGTGAAGGAATCCGGCAAGAACGCTTTCGAAATCGAAAAGTCGCTGGAGTCGTCAAAACTTACAGCTACAGAAGCCTACGAAGCATTCCGAAAGGGCGAAGTTATCGGCCACACCGTTGCCGTGTTAAAATCCTGCGTGAAGTAAAACGAGCAAATTCCGATGCAAGATTTTATCACCCATTTAATTGAAGAATCGAAGCGATTTCTGAATGAACGCGCCCAAATCAATGATGATATCGGCCAGGAAGCTGCCAAGTTCGTGTCGCGCGAAATTCCTGCCCCTAGCGTGACTTTCGAAAAAAGCGATTCTCCTTTAATCCAATGGATTGAAGACGCCGCAAAGCATGGATGTTCAGAGACTGCAAATTTGTTGAACGCGTTAAAGCCCGCGCTCCCCTTTTTGCCGTGGAAGTATAATTACGAGCCTCGCGCCGATATGCCCGATTTAGGAAACCGTATGGGCTGGGGAGAAATCCTCGGGCCCGAAGCTCCGTATCACGACGAGCATTTTTGTTTCGGGTTTACGCTTCTCGGAAAGAACACCTTGTATCCGGCTCATTACCACCCCGCCACGGAACTTTATGTGGTGCTTTCGGGCCTTGCTATTTGGACTTTAGACGGTATTTCTAAAGTTCGCGGTCCCGGAGAATTTATTCTGCACCCGTCAAACCACGTCCATTCCATGCAAACAAAAGACGAGCCGTTGCTTGCGCTTTACACGTGGAGCGGCGAAGATGTCGTGACTCTCTCAAAGTACGTGTGATTGAAGGTGTTAGTCAATAAATGGCTTTTACCAACGAACAATTAGAACGCTATTCGCGCCACATTATTCTCAAGGATGTTGGCGTAAAGGGCCAGAAGAAGCTTTTGAATGCGAAGGTGCTCGTGATTGGCGCAGGTGGCCTAGGTGCTCCTATAGCCATGTATCTTGCCGCTGCCGGCATAGGTACAATTGGCATTGCCGATGCCGATGTGGTCGATCTTTCCAATTTGCAACGTCAGATTATCCACTCCACACAGGATGTGGGTAAGCCCAAGGTGCAATCCGCGAAAGAGACCATGGAAGCATTGAACCCCGATGTCAAGGTAATCACTTACCATACTTTCGTGACTAGTAAAAATATTCTGGACCTCATCAAAGATTACGATTTCATCATCGACGGAACGGACAATTTCCCGGCTAAGTTCCTAATTAACGATGCATGCGTGATGGCGAAGAAGCCATTCTCTCATGCAGGCATTGTTGGATTTCAGGGGCAGCTGATGACATACGTGCCGGAACAAGGGCCTTGCTATCGTTGCATTTTCGGCGATCCCCCTCCGAAAGGTTCTGTACCGACTTGTAAAGAGGCAGGCGTGATTGGGGCAATTGCAGGCGTCATCGGAAGTTTGCAGGCAATGGAAGCAATCAAGTATATTCTTGACGTGGGCAACCTGCTGACGGACTACTTGCTGACCTACAATGCACTCACAATGGAATTCCGTAAGGTAAAGCTCCCGAGCCATACCGAAGGCTGCGTCGTTTGCGGAACACACCCGACCATCACCAAGCTCATTGATTACGAACAAGCTGTGTGTGATTTGAAGCATTAAACCTTTTTAGTTGCACAGGCTCGCGAGTATCTGCACTGCTTTTTGCATGCTCGCTTTATCTACCGACGAGTAGTTCACGACAAACTTGTGCTGCGATGGCTTCGCCTCAAAATAATACTCCGAAAGGGCGCGGATGTTTACCCCGCGAAATCGGGCGCGGTTGCAGAATTCTATATCGGAACATTTCGTGTTCACTTCCAAGATAAAGTGGAGGCCAGCGTCTTCTTCGTAAATTCGGGCGACATTCGAAAGCCTGCTCTTGCGGATAGCCGACAGGAGCATATCGCGCTTGGCCCGGTACAGATTGCGCATGCGGTTGATGTGCGTCTCGTAGTAACCGAGATCAACGAACCTGGCCATTACATACTGGTCAAGGTTCGAGACTGTGCACGAATAGAACGAAAGTTTGTCATGGAATTTCTCGGCAAGATGCGGCGGGAGCACCATATAACTGAGGCGAATCGCAGAAGTCATCGTCTTGGAAAAGGTATTCAGGTAAATCACCTTTTCGGTAACATCGATATTTTGTAGTGCTGGAATAGGTTTTCCGGTCATGCGGAATTCGCTGTCATAGTCATCTTCGACGATGTAGCGATTTGGGGATTCTGCCGCCCAACTGAGCAAGCGATAGCGTTCGCCGACGGGCATCACCATCCCTGTCGGAAAATGGTGCGCTGGGGAAATATGCACGACATCGACGTCAGATTTCTTGACGGAGTCTACGAAACTTTCTGCCGCAATGGGAATGTGACTCACCTTGACGCCGTATTGGCTATATATTTTTGAAATTTTGCCCCAGCCAGGGTCTTCTACGCCATAGCACTTGTCAAATCCGAGCAACTGTACTAGCAAGCCATAAAGGTAATCAGTTCCGGCACCAATGACAATCTGTTCGGGCGACACCTGGATATTTCTGAATTCGCGAAGCATACGAGCGATGGCTCGGCGAAGTTCCAGTGAGCCCATTCCCGGAGAAACTTGCAACAAATCGTTCTGCCTTTCGCAAAGGACCTCGCGAGTGATTTTTGCCCAAGTGGTAAAGGGAAACGCCTCGATGTCGGCACCGTTGCTTGCGAAATCGGCGATATATTTCGGGTTGACATGTTCTGACTCGTCGATGAGTTCTGCGTGGATTCTGCGCGTGCGGGGTTTCTTGCGGTTCCGATGGACTTGTGCATTAGCCGCGGCATTTATGTCTGCGACAAAGAAGCCTTTTTTAGGGAGCGAGTAAATGTAGCCTTCGGCGAGGAGCTGGGCGTAAGCATTTTCAACCGTCACGACGCTAATGCCGAGATTCTGCGCGAGGTTTCGTTTGGAAGGGAGTTGTTCTTCAGCAAGGACGTTTCCGCTTACGATATCTTTTTTGATGCATTGGTAAAGGTAATGGTAGAGGCTGTTTGCTCCCGCTTTGGACATATCGTAAGTGAACATAAAACTGACCTTATTGAATTTGTAAATCTGATATTAAACTGACCTTATAAAAATAGTAAAAAACTGAATATTGTGCAGGTCAAGCGAATGTTTTAAATTA
>JAGAHT010000023.1:0-2164 GCA_017626945.1 Fibrobacter sp.
GAACGATTTTGTCAAGTTCTGGTGGGCTGCTAACTACACCGATGAATATTATTACGGTTGGAAAATCAGTTCCCGCCAGAGCCGGAAAATAGACGCCTCGTTCACGCAGGATTTGGGCGTGGAATATTCCGTGTGGGATAACAAACTCGCCTGGAGTTTCGAGGTCGACAACTTTTTGGACGAAACCGTTTACGACAAGTACGGAGAATCTAAACCGGGACGCACTTTTGCAACCAAGATTAGATACAGTTTCAGATAGTTGATTCTAACTAAGTTGTGTTGCTGCTAACTAAGTTTCAAGTTGTCAACTAAATTTCAAATTTGCAACAATGTTAGTCGCTCGGAAAGCTTATGGGACCTGAGTTTGAAGTCTGTTTGTTAGTTTGTATGTAAGTTGCTTTTTAATAAATAATTAGGTAGATTATTGTGCAGGGAACAATGCCACTTGAAATGGAGATGCCCGCCTGCGCGGGCATGACATGAATAGCGGTGAATGACAAATCAACAAAAGGAGTAAGCTATGTCCGTATGGAAAAATGAAAAGTTCTGGTGTGTGGTGGCGGGTGTCGTTGGCCCGACTATCATCAAGAAGATTCTCAAGGCACCCAAGACTCGCGAATATGCCGTCAAGGGACTCGCCGAAGGCATGAAGATTACCGCCGACGCCAAGGCCGCTTTCCAGGATATGAAGGACGAAGCTGCAGACATCTGCAACGACGCGAAGAATCAGACTGGCGTGAAATAAGAAATGTCTTCCTGACCCTGGAGCCAAAGGCGATAGGGGAAGGATCCAGGACACGTTTTTACTGGATTCTTCGACTTCGTACTACGCACTTCGCTCAGAATGACAAAAAGATAATCAACTATTCGCAACCATTATGAATTTTCGCATCGTTTACGACAAGCCGGGGCGAATCCGCTTTCGGGCGGGGGCCTACGCGTTTGAAAAAATGCATGAACCGCGCATACACAAGGCATGCGTGAGTGAACCTTATGTCCAGAAAGCGGTAGTCCATTCGGAAAACGGCGGCATTCTGTTGGAATACGAAGGCGGCTATCGTGAACAGGTGATTGATTTCGTCCGGAATCTGGACATCGCAAGTCTCCCTGAGAGCGAGCCCGATACTGAATATCAACTGCAGGAACTCGATACGCAATTCAAGAACCGACTCGCGTTCATGATTGCGCGGCGTTACCTGGCCAAGTTGTTTATTCCGGCTCCCATCCGTACGGCACACCTGATTTACAGGGGCCTCAAGTTTGTGGCGAAGGGCCTGAATTGCCTAGGTGAAGGGAAACTTTCTGTCGAGGTGTTGGACGGTGCCGCCATCGGGGCGAGCATCTTGCAGCGCAATTACGAATCGGCTGGGACCATCATGTTCCTGTTGAACGTGAGTAGCCTCCTGGAAGATTACACCAAGGCGCGTACCCGCACGGCCCTTACCGCAAGCCTTGCCGTGAAGGTGGACCGCGTGTGGGTCGTCAAGGACGGCGTCGATGTCCAGGTGCGTATGCAGGATGTTCAGGTGGGCGACCTCGTGCGTGTGCGTTCCGGCAGCATGATTCCGGTGGACGGAACCGTTGCCGAAGGCGATGCATTCGTGAACGAAGCGACCATGACGGGTGAATCGCAGGCGGTGCATAAGACGGTCGGGAAGTCCGTTTTTGCGGGCACCGTCGTGGACGAAGGCTCCATCGTAGTATCTGTCCGAGCCGTGAGCGGCAACACCAAGATTCAGAAAATCATTGAACTCATCGATCGCTCCGAAGACCTGAAGGCCTCTATCCAGAGCCGCGCCGAACGCCTTGCCGACGGAATTGTACCGTTCAGCTTTATCGGATTCGGGCTCACGCTCCTGTTTACGCGCAACATTACCAAGGCGGTCTCGATTCTGATGGTGGACTATTCTTGCGCCATCAAACTTTCCACTCCGATTTCAGTGATTTCGGCACTCCGCGAAGCGGCCGACCGCAACATGACCGTGAAGGGCGGCAAGTACCTGGAAGAATTTGCGCTTGCAGACACCATCGTTTTCGACAAGACGGGAACGCTCACCAAGGCGGAACCGAAACTCGAACGCGTGATTCCGTTCGGTAACCGCAGCGAAGAAGAAATCCTCCGCATTGCGGCCTGCATCGAGGAGCATTTCCCGCATAGCATGGC
>JAGAHT010000024.1:0-99349 GCA_017626945.1 Fibrobacter sp.
AAAAGAAAGCAGGTAATTCTTTATTGAAGGATAATCTTCAATATCGTAATGACGTGAGGGCAATGTGGCAATGATGTATAATTCTGCCCATTCGTAATTATACCTTTGAATGTCTCGGCCTCTCAAAATCGGTCGAATTATTGCATCAGTCCTTTTACGTTCATCTTCATCGGCGCATTTGCTTAAAATTTCGGCTCTCGTTTCCGATGAAATAATAAAAGCATCGTTAAAGCCCGTAAGGATGCCTCGATAAATTGTAATATCCCATTCGCGCAAGGGAACACCAGTCGTCGCAATTTTTTCTTTAATGTTATGTTCTATCGCAGAAAGAATCACCCAACTATCACAACTATCGAAATTCATTAAAGATGAATTATGCTGAATAAAAACGCTCAATTTTTTTAAGTCATCTTTACTCATGTTCTTTGTCACACAAGCAACAGTCTTGTGTTTATTCTCCGTCTTTTGATATAACAATATGTTTGTATCAACAGTCGCAGAATCAAAAACTTTTACTCCAGCAAAATCAATTAGTATTCTAGGATTGGTGTGATTAGCAAAAAGTTCTCGTAATTTCTCGCCATAAGCGGCTCGCATCCACTTATTACTGGTAATAAAGCAGCAGAGTCCATCATCACTTAGCAGTTGTAGGGCTTTTTCATAGAAAAGGCAATAAATATCACCAGTCTTTGCAAAACTGGAAAAGCCGCATTTTTCGTACATAGCGGCAAGTTTACCACCATCCTTTTGCAACTGAATGTACGGAGGATTGCCGATTACAATATCAAAGCCACCGCGTTCCATCACAACATCGCTGAAACAGAATTTCCAATCAAAGAAATTTATGTCTGTCTTCGCTCTTTCCGCGTACGTTGCTCCGCTGTAATATAAAGCCGTTGCCAGTTCATCAATTTTCTTGATTAAAGAAGAAATTTCTTTTTGCTGACGCTTATTTTCATCTATTTCTTTTTGCACCTTGTTATTTGGCGCTGATAGGAAGCTGGTTTGTGCAGGGCAATTTACTTGCAATGAAGCCAAATCAGCAGAGAAAATAGACTTGAGCGTATCAAGAGTCAATTTTTTGATTTCAATCTCTTTGTTGTATTTTTCCTTTCCAGACAGGCTGTAAAATTCTTGACGCAAATCTACAAGCTCGTTTAGATTTTTTTGCACAGTAATGCCAGCGGAAACGCGCTCGCCTTTACCAGTTTTAGTATTTTCAAGGCTCATTTCCACATAATGACCGTCAAATGTTGAAATGAGGCTATTTCCCTGCATGAATTTGTAATCAAAGTTCGGCAGGGGTTCCGGCTCATCACTGTTTACAACGATGGAAAGCCAGAAACGAAGTCGAGCAATATCAATCGCACCTTTTTCAATATCTACGCCATAAATGTTATTCTGAATAATATCTTTTTTCAGACGGGCAATTTCATTTGCATCCTTATTTTTTCGAGGATAGAGAGCGAGCCTTATTCTCAACAACAGATTCAGCATTCCCATCGGGAACGCACCGCTACCTATCGCGGGGTCACAAATCTTTACATTCTCAATAAGTTTTAGTAGCAGACGTTTATTTTCTTCGATTTCTTCCGGGATATTTTCATCATCAAGATTCTCAACGAATTTGCGAATAATTTTTTCCTTTATCCCAGATTTTTCGCTCAAATAAGCAATGACGGATTCACTGCACATATAGAGCACTTCTTCTTTAGGAGTATAAAAGGCGCCTTTTCCCTTGTTGTCTTCAAGAAGGCTCTCGAAAATAACGCTCAACATTTCCGGGTCAATGCCCATTTCTTCATCATTAGGGTCGTTCTCATCAACAGTGAAGTTATATTCACTAAAGAAGTCAAAAAGCTTTTCAAAGTAATCTTCCGGGAATTTTGCGTCTCTCTTATCAAGTTCATCCTGTTCAAACAAGCCGCCGTTTAAATACGGAATAGAGGATAGGCCAGGAATAGCCGAAACACTCCAGCCCATTTCCTTGAATTTCTCGGAACGCATTCTCTGCGGAGTGTTAAGCACACCAAAGAACAGCGGTTCTAGCACATTATCCAAGAAATCTTTTTTCTCACTTGATTCATCAAATAGTTTTGTCAAATACTTTTTATCGCTGTTCAGCCAGCCCTTACGTTCCAAGAAATACAAGAATACTAAGCGGCCCATCATTTTCTTCACGTAGTCACGAAGAGGCTTGTATTTTGTCTTGTAAATTTCCTCAACATCATTTTCATCGTCCCCAGTATCATATTTGGCAATGACCGTCTTAAAGCTCTTTTGCATTGCCGGGGTGACAATCATGTATTCAACGAAGGAGTTGTAAAGTTCCTCGTACTTGTCGAAAAATTCCTTAGAAAGAGCTTCGACAGAAAAGGCATTTATCAAATCATCGTCCGTCTTTTTGGAATTGGCGAGTATTTCAAATCGTTCTGTTGCCGTTCTAGGATTGTGTTCATTGCCAAAAACGTAGGTATATCTTTTGGCGGAAGTCGTATTCTTTAGCGTTCCCTCCTTGTGAAGATAAGAGAAACGCCATTCCTTATTTTCACAATCCTTGTAATGGAAGACAATAAACGCATGAGAATACTGGGACAGTGCAGACCTTATAAGGCGCTGGATGCCAACCCTGGAACGGGAAATATCCGAGGTGTTCTTCAAAGTCACATCGAACAATTCAATATCTTCCGATTTGATATTGTTTATTGTTCCGATATTCAAAATGGAGGAAACATTAGCTATATCCGCAGCGGCTTTTGATTCGCTTGTTACCAGCTGTTCCGGCACATCCTTCTTTTCAAAGCATTCCTCGCCGAAGATAGGATAAATGATGTTTTCTATGAAATTATCAATTCCAGAGAAATCACCCGTAAGAACTGTTTTAACCTGTTTCTTGTCCATTGTTTTGTCCCTTGTATAAATCCTAGTTCATTTCGTAAAGCGCGATATACGCTTCGCCTTTTTTCAACTTGGCCTTTTCCGTAACGGTCTTGAACGCATTCTTGACCCAATCGTTTACGTCGCTATTCAAGCCGAACATTGACGCGCCAGAACGGTCGTAATCTTCTTCCCATTTCAGCACAGCCTTAATCACATCGACATTCTTATCCTTTACTGCTCTTTCAGCAGCCTTCAAGGAAGCGAACGCGGCATCATCTGTAAGCATTAAGCGGATTTTTGCAATAGCAGCCAGGGCATTTTTCTGCTTATCGTTAATGTCTTTCGCATGAATGGAGTGAGTGACGTGTTTGCTGAACTCAATGATTGCAGAATCCTTCATTGTTTCGTAAAGTTCACGACTTTCAGGCTTAACGAAAATATTCAACGAATTTGTTTTCAAGTAGTCAGCAAATTCAAGTGGAGAAACCGTTTTGATATTGCCCTTATCATCAGCAAAAAGATTCAACATTCCCTGCTGGAGCGAACGTACCGCGAAGCAGCCGTTTGTACAATCCTGTCGCAACTGTCCGCCCATGTTCTCCATCGGCATTTCCATGAGTTCCTTGAAGCGTTCTGCATTATTTTCCTGGAACTGTTTCAATTCCGAAATAAACTTGCTATAAGGCGATTCCTCGCCATCAAAGTTTTGGGTGAAATTTGCCTCGGAGATTTCTTCGTCCTCGCTGAAAATTTTGCTATCCTCACCAAACATCGTGTGGAATGTTTGCAGCTTAGCAAAAGCGATTTCAATAAGCATCAACTGTTCATTTCCCGTTGCGCTGGGATAGAAATTGTAAACATAGACAAAAGGCTCTTTAGAACCAATTCGGTTCACACGGCCAATGCGCTGCATCAATTTTGTCGCATTCCAGGGAGTGTCATAATTGAGGATGGTGTTTGAACGATGCAGGTTTACACCTTCTGCAAGAACTTCTGTCGTGATGATAACATCGTAATCATCTTTCATTTCACCTTTGTAGTTCGCGTCAAAGTTCTGCTTAATCACTTCCTTCATCGCATCGCGATTGGCGGCAGAAATGGCGAGAGGACGTAGCCTTCTGTTTTTGGGAAGATGAATCGCCTTTACGACTTTTTCCAGTTCTTTCATCGTATCAACGGCTTCCGTAAAGATAACCAGTTTTTGGGAAGTATTCTTTCGCCTGTCAAAAAGTTCCTCTCTTAGGCATTCCTTGAACTGTTCCAGTTTAGGGTCAACGGAAACACGATTCCATCGTTTGCACAAGCCGTCCAAAATCCGTTCATCTTCTCTCAAATGCTCCAGATATTCTTCGCGGAAATCGTCAGCCCTATACTCACGATTATTCCCTTGCTTCTTTTCTATCCTGCTTCGGATGTTTTCGCAGACAGAATCAAATGGCAACGGTTCATCATTCTTGTCGAAAAACTCGCGATTTACATCAATATCCGGGCAGATGAAGACAACATTTCGTTCAAGCATCTTTATCATGTTCTTTGTAGCATCCCAAAGAGCACAAAGAGTATTCTTGAAAGCAGGCAAGCTGCTTTCCAATCGTTTCACAAGCAACTTCTTCATCATTGAAGCCAGCTGCTCGGTCGTCATATCAACGGTCAAGTTGTTCTTTTCATAGAACTTCTTATTTTCTTCGTCCTTAAAATACCTAATCGCCTGATAGCGATGATAGCCCAAATGCTTGGTATTGTCCAACAGGTTCAACTCATTGGGCGGCAAAATTGCCTGAATGGTATTATAGAACAAATCGGCCAATTCCAAATCCATGATGTAGTCGATTCTCTTTGGCCCCCTCAATTCAGGGAAAGTCAAATCTTCATTGTATTTGGAATAGTATTTCTTAATATCCGTTCGCGTTCTTCTAACCAGGAGCTGGTCAAGAACTTTTTCTCGAATCTGCTTGGAAAGGTATTTAAGGCGAATCTTTGCTTCGCGCCTGTCCTCCAGCTTCCTACACTGCTGGAACTCTTTTTCCATATTACTAAAGAAAGAATCTAGTTTACCGCCCTCAATCGTCGGCAACTTCGTATTATTCGGATTTCTTTCGAAGAACTTGATTTGATTGTAAATATCCTGCGGAGAGTTGTTCTGCGGAGTAGCAGAAAGCAGCCCAACAAAAGGAGCAATATGCTGTTGAGCAATTCTCGAAATCAGATTATCCAAATCTTGATATTTTTTCGTCTTGTGGTTTCTGAAATTATGGCTTTCATCTATGATGATAAGGCCATATTCCTTATCCTTCAAAGCCTCCGTGAACGCACCATCATCGTTATCTTCTTCATCTTCGCCCGTCAAAAGGTTTCCGATGCTACCTGTGGTGATAAAGTCAATATAGGGAGTAATTGCCGTTGGGGCGTCTTCATCGAAGTCCCTAATCGTGTCCAACCAGCCGGACTTAATTGCGGGAGGCGTTACGATAAGCACGTTCGCAGAACGGCCCTCATAGGAAGCGTGTTCCTCGATAAACTTTTTAATAATCAATGTTCCGACAACAGTCTTTCCAAGTCCCACAACGTCCGAAAGAATAAACCCGTTGTACTGCTTCATAATAAAGAAGCACTGCTTTACTGCGTCTAGCTGGTAAGTAAAACTTTTGTAATCCTTGGGAAGATAGGATTTCAACGTCGTATCTTGACTGCTGTCGGCAATGTCGCCAAACTGATTTTGAAGATAACGGATATACAGCTCATACGGCGTATAAGCCCATGTCGGTTCTGATTCTTCTTCAAGTTCCTTTTGAGCTTTTTCACCAATCGGGGCTTTTTTTAGAATCTGTTCCAGGAATACCTTATTCCAACATTCGGACAGTTCCCATTTTTCATAAAACCAAAAACGATGGCCCTTTGCAGGGGCTCCTTCTTTGGGTTCAGCGAGGACAAAGGAAGAATCATTGTCGAAGTGGTTGAGTTCGGCATTTCCTTGCAAGCCCTTGGCCGTAAAATTGCTACTGCCGATAAGGCCATAGGAATGGTCCTTATACTTGAATATGTAGCACTTAGAATGAAGAAACTGTGTTTCGTCTTTTTCGTTTTTACGAAAGATGCGAATTTGGATTTTAGAATTTTCGCTGTTATCGCAATACTTCAACAGGAGTTTTACGGCATTCTGAAATTCGTCTTTCAGCTCCAGGCTTTCAATGTCCGTTCTAATAAAATCATCTGGGAAGGTAGCGTCCTTATATTTAGGTTCCTTGAGCTGGTTCGCATAAACATAAGGGTCCTTCCCGATGAGCAAATTGAACCGCGTGTCTGGCTGTTGTAAGAACGCATCCAATTCAGCCTGAATTAAGGCAAGTCCAGGAATGTCCCAATAACCCGTGGCAATATTCACCTCTTGCAGACCAGGCTCCATCAAACACTGTTTTAGCGTCTCAACCATGGAAAGCGAAGAAGATGAATTATCGACGAGCGTTTTGAACATTATGACCCATTCCTTTTTTGAACACCATAATAGTATTTTCCATTACACTACAATCAAAGTTTTTTTGAATTTTCTTTGATTTTTTTCAATTTATATTCAATTTCAAGTCATAAAGTGTCAAAGAGAACTTTTTTTGTAAAAAAACGCTTGTTAAACCTAACTTGATTAGGTTTATGTCATTCATTAAGCAACAACTGTTTGCACGCTAGGAGCCAACTTTTTACTAGCTTACGTCCAATTATGAACGATTACAAAATTTGGCTTATGGTCTGGGTGCTCCGCATCCTTCTTTTTACCAAGCTCTGCGTCGTGTTTGCGGCGTTCTTTTTCGTCAGGAACTACAAGCACATAAAGGAAAATGGATTCAACGACATTTTCTTCTGCTGGCAGACCTGGTGGAGAGCCAGCGTCACCCTGTATAGGGAGTTGATGCGCTAATCATTTCCGATAGAACAGACTGTCAAAGAACGCTGCTCTATTTTCCCAGACAAAGCGTTCCTTCTTGTCCGTCGGCTTCTTCTCGTTCCACCAAACAAAATCCCTCATTTGACAAATAACATCATCCCAGTACACATCGAAAATTTTGTCCTTATTGCAATTTACGATGTTCGGGATGCTCAAGAATTTCGACAAGTTCTCACTGTTTTCGTTATCAACGCAAATAAAGGTGTCAGGACGTTTCATGGCAAGTAATCGCGTTGCCGTTGCGAGCCTGATTCCAGGGAGCTTCGTTATCTTGGCAACATATTCATCATAATGCTCTTGCTCGACATTTCCCTCCCTGGGGATGCATTCAAGCGCTGCTGCCAGTTTTTCGCTTTCCTTGCCGACATACTTCTTGAACATCCCGGCGCCTTGCATACTACCAAAAAGACCCCATTCCAGAGTCTTTCCGTTTTCGCCCTTCACATCAACATCAAGGCCTGCAATCAACTTGCGTTCCTCAAGGGAGTAATCAGAAAACTGTCTATATTCTCCATTTGCCTTTTTTTGCTGAAACAGCTCTTTTATTTTTTTCAAAAGCAGAGTTCTTCTTTCGAAGCGGCCCTTTTCTTTTTTGTCTTCATTCTGGACATTTGCAAAGAAATCTTCCCACGGCAAGTCCCGCAAGAATGTAGGACGAGAAACATTCTTTGTCGAACCGCTATCCTTACGACCGTATTCACTCGAAAGGCTGCGAATACGTTTCTGTTGATGCGCCCATGTAGCCTTATAGCTTTCAAATTTTTTTCTGTCAAATGACTCTGCGCCTTTTCTGTACGTCACAAGGATATTTTTGGCTTTAATCAGTACGGTACCATCGCTGTCGTCGGCATCTGTCATTAAGACGCCAACTTCGCTATTCTTGGAGAAAGCTGCATTCGTAAAGTTCGCACTTCCGACAATCATTTTCCATTCCTTGCCCTTCTCAAACAGGTACATCTTCGGGTGGAATGTTCCCGAAGTCTGCATTATGAATTTTACCCGTTCATCGTCTATGAACCGTTCAATAAATCGCGGGTCGGTCTGATAGAAGTGAATACCTACGACGCCCTGCTTAATCTTTGCATCCAGCAGTTTTTCAGACAATCCCACAATCGGGCTTGCCCAGGCTGATGCGAAAGACAGACGTTCGCACCACTTTAGGTTCTTTTGAAACAGAGACATCAATTCTTTCGGTTCTGATATGAGCTTCATGTTTTTGAATATATCTAATCTTTCTCATTTGCATTTGTCCATACCGCGCTTGTAGCGCGTTTTTTGGTGTTTTTGGGGCTGTTTATAAGCCTTTAGGCGAAAACGCCTTGTAGAGCGTTCCTGCCGCTAGTTTTGGCGACATGAACGAATCGTTCCGCGACTATAAGGACTTCGACCAGACGGTTTTCACCCGTACCCCCGAAGGGTATCTCACGGGCAAAATCCGCGTCACTGGTGCTGGCGTGTTCAGCTACAGAACCGCCGAAGGATTGAAGCGCAGGCTGCGCCCGGTCACGGAAGTTTCTGCTCAAGACAGCATTTCAACACTCAACTGCAAGCCCGTCACCCTGCTCCACCCGATGGAGGATGTTTCCCCGGAGAACGCGAAGAAGCTCCAGGTCGGATTCACCGCCAACGATGCAAGCTGGGATGGGCTAAACGCCTATGTCACAATGACAATCACGGATGCCGACGCCATCAGGGAAATGCTTGATGGCCATGTCCGCGCCGTTTCATGCGGCTACGATGCCGAACTCTACAAGGACAGTGGCAACTGGCAGGGCGTCGATTACGACGAGGTGATGAAGAATATCCGCTGCAACCATATCGCGCTTGTACGCGAGGGACGCGCTGGGGACGGTGTGCGTTTCAGAATCGGCGACAGCTCCGACTTCGACCGAATCTTTTGCGACAACGAAAACGCCCGCCAACGGGCAGGAGAAAACACCATGGGTAGAAAATTCATTATCGACGGTGCGGAATACGAGGCCGATGAAAAGGTCATCTACACGCTCCACGAGACTGAAAAGGCGCGTGACAGCGCAATCGAATCCAGCAAGGCCCTCAAATCCCAGCTTGACGCCATGACCGCAGCCAGGGATGCAGCCATCACCGAGCGCGACCAGCTCAAGGCTTCGCTCAAGGACGAAAAGGAAATCGCCCGTCTCGTTGACGAGAAGGTCGCCTTTATCGCCAAGGCGCAGAAGCTCGGCATCGACATTAAGGCCCAGGATTCCGTGGAAGCCATCAAGGGCGCCTTCATCAAGAAAGCCTACCCCGAAATGGTGCTTGACGGAAAGAGCGCCGACTACCTCCAGGGCGCCTACGAAGCCGCCATGCAGAAGCTGGGCGACTCCGCGCAGAAAAGCTCCCCGTTCGCTCCCAGCATGGAAAAGCTCAACGACGCTCTCGATACCGACGCGGCTTTCAACGCCATGAACGAGAAAATCAACTCCGCTTCCATCAAGAAGGAGGGCTAGCACATGGCATTTGAAACTACCCCGTTCGGGGCGGTAGCAGCCCCCGGTCTTGCGTTCCCGTTCGTAACGCATTCCATCGAGACAGGCATCCTCCAAGAGGATAAGGACAGCGAGGGCGGATTTGCGCTCTGGGCAAAGAAAGGTGTCGCTGGCGAAGCTGGAAAGGTCTATGTCAACCAGCCTGCAGGTAGCGAGGCCGTAGCCCGTGTTCTCGAACTCGAACCCGTAATGACCACGGCAAGCACCGGCACCGTATCGGTCAAGGTTGATGGCGAAACCGTAGCCACGGCGAGCGTCACCAGCGAATCCACCGTTGCAACGCTTCTCACAGCCCTTGCTAGCGCCTGGAACAGTGAAAGCGACTACACCGCCGAAGCAAGCGAAACCAAGCTCACGATAACGGCAAAGACAGCTGGCGCGGAAGCCAACGCCGACGTGTTCAGCGCCGAATATAGCGAGGACTGCGGCTTTGGCGGCGACGTAAACCAGGTCACTGCTGGCGCCTCCGCAGAGTCCGCTGGCGTGTTCATCGGCATCGCCCAAAGAACGATGTTCAACGACTCCTACAAGGCGGGAATGACAGTCAATGTGCTCAAGAAGGGACGCATCTGGGTTCGCGTTCTCGGCGAGGTCGTTTCCGGGGATGCCGCCTACGTCAACAACACGAACAACGCTTTCACCGCCACGTCCACGGGCGGCACGCAAATCGTGGGCGGAACCTTCAAGAGCGACGCTGCCGACGGCGGACTCGCTGAACTGGAAATCGCATAAGGAGAACAGGCATGATTTTTCAAGACAGCGAACTGAACAAACTCTCCCGTCTGTTCAACCAGATTATAAACGAAACCTACGGGCTTGAACGCGAATCGCTCGACGCGCTTTCGTTCATCCCGCCCCAGGCTGGAATAGGACAGTGGCTCCGCACATGGACCTACAAGGTTCTTTCGGAAATGGGCATTGCCAAGCTCATTTCGGACTACGCGGAAGACTTGCCGCCCGTTTCCCGTGCGCTGGAACTCAAGACCAACGAAATCCGCGAATACGGCGTTTCCTATGGCTACAGCGAATTTGAACTCATGCAGTGGCTCACCGCTGGCATCGACCTTTCCCGTGACGAGGCGGAAACGGCCCGGCGCAAGATTGACGAGAAGGTGGACGAGGTGCTGTTTGTCGGCGACAAGGACGCGAACACCACGGGCTTCCTCAACAACGCCAACGTGCCGATGGTCGTCGTTCCTACCGGAGCTGGCGGCGGAACCGCCATCAGGGGCAAGACGCTGCTCGAAATCATAGCCACGTTCCAGGCGATGATTGACACCGTCCGCAACAACACCAGGCGCACAGTCAAGGCGGACACGGTTCTCCTGCCCCATGACGCTTTCGTCTATCTGTCCACCACGCCCAAGGACGAAACTGGCGGCGACCTCACCATCCTCGAATACCTCAAGAAGGTTTTCGCGAGCCAAGGGCTTGTCAACTGGAAGGAATGCGCCAAGCTGGACGACGCTGGCGAGGGCGGCACCACGCGAGCCGTTATCTACAAGTACAGTCCCAGCGTCCTTACGCGCTGCATCCCCATCCCGTTCAAGCAGGATGAACCGCAGAAGAAATCGCTGCACTACATGGTTCCCTGCTACGCGAGAATCGGCGGTGTCGCGTTCAAGAACATCAACGCTGTCGCATACGCCGACGGCCTGTAAGAATCCATCCGTCCCCAAACGGCTCCATCACCCCGCAACGCCCGTAGCTTTGCTGCGCGGGGCGGTGGAGCTTCCTTTTTCCGCACTTCCGAGGCTCTCACCATGCTCGTAATGAACAACCAGAAACGAACAGTCCACATCGGCTCTATCCTGCTTCTTCCCGGCTCCAACATAGTCGCGGACGGCAGCATCGACGAGACCCACCCTGTCATTAGGGCGCTGCGCGATTCCGGCAAGCTCGTTTTCGAGCATAAAGTCACGGCCAACGTCGCGGCGAACGCCATTTCCAGGGCAAGCACGCGACAGGTCGTTGACGACATTGAAAAGACGCAGAAGAAGCCCAACAGCTCCGTAAAGAAGGCTGCTGCCGCGAGACGGACTGAACTGGACGAGTTCGACGCCGAATGGGAAGAAGCGAAGAAGAAACAGCAGGAACAGCAAAAGGCGGCAACGGCCCTATGATTCCGCTTCCCATAGACGACCAGCAGAAAGCTGAACTGGTGGCGTACCTTCCCCAGGAATATGCGCAGAGTCCGCGCCTTGACGCATGGATTCTCGGCGCTTCGCATCACGTAGGCGCCTGCTACTTCAAGAAAGCCTACGTCTATGCGCTTTCGCTCATGGTCGCGCACATCGCGGCACTGGAAGGGCGTGGAAGCGACGGCGAGGCCGGAGCCATAGCGAGCAAGCGCGAGGGCGACATTGCCGTTTCCTTCGGCTCGACGAAATCGGAGGGCGACGACGGCTGGCTTTCCTCTACCAGCTTCGGGCAACAGTTCCTCCTTCTCAAGAAACAGTATTCGCCGCGTCCGCAAGTCACGGGCGGCGTTCCTCTACGGGGGTTCTGCGGTGGCCACCCTGTTCGCTAGGACATTCACCTATCACGAAATGTCCAAGCCAACGCTGGACAGCTTCGGGAACATGGTCGAAGGGACATTCACGACGCGCACGGTGCGCGGCACGATACAGCCCGTCACGGGCGAAGAAGCGATTGCCTACCAGGAGGGCGGAAGGAATACGGGAGTCGTCAAAATCTACTCCAGCGAAAGGCTCGCGGCCAGGACGCAGGAAGGGACGGAAGCAATCGGCTACGTGAACCAAGGAGGCTTTTGGTATGAAATTACGGATGAACTTGTCTTTGGAAACCTTCCTAAGATTACTCATTGGAAGTATATCGCTTGCAAGGTTCCTGCGGCACAAGTCCCGAAAGGACTGCAATGACCGTTGACGAACTCAAGGGCGCAATCTGCAAGTACTTCAACGACAGCGCGGAATTTTCCGCGCCGTTTGTCAAAAGTCCGACGAACAGCGCCGCGCCAGTCGGCACATACGTTTCCGTCGGCATTGACGGCGTCCGCCAATATGGCGAGAAGTTCACGCCCCCGCCCGGAAACCACCACTACCGTTTTTCGCAAGTCGCGACAGTCCATTTCGTCGAGGTTGAAGGCGACGGGGACACGCTCAGGGCAATTCGCAACGAATTGCAGCTCCCCGCATTTATCGAATACGCCCGGAACAACGGTTTCACGGTCTGGGACTTCACCAGCATCGAGAAAATCGACACCTACGACGGCGACTTCTACGTGCGCCAATGGCGCTTCACGGCAACGCTCAACTTCATCGACAAGACACCCTCCGGCATTGAACGGATTGAGACCGTCCACCCGCTGGAACTGCAACCCATCTAGGAGGCAAAATGGCCCAGATAATCGACTCAATCGTCAAGATAAGCATAAACGAGGCGATTTCAACCGTCTCGACGACAAGCGTGAACACGCTTGCGCTGGTAGGCCCCGCCTCCAGCGAGGCGGAAAACCCGCCCGACTTCCTCGAATGTTCATCCGCCGAGGATGCGGAAGTTTTCGGCACGGACTCCCTGCTCTACGGCATGGTCGAAAGCGCGTTCGCACAGGACGCCTGCCCCGCGAAAATCGTCGCCATCAACGCGGATTCCTTCTCCGACGCTCTTGAAGCGGTAAAGGCTGCGGAAGCCGCCAAGCTCAACTTCTACCACATCGTCGCCAAGTTCGGAGACGGCTCAATCCCCGCCGCGTCCGCTTTCACGGGGAACGGCGGCTGGAACGGCTATCTCGGCGCGAACTTCAAGATTGTCCACCTGGAACTCAACGACACCTCCACGGATTTCGCCTCCATCAGGGCGCTCGCCCAGGCGCTTGTCGCGAGCACCAGCGACCGCGTGGCACTCTACCAGCACGCGGGAGCAGGGAACCTCGCGGCGGCTCTCGTCTCGAACCGCTGCGCACTGGACTCGGCGCGTGGCAGCTTCGCCCACAAGAAAGTCAAGGGCGTGGAATACGATTCCTATACCAAGTCCCAGTACGACGCGCTCGTTTCGGACTGCATCAACGTCTATACGGTCGCCGCTGGCGAGGCGCGTCTTTTCATGGGCGCGACTGCGGGAAAGACTGTCCTTCTCGACAGCACGGGCGAACAGTCCCCCGCGAGCTTCATCGACAACATCGCCAAGGACGACTGGATTCGCTTCAATGTCCAGACGAAAATCTACTCGCTGCTCGGCGAGGCGAACGACGGCTTCGGCGTCAACTATGACGACAGCGGCATCAACTCGGTCGCCGCCTCAATCCTCCAGGTATTCTCCAAGGCCGCAGATACCGACCACCAGTACATCATGGACGGCTACACGGTCAAGGTGCAGACCTACGACTACCTCAAGACAAACTACAGCGCGGACGTGCAGGCCCGAAACCTGCCGCTTGTCAAGGGACGCTACTCGCGCATGAACTCCATCAACACCGTAAAGAACGTCGAACTGACGGTCACTCTCTAGGAGGCTAGAAAATGCTTGGAACTTACGACCACACCATGGTCAACATTTCCGTCCAGGGCATCGCACTCACGCACTTCAACGGCGATGTCGTCATTTCCAAGGAAGGCGACGACTGGGACGTTACCGAGGGCAGCAACGGCTGCGTTCAGCGTTCTAAGATGGTGCGCAAGCTCTACACCGTCACGCTCCCCTTCATGCAGACCAGTCCCCAGCTCTCCAAGCTGGAAGCGCTGCGTGTCGCCGACGAGACGACGAAAGTCGGGCCATATCCCTTCGCCTGCACCGACCTCAACGGCGCATACGTGCTTCTCGGCCAGTGCTGGATTCAGTCCATGGGCGACGCCACCAAGGGACGCTCCGGCGGAACGCGAACCGTCACGCTCCGCGTCAAGGCGGAAGCCGCTTTTGAAGGAGCCTAAACGATGGAAGCGATAAACTTCAAGGTTGCATCCGACGAATACCAGCTTCTTCCCCATACGGGCTTCGACGCAATAGACCTCGACCGGAAAGTTCTCGGGCTTATCGGCAAGATGGCTCGCCAGGGTCTCGACATAAATGACGACGTGGAGGCCTTCGCGCTTCTCGCCAATACGCTCTCCGAGCTTTCCACGCCCGATTTCAAGTGGCTGCTGGAAACGACGCTTTCCGCAGTCACCGTCGTCACCAAGGGGCAGAAGTTCGTCACGCTCGACAGCTTCGACGCCATCGCCGCGCATTTCGAGCAGAAGCGTTCGCAGATGTACGCGGTCATGCTCCAGGTGTGGAAACTGGAAAAGCTAAGCCCTTTCGTGACGGCTCCGGCGACGGAGCAGAATGGAGCCTGAACAGCTCCAACCCAATCGTCAATGCGTTCAGCGACGCGGACGCGAAGGACATTAAGGCCCTCGGAAAGATAGGTACGCTCAAGGGAGGCGCCGCCGACTACGCGCTCGTCTGGCGAATCGTCAAGACGGCGCGTGTTCCGCTTTCCGACATAGAGAAGAACTGGACTTTCGAGCGCATGATGAGCTTCGCCGCCTACATCGACATGGAGAACGACTACAGGAGCGCATGGGGCCAGTACTACAAGCAGAAGGAAAAGAACAAGAATGAATGACGAGAACGAGTTCGTACAGAAAGTTCGGTTCGAGGTCGAGGACACGGAACTATCCGCGTCCCTTGACCGTTTCCAGGCTGCTCTCGGCAGGGCTGGCGAAACGGCGAACAGGGAAATAGACGAAAGCCTCACCAAAGCCGCATCCAGTGCCAACGAGGTCGCGAAAGAGACCGCCAACATCGGCAAGGAAGCCTCCAGCGCCGCCAAGGAAACGCAGAAGATTTCGAGCGCATCCAGGGAAGCCAAGAAGCAGACGGACGCGCTTGACGGCGCCTTTTCCAAGCTCAAGGGCACAATTTCGGCAGCGGTCGCCGCCTACGCCGGGTTCCAGGGCCTTTCCAAGCTGGTCGGGTTCGGCAAGCAGACAGTCGAGCTTTTCAAGGTGCAGGACAGGGCCGAGCGTGCGCTCAAGTTCCAGATGCAGCGCAACGGCACGGATGCGAGATTTGGCGAATTGCAGCGATTCGCTGCGAACCTGCAAAAGAACTCCATGTACGGCGACGAGGCGCTTCTCAATGCCGCTTCCGTATGGTCGAACAAGATTAAGGACGTGGACAATAACAAGCGCATGATGCAGCTTGTCGCTGACTACACGGCCAGAACGACCAACGGCGCAGAAGTGGGAGCAGACCAGCTCAAGAGCTACACAATGACGCTCATGTCCGCATTGAGTGGGCGCGGCACCATGACGCTCGAACAGCAGGGCTTCGACACCACCGCCATCAAGGACTTGCAGAAGTTCAAGCAGAAGGGCGGAACCGTCACCGAGACGATGCAGGTGGAGGCGCTGGAAAAGACACTCGCGAGCGTCAAGGGCTTCGCCAGGGAAATGGCGAACACCGACGCAGGAAAGATTGCACAGCTACAGAACGAAATCGGCGACGTGAAGGAGGAAATCGGGCGCGAGATTCTGCCCGTATTCGCGGAACTCGCCCGCGAGGTAAAGGCGAACATCCCCTCCATCAGGAAACTGTTCGAGGGCTTCGCGTCCGTGCTCAAGTCGCTTGTCAAGACCCTATCGGAGAACATAGGCACGATTTCGGCCTTTGCAGACGGGCTTGCGTCGCTTCTGCAGCTGTTTTCCGTCGCGCCCATAAAGACTATGGCCTTTGTCGGTGCGCTAAAGTACGCCGTCCCCATGCTTGACGCAGCGACGAAAGGCTCGATGGCCTTCGGGGGCGCCCTTGGTGGTCTCGGAAAGAACTGGCAAAACCTTCTCAAGGCGGGACTGTTTACCGCCACCATCTGGGGGCTGCAACAGATTTTCAAGCTGGGAAACGCCATAAAACAAGCGTGGAAGGAACATGAACGACAGAACGCCATCGAGGGAGCCTCCGAGGTAAAGAAACAGGTGGAAAGCGGAACCTACTTCGCCGACCTTCTGCGCACATACCGCCGCGACTTCCAGGCTCTCGGAACACAGCCCGTCGAGATGGACGGATTGCAGAGAATGGCCGTCAACGAGAAGGGCGACTTCATCGACAGCGAGGGAAAACCCATCGACTTCGCGACGCTCGGAATACCGCTTGCCGCACGCGAACTGCAACGCAAGTACAATGTCGCCCGGTATTATGACGAGAACAAGGATGCAGCGAAGAAGTACGCGCAGAAGCAGCTCAACGACGCCTACATGATGAAGGGCGCCGACCTGGGCGCCGACGGCTACGGGAACGGCACGGCTCCCGAAGTGAACTTCACGCCCGTCGATATGGAAGCGGAAATACAGAAGGCTATGCAGGCCGCTGCAAAGAGCGCCAAGGGCGACACCAACATCACCAACATCGACTACACGAACAACATCACCACGGATTCCGACATGATGGCCAAGCTCATAAAGGAGAACCTGAGAACGCTTCTCCAGTCCCAGCTGACCTTCAAGACACGCGCCGAGGGCGTAAAGGCCCTTGCGCTATGATTGGAATACTAAACATCGCCCAACAGGCGTATTCACGCTACAGCCACCCGCCCCGAGCCATTCCCGCCTCGCTGTTCATGCGCAACGAGGAATTTGGGCTTGCCACGAAGGACGGGGACGGCAACTACATCTATACGAACATTCCCTTCGACCTGCTCATTGACGAAAGCCACGAACTGGATTTCGACATTACAGACCATGCCGTGGAAAACGGGTCCACCATCAGCGACCATGTGCAGCAGCGGCTCCGCACTGTCAAGATTACGGGAATGTTCACGAACCACCCGCTGAATGCATCCGCCGGATTCGTTGACGACAACGGAGAACTTACGGGCAAGTCGTGGCGAGAAAACCGCGTTGAAATCGACAACGCCCCCGCCATCACGAACACGGCGCTTTCCAGGTGGGAGGTGCTGACGAAATGCGCTAAGAGCCGCAAGAAGGTGCGCGTCATTACCAGCCTGGAAGTCTATGAGGAAATGGTCATTGAGAACCTCAAGGCGGACAGGGGCGCGGAGGACGGCGAGGCAATCAAGTTCTCCATGACCTTGCGCGAGATACGCACGGCCACCTTCGCAAGCGACAACATCACGGGCGAATGGGACGCGCCGCAGCCGCCACAACAGAATACAGCCGCAGAGCAGGCCATGTCAAGGAAGGCAAACGCTGGCAACGTATCGGGCGACGCGAGCGAGACAGCACAGGAAGCGGCGGCGAAGATGGACGAATCGCTCGGGAGGGACTACCAGTGATTAAGATTCCCGTGAATACGAACAACGGTTCATATCTTGTTGAAAAGGTGAATATCGAAGGGACGATGCTCAACATCCGTCTCTTGTGGAACTGGCGCGACGGCTTCTGGTATGGTGACTTCGAGACGGTCAACGGCAAGCGTTGCGGCATCAGGCTCGTTCCTAATTCGCGGCTTCTGCGTTCCCACAACAACGTCCTCGAAAACGGCGAGCTTGCAATCTTCAAGCGCGAAAAGACCTGCGCGGAGCCGCTGAACCACGACAACCTGGGGAAAGCGTATATACTCCATTACCTGACGAAGGATGACGTAAACGTATTCATAGAGGCGGGGATGCTCTGATGGCTTTCAGACGCGTTATCCACCTGTATGTCGGCAAGTTCGCTGTCGGAAACCTGACCTCGCAAAACTCGAAGGACTTTTCTCAGTTCGACATAGAGTTCGAGGTGACGCGCTCAATCGAGTGGTACGACAACGAGGCGACCATCACCATCTACAACCCCTCCCCGGAAGCGATAAACTTCATCATGAGCGAGGGAAACAGCGTCCTTCTCCAGGCTGGCTACGAGGATGAAACCGTCGGCAACATATTCGTCGGACAAATCGGCATGGCCGTTCCCAGGCGCGTCGGCAGCGACGTAGAACTTGTCATTACCTGCGTCTCGGCGCGTGGGACATTCTACCAACTTGCAAGGTTGAATTGTGCAATCCAGTTCGACAGCTCCGCCACAGTCAAGAAATGCTTGCAGGAGCTATGTGACTATGCGGGAACGGCATTACGCGCCGGAAGTCAGAAGGAACTTTCCCAGCCCATCGAAACGGAGTTCTGCATTTCCGGCACCTTCAAGCAGGCGGTCTGTTCTTTCCGCGACAACATTCTTATTCCCAAGTTCGGGCTGCACCTTTATTTCGACAATAACGAAATGATTGTGGTGAACAGCGACGAAAAGAGCATCGAGGTGGAAGAAATCTCGCTGGACTTTAAAAGCGGATTGCTTCAGGCGGAAGAAATACGCGACGAGAGCCTGAACAAGGTCAACTTCGCGGACGACCCGTCCTATTATCTTTTCTCGCAGAACGAGGCGGACGAACCCAGCCAACAGAAGAAGCCAAGCAAGGAAATAGACCGCACGCGCAAAATCCACTTTACTGCGCTTATCTCACCCAAGTACGCGCCGAACGTATTCGTGCGCATGGACTCAAGCAAAGGCGACTCCTACGACAGCGTAGGTTCGATGGCGATAAAGGGCGACTTCATCATCACGGAATGTACTTTCAGAGGCTCCAACATGGGCAGCGACTTCACCGTCGAATGTGACGCGAGGGAGGTGAACTGGTAATGGCCAACAGCATCGCGAAACTGCTGGACAGTTTCTTCGACAACAAGATGGAAGATTTCGAGACGGCCTTTCCCGCCGCAATCGAGAGCGTCAACGACGACGGAACGGTCAATGTACGCCCCAGCGTGAGGAACTGTCTGCGAAATATGCAGATGGAGCCAAACATGAAGGACGGGAAGCTCATGGTGATAAAGAACGTCCCCGTGCTATGGGCAGGAACAAAGACCGTCCACATTGAATACGAACTCGACCAGGGCGACACCGTTCTCTGCATCAGTTCCAGCAGGGACATTCGCAACTGGAAGAAGGAAAGCTGGAACGAAAAGGCGCATGACCCCGTGAGTTTTTCGGGAAACGACCTGCTGAACCTTCTAGCGATTCCGTTCAGGCGCGTCCAGGAAAGTGCGGCGACGGTCATAAGCATCGACCGAGAAGGAAACGTAACAGTCAAGGCAAGCGAAGTAAAACTGGATGCCGAAAATGTCACGATAACAGGCAAACTGGCCGTGAACGGGGATATTTCAAGCGCGGGGAACATCGCGAGCGATGGGCAGATAGAAGCCAGTGGCAAGGTCAAAGGTTCGGATTTCGCTACGCCGACGCTCTCTTTCAGCAAACATATGCATCCGACAGCGGCCCAGGGTGCACCTTCCGGGCCTCAACCGCTTGCGCCATGAAGCATGAATTAGGTATATTGCTATATACCTATGTTCGATAAATTCCAAAAGCCTTGTTGCATTGAATTTTATAATGCTTATGACTCCATTTTAAAAAACATTGGATTTCATATGCAATTTTTTTCTTTCCTTAAAACAAAATTCGATAAAATTCAATCAACAAAGCACGCCCATAAGGCCGTTATTGAAATATTTATTGAATATATCAGGTCCGAGGTGTTTGACACACAAATCAATTTAGCAGACGAAACAAAGAAAAGAAGTATTCTTTCAAAAAAAATTTTTGACTTTTGTTATCGCTATTTTACTAAGGGTTCTGCAACTCCTTCCGACCCGCGTGAATTAAACAAATCGTTATTTAAATCAGAAATCAAATGCCTAAAACTATTTGACAATGTGCAACTTTGTTTACATGAAGAAGATTTTTCCTCCGATGACAAAAAAATGCTTCATTATTTAATCGAAGAATTTATTTTCATTCGAGCTTTTTCATCATTTATATCCAAATACAAAAATACGGAATCCATAGATTTTTTCAAACGTTTTTTCTTCGTTTATCCTTTCGATAGAAAAGACATTCCCTCTGAACGCAATAAAGAATGGATTGACAACCACGTTCAAAAATTTGAAACCATTAAAAATTATATAACTTCTCCTGCAAATGAATTAAAAAATGTTCGCGAATGGTTTAAAGAACAACTGGAAAAAATAGACTTTGCTTCGCTTAGCGAGGAAAATAAATCTTTCTTCGTTAAGGAAATGTTTGTCACCTTTGGCAATATTTCTGACGAGAAAACCGGAGATGCTAAAGGTTTCCGCATTCCATTAAATCATTTATTCTATCTAGGTCGATATTATAATGTACATCAACTTCCTTTGCGTTATGTAAAAAAAGAAAGGACCATATTAGAAAGTATCGCGCACGAAACATGGCGGCGTGTTTGCAAATTCAAAATAACGCCAAAAGATGAAATTGAAGAAGCAAAAAGAAAAAACAGTTCAGGAAAAATGTCTGAACCGAGCGAAAAAGAACTCTATGACAAAAAAGCTCCTAAAGTTGACATAGACCGCTTAATGAAACAGTTTCCTCAAGCTGTTCCATTACAGCAGGGAGACGATTACGAAACTGTAGTAACCAAATTTATTTCTAGCATAGACGTTTCAAAAATCCCTGATATAAAATCAGCGGAAGAAATTCCTGCATTTGTTTCAGATTCACTAAGTTCTTTAGGAATAAATGAAGGAATGATTAATCTTATTTCCAGCTTAGGCGACATAGAAATCCCGAAAATAAATAATTCGAGTGAGATTCCAGAACATATCGTTGAAGTATTAGGTTCATTGAGTGGAAAAGGTGTAATTAGTGCTGATTACAGAGGCAATATCAAAAATCAAAAAACCGACTTTTTAAGAATAGTTGGAGATGCAAGTTTGTCGCTTTCCCCAAAACTATCTGTCCAAAAACTAGTCGGCTTACTAACTCACTTTGACATGTACAAGCCTCAGCAATCTCTACAAGAAATGGAGCAAATAATGAAGAAAACTATTCAAATGTTGGTTTAGTTTCATTTTTCACATACCCCCGTTTTTTTTTCATTTTTTCTTCTTCCCCATCTTTTTTTCTCTTACCCTTTTTTTTTGATTTTTTCCACTGCTGTAAACACCTTGTGCCGCAAAAGCGAACAAGGTATTTTTGTTTTTGCATCGAGGACAATTTCGTCTAAGATGAAAAAAAGAGGATTATTACTATGAAACCAGAAGACAACATCAGCAATATGCAGAATGGAAACTGGAAAACTCCGGGAACCAACAAACAATGGGATGATGCCCAAACGAATCGCAATCGCCAACTCCAAGAAGCTAGAGCGAGGAAAGGAGGTAAGTAGAGTGTGTTCGTGTTGTGGTAAGGACGGGAAAAAGAAGAACCTTTACCTTAGCGAATACGATGCTAACGCAGTCGCCAACGAACGTAGAATAGCAACCGGCATCACGATGCACGTTTATCGTTGTCCAGAAGGTCACGGATGGCACATAACGAGCAATCAAAGGCAATGGTAAGGCCAAGTAAAAGAGGCGTCGCTTAACAGCGGCGCCTTTTTCTCATTCTTTAAATTCCACTAAACGAAGCCTTCCGCTTCGGCAATCTTCGCAATATGAAGCAGCAGCTCACGCATCGTCGTGAATTTGGCTATTGTTTCCGCTTCATCGACCAGGTGCTTATCGAATACGGCGCGAGGCACACCGTCAGAATAGCTTTCGATGGCATCGTCCAAAAGGCCAACCTTACTTCTATGCCACGCGGAGAAATAATCCTTCGCCCAGCTGTACGTTCCTTTTTCCAGCTTGAGCTTCTTGGTGATATTCTCGTAAAGCGTATTTGCCATGTTCCTATCCGTCCTTCAAAATATACTCAATTCGCACAGGTTCGCAAGGCGTAAATAAGAATTATTCATCCCTTCTTTTGGTGTCTTTTGGGTTGATTTGGCATAATTCACGCCTTACACCAAAGCGTATCTAGTTTACGGGCTGATGAATGAAATGGCCCTTGACAATTCCCACGACATTTTCCTTGATGGCGACCACATCTGCCGTATCGGCAACATCGCCAAAAAGGTACGGCAGGCTGTTCTCTGCCTGTTAAAGACGGAAGAAGGGGAAGCGTTCACCAACATCGAACACGGAGTCCCCTGGCTTGAGAAGATAGCCGGTTTACCCATTTCACACCTTGATGTAGCCCAGCGCATCATTCGCGAAAAAATCGAGGCGGTCAAGGGAGTAAAATCCGTAATCGCGATAGACCTCGCAACAGACGGAAGAAACCTCACGGGAAAATTCAGCGTCCAGAGCATCGACGGCAGAACCATCAACGGGGATTTCTAGCGATGGCGATAAACGCAGTCATTGTGGACTCTATATCGGGTATCTCCATCAAGAGCTACCGCGAAATCCGCCAAGCCATCGCCACCAGCTTTACGGAAGTGTTTGGCGCCTCCATCAACCTTGAGCCGTCCTCTCCCGACGGCATGTTCGTTGACCTGCTTGCATACATGTACACGGAGCTTGCACAGGTGATACAGACCGTCGGTGCGAACATTGACGTTTCAACAGCGACGGGGACTTTCCTGGACATGCTCGCCTCTATTGCGGGACTTGCACGAAACGAGGGCGAAACGGACGAATCCCTAAGACAGCGCATAGAGACTGCGACATTCGACGGTTTGGCGACTCCCGACGGAATGACGACCTACCTGAAAGAGAACATCACGGACGGCATCACCTTCAAGGAAAACACGAAGAACGAGACCGTCGGCGGAATCCCCGCCCATTCTTTCGTGATATTCGTCCCAGCCACTTTCAGCACAGAGGATATTGACCCGTCCGATAAGGACTGGCAAGCCATTCTCGACGACAGCACACGCGCCCACACCGTCCAGAACTTCATCGCGCAAAAGATTTGGAACTGCAAGCCCGCAGGCATACAGAGCTACGGAAACAACAGCGGCGAGGCACGCGATGTAAGCGGCTTCCTGCAACAGGTCCAGTTCAGCTTCATCCAGGGCGTTTCCTACCTCGTTCACATTGACTTTACTGTCTATGACGAAGAAACCCTGCCATCAGACTATGAACAGGTCATAAAGAATGTCGTCTGCGAATGGGCCAAGAAGGAATACACTTCGGGAAAGGACTTGATACCGCAAAGAATCAGCGCCCCCATCTACAACGATGTTCCGGGCATCGAGTCCATCACGGTCACGGTCGCAAGCGTGGACAATCCGCGCCACTGGACAGACGAGCGCGTCCCCATAGACGAAGACAAGATTGTTTCCATCACGGCAGAAAACATCACGGTCTCGCTTGTAAGCTAGGAAACCGCCATGCAGCACATCACGGACTTATGGCAGCATATCCAGCACCTTGTAATCACGCAGTACAGGGACTCCACAAACCTTCTCTCGCTCTTGAGGAAGGTCTTTTCCAGCTTTCAGGATTTGGAGGATAGCGCGTTCAGGCTTTCCAACTTCGCGAACATCGACGAGGCGGAAGGTGAATGGCTCGACCTTATCGGAAAGTTCCGCAACATCCCGCGACAACCCGGCGAGACGGACGAAATGTATAAGGCGCGTCTCAAGATTTCCTTCAAGAAAAACTCCGCAGGAACGCCGAACAATATCATTGAAAACGCCCGTGACCTTTCGGGCGACCCGAACCCGCATTTCCTTGACGAATGTCCCGCCATCTTTTTCGTCTATACGCCGCGAGGCAGGCAGCTTCGACGCCGCGTACTTCAAATGCTGGCGCCTGCTGGCGTTCTCGCGCTCCCTGCTGCGGGATTGAAGCTGGCTGGTTCAAATAGGTTCCTCGCGACGGTGCAGCATCCGCAAAAGAAGATTGTGACCGTCGCGCTTGAGGAAAGCGTAATCGAGAACAACTATCTCACGACAGAAACTGGGCAACGGATAATGACCGAAGACGGCAAGTACATCGTCTTATAGGAGAATCCATGGCAGAAGAAAATACCACCATCCTAGAGCTGGACACAAGCACGTTCGAAGCCCTCAAACAGGGCGGGTACTTTGCCGTAAGCATCCTTGGCCATACCTACAAGGTTGCCTTGAGTGATTTAGAAGGAGTAGGCGCAAGCGACCACAAGGTCTGCGTCCAACAGGGCGACGAAGCGGGATTTCTCGCCAATGTTCTCGTTCCCGACGGGGACGCCATCACTCTCACGCCCCTAAACGGCACTTTGCGAATAGGCGTAAACTTGACGGGAGAAAGCGACCCAAAACTCGCAACGCTGCCAGAATCGGATATAGACAGCGAAACGAGCAACTACGGTTCATACCAGCTCAAGCAGGGCGCGGAAGAACTTGTCTGGGGCGACATTGAGGGCGAAACATTCGACTACTGCAACGCCAAGATATACCAGAGCATGAGAATATCGGACGCCCAGGGTTCCATTTCAAAATGCACCATCGCGCTTGCAGGAACGCTTGCTTCGAATAACGCCTGCCTCTGCATCGGCGTTTTCGACACGGAAGGAAACCTGCTCGGACACACGGGGCTGCGTCACTACGGCGTCGATTTCGACAGCTCGACGGAACTCTGCACTTTCGACATGATTGAAATGAGGCAGGGCGCCTTGACGATAAAGCGGAACACGCGATATATCGTTCAAGTTTGGTCCGTAGGAGTTCAGCTCGCCGCCAAGGACAGAACCAATTACAACTACCAGTATGACTACACGCTGCGTCAGAACCTGGAAACGACAGTCAGCAACAAGATTTATTTCGTTGACCCGCTGAACGGCATTTTCAGTACAGCAAGCAAGATTCCTTTCGTCTCGTTCGGCGCAAGCACCGTCTAATTCAAGGAGCGTTTCATGGAACTGGAAGAAAACATTACCACGGTACCGCTGCTTGAAGAAGCGGACAATCTTACCCTCAACGACCTTCTCTACATCGTGCAGGGTCTGAACTCCGACAGGGACAGGAAACTATCGCTTGAAAAACTGCGCGACTTTCTGCAAAGCGTTTTCAAGAACATCACCGTCGTCGGCATAGGAAACCACCCCGACACGACAACCATCACTCCCTCCGGCGTGACTGTTTCCGGCATGGGTGGCTCTACAGAAATAGGGAAACAGGCGGTGACAACGACCTTTCTTTCCGCCTATTCGCTCACGCTTAGGAACTCCAATCATACAGTCACACTTTCCGTCAATGCTTCCACGAACGAGCTTGTGATAGACCATTCCATCAATCTTGATGGAGATATTACCTCTAGCGGAAAATTTATCGCCAAAAGTGGAAGCACCGCAACGCACAATCTCTATACATCGGAGCTTGGGCCAAGCGGCCTCGAAATCAAGGGACCGGGCGGAACGACGAAGATTACGATGATAGCGCTCACGACGCAGTATATCTCCGCCCAGGTCTTGTCCATAAGTGGACAGGCAACTATAAAGAAGCTCTCCACAGACCAGCTTATTCTCAACTTCACGCCGCTAGAACAGTCCGACGGAGACGCAAGCCAGGGACAGTATCGTTCCATGACAAACTGCGAAAGCCACTGTACATCCGGCATACCGTCTGAATACTACACAGCCGTTTGCCCTGGAACATACGGCTACGAAGGAAACGATGATTTCACGCTAAACTCAACCAGCCATGAAGTCGGCGAAGTCGTACTTGTCACCAATACAGGCAAGTACGGAGGCGGAACACCCGTAAACCACCCTATCATCGTCTATCAGGCAAGCGATACAACGCGGTCGCATCATATCGCATCGATTGAGCCCGGAAACAGCAAACAATTTATCTACAGGGGTAAGGACTCGAACAATTACCCCGTGTGGACTTCCTTGAATTAGGTAGAATGGCATGACAACTAGAAAGGACAGCGCCAAATGGCGCGAAATGTTGAAGCCCCTCATCCTTGCGCTCATCGCGCTTGCTTCGGCGACTACAGCCTATGTCAAGAGCCACAGCGAAGTAAGCGAGGGTTCGGAAAGAAACGCCGTTTCCATGGCCAAGATGGAAACGCGCATCGAGCTTATTGAACAGCGAACATCAAAAGTGGAACGGGAATCGGAAATCCTCAAGGGGACTCTTTCCGACATAAAGAGCGATGTTTCGTTTATCAGGGGAAAGATGGAAGCGCAGAAATAGCTTCTTATTCTTTTTCCTTGGGCTTGTTTTTCGCACCCTTGGGCCTTCCGCCCTTCTTGCCGTTCTCGGCGCTGGTGGGCTTGGGACGGCTCCCAATCATCTGCGAATGAATTGAACGCACTTCCGCGTCCGTAAGAATTTTTCCGCAATGCGGACACCTTGCTGGCATAGGATTCTCCCGTTTTACCTAATCAAGATAGGTTTATTTGCCGAATTTGTAAAGGTATAGTCAAAGAAAAATTGAATTGTATGCAAATTTTATTGCATTTTATTCAAAAATGTATTAAATTCTATTCAATTCTTTTGCATAGGATTCAATTTTATGGAAATTCGGGAAGTCGAAATCGGGCTTTTGAAGCCATACGAGAATAACCCGCGCAACAACGAGGCGGCAGTTGACAAGGTGGCCGCGAGCATTTCCGAGTTCGGTTTCAAGGTTCCCATCATCATCGACAGGGAAAACGTAATCGTCGCGGGACACACGCGCTATCTCGCCGCGCAGAAGCTGGAGCTGCAAAAAGTCCCCTGCATTGTCGCGGACGACCTGACCCCGAATCAGATTAAGGCGTTCCGCCTCGCTGACAACAAAGTCTCGGAATTTAGCGGCTGGGATTTCCAGAAGCTCAACGAAGAACTTTCATTCCTCGGAGAAGCGGCCTTTGACCTGGAACAGTTCGGATTCCTGCCGAACGAGAACGTGGATTTCGACAGTTTCCTGACGGATGAAGAAAATCCGCAAAAGAAACCCAAGACCATCACCTGCCCTCACTGCGGAAAGACCTTCGAGAAATAATGCTTCTACACATGGCGACAGATGGACTCGTAGGAGATTTCTACACCAAGTTCCCGAAGAAGGAACTCAATATCCTTACGTCCTTTGAATATAAAAGCTCGTTGATGGGAAACGATGTTCGCGAGTTCAACCACTTTATCGCGGACAGCGGCGCATTCACGGCGATGGCAAGCGGCAAGAAGATTGACGACAGCTATATCGACAGCTACATCGAATGGATAAAGGGCGCACACATCGACCATTTCATCGAAATGGACATTGACGAGATTGTCGGCATAGATAAGGTCAAGCAAATCCGAAACCGCATAGAACGTGCAACGGGAAAGCAAAGCATCCCCGTTTGGCATCTAGGCCGCAAGAAGGAAGGATGGCTTGACATGGTGAAGAACTACCCCTATGTCGCGCTCTCGCTTAGCGGATTTACAGCATCGAGCAAATGGCTCAAGGCGAACGACTGGAAACCGCTTCACTACTTCCTCGACACGGCAGCAGAAAACGGCTCCAAGGTTCACGCACTCGGATGCACGAACTGGGGGCTTCTGCGCAAGTTCCATTTCTACAGCAGCGACTCAAGCACATGGAGCCTCGGCGAAAGATACGGGACGTGTTTCGTGTTCCAGGATGGCGTAATGAAGGTCGTCTCGCTCCCCAAGAAATTCAAGAAGAACAAGAAAACTCTTGGCTTCCATAACAAACAACAATGGTTCAAGGCAATGCAATATGCAAAAATCAAGATGTGACGCAATCTTGCTGCTTTCGGGCGGCATCGACAGCACGACAGTTCTGGAACAGCTGACGAAGCAGGGCAAGAAGGTTTTCTGCCTTATCTTCGACTACAAGCAGAGTCTGCGCAAGGAAATCGCGGTGGCGGCGTCCAACGCGAAGCGGCTGAAACAGCCCTACAAAATTGTTTCCATTGACCTCGGATTTACGGGAAGCAAGTGTTCCCTCATTTCCAAGTCCAGGATAAGCGAGAATCGCAGCTTCGAGCAGATTGATTCCGCGACTCCCACAAGCTATGTGGAATTCAGAAACGGCATCCTGCTTTCCTACGCGGTCATGTTCGCGGAGGTCAACGGCATAAACGACATTTACGGCGGTTTTAACGGGCTTGCAAGCGGACAATACCCCGACGACACATATTCATTCGTCAAGGCGTTCGAGAAGGCTGCAAACGCCGGTACAGCGCCCGGTTTCAAGGTCAAGATTCATGCGCCCTTCTCAAGGATTTGCAAGAGCGAAATCGTCAAGCTGGGACGCAAAATCGGCGTCGATTACGAAAAGAACACCTGGAGCTGCTACAGGAACGGGAAAAATCACTGCGGCAAGTGTGACAGCTGCTTGCAGCGCAAAAGGGCATTGGCCATAGGGGAAATCATCTAATGGAAAAAATCTACAGGATAAACAAGATATTCTTTAGCATCCAGGGCGAAGGAAAGCGCGTTGGAACGCCACAGGTTTTCGTGCGTTTCAGCGGATGCAACATGAAGTGTCCCTTCTGCGACACCGAGCACGAACCCTTCGACGAAATGACCGCCGAACAGATTATCCAGACCTGTCTTTCCATCGCGGGAAATTGCAGGAGCGTTTCTTTCTGCGGTGGTGAACCCACCTTGCAGCTGGACGACGAACTCATAAAGGCTTTTGATGGCTGGTACAAGTCCATCGAGACAAACGGAACGCACAAGGTTCCGCAGGGCATCGACTACATCGTCTGTAGTCCCAAGACTTCGCGCATCGAGCCGGACAACATTGACGAACTGCGTTTCGTCATAAAAGCTGGCGACCCGCTGCCGACCCCTTGCAAGACTGCGAAACGCATGTGCCTTAGCCCATGCTTTGACGGGGACAACCTCGTCAAGGAAAACCTCTATCACTGCATAAAGCTGGTGCAGGAAAACCCCAGCTGGTTTCTCTCGCTTCAATGGCACAAGTTCATCGGTATCGAGTAGCCTGTTTCGTTTCAAGGGCGGGATTCTTCCTGCCCATTCCCATAGGAGAAAGCAATGTATCGAGTATGCAAGAGACTGGAAATTTCGGGAGCGCACCGTCTGGAACTCCCTTATCCGAGCAAGTGCAGCAACCTTCACGGCCATAACTGGCTTGTGACCATTTTCTGCAAGAGCAAGACGCTCGACAAGGACGGAATGGTTATCGACTTCACCCACATCAAGAAGATAATCATGGAAAAGCTCGACCACGCCTACATCAACGACGTGGTGGATTTCAACCCGACCGCCGAGAATATGGCGAAATGGATTTGCGACCAGGTGCCGTTCTGCCACAAGGTCGTTATTCAGGAAAGCGAGGGGAACCTGGCGCAATATGATAAAGACGAAGAAGATTGAACAGCTTGTACGGCAGCTTCTTGAGGCGCTGAATGACAACCCCGACCGCGAAGGTTTAAGGGACACGCCGCGCCGTGTCGCGAAATACTATGCCGAAATGTTCGAAGGCCAGAACTACACGAACGCACAGCTCGCGAAGAAGTTCGGCAAGTGTTTCAAGCAGGATGCAGACGGTCAAATCGTTTCCGTTGACGATATAACGATTTTCAGCCACTGCGAGCACCATCTTGCCCTCATGTACGACATGAAGGTTTCTATCCGCTATATCCCGCACGGGAAAGTTCTCGGACTCTCCAAGTTCGCAAGAATTTCCGAAATGGTGGGAAAGCGTTTGCAGCTCCAGGAGAAAATCGGCAGCGACATTGCCGAGGTAATCATGCTCGCGACTGGAAGTAAGGACGTAGAAGTCCGCATCGAGGCGAAACACGCCTGCGTCACGGCAAGGGGCGCAAAGAACTGCAACATGGTCACGCGTACGCTTTTCTCAAGCGGCGCCTTCAAAACTCACTTGACCTCGAATGTCACGGAGTCTATAAGCTGATGCGTGTCGATAAGCGGAGTAGCACTGGGCCGTCCTTGCCTGATTCTCGCCTGCACGGTGGCATCGTGCAGCGGCTCGTACTTTTCGCTGTCGCGCATCGCGAGCGTGATGCAGTCCTTCAAGCGCATTCCCAGTTCCTCGCACATCGTCTGGACGGTCATTTCGCCGTTGATTATCTGCGGGAGATACTTGCGTTCAAGTTTCGGCATGATGGCGCGAAACCGTTCCATGGCAAAACGCAGGAAGGGCCTTGCCGGAATTTCCGGGTAGTGGACGCCCTCAAGCGTCGTCCCTTCCTTACGGCCGTAATTCAGCGTTCTCGCTATCAACGAATTGGAAGCGGGTTCCCTCAATGCGGGAGTCAGCTTTCCCGTCTTTTTTCTGTAATCGAGATTTTCCTTCGCTTTCCGTGCAGTCCCGTTTCCATCTATCCAGCCCGATAGAATGGTCTTTTCGTTCAGCTTCTTTAGAGCGTCAAACCTTTTTCTCAATCCCTCGAAATCCGTGATAGCCATATCCACAACATAGGAAAAACTTTCTATGGGGAACAAAATCTTAAACAAAGACCTAATCACGCCTAAACCGGGCTACTTCACGATAAAGGAGGTGGCCGACAAAATCGGCTTCAACCACTTCACGGTCTATGACTGGGTGCATACTCGCGGTATGCCCGTGAGAAGAAGCTGCAAGCGCGGACGCATGACCGTTTACTGGCCCGATTTTCTGCGGTGGTGGAAGGAGTTGAGGAACGACTGATGTATGGCAGATTCCCAGGACATGAGGGCCATCGGCAAGCTCGGAGGCTTGGCATCTTCAAGGAGCAAGCTGAAAGCGAAGGAGGCGCGGGAAGTCGCGAGAAACGTTCTCGGGACAAAGTTTCGTCTGTCCGAAGGACGCTTGAAGGAATCGCTCCGAAGCATCGGAATCCAGGTGGAGAAACCCATCGAGCTTCGTGCTGCAATCATATCGGTCATGAGTGGCATGGCTCTTTCCGGCAACATCAAGGCGGCGCGTTTCGTGTTCGACATAGCGGAGGAAACGGAAGATTCCAAGCTGACACGCGCAAAGCGCAAGATGCTCGACAGGATGGTTGACAACCCCGACGCGGTAAACATCGACACAAACGGAGAAATCCCCACGCCCGACGAATTGAGTGAGATAAAGAGGCAGGCGCGGGAACTTGGCATTTACGAGAATGACACCACAGATTGAACAGCTCGCAAGGACAAACCTTCTTGCCTTTGTAAAGGCGACGATGCCGAATTACAGCATCGGGTGGGTCCACCGTGAAATCTGCGCTCGTCTCATGCGTTTCTACACCGACGTAATGGAACGCAAGAGTCCCCGTCTCATTCTCACCATGCCGCCGCGACATGGCAAGAGCCAGCTTGTAAGCAAGCATTTTCCGGCGTGGTGCTTCGGCGTAAATCCCGACATTTCCTTCATGGCGTGCAGCTATAGCGACGGGCTTTCCAGGCGCGTGAACAAGGACGTGCAGCGCATCATGGAAAGCAACGAATACCACCGCATATTTCCGCGAACAACCTTGCCGCCGCGAGGAAGCAAGTACACGCGCTCGACAAACCTAATCGAAATCCCCAACAGGAAAGGCAGTTTCAGAAGCACGGGTATCGGCGGAAGTATCACGGGTATGGGTTGCGAAATCCTCGGCATCGACGACCCGCTGAAAGACAGGCAGGAAGCGAACAGCATCACCATACGAGACAGGATTTGGGACTGGTACACATCCACCGCATACACGCGACTTTCTCCGGGCGGAGGCGTCCTCGTCACGCTTACGCGCTGGCATGAGGACGACCTGGCGGGTCGCCTGCTCAACGCCATGAAGCAGGGCGATGGCGACCAGTGGACGGTCATAAACTATCCCGCGATTGCCGAGAAGGACGAACCACACCGCAAAATCGGAGAGGCACTGCACCCGGAAAGATACCCGCTTGAAATGCTCGAAAAAATCCGCATCAACGTGGGAAGCTACGACTGGAACGCACTCTACCAGCAGCACCCCGCACCAGTCGGCGGAAGCATCATCAAGCGCGAATGGCTGCAACAGTACGAAATCTTGCCCAAGGTTTTCGACAAGATTATACAAAGCTGGGACTTCACCTTCACGGACAGCGCATCCAGCGACAACGTAGCGGGAACTGTCTGGGGAAAGGTCGGGGCGCGTTTCTACCTCATTGACTGCGTATGCGCCAAGATGGACTTTGTTTCGAGCATCCGGGCTTTCCAGCGCATGAGCGAGAAGCACCCCAAGGCAATCCGTAAAATCATTGAAGACAAGGCGAACGGCCCCGCAATCATAAGCGCATTGCGCAACAAGATTAGCGGCATCGTTCCCTTCACGCCGCAAGGTTCAAAGGAAGCGCGAGCCTTTGCGGTAAGCCCGCTGTTCGAGGCGGGAAACGTCTATATACCCAAGCAGGATGCAGAACATCCCTGGGTTCGCGACTACATCGACGAACTGGTTTCTTTTCCAAGCGCTCCGCACGATGACCGCGTGGATTCCACCACGCAGGCTCTCAACTACTTGGCAACTGGTATGGGGACGGGCCTTATCAGCTTCATCTAAAAGGAGAATAAATCATGGAAACTGCAAAGATAAGGGACGGCGCCTACGGCAATTTCGTAACGGGAATGGGCCGCAGAGACACCGACAAGACGGAAAACACTTTCGTCAATCCCTATGCGGGAACGGATATTGTCGAGCTTGCACGAATAAAGGTGCAGGACGGCATCGCCGCACGAATTGTCGAGTGCGTCCCCGAAACGGCTTTCAAGGAACCCGTCACCATTACTGGCGACAGTTCGGGCAAGGTATTTAAGGAGGCTTCCGCCGTCGGGCTTTTCGAGGCCCTACAGCTCGCTGGCGAATACCAGCGTCTCACGGGTGGCGCCCTGATTGTCTCGGAATACGAAAACGAGTACGACATTGAACAGCTCAAGCGCCCGGCACCTTCAAATCGCAAGATTTCGCAGTACCGGGTTTACAGCGCTGGCAAGGTGGAGTTCCTGCCGACGGATTTTCAGGGCGACACGCCAAAAGTTTACCGAGTTGTCCTTCTTGATAACAAGCGCATCGAGATACACCCGTCGCGCTGCACGGTCATTCACGGAAAGATTGTCCCCGACATTCTCCAGGGAATACCCATAAGGGAACGCTTCTTCGGTATGCCTGCGCTGAAAGCGTGCGAACAGAGCTTGAAGAACCTCGCGAACGTCGTCGCGTCCATCGTCAACATGGCGACGGAAACGGGAGTGATGCTTTTCTCGCTGGAGGGCTTCAACGAAATGCTCTCCAAGCCCGACTGCGGAATACAGGACGCACAGCAGCTCATAAGCCTCGTAAAGGTTTCCATGAGTTCATTCCGCGGCGTATTCTCCGGCGCAAACGACAAGTTTCAAATCCTAAGCCACAACTTCACGGGACTACCCGAGGTTCTCCAAAAGGCGATGAACCTCGTCTGCGCAGATTCGAGAATCCCCGTGAGCATCCTTTTCGGCCAAAGCGCGACTGGACTTGCCCAGACGAACGAGGGCGACTCCAAGGCATACGCGGAACTTGTGGAAAGCTGGCGTTCCCGCTACATCTACCGCCCCGCCTGTTCGCTCATTGCCGACCTTTCTGAAAGGAACTGCGGCATCGTCTGCTCGGAATTTGAATGGGGCGCCACCACCACAATGTCCGTAAAGGAAAAGCTAGAAGCGATGAAGATGCAGGCGGAAATGCTCAACATCTACTATCAGATGGGAGCGATAGACGAGCAGAGCATCCGCGAGGGAATCTTCAAGAACGGACATTCCTGGGACATTTCCGTAAAGGACTAGAACATGGCTGGCAGCTTCGTAAATTTCGTCAAGAACGTGGAACGGCTCGGACAGAAGAAACGCGGACGCAGGCCCGTGTTCAACGCGCACCAGTTCTATCCCAGCGCCATCGAGGCGGACCTTGAACGCGCAACGCGGGAAGAATTTCTCCGCGCCCTGGAAGAAAATATCCAGCTTGCGCTCCGGGGCTTCACGGACGACATTGACGACCTGACGAAAGTCGCTGCGGAGCTGCCCCCCGAATTTGTCAAGAAAGTTTCCTCGCTTGCCGATGCTGTCGGCGTCAAGAACGGCTGGAATTTCAGCGAGTACGCCAAAATGACCGTCGGACAGCCCTATTTCCCGCCTCCGGCTAAAGACGAGATTTTCGAGGCATGGAAGAAAAACTTCCAGCAGCTCTGCATCAGTGCGGAAAGCGACGCCAAGGCAGACATTTCCCGCATCGCCACCGAGGCGAAGATGAAGGGCTGGAACAAGAGGGAACTGGAAGCGGCCATCCGTGCCAAGCTCCCCGCCGAAACAAAACACCGCGCAGAACTCATCGCGAGAACAGAGACCGCCAAGCTCAATTCCGCCGCGAGCATTTCGACGTACAAGCAGCTGGGCATCCGCTACTATGTATGGCTCACGACCTTGGACGGTCGCGACAGGGAAACGCACACGCACCTGAACGGCCTCATCTGTAGCCTGGACAATCCGAACGTCTATTACGAGGAAACGCCCGACGGCCTGGTCGAAAAGGAAAGAACCGCCTCGATGTTCCACGGAAATCCTGGCGAGGATTTTCAATGCCGCTGCTCCATGGTCGCGTGGGACCCCGAAATCGATGGAAAATACGAGGTCAAAGAGCGCCCCGAACAGGAAAAGGCCACAGAACAGCGTACAGAGGCTTCTACGGGCGAAAACCTGCAAAAGGTGGAACAATCTATCGCCGAACAGGAAAAACAGCTGCAACAGCTCAAAAACGAGCAAGCACAGCTCATGAGCCGCCAACGGCTGGAACAGGCGGCGGAAAAGCGCCATGCCCGAAGCACGGAGGAAATCGCGGACATTCAGAAGCGCTGGGACGAACGCAAGTCAAGGCGCAGACTCAAGGAAGCCGCCGAACAGCGACATTCCCGCAGGACTTCGCAGGAAGTCGCAGCAATTCGCAAGGAATTGCAGGAAAGACTCGATACGCGACAGACAGCGCACAGGCTTTTGCAGGACGCGAACGGCATCAAGGGCCTACCCCAAATGGACGAACTGGAAAAAGCCTTGCAGAAGGGCGGCAAACAGGCGTACAGCGACATGAAGAAACTCTCCCGAAAGCTCGAAACAAGCCTGGGTACATTGAAGGGCTGCACGTATCTTGCAGACCCCATCCAGGCGGCAAGGGACTTCGACTATTCAACCGCCATCACCGTCAACGAATCCGTAAGAAAGAAACTCGAAGGCATGGGCAGCTCGCTCGCAGGCAAAAAGCACGACCTGGAATTTGAAATCGACTGGGTTGAGAAGCACAAGAAGTACGCGAGCTGGAAGGTGGCACAGGACGCCTACAAGAAAGCCCTCGCCGAAGTGGAACGGCTTATCGACTGGGAAACGGAAATGGGGCGCGTGGACTCCATCAAGATATTCCTCAAGAATCACCCCAAGTCCGCAGTTCTGAAAAAACTCACCAGCGACATGGACGCGCTTATCGCCAGGGGCGACAACGCCGCGAAAACGGAAATCAAGGAACTGCTCAAGAAAGCGGAAACGAGAAGAAAGGAAATCGAGTACAAGGAAGGACTGGAACGCCTCAAGAAAATCAAGGCTGGCATCAAGTCCGGTTCAAGCGTCCCGTTCTCCACGAACATTTCCATCGACGACCTTCGCGCCCTCAAGGGCGACAAGTTGCCACCCACCCTCGGACACCTGGACACCGCCATCGAGAAGTACAAGAAAGGCCATAACTACGGCTCGGCGACAAAGAAGCACGCCGCAGAAATCGAGGCGACGATGCGCGAGCTGTTCCAGAAACACGACCTGGGGATGCACATTGACGACGACCTGCTTGAAAAGGTTTTCAACAGCCATTTCAAAAACACCTTCGAGACGGGAAGCTCCGGCGGGTATTGTGGCCCATCGCTCAATGCCGACGGCTCAATCAAGCAGAGCCATGCACGACTGTCCGCAGCGCACAAGCTCTTTGACCTGGGTTCGACGGAAAAGGCGAACCAGCTCAATATCTCGCAGTATGAAAAGTACGGAAACCTTCTCGACCACGACAAACTACGAGAGGCAACGACGCACAACCGCGCCACCCAATACGGAAATGTCGCGGTACGCTTCAAGAAGGACAAAGTGACCTGTACATGGACAGCTGGCGACAGTCTCGGTGAAAGATACCAGCCCAGTCTCGTCACCGACCCGAAAGCGGTTTCCTATGACGATATGTACGAAAGCAAGCTGCCAGTGAAGGGAACGCAGACAGACAACATGACTAAATTCCGCAGCGACAACATCAGCAGCTACCTTGAACTGCAATTCCATGGCGACGTGACGGTCGATTGCGTGGAGTCGCTGACATTCCCTTACGACCTAACAGAAAAGGCGAAGTCCAAGTATCTCGGCTTCGCCCAAAAGTGGAAATCCATCGGAACGGAAATTTATTTCGTTAAGAATGGGAAACTGGAGAAACTATGACATCTATTTCAAACTTACGGCATCCCATACGCCCTCGGCATCAGTTCGAATATCAACTTTACCATCAGCGGCAAGGTTTTCAAGGACATTATTTAAAGCAACCATAGACTCATCATCATTTACGACGCCAAATTTGTCCATAAATGCATAGTATAAAAGCTCATATGTCGTCGCACCAATTTTATATTCAGATAAATGGTTCAATATCCAATCCGAAATTTCTGTATCGCCTGCACTCTGTTTATTCCATTCTAAGTCATATTTCCATTCTAAGTCATGTGCTGCGGTCTTAGAGTCACGAAGCCGACCGATAAGTTTATCTTCAACCGCCAAACGAATTGACTCTGGCTCAACATGCATAAAGGAAACGAAAATATCATTGTCTTTGTACACATTCATTACGTTTTCTAATTTGGAGCCAGTTTTATCAGAGCGATAAATCAAGTGCGCCCTAAGACGCGCTCTTAAATTTTTTGCTTCGCCGACATATTTGGCGACATTGCCAACCCAAATTGCATATATTCCACTTTGTTTTGGAACCTCGCTTGGAATAGTTTTTTCTGGATTTCCAATTATGTCCGATTCAATTTTTATACGAGAAGCAAGACTTCCAACTAAATTTTTTTCAGCTTCTGCAATCAACTTGTTCCAAGCAGCATCTTCCAACTGAATAGTGTTCATTTTTTTCTCCGCTGTTAATAGAAAAAAAGATGAACCATTCAGTTCATCTTTAGTGGAGCCTCCCGGACTTGAACCGGGAACCAACGGGTTTACGTTCGTGATGCTTTCGCACCTCCGTGGACTATGTCTTCGCCATGCCCTTGCGGGTTTAGGCGTGGGAGGCTTGCGCGGTCATTAAGCAGGCTCTACTGCTCCGCTAGTCTCTACACCTTCCAGGAGTGTACCCCTGGCTCGGCTCGGCGTTGCCGTGCAGCGTTTCCGCTGGTTAGGTTTCACCGATTTCTTCCCATTCGCATCCAACTCTTTCAAGCTGGTGCCACAATTTTTATGAGTCCGACGCTCTAACCGATTGAGCTAAGGCTCCGAGCGCAAAGATAGTAAAAATCGGATTTTTTCAAGTGAATAAATCATATTTTGTGCAAAAAAGAGACCGAAGGCGGCTCCTACTGCCGCCTAAGACTAGAGATACATCGCTTTCACTTGAGCCTTGATTTTTTCATCGGCATCGGACTTCGACAGGTAGTCGCGTATCAGGTCGGGAAAATTGTAGGGCGCCCACTTGCACATATAAGCGGCGACCATGCGGAAGAAATCGGTCTCGACCTGCTTCTCGACGGTCTGCGCGTATTCCTCGCACACGAACCGTTCCGCCATCCAGAACTTTCCCGCATTTCCATTTCCAGCTTCAAAGGGACATTCCTTCTCGCCCTTGTAAAAGCTGCACAGACTTCTGTAATTCATCGTTTGCCTCGCTTAAAAAATAGCTTTTGCACTATTGCTGCAAGCTGTTCTTGAACATATTCACGACTTCATCAATCCAGGAACGATTCACCTCGTAGCCCGACGCACAGCGCGTCAGATAGCCGCGAACCTTCTTCTCCACTTCCGCCATACCGTCGAACACGTCGAAGCAGTAATCTCCATCGGCATCCAGCGGAGAGCCGCGCCCGGAAATTCTGTCTTGGATGCTGCACGCGTAATAGACTCGCGGATAGTCGAGGGCGCATTTCAGCTCCACATAGCGCCTGTAGCCCTCTCCCTGCCTGAATGTTCGCACATTCTCCACATAGACTCCACAGTCGTTCTTACGGGCGCAAAGCCATGATTTACACCATGGCCTAGCATTGTTCGCTTCGCTTGCGGAATCCAAGATGGAAAAGAAATCCAGCTGTCCTTCCGCCATCGTCACCCCTCCAGCAATCGAACTTTATCGCGTTCAGGCTGAACGGCCAAGCCGCCCCAGGTTCCATGCACTTGACCAGCGTCGTCAATAAAATCAACAACTCCGACCTTTCCCGTGTACTGGGGTTCGCCTACCATTTCGAGAATCTCAATCTTGTCTCCGATTTTCAAATTCATGTTCAGCCCTCCTAGCAATATTCGACCTGCGTCAGCATCGGGTAGCCTTTCGGAAACAGCTTGGTACAAAGTTTTTCCACATGTTCGGAAACGTAATATACATCTTCGTCGCTCAATGTGGTAGTCTCTCCGTCCTTATTTTTTACGACCAGGAGATTGCCGACAAACATAGGCGAACCGAGATTGTCGATGGCACTGATTTTCGCGGGCTGCTTGAAAAGACCTTCGTCGTCGCAGATAATGTCGAAGACCTTCTTGCCGATTTTCCGTTCCTGAATGTCAATCACGGTACACTGCAATTCGCGGTAATAGTCCGCGAGCTTGTTTTCAATTTCGACCGCCTTGTGGGTCTCGTTGGTAACGTCGATTAGGTATGCTTTTATCTTCATTGTTTTTTTCCTTTAGGTTAGTGTCCACTTGTTTTGGATTGCATCGTAAACAACAGCGAAGCCAAGCCTCAAGGCGAGTTCCTTGAGCGCGAGCAGCTTCGCCGCTGCGGTGTCGGCTTGCGCCAGCGTGTACCTTTCCATGGTTCCGTTGACGCTTTTCTCTGCCATCTTTTGAAGTTCGTCGGATTTCTGATTGAACTCGTTCATCATCCGTTCAAGCTGTTCTTTCACTTTTGCCTTTTCCATCGCTATGCCTCCACGCTTTCTTCTTCGGGTTCTTCTTCAATCGCTTTTTCGATTTCTTCTTCCAGTTCCTCCATCGCCTTCTCGATGCCCTCGTCAAGCAAGTAGCAGCGAATCGTCACATCCGCCCATTCGGCGCCTTTCTCGATGGCGTTGCACTCGCAGCAGAACTCGGTCATGGCCTCGCCAAGCAAGTCCCAGTTCCCCGCGATATTCTGCTCTGCCTCATAGCTGGAGAACGTATAGGAACCCGAAGCGTTGCCAGTGACAGAATCGTCAACCCAGAACGCATCGCGGAATTTTTCTTTCAGCGTTTCCTTGGACATTCCCTTCACGTCGTGATACCCAAGGTATTCCTTGATGGCTGTCACGCAGTCGTCCTTGATGTTTTCGTGGTAGTCGTAGCTCATGGTTTTACCTCTCAAAAAAAGAGAGGCTCGCCGTTTGGCGAGCCTCGATGGATTGAATCGAAAGTCGTTTTTTTCCCGTCTGGAATCATCAAATTTCTAGTCAACATTATGGTCATTTTTAAATAGTTTTAGTGCTCTTTTGTTCACTACTTAATATACCTAATTTGGTTAGGTTTGTCAATGGCCGTACAAAAAAAATTTTGACGGTCTTTACCCCCTGGTTCAACCTGTTAATTTTTTGTAAATTTTTGACGTCTGGGGATGAGCAAAAAGCTCAAAACCAGGTCACAAAAAGTGGGCTTTTTAAGGCAAAAACAGGGTTTTAAATTGTGAGCTTTTTGTGAGACGTTAATCGAAAACCCAGTATCTACGCGGGACAGGGCAGAGCAGCGGACTCATAACCCGCGGGTTCCGGGTTCAAGTCCCGGAGGTCCCACGAGAGACGGTTTCTTTTAAGGAGCCGTCTTTCTTTTTTGGCGACCGCAAGTGGCAGTTCGCCCACACACTTTTTTATATTTGTGCTTAAACATTTCAACCCTCCTTGAAAGGAATAAAAAAATGGCAAGAGCTTTGATTATCGGTTGTGGCGCAGTCGCCACAGTTGCTATCAAAAAATGCTGCACCTGCAGCGAAGTTTTCAGCGAAATTTGCATCGCTAGCCGCCACCGCGAAAACTGCGAAAAGCTCGCTCAGGAACTGCGTCCGAATACGAAGACGGTCATCACGACTGCCGCCGTGGATGCAGACAAGGCCGAGAACGTTGCCAAGCTCATCAAGGAATACAAGCCCGACCTGGTCATGAACATTGCGCTTCCGTACCAGGACCTCGCCATCATGGACGCCTGCCTCGAATGCGGCGTGAACTACATGGACACGGCGAACTACGAACCCGAAAACATCGACGATCCTGAATGGCGCAAGGTCTACGACAAGCGTTGCAAGGAACAGGGTTTCAGCGCCTACTTCGATTACAGCTGGCAGTGGGCTTATAAAGAAAAGTTTGAAAAGGCCGGTCTCACGGCTCTGCTCGGTTCCGGTTTCGACCCGGGTGTTTCTCAGGCCTACTGCGCCTACGCCCTGAAGCACCAGTTCGACACCATCGAAGAAATCGACATCCTCGACTGCAACGGCGGCGATCACGGCTACAAGTTCGCCACCAACTTCAACCCCGAAATCAACCTCCGCGAAGTCTCTGCACCGGGTAGCTACTGGGACACCGACGAAAACGGCAAGGGCCACTGGGTCGAAATTCCGGCCATGAGCATCAAGCGCGTGTACAACTTCGACGAAGTCGGCCAGAAGGACATGTACCTGTTGCACCACGAAGAAATCGAATCGCTCGCCCAGAACATTCCGGGCGTAAAGCGCATCCGTTTCTTCATGACGTTCGGCCAAAGCTACCTCGACCACATGCGCTGCCTCGAAGATGTGGGCATGCTCAGCACCCAGCCGATCAAGTTCCAGGGTCAGGACATCGTGCCGATCCAGTTCCTCAAGGCTCTCCTTCCGGACCCGGCAAGCCTCGGTCCTCGCACCAAGGGCAAGACCAACATCGGTTGCATTTTCAAGGGTAAAAAAGACGGCAAGGACAAGACCTACTACCTGTACAACGTTTGCGACCACCAGGAATGCTACAAGGAACTCGGCAGCCAGGCTATCGCCTACACCACCGGCGTTCCAGCCATGTGCGGCGCCATGATGGTGCTTACCGGCAAGTGGAACAAGCCGGGCGTGCATACCGTCGAAGAATTCGACCCGGATCCGTTCATGGATGCCCTCACCAAGTACGGCCTCCCCTGGAAGGAAAACTTCAACCCTGTTCTCGTTGACTAGAGAGACTCCGAGCAATGAAAAAATGGCGCATTGACGATTCCCGTGACTTGTACAATGTCAAGGGTTGGGGCGTGAACTTCTTCGACATCAACGAGAAGGGACACGCAACGGTTCACCCGCTCAAGGATGGCGGTCCGGACATCGACCTGTACGAACTCGTGCAGGAACTTTCGCTCCGCGACGTTTCGACTCCGATGCTGCTGCGCTTCCCGGATATCCTGGACAGCCGCATCGAGAAGATTAACGAATGCTTTAACAAGGCCCGCCAGGAATACGGTTTCAACGGGAGCTACTACAGCATTTTCCCGATCAAGGTGAACCAGCAACGCGCCGTGCTCGAAGAAATTGTCAGCCACGGCAAGAAGTACAACATCGGTCTCGAAGCAGGCTCCAAGCCGGAACTGCACGCAGTACTCGCGAACATGGACAATCCGGATTCGCTGATTATCTGCAACGGCTACAAAGACGAGGACTTTATCGAACTCGCGCTCCTTGCACAGAAAATGGGCAAGAAGATTTTCGTCGTCGTCGAGAAGATGAACGAGCTCCACCTGGTTGTGGAACTTTCCCGCCGCATCGGCGTACGCCCGAACATCGGCATCCGCATCAAACTAGCCAGCTCCGGTAGCGGCAAGTGGGAAGAATCCGGCGGATACCACAGCAAGTTCGGCCTGAACAGTTCCGAACTGTTGGAAGCCCTGGACTACATCAAGGAAGAGAAGATGGAAGACTGCATGAAGCTCATCCACTTCCACCTGGGTAGCCAGATTACCAACATTCGCCATATCAAGAGCGGTCTTCGCGAAGTCTCGCAGTTCTACGTACAAATTAGGAAGATGGGTATGGCCCTGGAATTTGTGGACGTAGGCGGCGGCCTCGGAGTCGATTACGACGGCACCCGCAGTTCCAATGCAAGCTCGGTGAACTACTCCATTCAGGAATACGCGAACGATGTGGTGTACGCCATGTTTGAAGCTTGCGAAAACGGCGGTGTCGCTCATCCGAACATCATCGCGGAATCCGGTCGTGCTTTGGCAGCACACCACTCCATTTTGGTGTTCAATGTTTTGGAAACTGCCGGTCAGGCATTCTTTGACGAGAACATTCACGAAATCGACGACAACGCCCCCGACGCCCTGAAGGACCTTTACAGCATCTACAAGGGACTCACCCCGAAGAACTTGCTCGAAAGCTGGCATGACGCCATTCAGCTGAACGACGACGTGCTCAACGGTTTCAAGGTCGGCGATTACGACTTGCCCACTCGCGCCATGTGCGAACGCCTGTTCTGGAGCATCGTACGCAAGGTGGACCTGCTCGCGAAAGACCTTCGTCATCCGCCTTATGAACTCAGCGAACTTCCGCGCCTTCTGGCCCAGAAGTACTTCTGCAACTTCAGCTTGTTCCAGAGCCTGCCGGACAGCTGGGGCGTGGACCAGGTTTTCCCGCTCATGCCGATCCAGCGCCTGAACGAAGAACCTACTGTCGAGACCACGCTGCAGGATGTCACTTGCGACTCCGACGGTAAAATCGACATGTTCGTGCGCGGTGGCGACGTAAGCCGCACACTTCCGTTGCATGAACTCAAGAACGGCGAACCGTACTACATCGCGGTCTACCTCGTGGGTGCCTACCAGGAAATCCTCGGTGACCTGCACAACCTCTTCGGCGATACGAACGCAGTCCACATTGTGTGCAACGACAAGGGCGGCTACGAAATCGACAAGGTGATCGACGGTGAATCCGTGGAAGACGTGCTCGACTACGTGAACTTCAGCGACAAGGCCCTTGTGCGCACCATGGAAAACTGGGTGTCGCGCTCCGTGAAGGAAGGAAAGATCAGCCTGCAAGAAGGCACGGAATTCCTGAACATCTATCGCGGCGGCCTATACGGTTACACGTATCTAGAGTAGACTAGAGAACGCCCGCAAAAGCGGGCTACAGACGAGAGACGAAAGAGGTTACTATTGAAAAGAACATTAAGCCCTATTTGGGGAAGTTCCAAAAAAGAATACGTTGTAAAACGTAGTATTTCCGTTTATTCTCTCGTCTCTAATCTCTCGCCTCTCGTCTAAACATGATTCACGAGATTCTGCCCCATAAGTTAAACAACGAGTTCAAGGTTTGCGATCCCAAACCTTCGGATTTTTTGATTCGCTACAACGGTTCCAAGACGCTCCTCAAGAAAGTCGGCGAAGGCTATGTCATTCCGCAAGTCGGAGAGCTCCTCACCCTCGAAGGCAAAACACTCGCCGATTTTGAAGGACATTACCTTTTCAGCATCGACGATACGGCTTTTTTCCTGGATGACAGCAAGGCGACTGTCGAAGCAGAAGCGCCCGAAGGCTACGAATACATGGGCAACCGCACCTTCCGCGGTATGAATCCCGTGGAACGCATGGGCGGCGCCACTGCGGCTCACATCGCCCATTGGGAATCGCTGAACAAGTTCTGCGGTCGTTGCGGGAACGTGACCATTCGCGGCGACCATGAACGTTCTATCATTTGTCCCAAGTGCGGCAATGTCGTTTATCCGCGCATTTCACCAGTCGTGATTGTAGCGGTGCGCAACGGCGATAAGCTTCTGATGGCGCACAACATCGACAACCCGAACCCGAGACTCTTCTTGATTTCAGGATTCGTGGAAGTCGGAGAAAGCCTGGAGCAGGCCGTACATCGTGAAGTCATGGAAGAAGCGGGGCTCCGCATAAAAAACATCCGCTACTTCGGTTCGCAACCGTGGCCCTTCAGCGACTCCCTCATCGCGGGCTTTACCGCAGAACTTGACGGCGACGACACCATCCACATGCAAAAGGAAGAACTTTCCGAAGCCATGTGGGTAAATCGTAAGGACATTCCCGAATACGAAACCGACGTCAGCATCAGCTGCTGCCTTATCGAGAATTTCCGCCGCGGATTTACGATTAGCGAATAATCGTCATCCCCACACACGTCATCTTCGACGCCCCACTTTTTGTCATCCCCGCGAATGCGGGGATCTTCTTTTCTACTAAAAAAGCTACTTCTTTTTCGGGGGTTCCGCCGGAGCACTTTCGGGCTTCGGTGCAAGCATCACATACAACGTATCATGCACCACGACCGTGTCGCGGACATACACCGTATCAGGCTTACAGACAACCATTACCGATTGATTTGCGAAAACAACCGGAGCCGACACGGAGTCTGTCGCTGCAGAAGATACAACCAATTCCGAAGAAGACGACAGTTCTGTCGCAGACGACGAAATTTCTTCAGATGAACTGGAGAAAGACGAGCTTGAAACCACAGAAGAAGAACTAGCGACCTTTGCCGAGGAACTACTCGCCACAATGGACGAAGACGATGTTCCTGCCATCTTTCCAGCCTCGATCTTTTTCAGCAAGGCTTCACGTTCTTCGTGCAGTTGCTTCAGTTCTTTCTTATAGCGATCCTTCTGCATCGGACGCCGTTCACGAGCATACTTACCTTCGACGCGGTTTATTTTCCGGTCCAGCTCCCGAAGTTCATCATAGAGAGGGCCGTCCCCTTCCACTTCCGAAGTCGGGGTGAAGAAATCAACAAACTTATCCCACAAGTTTTTTTCTTCGGCATTCCCTGCCGAAACAAGCGCAGCTACAGCACAAGCGCACAGAACTCCACGAGACGCAAAAGACTTTATCATAAGCATACCTCAATGATAGAAAAATCACCCAAAACATGGCAAGCAAACACCCCTACCCCTTTACAAACGCTCTATTTTTTCTAAATTAAGGCAACAACGCGGGAGTAGCTCAGTTGGTAGAGCGCGACCTTCCCAAGGTCGATGTCGAGGGTTCGAAACCCTTTTCCCGCTCTAAAATGGAAAAGACACCTTCACGGTGTCTTTTTCATTTTACAAGTGAATAAGTTGGGTTGAGAACACTCGAAGAGGGTTCGACAAAATCCGGTTATGCACGAAGTGCGAAAAACGGATTTTGAGCTTGACACGAGCGCAGCGAGTGCAAGCCCGAAGGGTTTAATCGCAACCTTGCGTCAGCAAGGAATATTGCGATTAAACAAACCCTTTTCCCGCTCTAAAGCAGAAAACCACCCTATCGGGTGGTTTTTGCTTTATTCGCGGCAAGGTTTCAAGAACCCTCGAAGAGGGTTCGACTAAATTCTTTTGTGGGCGCAAGCCCGTGAAAAGAATTTAGGACTTACTGCGCAAGCAGTAAGCCCGAAGGGCGGCAAGCCAGCCGCGTAAGCGGAGACTGGCGAAGCTGTCAAACCCTTTCCCAACTCATTAACAAGTGTATCGAGCATTGAGCCCGTAGGGTTAACTCACAACCTTGCGTTAGCAAGGAATATTGTGAGTTAACAAACCCTTTTGACGTCTAAGGCAACTTATTTCGTAAATTCCGGCAACAATTCGTAGAACTTTTTCGTAAACATCCCGCGAAAACGCTCGTACGGCAAAATCAGCACAACATTACCGCATGCGCCACAATTAACCGCATAGGTATGCCACTGAAAACCAAGTCCCTTTGAAGTCGGGTAGATCCAGTCAAAATCAGAAAAGCCCTGTTTTACTCCGCAATCATGCTGATTGCTCGGTTCCGTCCGTGCCACTTCCCTTACATAGCGAGTCATCACACTTTTAGGCAACGCAAAGATATCATAATACAGCAAAGGATACGACTCCCCCTTCAACAAAACATATGTCGGCGAGTTATACCAGCCATGAGCAGCGACCAACGCATATCCCGTAGCTTGGACTTCGTAAGTCATCGTACTCTTCGTCTGGGACCTATAGACAACCCAAGTCGAGTCATAGCTATTCCCTAACACAGAAGGATCATCCACCTCGAAAGCAGCCTTCAAAGATTCGTCATTCTCCGCAACACATTCAAGGCAGGTCTTCGCAGGATTTTTCCCATCCCTAATATGACCGTTACAGGACACCACCGAATCCATCCAGTCACGAATCGGTTCCACGACTGAAGACGGGCCACCAACGGGATAATCAATCGCCAGGTATGCCAAATGATGATTACAGCGAGCGCCCGCAGAAAAATGTTTAATAGCTACGGAATCACGCAAGCCATCGGCATAAGCGGAAACAACCAAAATAACTAATACAACAAAAGAAAACTTTTTCACAACAGCCTCTCTTCTATTATCACTTCAAAAGCTGCGTTTGTCAAAAAAGAAATGCAAAAAAAATCACAAATACCAGTCAGGACGAACGCCAAGCACGACTTCATCCGATTCAAGCTCATCTGCGGGCACATTGCGCCCCACCACCAAGGCAGAATCAAACCCAGCCAAACGGGCCCCCAGCACATCCGTGCCCAAGGTATCGCCCACCATCAGCACTCGAGAGTCCTCGGGAAGACTCCGCTTGACCTTTTCCCAAATCGCAGGGAACGGCTTACCCAAATAAAACGTCTCGCAGCCCGCGCCCCCATTCGCGCTACACATCGAATCACGGCGCAACCTTTCAGAAAGCGCTCCCGACACAGGTTCGCGTACGGTCACGCCATCATTCCCAGGAATCTTCGGCGCCCACGCATCGGAATTCAGCACCAAGAGCATCGAGCCCGGCCGCCTTAAAATCTTGACAGCCTGTGCGTATGTTTCAGGCGTATCCTTCGCCGACGAAATTGCTACAATCGGTTCAGTAGGTTCAGCATCCAACGCCACCGCCGTTATCCCGCAACTTTCAAGCACATGCTTACCCGTTTCGCGCCCGATGTAATACACCTCGCGCACAGCCTTGCCACAACCGCGCAATTCAGCGCACAAATCCTTGAGCAAACTTCCCGAAGAAATCGTCTCGGCCTCGCTAAACGCGAAGCCCCGCTTGCCCGCATCAGAGGCAAGCACCGAATCCACATCGGAGGCCGCATTCGTAATCAGGCGCATTTCCTTGTCCGCGGCGCGCAGCATTGTATACCAATCCAGCGCGCCATCGTAAACAAAGCTCCCGCGGTTATAAAGCGTGCCATAACCGTCAAAGCAGAACGCGTCGTAACGGTCCAGCAAATCTTCCATGCGCACACGCTGCGGCGCAGGCGACTCGCCCGCCGCAGGTACAACAATCCCCTGCGATTCAATAATTTGCTTATACCGCAGGTAGATTTCCGTTTCGAATTGGGTCATTGATTCAAACGCCGCCTAGCAGCGGCTATTCAGAATCCCGTAGTCGCGGCCTTCCACCGGAATCACGAGCTGCAACTTCGAAAGCACATCGATATGCTTGTCGAATTCGGCCTTGAAGTCTTCGCCGAGTTCTTCTTCGTCATCGTGATTCAAGTTGTAGGCAACGTAGCTGCCGTCTGGGAAAATCGAGATGCAACAATCCCACGTGATGTCGCCTTCCTGTTCTTCCTCGTCATCATCGCGATCCTTGCTTTCAAGCATCAGCATCGGACGCGGGGCAGGAATCGCTTCGGCATGACCGTTTTCAAAAATGAAGTAGTTGCGGCTCACGAGCTCATGTTCAAGCGCCATCGTCGAAGGCGAGCGTTCAAACTCGTTGCGCAGCCTGCGAATGTTACCCAAGTCGTCTTCGTACGGGTCCTGGAAATCCTGCGGCAGCACCACCTGGTAGTAGTCAAATTCCTTTCCGCTCTTGGCGTAAGTTTCCTGCCATTCCTGCGGCGGTTCCGGACGAAGCGTCAAGAAATCCTCGAAGGCATCCAAAATTTCGAACAACCTAGAATCCCAGGGTTCGTTTTTCTGGTTCTGTACCAATTCCATGAAATTCTTCAGGCGTTCTTCACCCGAGATTTCCTTCAGTTCTTCATTTTCTTCGCTCATATTCTTTCGTCTCTCGTCTGTAGCCGCGCAGCGGCGTTCTCTCGTCTAAAACTACCATTCCTCGACGCTTTTCACCGTGAGGCTCATCGCGATATCCTTTTCGTAATATGCAGGCTCACTAATGAAAATAGGATACACCGGGCTCTCGCCATGGTACAAAATATCCTTGCCGTCAAAAGTACGGAACAGCTTGTCGCCATCCTTGAGTTCGCGATAGTCGCGCCCCATCAAATCCGGATGAATCATCGCCTGGATCGCTCCACCGCCCTGCGGCTTGGGGTAACCCAAATCCTTGAACTGCGTATAGACTTCCACTTTAATCGGTGCTCTTTTCTGCAATTCACCGCGGTTCCATTCCTCGGCAAGTTCCAAATAGCGCTTCACCAGGCGTTCCGATTCCTCGAAAATCGCGGCATCCAGCGTTCCATGCTGCTGCGGGCCAATTTCGATGCACACATCCGCCTTCGCCACCGTTCCAAAATACGGCGAAGCGGAGCGTTCTTCGGGCTGGTAATAAATCCAAGCATCCTTGAATTCTTGCGTGAGCACCGCCGAGGCGCGCATCGTAAACGGGTCGCGCGCCGAAAGAATCAGGCAATAGCCCATGTTTGAGCCCGTGTTGTGCACATCCAGAAGCAAGTCCGTCTTGGTGGCGGACCCCTTCGGGCCATACAAAGCATTCAGTTCCTTAGCTCGACGGAACTCGTACTGCTGCGGCTCCACCGTCACATCTAAGCAAGTCTGCGAAAAAGCGCGATTCAAGTCATGATCGCGATAGCGGCGATTCAAGCGTACCGCTTCGGGGTTAGCAAGCACCAAATCCACCTTGGCGCTACAGAGCGAATTATAACACTCTGGGTGTTCCATCCATTTCTGGACAAGGCGAACCCCCGTCCGTTCGTTACCGTGGGTACCACCTGCAACGACTATGGTATTAATCAAACTCATACCCCAAATATACTAAAATTCAGGGTCAGCCAGACTTATCCATCAAATACCCACGTTTTTTACGCAGCGAACCACATATCTATCACCTTTACTAAAGTCAGTATGAATATTTGCGGTTGTCTCCCCTGTCGCAAGTCCAACAGTTGTCCCCCCATACAGCCACACCGTATAGGCACCCCTATCATTATATTGTGTGGAAGTATTATAAACAGCATAAAAACTATTTTGACGCATTCCGTAACTAGCCCATCTACCAGATGGAATTGCCGAAAAACCGTATCGATCATCTCCATCAAACGAATCCATTTCCTTCCATCCACTAGTAGTTTTTAGCTTATTTGAAACATTATAACAAGTTTGTATGGGTTCATGTTGAGATGTATAAGACACAGAACCACAGTTTCCTCCAATCGCGAAAAACAGTGTTTTAAATTCATCTACACTAGGCAAATGCCACCCATCAGGGCAAATTCCTTGTATATCCCCTTCAGGCAGTTCACATTTATTTTCATTGCAATTACTCGCTGGATCAGCACCTACAGCATCGGCCCATGTATAATAGACGCCCACGTCAGAACAACGGCCGTGGATTCCAGCGTTACAATAATTAACGACAGAATCCCCAATGTCTACGGGATAATCATACTGTAGATTTTCTGCCATCCATTCCTGATCGCCAATCACAACAGTCTTATAGGTTTTCCCATCGCGAGAATCAATTATTGTTCCATAAACACAATTATCTTCCGTTTCCGTTTTGCATCCAGGCACAACAAACGAAGAACTTGATTCTTTAACAGCAAGGCTACTGCTTGACAAAACGACAGCAGACTCATCCGAGCTAGACATTTCCATTGCATCAGATGACAAGATTTCCTGTCCCGACTGGTCAGTATTATTCGATGCAGCCACATTCCCCAGCGTAGAGCTGGGATTATCTTCACCACAAGCAAGAAAACCTATACATGAAACTGCGAGAACAGACTTTAAAATTTTCATAATATTCCTCCGTTTGAAGCAAATATAACTTTTTAAACAAACTCCTCAAAATAAAAAACAAAGAATACTATATTTACCCCACCTCAACAAGGAATTTTTATGTACAAATTCGTTTACCTTGTTTTCGCAATCGCACTGGCGATGCTTACAACCAGTTGCACGGCGTCTTACCAGCACATGACCCTGAACCAGCCCGCAAACGTGCTCTACCCGCAGTCTCGTTTCCTTTTGGTCACCCCGGTCAACGGCATGTACGGCAACACAATTTATCCGTCCTCAGGCTTCGAGGTCATCCAGGCGCTGACCAAGGAACTGCAGCACTACACAAACGCCATCGCGACCATTCCGGTCCCCGTGACTATTGAACAGATCTACCCCCAGGATCTGGCACAGACCGATTACGTGATCATCCCGCAAATTCTGCATTGGGAAGACCGTGCCACGGGCTGGTCCTTCGTCCCGGACCGTATCGAGGTTCGTTTCGACATCTACAATAACCAGCGTCAGCTAATCGACTCCTACCTCATCAACGGCAGGAGTGCCTATATCGTCTGGGTCAGCAAGCAGCCCAATTCGCTGCTTCCCAAGCCCATCCGCGCTATGCTGAAGGAACTTTTCGGCAAGCTTAAATAGCAGGTTAGCAAATTCTCGCCACGTAATCTTAAAGATTTCCCCCAAAAAAGCGGACTTAAAGTTACATTCACTAGGCAGAGGTCTGTTATGAAATTCACGATGTTTTTTTTCTCCCTAAGCAGCTTCATTCTCTTAGCAGCTTGTTCGCAAGTGGCTTCCGGAAGTTCAGAAAATGACGATCCTGTAGCAGAAAGCAGTTCTTCTAAAAAAGAAACTAGTTCTAGCAGCAAAGGTAATAACGCTGCTAGCAACGACAATGAGATTTCTGAAGAAAAATGCACCGGCGATTCAGGCACACCGTGGGATGGAACCACGGCCAAGGATTTTGCCTGTGGTGCAGGAACCAAGCTCAGCCCTTACGTCATCTTGACTGCAGAACAGTTGACAAAGCTTTCTTTTGTCATCGGTGCAAATGAAAAGGACTATCAAGGCAAATATTATAAACTAGGCGCAGATATAATCTTGAACGATGGTAAGATTATCGACGAAAAGGGCGCACTCGTTGCGGACTCCACTAAACTCCACAAATGGACTCCTATTGGGAATTCAAGCGTCGCCTTTACCGGGACCTTCGATGGCGATGGCCACACCGTCAGTGGAATGTTCATCAACACGACAAGTTCACACAATGGATTGTTCGGGAACAGCAGCGGGACTATTGAAAATTTGACCGTGGCGGATTCATGGGTAAGCGGAGGAAAATATACCGCCGGAGTTGTGGGATACAACGTAGGGACCATTGAAAATGCCCTAAATACAGCAAGCATTACCGCACCAGATAATTGCGTTGGGGGCGTAGTAGGTAGCTCCGCTCAAAGACAGTACAAATACAATTCGATTCTAAATAAAGTCGTAAATAAAGGAATTATTGTTGGGAAAAACAATGTCGGTGGCGTAGCAGGTTGTGTCACAAATGTCACCGTTGATGGAGCAGAAAATTCCGCACCGATTGAGGGATTTGGATATATCGGCGGAGTCTTTGGCGGCATAGGAGCAGCTAACAATAATGACATTCATAATCTTAAAAACTTTGGAGTTGTTATCGGAACTCATTTTGTAGGGGGTATTTCAGGACATTGCGGCGGAACAAGTTTAACAACATCCTCCTTATACGGTGGGCCATCTTACCATTGTTCCGATTCAAAAAGTTGGACTTGTGGCTCTCTGACGCGTGCTCATAACGAAGCAAACGTGTTGGGGAAAAATTATGTTGGTGGAGTATTAGGAATTGGATGCGGGGGAAAAGAAAATTATCTCAGCAACACTGCTGATATCGAAGGCGTATATGGAACAGCTGGTGTTATCGGATCTGCATCCTTTGTCACTTCTAGTCATCTTTATAATACCGGCAATATTTACGGAGGAAATTATGTCGGCGGAATACTCAGCTATAATAAAGAAGGCGTCACCAATTCCGCCTATTCCACCGGCAAGGTTGACGGCGATTCCCTTGTCGGCTTGATGATTGGCTACAACTACAACACCACCATGGCAGACTACTACTATCTGGAACAAGGAGACCATGAACCCTTCGGCCTTAACAACGGCGGCGGAGTCGCCACCCCAAAATCTGAAAAAGAAATGAAATCCTCAGACTTTGCAGAACTCCTCGGCGAAGATTTCGTTTATGACAGCGGTTTGAACAACGGCTACCCCATACTCAAGTGGGAAAAGGAAGAATAACGATATATCAAAGGAAATCTAATGGGAAAGAAATTCCGCACACATGTCCAGGGCGAATCACTCCAAAAGAAAATTGATGCTGATTACGAGCGTTATTTTAGTATTTGGGCTTTATTTATCGCCTTTTTTATACTAACCCTTTATGTATGGCTTTTTTATTTTGGTGTATGGGACATCACTTTTTGCCTTGCGATGACTTTTTCCATAACAACAGGAATCATTCTTGTCTATGGGATTCATAAATCAAGAAAACTGATAAAACACATTCGCAACTGTTATAAAGGAATGGAAGGGGAACGTCTTGTTGGCGAAATGTTAAACAAAATGAGCAATGACTCCACCCGAGTATTCCATGACATTTGTGGAGATTGTTTCAATGTTGACCATCTTATTATTAGTACCAAAGGCATTTTCACTATTGAGACAAAACATTACGACCGAAAGAAAGGATATAAGTTTTTATTCCAAAACGGCAAATTAATGTTTAACGACCATCAATGCACAACCCTATTAAATCAAATGGATGGTGAAGCCAATTTTATTCATGAGAAATTGATCTCCCTTTGTGGACGTGACTACCCCATTCAGAAAGTAGCGATTATCATCGGCGCATACATTGATAATCCCCAAAATGAATTTTCCAATTATTGGATTTTAAATGAAAATAGTTTTCCAAAGTTTTTCGCAAACGCAAAAGACTGTCTTACCATTGACGAAGTCCGTTCAATAGCAAACCAAATCACAGAATGGATCAAAGTCTCCGTTGACTAATTATTTTAGCTGAAGTGGTCTTTCAGTCTGAAGGCTACTTTCATCTCAACAATAGCCATTTCGGCTGGATTCAGGCCAAGGTATTCATCCACATCACCGACTTTCCAGCCTTTCTTCTGCAATTTTTCTTTTTTCGCCTTTTCCATACACTAATCCTTATCATCTCAAATATATATCAGATTTGACGTAAAGTCAAGGGATAGAGTCACCACGTCCCCACCTTTGTAAATCATTGTAAAATTTCGTCCTAAAAAGGCTTCAATAGTCCGAAAAAAGCGTGTATAGTATATATGCACCTCAAAAAAGGACAACTATGAGTATAAGAAAAGATACGCCGAATCCGCTAGTTTCTGCCGGCGAAATCGTACTTTACCAACCCGAAGGCGAAGTAAAATTGGAAGTACGCGTTGAAAACGAAACCGTATGGCTTACACAAGCGCAAATGGCTGAGTTGTTTCAGAAAAATCAATCAGTTATTGCCAGACACATTCAAAACGCTATTTCAGAAGGAGAAATCCCCAAAGAAGGTAATATGCAAATTTTGCATAATACTCTCTCCAAGTATAAGCCAACGACCATCTATTCTTTAGATGTCATTATTTCTGTCGGTTATAGGGTGAAATCAGCAAATGGTGTAAAATTTCGTCGTTGGGCAAATCAGATTCTCAAGGACCATTTGCTCAAGGGCTACAGCCTCAATCGTCGGATGCTCGCAGCCGGAATGCAGGTTGAAAGCCGTTTTCAAGAGCAAGAAAAAAAACTTGAGTCACAAAATGCAGAAATCGCCGAAATGAAGGTCTCGGTTGAATCGCAAAACGCCCGCATCAGAGCTGTCGAAAACCACATTGATTTCTTCGTGAAGGCCGCACAACTTCCAAGTGGCGGTATTATTGCCCCAAACACAAGATTCAACGGCTACGTGCTGATCGCAGACCTTGTGAAATCAGCAAGACGATCTATCGTTTTTATTGACCCATATGCAGACATTAGTGCATTGAAGTTTACCGCAATGAAAGCGGAAGGCGTTACCGCCACCATTTACTCCGCACGAATTTCGCACCAATTCAAGGAGGAGGCTGCGCTATACAAAAAACAGCATCCAGAATTTGATTTAAAGACCATGCGAGTTATTCACGACCGATTTTTGCTTGTAGATGATATGGTTTACCATTTCGGGGCTAGTTTCAAGGATATGGGTGCGGAATTTTCGGCTTATAGTGTTCTGAACTTCGTGACCCCTGAAGAAGTTATCGAAAAAGTTATGCAGACGACAAAGGAATCTTCTGCAAAGGGGTTTTAGGGGAGCCCCTAGCCCTTTGATCCATTTTACTGCATTAAGTTTTTGCATGAAAATCTCAATCGGCAAATTTATTATATTAAACACCATGTCAAAAGATGAAGACGAAATCGAAGAAGTAGAAGTTCACGAGATTCACCGGGAAGATTCTCCGGTAGAAGATCAAACATCGAACATGAAAAAGGCTTTGGCTGTGTTGCTGATGCTTGCTACCTTGGCTTACGACGCCTCTCCGGTAGACTTCATTCCAGACGTTCCCATCATAGGTTGGATTGACGACGCAGGTCTTACACTTGCCGCAGGCATCAACCTGATTCAACAGTTTATCGGAAACCAGAACGCAAGCCTGGTTAAGCTCCTGAAATACGCCAAGTGGACCTTCGTCTCGATGGTCGCCATAGCCGTTTTGCTGCTAGGCGGTCTAATCGCCCTCATCGTGAATTTGGTCGCCGGATAAATCAAACAACCCTTTACGGTTCCATTGCAGAATCAATGCAAGGAATCTTTTCAGATTCAAGGTAGTCAATGATTTCGTCCAGGGTCATTAGCGAATCCTCAAAAAAAACATCATTTTCTCGCTTTTTGCCTAAAAGCCTTTTTTCAGCTATCCTCTAACCACTAATCACCAATCACCAACCACTACTTTTTCTATCTTTCCCCCCGTATTTTATTGTACAGTAAAAACCAGGGATTTATCCCATAGGAAGACACAAATGAAAAAGATCAAGTTCCAGGACACCTCGTTCCGCGATGGTTTCCAATCTATTTTCGGTGCCCGTGTGTTCGCCAAGGACTTTATGCCCGCGGTCGAAGCTGCCGTGAAGGCAGGCATCACCCACTTTGAAGCTGGTGGCGGCGCCCGTTTCCAGGCCCTGTACCAGAACTGCGGCGAAGACGCATTCGACATGATGGACGAATTCCGCCGCGTAGTCGGCCCGAACATCCGCCTGCAGACCCTCGCCCGCGGTATCAACGTGGTGGCCCTCGCCCCGCAGCCGCGCGACATGATCAAGCTCCATGCCGACATGTTCAAGAAGCACGGCATGACCCGTATTCGTAACTTTGACGCCCTCAACGACGTGAACAACCTCATCTACTCCGGTAAGTGCATCACCGACGCCGGTCTGGAACACGAAGTCGTCGTGACCATGATGGAACTTCCTCCGGGATGCGACCTCAACGCCGCCCACAACCCGGAATTCTACGAACGCATCCTCCGCAACATCTTGGACGCAGGCGTTCCGTTCGCTTCCGTTTGCTTCAAGGACGCTTCCGGCACCACGAACCCGACCAAGGTTTATGAAACCTTCAAGCGCGCCCGTAAGCTCCTCGGTGACAAGGTCGAACTCCGCATCCACAGCCATGACACCTGCGGTACCGGTGTGGCCCAGTACAAGGCTGCTATCGAAGGTGGCGCTGATGGCGTCGACCTCGGCCGCAAGCCGCTTTCTGGCGGTACGGCTCAGCCGGACCTCTTCTCCATGTTCCACGCCCTCAAGGGTACGGAATACAAGCTCGCCCTCGGTGAAGACAGCATCGTCGACGATCACATTCCGGAACTCATGGAAGCCAACAACGTCGCCGTCGAATGCCTCAAGGACTACAACTTCCCGCCCGAAGCCCGTCAGATTACCACCGACGTGATCTTCAGCCCCATGCCGGGTGGCGCTCTTACCGCCAACACCCTCATGATGCGTGAAACCAAGACCTTCCACCTGTTCCCGAAGGTCATCGAGAACATGAGTGAATGCGTCCGCCGCGGTGGCTTTGCTTCTTCCGTGACGCCGGTTTCTCAGTTCTACTTCCAGCAGGCTTACATGAACACCCTGAACCAGGCCGCAGGCCGCGGTACTTGGTTCAAGATGACCGAAGGCTACGGCAAGATGCTCCTCGGTTATCAGGGCAAGACTCCTTGCGAACCGGATCCGGAACTCGTGAAGATCGCAGCCGACCAGTTCAACATGAAGCCGTTCAAGGAAGCCTATCCGGGCGTCCAGTGCGCAGAAGAAATTCTCGAACCGGGCATTCCGAAGGCCAAGGCTCTCCTCGAAGAAAATGGTCTGCCGGTCACCGACGAAACCATCTTCATCACGGGCTGCCTCCAGACGAAGGCTGGCAACAAGGGTATCGAATTCCTCAAGGGCAACCGCCACATTGGCGTGCCGAAGAAGGACCCGAACGCTGCTCCGGCAGTGGACACCAAGAACATGAAGGCCGGCGCCGCAAGCACCTACCGCATCGCTCTTGGCAACCAGAGCTGGGACGTGCAGGTTCAGACCCTCAAGTAATTTGTTGCGGCAACCGCCGCTTCATAAACAAATTAAAAAGAGCCTCCGGCAAATCGCCGGGGCTCTTTTTGTCTTTTCTCTTTTCAAGGAATCTTTTTAGAACAAGAACTGCTTACCCGCATACACGGTCACAGACATCAGGTTATTGTTCGCGAGACCTGCGAAGAACCCTGTCGGATGCGCATAGGTAAACTTGAGCGAAGATGTCCAGTTGTCGGGACTCCCCTTATGCAGGAAGTCATACTCCGCGACAAGGTTGCCATACTGTCCGTGTCGGCCAAGATGCAAACCCAACCAGTAGGCGGTCGCGAAAGCGGCCCCCGATTTTCCGTCCACATCGTCGACAATCCGCAGTTCGTCCAGCTTTTCACGAACATCGTCATAATCGGATGCTCCCTGGAACAACTGGGCTCCACCGGCAAAGCCAAGAATGACGTACGCGCCCAGGTTGAAGTCTACGCCGGCCAAGATACGTTCCTGAATATTCCAGAAACTGTAGCTTTCCTTGCCAGCATCGCTCCTAAGCCACGCCGCATACTTCGCGTCACCATCCAGCGATACCGTATTTTCTGTTTTCGTAAGCGACGACGGATTGCACTTGCTCCCTTCGTCGCAACCGAACTTCAGTGAACCGCCGAAACCGCCCGCCGCGATGTTTACGAAGAACGGCGACAACGCTCCGCCCATACGGTAGGTAAAGCCTACATTTCCACCTCCCGCATTCAGGTCCTTCACGTTGTAGTCGTCACCCGTGTGCCCCCAGAAACCAGAAGCGGTCACGGACATTTCCGACGAGGAACTATCCGCAGAGGCACGGTGCATCAACGGGGCCGGTATAAGGGTTGCCCCCATAGAACGGGAAGTGGGCTCCAAACATCCAGTGACAAACAACGACAACGAGGCTGTCACCGCCATTTGCATGTATATTTTTTTCATTTCATCTCCATAAAATTGGGATTCACTTTCCAAACACTCTCAAATAAAGATAACATATCCACAACAAGTTACTTCAAGACAATGTCATGAATCAGGCATTCTTCGTTAGTAACGACATTTTCAAAGACAAGCCTAGAGGCAACCAGTTTCTGTTCCGGAGTATAAAGCGTATTTACAATTTCGGCCAAAGGAATCTCAGAGACCATAAAATTGCCATCCATTCGGCTAGAACCTATCATTTTGCGGCCTTTTTTGAAGGAATCGAAGTAGACTCCCGTACCACTGCAAGTCCCCGGCCAATAAGTAATTTTAAGAGTCGAATAGTCTCCCATGAATTTTTCCCCATCAAGGTCAAGGTGCATTCCGCCCCCCGCTCGCCCGAACTTCAACGCTGCACCATTTCCCAGTGCATCCGAATAAGTGCAGGAACTTTGAGATTCTGTCCAAGGGACAAATTTGTATTCATTGGACGGATAAACCTGCGAGCGTACCTTTTCCGCAGGAACATTGAGACCTGCCGTAGAGACAAATAGTTCGGGTTCATGCATGGTCACATCGGCTCCATCGGAGTTCAAGACCACCCCGAACCAATGGTAACGATCAAGCGCTCCCGGTGCCGCGGGCATATTCCAGCGCAATACATGATACTTGCCATCCAAAGGAACATCTATTTCTTTCAGCTGAAGCTGACCACCCCCGTTCCTGCTCTTGTAGAGCATGAGTTCCGCCTTCATCCAATTTCCCTTGGATTGATTTACCTTAATTTCAACTTCAATGACAGAAGCAGACGGAATGCTCGCCCCGTTGTCATGCAGGCTCACCTTGTGCCAACCCGCAGGAACGTTGAACGAGACCAAGTCATTTAATTCAGAAGCCGTTTGATCATACATGTACCGGCTGTAGCCTGGCGCAGTCTTTTGAACTTTTCCTAGCGTACTCAAGAGATGCGGAATTTTAGACGGGTCCATACAGTTCGTGCCAGGAACGAAGTGCCCCGCCAATTTTTCGTTTCGGAAAGCCCTATACGTTGAATCATAGTCCTGATTTGCGAGTTCGCAAAGCAGGCGCCACAAGTCCACACGCATTCCATCAGCAACATTTGCATTTGATCCGTCGGGCAATTCTACATGACGACCACTCATCGGCTCGTTATAGCGCGGATGCGTCGGATCGACCGCGTAGGCAGCCTTGGCCGTGCTACGGTTTCCCGGATTCGTAAACGGGAATCCGTCCGAAGTTTGATGAAACGCACATGGTTTGTCGATGGCGAGAGTTCCATCGCATTTCATATCCATCGCACTTGCCGTAGGAATAAAGGTGCTGTTTTTCTGATTAAGCTGTTTTTCGTCCCAGTTTGTGGACAACCCCACCGAGAAAAGCCCTACGCTCACCTGCATACTAGGCGGAATCGCACTTTCCATTCCGGAGAGCAAGCTGTTATACATCGTTTCCGCAAAAGGATATGTACTTCCCTGAACAAAATCGTACAAGGACGCCTGATTTTCTTGGCGTTTACGATCGTAATCCATTTTCTTGTAGGCCCTGTTATAAGCAATTCTTGCAGAATTATCCGGAGAATACCCCATTTCGCTAATGGCGCGCCCCATTACGACCGAAGCCTTAGAAGCCGCGCGGTTCAATTTAAAATAATTTAGATTTCCTTCGACAAGATTACCCTTCAGCTGTCCCTGCGCAACCAGGACTGACGGAAAACCCTTATATTCTGCAGCCTTGCGGTATTCACCAAAAAGGAACCTTTCCGAAGATATATTCTTAAAATATTCTCTCCTTCCGTCCTTTTCAACATAGTCATACAGCAGCAAGCCGCTCGCACCAGGTCCATCAATCAAGTCCCGGAAAGCCTCCGCTTCAGCAGACCCGCCTTCTTTCGCCCAGAAATTAATCGTATAGTAAAGAGACAGTGGCAACACAGCCCCCTGATGGGGAGAATCCAGCGAGGCATAAAGCTTTATGGGTGCATCCGTTTTCGCTCGTTTCGTATCGTAAAGATACGCTCCATAGCGTCCGAGCACCCCACCTTGGCTAATTCCCATCACGACGAAGCCCTCCTGTTTATTAACAAAATCAATAAGGCTATTATTATTCAAGAACTGGAGAAGCCTCGAGAAATCTGCCGCATTCTCTTCGAGCGAACGCCTCACCGTTTCGGGGAACTGCACTAAAATCGGCGTGTACCCCAATTCCGAAAGAATGTTGGTGAGGCCGATTCCATTGACTTCCTTTTCAAACGCGTCTAAGGTGCGCAAACCCCTTAAGTCAAGATAAATCCCGTCCAAAATAAAGAACGGCCTATCCAAAGCAAAACCGTACTTGGCAGAACTACTCCCTTGCGGTTCGTAGACGCGGATTCGAACGTTTTGAGTCATCTGAACGTTGCAAAACGCACCAGAGGCATCGACGTACCTTGCGGTAGAAGTTTCCCTCGCACACAAGATCTGATCAGCCGATTTAGCAAACTTGACAGTATAATTTCTTGCAAAAACAGATGTAGATGCCAGCAGGCACATAATAAGAATGCTCAGGAGCTTCATTACTTTACCTCCACAAAGATATTCTGATTAACGGTCAATCCGCCTTCCGTCAGCTTAAGACGAATCTTCTGGAGACCAGCCGATTCGAACTCCAACTCCATTTCACTTTTCGGTTCAAGAATCTTCCACTGGTTGCCCGACCATATTTCCACCTTGGGCAGCGTTTTCCTGTTCGTGCTCACAAAATAAGGATCGTAGAATAGTTTCAGTCTGGAGCCGCCGACATTTTCCGAAGGCAGACCCGCAAGCAGAACACGAGAATTCTTCAGCTGACTTGTTTCGCAAGCGGTATCCGCGCAAACTCGGTAAGCGTAATCCACATTGCCCACCAACAGTGGCATCCTGCGGTTATCCATTCCTGCCGCAAAGATTTCGGCTTCATAGAAAAGCGCCTTGGGATTTGCAATAGAACTGTCCTTCAGTCGATTTCTTTCAACAAAGAACATGCTACGGAACCAACCCTTGCGCGACTCCTGTGCGGTCAAGCTGTCCCTATTCACAAATGCCCCTATTTGAATATGTTCTTCTTCACTCAAGACAAACATGGCATTTGTCAAGTTCCTCAATTTAGAGCGGTCTTCTGCAGAATACTCTGCAGTTGTCTCGGAAACTTTCGACTCCATAAACTTGGGGACGCGAGCACTCTTTTCAGGAGAAATGTCGCTGAACGGATAAGCATATTCCGCATTCGGGGCGTCGGCATTTTCTCCATCCGAAATTCCACAGCTGAGGGCAATATCATCCACGAACATCGTCGTATACTGATGCGCCGGCACATCGAAGAGACCGACCCCTACCTTTTCGACGCGGGCCTTGCCTTGGCCAAGGAGCGATTCCACCGGAGCCGTCAGGGAATAGGTACGATTCGGCTCAAGATTGTAGAACGAAACGCCGCTGTTTCCGAAATTTCCCGCAAGCCAGACGCCGAATTTCGCCTTCTGCGTTACGCGAACCTTAAGGGAAAGGTTCCCGCCCTGGACGGTCGCAGGCAACTTATCAAGCGACAGAGCGCCCGTCCAGTCCCCCGCCTTATCCTTCATCCCGGACCAGCGAATATAAGGCGGGGTAAGCGCCTCCATTTCGCCCCAGTTGGCGCTCCATTCCGGCGCTTCCGGGAACGTCATCCCCGCGGTTTCCATCTTACCCGATTCGCCATTCTTATACAGCGAGATTTCTTGACACACTTGCGCATAACTCGAAAGGGACAATACGATCCCCATCAAGGCTGCACACCTTGACATCCTACTTTTCATAGGACCTCCAATTTTATAATGTTATCAGAACACGACGGCACCCGCCGCCATGCGTAATCTACCAAGCCATATACCAATAGAGCCTAAAAACAAAAAAAGATACACCCATGGCGTATGGATGTATCTAATAAATTTTTTGCTCCGTCAAAAATTATAGTTAAAGAAAAAATCCTTGTAAAGAGGTTACGTCAAATTTTTTTCAAAAAAGTTAATTTTCAAGTTTCACCTTAAGTTCACTTATATATACGCCGTTTTCAACCTTCGTTGTATAGAAATAGCGGTCCTTATACATAAGCTCCAGCCTCTTTTGAAACGTCGCAAGCCCAAGGCCACTTGACTTGGATTTGCTCTTCCGCGGGAAGTTGCTGTTCTCGGCCCTGAAATAAAGCACATCATCCTTTTGTTCAATAAAGATATGTGCAAAGCTCTTGCCGTCGGGATTCACGCAATGCTTCATCGCGTTTTCCATCAAGGGCATCATCACGAGCGGAGCCACCTTCGTCTGCGGATTTTCCAGACGAACTTCAAACTTCAAGTCAAAGTTCTCATCGAGCCTCAACTTTTCCAAGTCTGCATACTTTCCAAGGATTTCGACATCCTCTTTCACCGAAATGTACTGGTCCGCCGTCTGGTAGAGCATCATACGGAGCAACTGCGAAAGTTCCGTCATGCTCTTTTCGGCAAGCGACGGATCAATCCGAATCAGGCTCGTTATGTTGTTCAAGGTATTGAACAAAAAGTGCGGACTCAGTTGCTGCTTTAAAAAAGTAAGTTCATACGTCATCTCGGTACGACGTTTTTCGCGCATCACAAAAGCCCTCATGATCGAACGGCTCGCAAAAACAATAGCAATGCAAATCAAGCATACAAAACTCAATATCAAGAAAAAACTGACTGACGTCCATATCGAAAAATGTCCCCGGACAGCCCTGAAACAATATATGGCAAAAAAGTCCGACAATGTCTCGGCAGGATTTTTGGTCATCAGGAAAACGACGAATTCCCTACAGGCGATGCCAATGACCAAAAGCAAGGCGTTGCACAAGAAATAAGCCAAGTATTTTTTTCGGAAAAAAAGTTTCGGAACCAAGATGCGCAGGTTCACAAAAAAGATAATCATGGTCGCAAGGAGCGGCACATAGAAGCTCACCATGTTCCACAAGTCAAACTCGTTTGCCATGGGAGCCGTCGGATCAAGAATCAAAATCAGCGGGAAGATCAGGATAAAAAACCAGACCAGAATCGACACCGCATAAGACGGCACCGGATAATGCTTAATGCTTTCGTCCTCGATCAGGGCGACAATCTCGCGTTCGCCACGATCAAACTGGGCTTCTTGCAATTCAGCAAGCCACATTCTCAGATTGCTAAAAAAGAGTTTCACTCGCTCGAGTACTGACGCGCAGCATTTTTCTTGGGAATTTTGGTTGTCTTTTGTCATAAAAGTGTCTCTCTGGGTACAAAAATAGCCCTTATTTGAGCCAAAAACCGCCCCTTATGACAAAAACGTGACAAAAGTGCCGTTTTCTTTGACGAAATTCACAAAAAACTTTTGCGAAGTAAAGCGTAATCTATGACACTTCAAAATAAAAAAGGAGGTAGATTTACGAACGTAAACAAATCAACAAGCAACGAGGTAGATATGACAAAGAATACGCACGTTCGTGATGACAGGGATGTTTATTTCCAGTATCTGAACGATATTTCTAAATATCCGCTGCTTACCAAGGAACAAGAAAAAGTCCTTCTGCAGAAAGTGCGTGAAGGCAGCCGCGAAGCCATGGACCTGCTCGTCAAAAGCAACCTCCGCTTTGTGGTAAACATCGCCAACCTTTACAAGGGTCAGGGCCTCGACGTGAACGAGCTCATCAACGAAGGCAATATGGGCCTCATCGAAGCCGCACGCCGCTTTGACCAGAACCAGAAAATCAAGTTTATCAGCTATGCCGTTTGGTGGGTTCGTCAGAACATCACCCGCGCCATCGCAGAACGCGGCCGTCTGGTGCGCATCAGCGCCGAAAAGGAACTCGTTCTCCGCCGTTTCGCCAAGAAGGGCGGCCAGATGCACCAGGTCGTAGGTGGCGGTCTCATGCTTGACCCGAAGAGCCTCGAAGGCGTCAGCAAGTACAAGGCGAACGACATCGAAAAGATTCTGATGATGGGCAACAAGTCTACGTCGCTCGACGCCCCGGTTGGCGAAGATGGCGACATGACCCTCGGCGACACCATTGCCGCAGCGGAATTCCGCACCGACGATCTCGCCGAACAGCACAACCGCAACAAGCTTTTTGACAAGGCGATGGACAACAGTCTCTCTGAACAGGAAAAGGAAATCATCAAGCTCTATTTCGGCTTCAAGATGGATTCCGACCTGAACCTGAAGGAAATCGCCCCGATGGTAGGCCTCTCCAAGGAACGCACCCGCCAGCTCAAGGATTCCGCCCTGGAAAAGCTCCGTAACGAGCAGCTGACCCGCGTCCTGAACGACGCCGCCTAACTTTGACCTTTTTTCTCTCTCTCCTTAATATTAAAACCGGCCTTTTGGCCGGTTTTTTCCGTTTTTCCCCGTTTGGGTCGCCCCGACAAACAAATCAAATTGTATTTTTAGGGCATGAATTTCAATATGCTGAACTTTCGCACTCTTTTTGTAGCAGGACTTTCGGCCCTGTGCCTTACGACAAGCCCTTTCGCGGCTAAAGACAAGAAGGACGCCCCAGGCGACTTCTACAACGAAGTCTCGCGCCTGAACAAGGTGCTTTCCGAAGTCAACCGCAAGTACGTAGAAGACGTGGATCCGACCGAACTGACCGATGCCGCCCTCAATGGCATCCGTAACATTCTGGACCCGCACACGACCGTTTTCTCCCCGAAGGACTACGAAAGCCTGAAAGTCTCGATGGAAGGAAAGTTCGGCGGCGTAGGCATTACCATCAGCCTCCGCGACAATATTCTGACCGTGATTTCGCCTTTGTCCGGCACGCCGGCCTTCCGTCTCGGCATCCGCGCCGGTGACCGCATCCGTAAAATCGACGGCAAGGACACCAAGGGCCTCACCCTCGACGAAGCCGTGAACAAGCTCCGCGGCAAGATCGGTACCGACGTGACCGTATCTATCGAACGCGAAGGCGTCCCCGACCTGATGGACTTCACCATCACCCGTGCCGAAATCATCGTGCACGCCGTGCCCTACTACGGCATGGTCAGCAAGGACATCGGTTACATCAAGCTCGCCACCTTTAGCGACAAGACCACGAGCGACGTGGAAAACGCCCTCAGGGAGCTCCAGAAACAGGGCATGAAGAAAATCATCCTCGACATGCGCTACAACCCGGGCGGACTTCTGAACCAGGCCATCGAAATTAGCGAACTCTTCCTGAAGCAGGGCAACGTGATCGTGAGTACCCGTGGCCGCACCCAGAAGACCGAAAGCCACGCCCGCAGGAACGGCATTGTCAAGCCCGACGTGCCCATGGTCGTCCTTTTGAATCAGGGTTCCGCCAGTGCCGCCGAAATTGTCTCGGGCGCCCTCCAGGACTGGGACCGCGCCTTGATTATCGGCAAGACGTCCTTCGGTAAGGGTTCCGTACAGACGATCTTCCCGCTGGACAACCAGGGGAACGCCTTGAAGCTCACCACGGCCTTCTACTACCTGCCCTTCGGCCGCTGCATCAACAAGCCCGAGAACGGCATCAAGGGACTCAAGCTCCTGGAAGAAGAATACGCCGCCGAAGAAAATGGCGACGAAAAGGCCGATTCCACACAAAAGGATACCGCCAAGGTCGACACCTTCTACACGCACAACGGCCGCATGATGTTCGGTAGCGGCGGCATTACTCCCGACGTAGAAGTGGAACTCGCCCCGATGCCCTGGGTGGTGCAGGTTCAGGAACGTATGGCCATGTACTTCAAGTTCGCCGTCAAGATTCGCCCCGACCTCGAAAAGGCCGGTACAAAAATTGATGCAAACTGGGAAGTCCCCGACAGCCTGTTCACGCAGTTCCGCGATTTCTGCATGAAGGATACGAACTTCACCAAGGTCAAGAGCAACGCCCTGGTCGGTGTGGACCAGCTCGAAAAGAGCATCATCCGCGAACAGAACTATATGGGCGACAGTGCAAAGACCGTGAGCGACTCCGTTCTTGCACAGCGACTTGCCGACATGCGCAGCGCCCTTGAAAATAACCGCAACGCCCAGTTCGAAGAGAACAAGCAGTACATCAAGGACGGCATCAAGCGCGAACTTTTGACGGCATTCCTCAATGACTCCGTCAGCACGGCTTTCTCCCTGAAGCAGGACAAGCAGCTGAACGAGGCAATCAAGTACCTGAGCGACATGAACCTTTACAAGAAGGCCATCAGCGCCCCGGACAAGAGAGCCAAGAAAAACACCAAGGATTCCAAGAAGAAGTAGGGCTGATCCTTGATTACCATCATGAACAGGATCGCAGAAAGTCTGGGTAAGTTTATCCGGAAGTTTCTGCGTACGGTGGCAAGTTACCTGCACTTCGTGTGGATGTTGTTCAAGAGCATTCCCGGTGCATTCAGCAACTTCCACACGACGGTTGAGCAGATGCAGCACGTGGGCCTCACCAGCATTCCCGTAGTGGTGGCGGCATCCTTGGCGACCGGCGCCATTATGGCATGGCAGCTGGCATACCAGTTCGCAGATATCATTCCGCTGATGTTCGTGGGCATGGCGGTCGGCAAGTCGGTGATGGTGGAACTTTGCCCGATCCTTACCGCGATGGTACTTGCGGGCCGCATCGGGGCATCCATGTGTTCGGAGCTTGGTACCATGGCCGTGACCGAGCAGCTCGATGCATACAAAGTATTAGGTTTAAGCCCCTATAAGTTTTTGCTAGCGCCGCGCCTGATTGCGACAGTCATTATGCTCCCGACGCTGACAATTATCAGTATCTTTATCGGTATTGTGGGCGGCTACGAAGTGGCGCACCTCTACAAGGATGTTTCGTTCTCCGTGTTCTTCTACGGAGTCCGTATGTTCTACCGCGACTGGGACCTGGTCGTGGGTCTGATTAAGGCAACCCTCTACGGCTACTTTATCGCCAGCTACGCATGTTTCTTCGGGTACACGACCCATAGCGGCGCCGAAGGCGTGGGCAAGAACACCAAGGCCACCGTTGTCGCCGGCATGACAAGCATCCTTATCGGCGGATTCGTTCTTTCCAAGTTGTTGCTGCTGTAATGGACGCACCGTATCGAAAAAAGCGCGGCAAGCCCATCTGCGGGAAAGACCCTGAAGACATCAGTGTGTTGTTGCAAATGCTTTTAGACAAGACTCATCTTTCCGACGAAATGGCGTTCGAAAAGCTAGAAAACAACCTCGAAAACATAGTGGGTTCTCTCATAAAACCGCATGTTCAAATCGTTAAATTCGAGCGCAATATTTTGACGCTAAAGTGCGACAGTTCCGCGTGGAAACAGGAACTTTTCTTGCAGAAAAAAGCTATTATTGACAAGTGTAATTTATTGCTCGGAAAGCCTTCTGTAAAGAACATTCTTTTCATTTAAAAGCATGTCGAAAAGGCTTCTGGCATCAAGAATTTAGAAGAAGAAAACAAGGTAAAAAATGGCAGAAGAAACTGAAGAAATGAAAAAGGCCGAAGAAGCCTACAGCGGTGAAAGCATTACCGTCTTGGAAGGCCTCGAAGCGGTGCGCGTGCGCCCGGCCATGTACATCGGCTCGACCGACATCCGCGGTCTCCACCACCTGGTTTGGGAAGTGGTCGACAACTCCGTGGACGAAGCGCTCGCCGGATTCTGCTCCCATATCGAAATTTCCATTTTGCCGGGCAACGGCATCCGCGTGACCGACAACGGCCGTGGCATTCCGACCGACATCCACCCCAAGGAAAAGGTGGGCACCATCCAGGTCGTGATGACCAAGTTGCATGCCGGCGGCAAGTTCAACAACAGCTCCTACAAGGTCTCAGCAGGCCTCCATGGCGTGGGCGTGAGCTGCGTGAACGCACTCTCGAACAAGTTGGTTGTTACCGTGCGCCGCAATGGCCGCGTGGTGCAGCAGGAATTCGCCCGTGGCGTCCCGTGCGGCCCGCAGGTGGACCTCGGCGAAAGCGACGGTACAACAGGTACTTCTGTTGAATTCTACCCCGACGATACGATTTTCAGCGAAACCGTCTACGTGTACGACACGCTCGCCACGCGTTTCCGCGAACTCGCCTTCCTTATGAGCGGGCTCCGGCTGACGCTCACCGACGAACGCACCGAAGAAAAACACAGCGAAACTTTCTGCTACCCCGGTGGCGTTTCGGAATTCGTGCGTTTCGTGGACGAACACCGCACCCCGCTGTTCCAGGAACCAATCCACCTGGTGCTCCCCGACGGCCAGTATCCGCTCGAAGTCGCCATGTGGTACAACGACGGCTACCAGGAAAACTTCTTCAGTTTCGTGAACAACGTGAACACCTACGATGGCGGTACACACGTGACGGGCTTCAAGACGGCCCTTACTCGCGTCATTAGCAAGTTCGCACAGGAAATGCCCAAGGGCAAGAAGGACATCCAGATTACCTCCGACGATATCCGCGAAGGCCTGACCGCAGTCATCGCCATCAAGGTCTCGCAGCCGCAGTTCGAAGGACAGACCAAGCGCAAGCTCGGCAACTCCGAAATCGCAGGCTATGTGGCATCTGCATTCGGTGCGAAGCTCGAAGAATACTTCCAGGAAAATCCGGCAGCCGTCAAGACGATTTTGGACAAGGTTTACAATGCCGCCGTGGCCCGCGAAGCGGCCCACAAGGCACGCACCCTCGCCCGCCGCAAGAACGTTCTCGAAAGCGGCGGACTTCCGGGCAAGCTCGCCGACTGCTCCAGCCGCGACCCCAAGGAATGCGAACTGTTCATCGTGGAAGGTGACTCTGCAGGTGGTTCTGCAAAGATGGGCCGCAACCGCGAGTTCCAGGCCATTCTCCCCTTGCGCGGTAAGATCTTGAACGTGGAAAAGGCAAGCCTTCACCGCGTGCTCGACACCGAAGAAATCCAGAACCTGGTGAACGCCATCGGTTGCGGTCTCGGCACCGAATGCAAGCTCGAAAAGCTCCGCTACAACAAGATCGTCATCATGACCGATGCTGATGTGGACGGCTCCCATATTCAGACTCTGCTTCTCACTTTCTTCTTCCGCTACATGCGCCCGCTTATTGACGAAGGCCACGTTTTCCTCGCCATGCCGCCTCTGTTCAAGCTCAAGGTCGGCACCAAGGACACCTACCTTTTCGACGAAACCGCCAAGGACGAAGCCATGGCGAAGCTCGAAGACAAGAAGAACGTGACAATCAGCCGATTCAAAGGTCTTGGCGAAATGTCTCCGGAACAGCTTTCCGAAACGACCATGGACCCCACCAAGCGATTCCTCAAGCAGTGCTATGTGGAAGACGCCGTGGCGGCCGACCAGATTTTCAGTATGCTCATGGGCGAAGACGTGGAACCGCGCCGCAAGTTCATTGAATCTAACGCTTACAAGGTCTTGGACGACCTGGATATTTAATTTCGATGGCGCCAAGTAAAGAAGACTTTCAGACTGTACTGGCACAAGCCCGCAAGCTTGTGCAGGAACAGTTGGAACTTACCGAAAAGGTTATTTTCGGTGTAGCCAAAAACGCACCCGCAGGCATTAACGAACGACTGGAATCCCTGGTCCAGCGCAAGGGCAAACGCATCCGTTCGACTCTGCTTTGCCTGATTGCACAGAGCGGTTCTCAGAAGCCCGACAGCCTGCGAGTCGCACACGCATGCGCAGGCATCGAGTTGCTGCACCTCGCAAGCCTAGTCCACGACGACATCATCGACGGAACCGACATTCGCCGCGGGCAGAAGACTGCCCATAAGGAATGGGGCACCCAGGTGGCTGTGCTCATCGGAGACTACGTGCTGTCACAGTCCATGCAGTGTGTGATCGATGAAGAATCTCGCGACATTCCGACGGTGCTTTCCAAGGCTGCGGACAAACTAATCGCAGGCGAAATCCTGGAACTGGACCAGTCCGGAAATATGCGACTTTCCTTTGAGGAATACGACCGCATTATCGATGGAAAGACCGCTTCTTTGATTGCGGCTGCAGCCCGCATCGGCGCAATCCTCGCCGGTTTCGACAAGGAAAACATCGACAAGTGCGCCCAGATGGGAAGCCACTTCGGCATCGCCTTCCAGATTATTGACGACCTCCTGGACTACGGTTTCGGGAGCAAGAACCTGGACAAGGCGAAGTTCACCGACCTCGGCAACGGGCTCATCACGCTTCCGCTGTTGTACTACTTCGAAAGTTGCAACGAGCAGGAGCGCACTGAAATGGAAGCACTGATCGCAAGGGCCGGAGAAACTGATGTTCCCGAAAGCATCATCGAAAAGCTGAACGAAAAGGATGCTTTCAAGAAGGCAAAGATTAATGCGCAGGGGCATCTGGAAAAAGCTCTCGAAATCGCTCAGGGGCTTCCGAGTTCGCAGTTTACCGAAGAAATCGTCCAAATGTTTTCTTCGATGGACAACCGGGGTAACTGACACTTGACAACGTAGGCGCTTAATTCTATATTTCGCCTCAAACCTGGGGATATAGCTCAGTTGGTAGAGCGACAGGTTCGCAATCTGTAGGTCATGGGTTCGACTCCCACTATCTCCATAAAAGACTAGAACTTTGTTCTAGTCTTTTTTCATAAGTAGAGATTCCCGCTTTCGCGGGAATGACAAAGAAGCATGACTAGAACTACTGTTCTGGTCTTTTCTATAAGTAGAAAGTTCCGCTTTCGCGGGAATGACATTACAATTCCCACTTGAGGCCGAGCTTAATTTCGGAGAGCAGGGTGTTCTGCGGATAAATTCCCTTGTAATAGGCGGGAAGGCCGTAATGTTTGTAGAACTGTTCCAGCCCCAAATACAGGGTCAGCGAATTCGGTTTCCAGAAAACCGTACCGCCCCATGAGCCGCTGAACTTCCTTATTTTTTCGTAATCGCTGTCGGGACCGTCAAGGACAAAACCATAGAACAGGTTCAAACGCGCTTCAAGCGAAAGACCATTCCTGAATTTATAAGAGAGCCTCGACCGCAGTGTGGGACCAAGCCACTTTGCGTAATACTTGGGAACAGCGACTGACACATCAGCGTCAGCATTCTGCGTGTCCACCAAGTTTGAATCGGGACGAGTATGCGTTGACCAGTAAATGGAATCGATTTTTGAAATTTCCCATTCAAAACATTCCTCGCCGTACGTTTCGAGGCAGGCATCCATCGGATTCCTAGTTCCGTTTTCATTCCACGGATTACCGCCAAAATTTTCGTCACGGGAGCCCCAGCGCCAGTCATCGTCATTTTCATACGGGTTCCGTTCATTCTGCCCAGCCTCGTCATATGCTTCCTGCAAGGCAGCCTCATACGCCGCCAAGTAGCCAACGTAGTCTACCGCGGAATCAGCCTCGAAGCGTCCCCCCACATAAGCAGCCGCATTCCAGCCGTAAGTAGACGTTCTATGCCACGCCCCGTAAAGAGCAAAGGCGAGCGGACCGTCGGCATCGTAATACCCCCAGATGGCCATTCCCAATCGGTTCTTTTCTATTCTGAAAAAATCCTTTTCTATCCACCCAAAAAAGGAAGGCGAAACATCTTCGCCCTGGGCAAAATTCAGGTCTACGCCGACGTCCAGCAGTATGGAACTTCCGACCAGGGAATACTCCAGTCCAAGAGAAAATTTCCAGTCGTTCGTGTCGAGCGCAGGCATATTTTCGTTGGCCACAAACCAATCACTATTGAAGCCAATGCCGAACGAATGAATGTAGTTCCCTGTCGTATAATCCAGGAACGGCGTCAGCGACAAGAACAAGTCTCCCCCATGCTCCGTCACCTCGTCGACACCACCGAACTCACTGTAACGTAGTCCGTAAAAGCCCAAATTTCCTAAAAAACGAAAAGACCACGGATTATCCGCGGAATCTTCAGTTCCTCCTAGAGCCTTGTAATATTCCTTGACAATTTCACGAATCTCTTCGGTATACGGTCCGGGAAGGGCTGCAGCCTCTTCAAAAGATTCCAAAGCCAAGGTGATATCGCCCGCTTCTTCCGCCTTCAGGGCACGGAAATAAGCGGCTTCCTGGGTCTCTGCCAACAGCACAGACGAAAGCAATAGAATGACTACTGCAATCGAACGCATCTATCGGCGATCACGATTCCCCTCGAACGTACGGTCGGGCATACCATGCATCGGGTTCATCGGAGCAGACTCGGGCCGCTCATAAAAAGGGCGTCGTTCGCGAGACTGATTTTTCGGGATATCCCCCTCGAAGCGAGGTTTTTCGTCTCGTTTTTTCGAGACTTCCTGGCGGATATTTTGCTTTTCTGCAGCGGAACTGTTGCGCAAGTCCGTAAGAATTTGCTCACGGGCGGCACGACGCTCGGCACGCAGCCTTTGCCATTCAGCGCTTTCCTTTGCACCTAAATCCGGCATTTCTCGCGAAATTTCGGCATTTTCGGCGGGGGTCGGGACAGAGGACTCCGGACGCGCAGAAGACGGAGCGGCATAGCCAAGAGCCGCAGCCATCAAAATCGTCGATATGAGATTTAGCTTTTTCATACTCATCTTCTTGCAAATTCCGTGCCAACTGTCTTTTGGGCGTTAAACAATATAGAAATTACTTTTTGAAATCTTCCTTCTTCATTCCAAGCCGCTCCATGATTTCACGGAGGACCTTACGGTCGATTCCGAGGATGGTCGACGCCAAGGTCAAGTTCGCGTTGCTGTCGCGGAGGGCGCGGCTGATGACTTCGCGTTCCACGATTTCACGGGCTTCCTTAAGGGTTCGCGGAGATTCCTTCGCCTGAGCCTGCACATCGTCCAAGCCGAGGTCGCCCGGTTGCACCACCCCGTGGACCGCCTGGATAAGCGCCTTCTGAATCTTGTTTTCGAGTTCACGCACGTTGCCCGGCCAATGGTAGCCGAGGAGCGCCTTTTCGGCATTGCGACTCAGGTGGTATTTGCCACGACCGTATTCAGCCCCGTAGCGGGTCAGGAATTCTTCGGCGAGCAAGACGACATCCTGTTCGCGTTCACGGAGAGGCGGCACCACCATAGGCATCACCTGGATTCTGAAATAGAGGTCTTCCCTGAAGCGTTTCGCCTTGACCGCTTCTTCGAGATCCACATGCGTCGCACTGATGACGCGCACATTTACGGGGATTTCGCGGTTGTCGCCTACGCGCGTAATATGCTTTTCTTGCAACACGCGCAAAAGCTTCACCTGCATATTCAGCGGGAGTTCGCCGATTTCATCAAGAAAAATCGTTCCACCATCGGCTTCTTCGAAAAAGCCCTTGCGAGTTTCGATGGCTCCCGTAAAGGAACCCTTGGCGTGTCCGAACAGAAGCGATTCCATCAGGTGTTCCGGAATGGCGCCGCAGTTCACCGCAATAAAGGGCTTGTCTGCACGCGGGCTATGGCGATGGATATATTTGGCAATGACTTCCTTACCCGTTCCCGTTTCGCCACGGATAATCACCGGCATCGGAAGGACGGCCAACTTATCGGCCAATTTTACCAGGTCGGTCATGACCTTGCTGGAATAGACGATTCCGTCCTTGCGGATCACATTCCTGAAGGTTTCGAGAGATTCCTTGTCGCGAATGCGGTCAAACGCGGCGAAGGCAAACTTTTCACAAACGGACACGAAGGAATCGAACAGGGCGCTATCGTCTTCGGTAAAGGAATCGCTGCGGGCAGCACGTTGCAAATAAAGGTAACCCGCCTCGCTGTCAGGCGTACGGAACGGAGACACCATGATACTGGTGAGCTGGTTCTGCACGATTGACTTGGAAAGGTCCGCCGAATTATCGTCCAGCTGATTCCACACCACGGCCCTCTTTTCGGCCTTGGCCTGTTTCACCGCAGAAATAGAAATGGAGACCTGTTCCGGATTGCTCAAGTGAAGCGGCTTTTCGCCTGCGATATCCAAAACGGCCGCATCGGCATGGAGAACGCTGCGTGCCACTTCCAGAATCTTGACAAAAAGGGATTCCGGCTGAACCTCGTCAAGCAAGGTCTTCACTACATCAAGCATCTTTTCTGTAGCAAGCATCGTTTCCGACTTCATGGGACACCTCTCAAAATATCTTCTTGCGAATCGACGGATTCCAGATTCCTGGACTTTTCCAAAAGCAGATTTCCCGTGGCATCGATGTCGGGAGATTTCGTTCCGAACGCAAGCCACAGAGCAACCAATAATAATATAAGTCCAAAAATGCCCAAAATGGCAAATTTTCGGATCTTTTTTTGAGGTTGCACATCGCGTTTTCGATACGGAATGGCCGTTTTTTCACCATCCAGTGCAGACGCCGGGAATTTTCGCCCCGTTTTTTCGTCAAAGAGCTTTTCGGAAAAATGTTGCAGGGAGGTTTGGGCGGTCACCTCGCCAACCCCAAGAGTCGACAGGGCTATTTCCAAAAGTTCGTCCAATTCATCAAAATCTTCGGGACGTTCCCCCGCTTCGAATCGCAAAAGTGATTTCCACAGCGGATCGAGAGCGGAAAGTTCCTGTGCCGAAAAACAACCCATCTCATAAAGAATGCCTGTCACATCGATGCTGTCGATAGAAGCAACCTGAGCGGCATAACCATCGTAATTGTTCGCCTTGAGTAAGTCGTGCCCCACCACCCAGCGGAAAAGCATCAAGCCGGTACTGAACAAGTCGCTCTTGACAGAAGCGGGCTTCCCCTGAAAGCGTTCCGGAGCGGCATAGGCAAGCGCCCCCGGCCCCACAATACCGCAATCGATCAGGACCGCCTGCAAGCCACCCTTTGACGGGCAAAGAATGACATTTGCCGGATTCAAGTCACCGTGATGAACTTCCTTGCCGGCAAGGGCATCAAGCGTACGGCCAAGTTCCCGGAGCAGGAGCAGCGCCACCGCAACGGGAATCTGCGGGACCTCGGCAGAACTCATGCCTTGAACAAAGTCGTAAAGAAGATACGTCGTGTTTTCGCGCACGCCCGATTCGCGGATTCGATAAAGCCCCGGAATATTCAAGTGTGAAAGCGTCTCGATAACGGATTCGTCAAAACGATTCTCAGAGCCATACCACTTTAGAACATACTCGTTCCCGTCGGCGACCACTCCATAGACATCGGCTTCGCCGCCGTGATGCAATAGCGTACATTCACGGACCTTATCTAAAATACTGGACTGATGCGGGACAGAATCCATCGAATCACCACCGCCTTACAGTCTACCCGAAAGCACCATGGACTTGAGGGAATCTTCGGCGACCTGCGTCCAGTAAATCAGCGACTGATTCTTGGGGGAGCGTTCCAATCCGGCCGACCAGGTATCCCAAGCGCTTTCGATGTCGCCTTCGTCCCAGTAGATGTTTCCGAGGTTTACGTATGCCGAAATAAACTGCGGTTCGCGAGTCACGACGTGGATAAAGATTTTCTTCGCGTTTTCGATGCTTTCTTTGTCGCCGCGTTCCGAGAGAATCAACCCCTTCAGGTTAAAACTGAAGAAATTCAAGCTATCCAGCTGGATGGAACGGTCCAGGAGCGGAAGCACATTCGCAGCGGAGTTCTGCGCCATGGTCGCACGCGCCAGATAAAACAGGCATGTCGAATAGTTCGCATCGATGCGTCCGCTACTGTCGACCCTGGACAAGATATCAAACTCACGGGCCGTGCGATTCCACATATCAAAAGTCGGGGTCTTCAAGTGTTCAGCTTCTTCGGCAACTGCATAATAGGAAAGGGCCAGCCCATAGCGGGCATCCCTGTTTGCGGGTTCCACATCAAGGGCCTTGGAAAAATTCTGGATAGCCCTGTCATAATCGCCAATGCGCAGGGCATCGTTACCGCGCCTGACATCGTCTTCGACACAGGCTATCAGCAATAAGGTGGCACAAAGGGCCACTATGTAACAAAAACGCCCAAACATACTTTAAATATATATAAAAAAGATTCTTATTTTCAAAATAATTTACCTGTAATGCGGTTACTTTTAGCCTCCAAGGGAGGGTTTTGTTTCTAGCGGCGAAAAAATCTCTGACGCAACCGCACAGATGGAAAAGGCAGAAACAGAAAAAGGGGCCGCTTTCCGTAACGGATTTGCGACCCACTTAACGCTAGGGTTGACTAGAACGAAGGTTACTCCCAGACTTCAGTCTTGAGTTCGCGATCCCACATTCCCTTGATGACTTCGTCCACCTTCTTGCCTTCGAAGAGGAGGGCGTGAACCGCATTCACGATCGGCATTTCGACACCGAGCTTGTCGGCGAGCGCCTTGGTGCTCTTGCAAGTCGGAACGCCTTCGGCCACCATCTTCATACCGCCGAGAACCTGTTCAATAGTTTCGCCCTTACCGATGTGTTCACCCACATAGCGGTTGCGGCTGTGCTGAGAAAGGCAAGTCACAATCAAGTCGCCCATACCGGCAAGGCCAGCGAACGTTTCGGGCTTTGCACCGAGAGCCTTACCGAGGCGGCACATTTCGGCCTGACCACGAGTGAGGATTGCGGCACGGGTGTTGTCGCCAATCTTGTACTTGCCGCCTGCTTCGAGGCCGTAAAGCACACCAGAAGCGATTGCAATCACGTTCTTCACGGAACCGCAGAGTTCCACACCCACGATATCAGTGGAAGTGTAAACGCGCAGATAAGAGCAACTCATGGTCTTCTGCACGAGCTTTGCAGATTCTTCGTTCACGCAAGCAGAGACAATCGCCGTAAGAATGTGGCGGCTGACTTCTTCTGCATGAGACGGACCGCTAAAGGCAACCATCTTGTCTTCGGTGAGCCAAGGAACATGTTCCAGAAGCACTTCGCTCATCAGCTGGTTCGTGCCTTCGAGAATACCCTTCGTAGCGCAAACCACCACCGGTTCCTTACCCTTGGCGGGAGTCCACTTGCCAAGGTTCTTGGCGACACCCCCCATGAACTGGGAAGGCACCACGATCAAAACCATTTCACAACCTTCGAGGGCGGCGTTCATGTCAGTCGTGTACTTAAAGTCTGCCGGGAAAATCACACCCGGAAGTTTGTCCTTGTACTGGTGTTCTGTCGAAAGCAGGTCCACTTCGGCCTGGGAATTTGTCCAGAACATGACTTCATTCTTGTTCTCATACACCACCTGGCCAAGGGAAAGACCCCAGCCACCCGTTCCAAGTACAGTAACCTTCATAATTTAACCTATAATCTTTCTCTATAATCTACAATAATTATGCCTTCGGAGTCTTGCGCTTGCTGCCAAATCCGTTCTCGGTGCCGTTCAAAAGGCGCTTGATGTTGGATTTATGCTTTACGATCACGAAAATGGCCACCAGCAGGCATGTCACCCACAGGCCTTCGTTAAATTTTTCGGGCGGAAAAGGCAACTGCAGGTAGCCCATCGTCGAAAAAGCCGCAAGGGCGATGCATGCCCCGATGCTTCCGACCGACACATACTTTGTCGCCACAGTAAGAATAATCCACACGCCAAAGCTTGCAAGTGCCGTAATCGGGCAAAGAGCAAGGAACACGCCCAAAGCAGCAAGCACGCCCTTACCGCCGCGAAAACCGGCAAAGCAAGTAAAGCTGTGTCCCAAGATCACCAAGAGGCCAGCGACAAGCGGCACCCAATGGGAGTAGTCCGCACCACCGGCAGCCACCTGGGCTTCGCACAACTTAATGGCAATCCACGGACCGAAGAAGCCCTTGAGCAAATCCAGGAAAACAACGGGAAGCGCGGGTTTCCAGCCAAGCACGCGGAACGTGTTGGTGAGGCCCGCATTCTTGGAGCCGTAATCTCTAATGTCGAACGACTTTCCCTTTGCGATTTTTGCGATCCATATCGCGCTCGGGATTGACCCCAGCAAGTACGCTATTGGAAGACTCAGTAAACTGTTCAAGATCTTCATCCTTTCTAAGGGTTAATTTCTGGTCGAAGTTCAAGCGGAGGGGCGCACCCTGCAGCTGGAATTCTTCGTAAAACTGTTTGAGCAGGTAACGCTTGTAAGAATCGGCCACCAGTTCCGGCGTGCGAGTTTCGATAGCAATTACCGGAGGCTCCACCATAATCTGGCAGGCGCGAGTAAGCTGCACCACGCGGGCGTTCTGGCTCGGCACCGGGTTCTTTTCCAAGAAACTTGCGAAGGCGGTTGCCACGCGGTCGCGGCCAAGCACGCGGCGGCAGTTGGCATACACCGTCTGGATAGCTTGCACGATGCGGTTTACGCGTTGGCCTTCCTTGGCGCTTGCCGAAATAATCGGCACGTATTCAAGCATCGGTTCGCGTTCGAGCATGTCCTTGACCATGTGGTCGAAGGACTTTTCGGTCTTGTCCGGGAAAATGTCCCACTTGTTGAGCACAAGCACCAAGCCCTTGCCCGCCTTGCGGATTTCGGTAATGATGCGGAAGTCCTGGACTTCGAGACCGCGAGTGCAGTCGACCATCAAGACCGACACGTCGGAGCGGCGAATACTTTCGAGCGTACGCATGTTGCTGAAAATTTCGACTTCGTCTTCGACCTTCGCCTTCTTGCGGAGGCCCGCCGTATCGGTCACCACGAACTTGACTCCGTCGACCGCAAAGTCGCAGTCAATGGAGTCGCGAGTCGTTCCCGGAATATCGGACACCACGGCGCGGTCTTCGTTCAGCAAGCGGTTCAAGAGCGTGCTCTTGCCGGCGTTCGGGCGACCGAGAATGGCAAAGCGAATCGGGCGAACTTCCTTGCGTTCACCGCGAACGGGAGTCGGAAGCACCGCAATGACTTCGTCCATGAGCGAAAGACAGGCATAGCCCGTGAGCGCACTGATGGTACGCGGAAGTCCAAAGCCAAGCTTCAGGAATTCGTAGCTTTCTTGACGGTCGGCACCGTTTTCGCTCTTGTTTGCGACAAGAATCACCTTCTTGTCGAGTTTGCGGACCATGCGCGCAAACTGTTCGTCGAGCTTGGTAATGCCCACGCGGACATCGACCATGAAGAGCACCAGGTCGGCTTCTTCGACGGCGTTGAAAATCTGGGTGCGCACGCTATCGGCGAGCACATCGATGGAATCGTCCGGCAAGAATCCGCCGGTATCGACCACCGTAAATTCATGGCCCTTGTAATTCGCATTCTGGTAATGGCGATCGCGGGTCACACCATCGCGGTCAGACACGACTGCGGCACGACGCCCCAAGATGCGGTTGAAGAGCGAGGACTTGCCCACGTTCGGGCGCCCTACTATACATACGACAGGTAATTTCATCGAGATAAAATGTAGTAAATAGTAGGAAGTGGGAAGTGGGAAGTAGGATGTGGGGTGTTAGAAGAGAGCCCGCCATTGGCGGGTTCCAGAAGCGATTGGTATGATTTCTTACTTAAATGTTGCAGAGACTGTTGCTACTTCGCCGGGATTAAAGGTACGAGTTGCTTCTTGGATGCCATCGCTCCAGCCACCGAATACGGCTCCTGCATTGGGCATCGCGGTTACGGTCACCGGAACATCGCGGTAGAAGTTCACCGACATAGAACTTTGATCAAGCGGCAGGTTATGCACCAGGACCTTGCCCGAGCCCTGCGCCGAAAGAGTTACCGAAGCAGTCTCTCCCAGGCTAAAGTACTGCTGCATTTCGCTCATAATGGTCTGCTGGCGGGTCTGCGCAAAGGACTTGATCTTTTCAAGATTACTCGACATCGATGCGGCATCGTAGTTCCAGAATTCCGCATCACGCGCCACTTCGGCTTGCACCTGCGATTGCAATTCGTCGATACGTTTCACGAGCCTGTCGGCAGAGAAGTTCATAGACAAGAGTACGCAGAAGCGATTAATGAAAGCCTTCTTGAATCCTTCGTTACCGAGCAAACGGATCATGAGAATCGTATGCTCCGAAATTGAACCACTACTCTGCTGGCCGCCACCCATACCAGGCATCATTCCCATCCCCATGCCGTTTGTACCGTTCGGATTGGTCACGTAGCTGAACACGTTGCCATTCTGCGTATTGTAACCTGCGCCGAAGCCAAAGTCTACATCGTACAGGAACCATTTCCATTTACTTTTCTGACTGGCAACACGCCACTTTTTCATATTGTTGTGCGGCCAGTCGCCATTGTTCACGAACATTTCGGCCTGCATATAGTTTATGTAGTTATCGACATCAATCTGGTCGGCAATCTTCTGATAGTTTGCATCGTTCGTCAGTTCATTACTCTGGAGCCAATCAATCATCGCCTTGTAATCGGTCGCCGAGCCCGCACCCGCTTCGTTCTGGGCATCAACCAAGTCGATATCCGATGCGTCAAGGCCATACTTGGTTTCGTAATAGTACTCGTTATTGCGCTCACGTAAATCGTGTACACCGTAATACTTGCCATTGTAATACACAACAACATAACGCCCGCGTTGGTAATCGACGCCAAGCCCTTCTGTCATCGAAGTTCCGATGCGGTCGCGCACATAGTCATCACCACTGTTGTTACCAAAATTGCGGAGCGAGAACGCCTTGAATTTCTTGAGTTCAGGATAGTCTGGGAACAGCGGGTACTTGAGGCGCTTATCGCCGTATTCTTCACGCAGAGTCACCGAGAAAGACTTCTTTTCTTTCGCGCGGCTGTACTGGCCCGAAATCTTGTAGTCGCCCATCACGCCGAACGCAGGAGTCTGCGGTTTATTCGGTTCAAATAGCTCTACATACACGGGAAGTTCGCGGTTACTCCAGAAGTTCGCACCCTTTTTGGGGTCCATCATGGCAGCCCCATTACCCGTCATGTAAAGGCCCGTATCGGAGCTGAACATCGAAAGCGGATCCGTCGTTACAAATAAAGTTGCAATCGAAGGCTGTCTTTCGAACACATAGGTGCGAATGATTTCTTCGCTCGGATAGGACCCCACGGCATAGGTGCGGCAGCGAAGCACCGCAGTCGCATTGATCGTCAAAGTCTGTTCCACCGTAGGCGAATTCGCCGTCGGTTCCGTTCCGCCCTGTTCGCAGCGGGTTCCCGCCGGGAAAGAGACCGTTATCGCAGAAGAATAGAAACCCGAAGGAGGAACATTCACCGCATTCGACTGGGCCTGCACCGCAAACACCTCGCCCACCGTATTACCGTACGGCGAAGGAGAAGCAAAGCCCCAGTTACCCGCCGCATCGCGAGACCAGGATGCACCCGTGGGCACCGCGGAATAACGCACCGAATCCAGAATACCCGTTTCGCTCACGAGGTAAAGAACACCACCCTGATCCTCAGCCTTAAAGGTCGTATGCGGTTCATGGCCACGCTTGCGGGCAATGTACGATGTAATCTTGATGGTCGTTGATTCAGAGCCCTGGGTTTCGGTAGCAAACGTCGTTGCCGAGACATTACCACGCTTGATATCGGAGGCGTTGTCGCCAAGGCGCACATAATACACCGAATTCGTGTCACCCGAACCACGAAGATTCTTGCCGGTCCACGCACTAATATCGTTTCCCTCCTTAAAGTTCACGCGAATTTTGTGCGTTTTGGTAATAAATCCTCGAATCACGAGCTGGTCTGCATTGCCGAGCTTTGCCGCACCGGAATTCACAACCACACGAGAATAGGTACCACCCTGCGACACCTTCATGACGGCACCCACTTGGTTCACACCACCTTCGTTAAAGCACAGCGAAGATTTTCCCGGAAGATTTTCGACATTTCCGGTGTTACCTGTAGCAGCGGCGCCACCGACACCAGCACCTGCACCACCACCGGGGAATCCGCCACCGAAATCACCCATGCCAGGGAACGCGCCGAACCCGCCCGCAGAAGCTTCGGAACTGCAATCGGAACCGATCATATTGACCGAATCCGAAGGCGGAATATAGTCGGCATAGTTCTTGCCCGAAAGGAACACAATCATGTGGCTCTTGGCAGGAATAGTCGCATTGCCAAAGATCCAACGGCGCGGGAACTTGGGGTCATTACTCAAGGCAACACCATTGAGACTCACCGGAGCATCGCTCGTATTATAAAGTTCAAGCCAGCCGGGGTCATTGCCATCGTTATCCTTGAAATTTGCATTCGACGGCGAAACTTCGGAGAAAATGACCGGGAAGTTACCCACAAAAGGCACCGTCGTGTCGACAGCAACCATACCCGGGTCTTCGCCAGGGAGAGGGCCTTCGTGCGAGCCGTCGCTTTTCTTGGAAGATGACGAAATTCCCGCCAGCGGATTCAACGGATCATCAAGCGCCGCAGAACTACTTGCGGGAAACGGCAAGCCATCTTCGCCAATGATAACCTGAGAATCCGACGAAAATCCATCGGGTTCGGAAACATCCGGTTTCGTTCCGGAAGAATCGTCCGAGCATGCCACCACACACGCCAGGACTAAGAGAAACCATACATCCCACAAATTGAGTTTTGGGGTACGCATATTTCAAAATTACATCGCTTCGTCCCCAAATGACACCCCTAAGGCATCACAAAATGTGTAAAACCCGTTTAAAATTCATTTTTTAGGGGATGTTCTATCAAAAAAAATTGAATGCACCATGGGTGCCTCCCTCCCCCATTTTAAACACCCACAAACACACCTTGGGCATATAAAATTCGTTTTATTAGCAATTTATATGCCTGGAATCGATTTTCATAGTCATTTTTCAGCTAATTTTGGATTTTTTCTCCATTTTTCGGCCTTCAAACAATCGCTTTTTCTCTTCAAAATTTACACAAATTTGTTCGTAATAAGTCTTTAAACAACAAAAAGCTTATATTTAGAAGCAAGGAGTTTCGAATGAGTCGATTGAGCACACTTTCCCTCGCAAAAACCCTCGCGGCTTTTTTAATCTTCGCAAGCGCTTGTTCGGCGTGGGCCGAACCGCTGTTTATCGGCTACTACCCCGACTGGGGCAAATGGCACAAGCCCGCCTACACCGTAGACAAGGTGCCGTACGAAAAGCTGACTCATGTGCTGTGGAGCTTTATTACGCCGAATACCGATGGTTCGCTTCGCGGGGATGCCGCAGACGACCCGACCGCACTCGACGAAATGGTGACGCTAGCCCACGCCGCTGGCACCAAGGTGATCGTGTCGCTCGGCGGAGGCGGACAGAGCGAAAACTTCGTGCCCGTCGCATCGGACGACGCACTCAGACAAAAGTTTGTCACTAACCTTGTGCAGCTTGTCGCCGACCACAACCTGGACGGCCTCGACATGGACTGGGAATGGGAATACAACCCCGTGCCCGACGCCGACACCATCGCCTACAACAAGCTACTCACCGAACTCCGCGCAGCACTCCCCGAAGGCAAGACGCTCTCGGCAGCGCTCCCCTGCTCGCAGTATTACGGAAAATTCTTCACGCCCGAAGTCCTCGTGAAAAACCTGGACTGGTTCGGGTTCATGACCTACGACATCACCGGCGACTGGGACGAAAAAGCCATGTTCGATTCGCCGCTCTACCCGCACAGCGGCTACACCACCTGGTCGTGGGAAGAAACCCGCGACTACTGGAAAAAACGAGGCGTCCCCACCGAAAAGATGGTCTTCGGCATCCCCTCGTTCGGTTTCGAATTCAAGGGCGCCACGGGCCCCGGCACCGATTTTACCAAGGGAACGGCAAAGCAAGTCCCGTACAAGGACATCGTCGCGAACCCCGACTGGGAATTCTTTTTCGACAGCGTCTCCGTATCACCTTACGGCGTATCAAGTACCGGATACGTGACATTCGAAGACCCACATTCCTCCGCCGTCAAGAGCCGCTGGGTCAAGGATAACGGCTACGCGGGCATCATGGTGTGGGAAGTATCGCACGACTACATCGAAGGTACAGGCAACCCAATCCTCGACAGCATCGCGGTAGTTTTGCGCGACGGTTCCACCGACGCAATTCCATACGCCCGCAAGGTCCGCGCCACATCGCAACCCCGAGCGCAAGGCACCTCGGGCAAGCAGGTGGACGCTCTCGGGAAGCTCCAATCCGGTAGCCGCGGGCGAAACAAGCGTCAGGTAATATTGCTCAACATTGGAAAATAACAGGAAAAAGTCAAAATTAAAAACACAAAAATTTCTACAGAAGCAGAAAAGCCAGCCTGGGGTGTGGGCTGGCGAATTGTTTGCGATGCGGGGGCACGGCGTTGCGGGGCCTAGTCCTTAAGGCAACGAACCGAAAGACCATTGCCCACGGATTCATCGGCAACTGACGCAAAGTCCGAATCCACATACCATCTGTAAGCATATTCACCCGTGACAAAAGGCATTTTTTCTGCCAGCTTGGTGGCACTCCAGAAGAGAGCACTAGATTCGACATCTTTGAAGACATAGTTGTTATAGCCGTGACCAGGAAAGCCGCCACCAGCAGGGAGAGCCGAAAAACCTGATGCATTGGTTGCATTTTCCCATTTTACAACCCCCATCGCCTGCATCGCATAAGGGTCTTCCCCTATAGCCCTATATAAGGCATGCCATTCCGTTGTATCCGGCAAATGCCATCCTGTGGGACAAACATTAAGGGCAACTTCCCAAGTATAGTAACGACCGTATATCGTACAATGATCCATATAGCAATAGTTGTCGTAAGACTCGCCATGAAGCTTGAAATCGTAATTCAGATTTTCAGCCATCCAAGTCTGGGTGCCAATCGTCACCGTCTTGTAGATCTGTCCATCACGCTCATCTATCAAACTTCCTGTATCAACACTACTAGAAGAAATCTCTTTATCAGGTAAAAATTTCTGGAGACAACGAACTGAATAACCGTAGTCTTTGTAGTTGATATCGAAGTACGCATAGCCCGCATCCAAGTTCCAGAAGTAGGTTCGACCTAAATTGTCCTCAGCTGCACTCCAGAAGCTAGCATACCAGCCTACTTCGACGACACCTTCCCCCCCCAATGACCAGCAGGGAGCGCGGAAAAACCGCTTGCATTGGTTGCATTTCCCCATTTCCCAAACCCCGTTGCCTGCATCGCATAAGGGTCTTCCCCTATAGCCCTATATAAGGCAAGCCATTCCGTTGTATCCGGCAAATGCCAGCCCGTGGGACAAACGTTAATAGCGACCTCCCAAATATAGTAGCGACCGTATGCCTTACAGTCTCCCCTATGGCAGTAATTTCCGTAAGACTCGCCATGGGCCTGGTATTCAAAATTCAAGTTTTCCGCCATCCAAGTCTGGGAGCCAATGGTCACCGTCTTGTAGACTTGGCCATCGCGCTCATCTATAAAAGTTCCAGTTTTTACAGAATCCTCAGGCAAAGCATTATTTGTCGAACCGGAATCTTCGCTGCAGGCAACGAAGAATAGAGCAACCAGCGCCAATATTGTTGCAAACTTTATATTGTTCATAACGAGAAACATCTATTTTTACTCCCATTGGAAAAAATGTCTAATATCACGAGCAAGTTCATTCGTGGTAACAAGAGGATTCCCCGCTACAGGGACACCATTTGGATTTGATAAAAATATGCGACAGTTTGGGAACCGATAAACAGCATTTGCGTTTGTATCAAGAACCGCCGTCGCCACCACATTGACGACTCCCCTCAACGCTGAAAAATACTGAGTGGCATTTGCATACAATTTCGGTCTAGGATTCAATTGAAGTGTAAAAAGAATGGCGTCAGGAACATTCTTCAAACCTTTCAAATAATTAACAAATGCTGTAGGCGAAATCCATGCTTCTTGCAATGACTGATACCCCTGCAAACCTACAGCAATAACATTTCCGTTATTCAGTCGAATATTTTTTATTCGAATATTACTTCTTTTGTTGTATGGGCCCTTAGTCGCCCCATAAAGATGACGGGCAACACTGGACTTACCCATATTCGGTTCGCCGACAATAATGTAGGCATCTATCAGCTTTTTTCCTTTCGCAGTCGTTCTATTCATTCTCGAACTTCCTTTTACCACGTTTGTCACAAAATGCTAGTCGTAAAGCACCATACCAAATGTAAACAAAAAAAACATTGTCAAGTATTTTTTGAAATTTCGGCCATTTTGGGGCAAAAAAGCGTTGACAAAAACGCATTTCGTTGACTTTTCTGCCATCCTACATTAGATTTAAGGGGACGGGCATCATCCCGAACGGAGTGTGGTATGAAAAGATTCGTTTTTGCGGGCGCCGCCCCCGTTATCACAACAGCGGCACTGGCAACAGGCTTGTTTGCCGCAATGTCCTTCGCGGCGGACCGTTCCGTCGCACTCAACAAAGAAATCGAGACGCTCGAGCCCATGAAGGGCATCGTGTTCTGGCCCGACCAGGCGAAAGACCAGAAGGACCTTCAAAAATCCATCTCGCTCGAATTCTCGTACTGCCTCCCCTGCGCCGTGGTGAAGGGCAAGACCGACGACAAGATTGACTACGACTGGAGCAGCTTTGAAAAAATGCTCGACGACATTGCGAGTCGCGGGCACCAGGCCATCGTGCGGTTCCGCATCGAGTACCCGAGCGCAACCATCACGAACGCATCGGGCTGCACCGAGAAGGTGAAGGGCGCCACCGCAGTCCCCAACTACATCAAGGCGAACAAGTCCTACACCGAGACGTATTCCGAAGACCCGGGCGGCGACGGCCCCACCTACTACGCCGACTGGAGCAACAAGGAACTCCTGTGGTTCTACAAGCAGTTCTACACAGACTTTGCCGCGGAATACGACAAGGATCCGCGCATCGCCTTTGTGCAGGCGGGTTTCGGGCACTGGGGCGAATATCATATCTACGGCACCAAGCTCAATTTCGGAGTCAACTTCGCCACCAAGGATTACCAGGCCGAATTCCTGACGCATCTTGATAGTTTGTTCAAAGAGACCCCGTGGAGCATCTCCATCGATGCGGCAGACAACAACTACACGCCCGTCGCAGGCAACAATACCTTGCTCGGGCTCAATTTCGGGCTGTTCGACGATTCCTTCATGCACAAGGAACACGACATTTCGCAGGGCAACGGCGACAACGAGCGTAACTGGCGCGACCTGGGCACGGACCGCTGGAAAACCGCACCCGGCGGAGGCGAAGTCAGCTACTACACCGAAAAGGACCAGCGCGAATTCCTGAACCCGGCAGGCCTTTACGGAGTCACCTGGGAAGATGCCGCCGCCAAATACCATATGACCTACGTGATAGGCAACGATGCACCCGAAGGCAGTTACGCCACCAAGGAACGCGTGTACGAGGCCAGTTCCTATGCGGGCTACAAGTTCGAAATCACGGGCTATGCGGTCAACGGAATTTCTGCAGCCGTGCGCGTAAAGAACATCGGCATCGCGCCACTTTACCACAACGCCTACGTGACCGTGAACGGCGTGCGCAGCGAGAAATCGCTCAAGGGCCTCCTCCCCGGCGAAGAAGCGACCTTCACCGTCGCGGGCCTCACAATCGGTGACAGCGAAACGCCCGAACTCACCATCACCGGCGACAAGCTTTTGAAAGGCGCGACCATTCCCTACAAGGCAAACCTCAGCGCTAGCGCCGCAGTCATCGCGGGCCTACTAGACGAAAACGGAACCACAGGCATCGCGGGCGCGCGCTGGAACAAGGACGCCGCAGGCAAGGGCGCGAGCAACCTTGCCAAATCCCGTGCCACCGACCTCAAGGGCCGTAGCGTTCCGAACAAGGCCGCACATGGGGCGTATTACCCCGTTACAAAGCGCTAGTTTACACGATGCTATTGTCTCGCCCGACGATCTTGACGGAATCATGAAAGCTCTAGTAGCCGCTTAAACGCAAGCCTGAACCATTCGGTATCAAATTCCGCTTTTACATCATCAGCCCAGTGATTGTAATAACGCCACTGGCTGAATATTGCGTTTCCCAAGGCTCGATAGTCATCACACGTCGCGATAAATTCCTCGGCTAATCTATTGTCATTGGCCGAAACATCGCGACCAGCGCTCCTATTGAAGCTTTCAAAACAATCCATTTCAAAGCCCAGATTTTCGGCAGTCTTCGGCAAATCGTTCACTTTCGATAAAATCATATACCTTTGCACAGGATTCTTCAGTATCAATTTCGTCTAACAAAGCACCCCATTGTTCGGCGAAAGTTTCAACATCTCTCGTAACATCAAGCCAATCATAGGAAGGCGCATTCGTTCGATAGAAGATATTGAGAACTTGATTATGGAAGGTTTCAATAGCCTTTGATTCTTCCGTTTGGCCATAAATCATGCCTTTAAAATGCTTGCTCAAAAATTTATAATGTGAAAATCCGCCATCGCAAACGAGATCGTCTATTTTTGAAGGCAATGTGGAAATACGTTCCCTGTTTTCATCTATCAGTTTCTTGACCACATCGGCAGTTTCTTTGTATTTCCCTGCATAAAAATACACCTGAGTGCAGGGATCTTGCCCGTCCTGCAGCAAATTCAGGCAACCGCAGCCTTCCGGCACAGCATTCTTAATATAGACTCGCCCGTCGCTATAGAGCAGAACACCCATATCAATTGTCTCGGGAGTATAGAAACCCGCATCTGAATGGCTTTCGAAAATGGTTCGCCCACGAGGTTTCTTGAATTGAAGTGCATCTCCAAGCCCATAGCCAATTGCAATTTCGATTTTTTCTTCAAAGGAGCAACCTTCAAAGAAGGCTATGTAACGAGCGACATCCGGTTCACAACCGTAAGGTTCCCACTTGCTGATATGCGCCGCCACAAACGACAAGAAATCCTTCGCTGAATCCGAAGCGCGTTCACTCGCTAACTGCTCCGCCATCCAGGCGCGTCCCTTGAACGAATCCCTATACGGATCCCGCTGTTCGCCATGATAATAGCGGCAGTATTTCAAGTCCCGATTTTCGTTATCTACCTGCATAGGAGCCTCCTTTCTAGAGTCACCTATAAATATAGATTCAAGCAGATGTCAGAAAGTGACAGTTTCATTTCACTCGTTTACACGGCATTTATACCGTCATTTTCTTGGACATTTGTCTTTTTTCATCAATCAATGCACTTTTCAGGGCCTATTTGACAATAGTATATCGACTTTCTGTGTACTTTTCTGTGCACTTTTCTATGTACTTCTCTGTGAACTTCTCAGTGAACCTGTGTCAAAATCGACAATTTACTACAACCCCATCTCCCTTACTTCTTTTATCAAGAAGTTTTCTAATTGTTGCCTGTCGGGGAGTTGAAGTTTGTATGTTGAGACAAACAATTTCTCATCCATGCCGTTTAACACATACTGGACCATTTTCGGCCCCTTTTCTGTACAGAGCAATATCCCTATCGGGGGATTATCTCCGTCCACCATCTCGCAATCCTTGAAATAGGAGATGTAGGCGTTCAGTTGTGCCGCGTGTTCGATGCGGAACTTGCCGACCTTCAATTCCACAATTACATTGCAGTGCAGCAGACGATTGTAAAGAACCAAATCGATAAAATAATACTCGTCGTCTATGATGATGCGTTTTTGACGAGCCTCAAAACAGAACCCCTTACCCATCTCCAACAAAAACTCCTGCAGATGATCCATGATTGCTTGCTCCAATTCGGTTTCGGAGAATTCATCCTTGGCATTCAAATCTAAAAAGTCGAGAGTATACGCATCTTTAACAGACAGAACAGCATCTGCTCCGCCCTTTTCCACCCTTTGCAGCAGCAGTTCCGGCTTTTGGCTGATTCCGCTTCTGAAATAGAGTTTCGTGTCGATTTGGCGATGAAGTTCCCGCACGCTCCATGTACCCTTGATACATTCCAATTCATAAAAGAAGCGTTCCATAGGATCTTCGATGGGCATTATTTCTTTAATGTGCGAGAATGAAAGCCGAGTGACAAGTAATTCTGGTGGTGTTTCTAATTTGCGAGACGCTGTCTCGCAAATTGAACCCCAGAGTTTTTTCTCAATAAAAGGCATTTTTTCGGGCAAAAAGTCTATTCCCTGCAATTTGTGAGACGCCGTCGCACAAATCTGTGGATATTTCACGTAAAACATCCTGCATGCATTCAGCAACTGCCGATCTAGCCCCTTGATGGACAACTTGTCCGCCAAATTCTGCAATAGGCGGACCCCGTACTTCGCTCGGTCGCACCCCTCTTGCTCATATTCAACTATATAACAGCCTATAGCCCAATTTCGTATAGTCAGCAGCTGGTTTACAGCCCCCTTGGCAACGGAACTTGTCGCATTATGGACGTTTTTTACCCGTTCCGCAAGGTTTTCAAAAGTTGTTCCGTCTGCCTTACCGATAGGCGACACACGCTTATTCATCTTCACTCCTTCCGCCTACAAGCATAAAAAGGCGGGGCTTTTATCGTTACATGCTCTTTTGAGCACCACAAATATAACCTCTCTAGGGGCGAATGTCAAGAGACTTTCGAAAAAAACGATTTTTTTGCTTGGACGTAATCGGGTTTCATCTTTCGCCATTCAAATAAGCTATATTGCGATTGACATAGCCCCGTACCGAATGGTTCGGAGCGACCGGAATTTTTGAGATTCGTCTCTTATTCTCGTTATCGAAACTACCACTTTCAATGCATCAGAGAGTAAGACGAACGCTCACGTCCCATCTGGGGCGTGGGTCGTTTGTGCTTATTTGATGCAAGGGTGTGGTAGCCCGCGATAACGGTAAGCCTACGACTCCACGCCTTTTTTTATTTGGCATAAGTCATAAGCGCTTGTTTGAGTTGGAGAAAATCTCGCCAATCTTGGCAAGGACTCTTTATGACCGATGCAGGTAAATTTGTCGCATTTGCACAATCGCTAAAAGGCGATGAAAAACAGGAAGCACAGACTTTCTTGAACCACTTCTTTCAGGTGTTCGGTTATGATGACGTGTTTACTGCCGGAGGCCTTTTCGAAGCCCGCATAAAGCCTTCCGACGCATCTACGAAATATGCCGATTGCCTATTTGCTCCGCAGGGGCATTCCGGCGTCCTTATCGAAATGAAAGGGAGAAAAGAAAAGTTCCTTGACAAGCATTTTGACCAGGTGAAGAACTATTGGCTCGACATGAAACCGCAAGAGGTTATCGGCCCGGGCGCACAAAAGCCGAGATACGCAATCCTTTGCAATTTTGACGAATTCATCATATACGACGAATTGTCCCTTGTCGACCGTATCAAGTTGAAAGATTTTGAGCAGCGAAAAGCGGCGTTTAATTTCATGTATTCCGATGGGAAAGACCCCGTTTTCAACTGCAATGTAAAGGATATTTCTAAAAAAGCGGCCAACAAAATCGGCGAAATCTTCAAATACCAAGTTATGGAAAAGAAGGAATCTCCTGAAAAAGTCCAACGGTTCTTGATGCAGTGTATCTTGGCGATGTTCAGTGAAGATTTTGGCTTGCTTCCGGAAGGACTGTTCACGAACCTGGTCCGCAATTGTTGCATCAAGAAAGAGGATACTTACGATGAACTCGGAAATCTTTTCCGTCAGATGGCGAACCCGAATATGGCTGACGGCGGAAAATACAAAGGAGTTCGCTATTTTAACGGAGGCTTGTTTAGCAAGGTAGAGCCCTTATCGTTAGACGAATACTGTTGCAAATTGTTGCTTGATGCCTGCGAAGTGGACTGGAACCACGTTAACCCTTCTATTTTCGGAGCGATGTTCGAAGGCACGATGGATTCTGAGGAACGTCACGAATTCGGGGCCCATTTTACTAATGAAATTGACATCTTGAAAATTGTGAATCCGTGTATTATTCGCCCTTGGAACGAAAAAATTGAAAAGGCGGATACGGCCCCAAAATTGGAACAGTTGCTAACAGATTTGTCAAAATACAAAGTCCTTGATCCAGCCTGCGGCTGTGGAAATTTCTTGTTTGTTTCTTATCTGGCTTTGGCAGATATTGAATTAAAGATATTGGACAAACTACAGGATTTTTCATTGGAATCCAACACCAACAAGAATGTGATGGAGCATCACCGGTTCAGTGTCTTGAATACAAAGCAGTTCTTTGGTATCGACATTATGCCCATGGCCACAGAACTCTCGAAAGTAACGATGATGCTGGCAAAAGAGATTGGGGCGAAAAAATGGAACGACCACTGGGAATCAAACCCCTTATTCAGGGTTGAAAGTTTGCCGCTCGACAATATGGATAAGAACATCCTTTGTCAGGATGCCTTGCTAGAACCATGGCCGAAATTTGATGTTGTGATAGGCAATCCTCCGTATCAAAGCAAGAATAAGATGAAGGTTGAAATGGATGCTGCTTATGTAGATAGTGTCCGTAAACATTTCCCAGATGTCCCCGGCAGAGCCGATTTTTGCGTTTACTGGTTTAGAAAAGCGCATGAATTAATGAAAAACGGACAACGAGCTGGTCTCGTGGGAACCAATACCATTCGTCAAAATTATTCAAGAGAAGGCGGCTTGGATTATATCATTGCAAATGGCGGTGTAATCACGGATGCTGTAAGTACGCAGGTTTGGTCTGGAGAAGCAGCAGTATACGTATCCATAGCGAATTGGGTAAAAGGAAAGTATTCGGGAGAAAAAACATTGAGCTTCCAAGAAGGAAATTCTGTGAAGTCCCCGTTTGTCTACGAGCATCCCGACAACATTACTTCTGCTTTAACATCAGTTTGTGATGTCAAAGAAGCTTTTGCATTGAAAACAAATAAGGCAAAAGGTTTTTGCTATCAAGGACAAACTCACGGTCATAAAGGATTCTTAATAAAAGATTTAAATCTGGTAAAGAAGTTCTTGAAAGAAGAACAAAACAAGAATGTCCTATTTCCGTTCCTTATTGGCGATTGTTTAGTCACCGCATACAATTCACAACCGGACCGCTATGTCATAGACTTTAGAAAACAGGATATTTTTGAGGCGCAGAAATACAAGGAACTTTATAAAATAATTGAAAAAGAGGTCCTTCCTAAAAAGCAAGAAAAGGCGAATAAAGAGAAACTCAAAAATGAAAAAATTTTAAAAAAGAATCCTAATGCAAAAGTCAATCACGACCATGAAAGTGCCCTGAAAACCTGGTGGAAATTGTTTAGACCTAGAGGAGAACTGTTAGATATGTTCGGGACAATATCTCGTTATATTGTTTGTTCTCGAGTGACCACTCGCCCCATATTTGAATTCATTTCTACCCAAATACATCCTAATGATGCGTTGCAGGTGTTCCCTTTAGAAGATGACTATTCCTTTGGCATTCTGTCTTCAAATATTCATTGGGAATGGTTCAATGCAAGATGCTCAACATTAAAGGGCGATCCTCGTTATACATCTGATACTGTATTTGATTCCTTCCCTTGGCCACAAAAGCCGACCGAAAAACAAATCGCCGAAATTGCGAAATACGCCGTTGAATTGCGTCAAAAGCGCAAGGAAATCATGGAGAAAAACCATTTCTGCCTGCGCGATGTTTACAGAACCATGGAAACGACCCCGAATAATCCGGTAAGTGAAATTCAAGCGAAGCTTGATAACGCCGTCCGCGATGCCTACGGTATGTCGCCAGAAGACGATATCCTAGAATTTATTTTGAAACTCAACAAGAAATGTCACGACCGCGAAGTGGCGGGCAAAGAAATTACGCCACCAGGCTTACCCAAATCCGTGAAAGACCCGCAAAAATACATTTCACAAGATTGCGTAAAGATGGAAGAATAAGGAGATTACCAAAACAAAAAGAACTGTTATTTGACATAGAGTATTCCGATACTCACGATAAGAGTTTTTGCTCTTGTATCTGCAACTGAAATCGGCAAAATTTCAAAATCTATCAGGACAAGGCAAATGCTCACGCTCGTAATTTAGGGCGTGGGTCGTTCGTATTTGTTGATAGATTGGCTTTGCCGAGCCTCAGTTGCAACAGATATGTTCGACGCCACGCCTTTTTTATTCATAAGGGGTGACTAAATAAAGGAGTATGGCAACTACAAATTCAACACAGTTGATTTCAAAATGAATGGGAATGGTGGATGCAAAGATTTTTTCAATTACTTAAACCGGTCCAAAGGACCAAAGGAAAAAAATGTCAAATTGGCTTGATAAAGAAGTCCAGAAATACCTGTCGGAGAAGCACTCTTCAACAAGCGACACTCTGTTGGCAAGACTTGCAAAAGATGCTTATGGCAAAACACATAAGCTAGCTGATTATGTGCAGCAAGCATCTTGCATGTGGAAAACTCCCGCAAGTCTTAACACATTACTGTTCGGAATAGGTTATCCTAAATTAAGCCCAAGTTCCAGCATAACAAACAAGGCCTACGCATTTTCTGATGCAGTCTTTGGATGGCCAGAAGAAGATCGAGGCTCCGCAAAGGGGGCTTTCCGTCATATTTTATGGCAATCAGATATGACAGCAAAATATGGTGACGATACTGCCCAACAAGTAGGAAATTGTCATGAACGAGAACAGCCGACCTATCCGAGAAGCACCTTTTTTTCCTCTATTGATGATGCGGACAGGACTATAGACCAGTTAAATAATAAAATCGGCCGTCGCATTGGCAACGAATTTAAGTATCTTTCAACAAAAGAACGTGCGCTGGAAATCCTGCGGTTTGGTTTTACTGAGGGATTTTACAGTGTGTTAAAAAGAGGTGACGGCTTTTTGAAATCATCAAGAAACCGATGACTTATGACGAGTATGAAAGAAAACGACAACAAATTCTCCGTCTCGACGATAATGGAAAGATTAAAGAATAGCCAGCGGTTGATTCCTTTCTTGATTCTTGTGGTGGGGACTATTGTCCCCATCGCAATTATTCTTATTGATTCTATTTCATTCCCCTATTTGCCATTTTCGTTACACCAGTATTTGGGTGCGATGCTTTTTGTTAGCGCACTTCTAGGTTGGACGATTCGTTATGTGTTTATCTTGTATGATTTTATTGCGAAGAATATCCACATAAAACTATTTGCCGCTTTTTTTGTCATTTTGCTGATTGCGACTGTTCTCATTGTAAAATTTGGTCTACAAGAGCAATCCTTAAACATTCACTTGGCAGACGAAAATTACAGTTTGGAAGCAATGTTTTTCAATTTAATCGTCGCACTCCATATTTTTCCATTGTTGGCATTTTTTTCAAGAAAAACAAATGTGAAAAAAGAAACGCTGTGCTTGACCTTAACCGTCGCATTGAGCTTACTCGGCTCACTATTTGTGTTCTTCTGTTTTTAGTTCTGCATTTTACAATCTTTGTTCACTTTTCAAAGGATTGTTATCCAAGGTGAAAATAAAGCAACATCATATTTCGATAGCCTCACTAGTTAGTGCGGTCCTATGCCCGCTACCATTCATCTTTTTGCTAGACGAGTTTTCTCGCGAAAGTGAATTCGGTCCGCAGTTTTTGGGATTTGCACTAGCGAGTGCAGGAACATTTGCCTATTGCGCCATTTTATTGCCGATTTTACTGTTTTTCAGCTTAGTTTTGAAAAGAGACGAACGGCTGTTGGTTGATGACAAGTGGGCAAAGAGGTTGTTTATTTTCGGCTTGACAGTCTGTGTTGTATACATTGCCATCGGCCTTGTTTGTTTTCAGGGGATGTATTTAGACAATACAGCTTTTTATTTAGCAAGCCGTTTTGCTCCATATTTTATTTCAATCGTATTCTGCCTATTGGCAAGCATCTTCTCTATATCAAAAACCAGCCGCATAATATCCGTCAAACAGATTCTTCCTTGTTTTCCGCCTCTACTTATTTTTGCGGAGAAAATATTTGTAGGCAGAACTACCCACATCGACATTCTGTTTGCAGTCGCATATCTGGTAATATATGCAATATTTGCAGGCGTTCAGAAAGAATCAGACCGGCATTCTGACGCATTCTAAAAAATAGCTCACCGATAATAAAAAATCTATAAAAAGACAAATTTTGACACTTGTTTAAATGTATATTTAACGCGAGTCAAATCACCAACACCCATAAAATTCATCAAAGGGAGCTTGTTATGAAATGGTTTACGCATGAAGAATTAATTGATGAAATCGTGGCTCATTTGAAGATTAAAAGTATTGGTGACGGGAAATGGAAGGTTACGAGCCTTATAGACAAGCAAAATGGGAAAATCGAACTGTCTATGATTACCCCCAAACAAATTAAAAGAGGCAAATTGCGCGAAGAGAGAAACAAACAATTTGCAAAAGACCTTTTACACGAACTAATTTGCAAAAACAGAAAATATGTTTGGGACCCTGGCGACATCGAAGGATTGATTTATTATGCCAGCGGCAAATACTGTCTACTAGAAACTGATATTGAACAAAGGGTTTTTGACTCTCAGTCGCGGGGGTACTGGATATGGAAAACACCTATTGGCTATGGAGATTATCCCGATTTTTGCAAAAATCTCGAAGAGTTTGAAAACGCAGTCAAGACTGCTTCGCCAAATCTGAAAACTGTACGAGAGAAAACCATTGATAAAGCCGTTGAAATTGTTGCAGAATTGAACCGTGGCGACAAAGTAATCAAACTCAATGACATTAGGTTTTCTCCAAATGAACCCGAGAACGTAATCCAAGACGGATTCATGGCAAGGGCAAAGGAACATATATTCAATGCGACAAAGGAAGAACTTGCGGCTGCCTACGACGAATGTATGGACGCAAGCGATAATTATACACCAGGACTGTATATCATTGATGAAATGCTCAAGCTAATCGGCAACAGGGCTCCAAATTCCGAGAATGAAAAGAAGATCAAATATATACAATTTACGGACATAAAAGATGACTACGACCGATGGTACCAAGCTCCTATTATCAAGGAAAAGTTACGTTTTTAACGTATGAAGGAAAAAAGCCAAGGCGTTGCGGGCCGGCGTCTGAGGCCCCGCTAGAAGGGGTAGTGAGCAACACAGTGCGAGCGAGGGGAAGGCATTCCCCATCCAATCAAAAAAATACAAGTTACTATTGACAAACCATTTATTTTGATTTATATTGTAGTGTACAAATGTATAGTTTGACATTTTTTTGCTTGTACGTCAAAGGAGTTAATGATGAATAAAAAAACGATGCCGATACGGGCGCTAATTTCAGCTAAATCACAAGAAACACGCTGTTTTATCAAAGCAAAAAAATTCTCTTTGGTTTAAACATCCCTGACTTGACAAAAAGTATCCAATTAGATACATTTGGAGAAACAGAATGATTGTAAATCAAACAGCCGAGTTCAAAAAATGGATGCAAAAATTACGTGATTTCCGAGCAAAAGTACACATTCTTTCCCGATTGACCCAGGTCGAGGGAGGCAATCTAGGAGACTTTAAATCGGTCGGGAACGGCGTTTTAGAGATGCGCATCGATTACGGACCAGGCTACAGACTTTATTTTGCAAAAGACGGCGAAGCAATCGTAATTCTCTTGATAGGAGGCAACAAATCATCGCAGGATTACGACATCATAAAGGCAAAAAACATTTGGCAAGGAATCAAAAATGAAAAAAAATGAAATTTCACATTTGGACATTGCGGAATACCTTGACAGCGAGGAAATGGTTGCCGAATATCTCAATTTGATTTGTCGAGAAAATGATTCGGCTCTGTTACTGCGGGCAATTGGACATGTAGCCCGTAGCAAGGGAATGGCAAAAATCGCCGAGGTATCCGGACTAGGTCGGGAAAGTCTCTACAAGGCTCTTGATGAAAAGGCCCACCCACGTTTTGAAACAGTATTCAAAGTCCTTGCCGCCTTGGGAATTCAAATGCAGCTTATTCCCAAGGTCAAATTCAGGCGTAAGCGAAGTTCCGTGCCTTGCGCAGTTGCCGAAAAGCGGAAAGTATATAAGGTCTAGAGCGAAAGACCATGTCTTTCCCCTTCACAATAGATTGCTTCGCTACGCTCGCAATGACGTTTTCCAAGCAGTTTTTCTCATCATTTTCTCGTCTCTTGCCACAATCCTTTTTGCCATAATGTGTGAGAATTTCTAAATTTGTGCCCACTATGGAAACTCGTTACAATTCTAAAGATGTGGAAGCCCGGTGGCATAAGACCTGGGCTGAGAATAACAGTTTTGCACCCAGCGGAAAGGGCGAACCGTTCTCGGTCGTGATTCCGCCCCCGAACGTTACCGGCGCGCTCCATCTGGGACACGCACTCAACGATACGCTCCAAGATATTTTGGTACGCTACCGCCGCAAGACGGGCCGCGACACGCTGTGGATTCCGGGTACGGACCACGCGGGCATTGCCACGCAGGCAGTCGTCGAAAAGCGCCTTTTCCAGGACGAACACAAGACCCGCCACGACATCGGCCGAGACGCGCTGGTGGAACGCATCTGGAAGTGGAAGGACGAATACGAAGCCCGCATCACCCGCCAGCTCAAGAGCCTCGGCGTCAGCTGCGACTGGAGCCGCCAGCGCTTCACGCTCGACCCGGTCTGCGCAAAGGCCGTGCGCCACGCCTTCTTCAACCTGTTCAAGAAGGGCCTCATCTACCGCGGCAAGCGCCTGGTGAACTGGGATACCAAGCTCCAGACCGCCGTCGCCGACGACGAAATCTACTACGAACACGTGAAGGGCCACTTTTGGACGTTCAAGTACCCCCTGGCCGACGGTTCGGGATTTATCCCCGTTTCGACGACCCGTCCGGAAACCATCATGGGCGATACCGCCCTCGCCGTGCACCCCAACGATGAACGCTATGCACAGTTCATCGGCAAGATGCTGAAGGTGCCCTTCGTTGACCGCGAAATTCCGGTGATTGCCGACGCTATCTTGGTGGACAAGGACTTCGGTACGGGTTCCGTGAAGGTGACGCCCGCACACGACCCCAACGACTATGCGACGGGGCTCCGCCACAAGCTCCCGATGATTAACATCATGAACGATGACGGCAGCCTGAACGAGAACGCCGGCAAGTTCCAGGGCCTCAAGGGCCAGGCCGCCCGCGACGCCGTGGTGGCTGGTCTCGAAGAACTCGGACTTTTGATCAAGGTGGAAGACCACGAAATGGACGTGGGCCACTCCGACCGTTCCAAGACTGTGATTGAGCCGTACCTCAGCGACCAGTGGTTCGTGAAGATGGACGTGCTCGCCGAAAACGCGATGAACGCTGTGAAGTCGGGCGAAATCAAGATTATCCCGGAACGCTACGCCAACAAGTATCTGGACTGGCTTGCCGAAAAGCGCGACTGGTGCATCAGCCGTCAGCTCTGGTGGGGCCACCGCATTCCCATTTGGCACACGGACGCAAGCGAAGACGAACTGAAGGCCGCATTTGCCGGCCGCGATGACATCTACTTCTACAAGGCCGAAAACGGCGGCTACCTGGTGTGCAGCCAGGAAGAAGACCTGAAGTCTGACGCCGTGCCGGGTCACGAACTCAAGCAGGAAGAAGACGTGCTCGACACGTGGTTCTCCAGTGGCTTGTGGCCGCACTCCACCATGGGCTGGCCGGAAAACACCGACACGCTCAAGCGCTACTACCCCACCAGCGTGCTCGTGACGAGCCGCGACATCATTACGCTGTGGGTCGCCCGCATGGTGCTCTTCAGCCAGGAAAACATGGGCACGGTCCCGTTCCACACGGTGTACATCCACCCGAAGATTCTGGACGGCAATGGCCAGACCATGAGCAAGTCCAAAGGCAACGGCGTGGACCCGATGGATATCGAAGAGAAGTACGGCACCGACGCTCTCCGCTTTGTGATGGCAAGCCTCTGCACCGACAACCAGGACGTGCGCCTGCCGGTGAAGAAGGAAAAGCAGCCGGATGGCCGCGAAATCAACACCAGCGAAAAATTCGAAATCGGCCGTAACTTCAGCAACAAGCTGTGGAACGCCTGCCGCTTCCTTTACCCGCAGCTCGAACAGGCCGGTGCGCTTGCCGCCGAGCTCCCGATGGACAAAAAATTGTTCGCCCTGGAAGACAAGTGGATTTTGAGCCGCCTGCAGACGACCATCAAGGACGCCACCCGCATGCTCGAAGAATACCACTTCGCCGAACTCGCCGGGTTCCTGTACCGCTTCGTGTGGGACGACGTCTGCTCCAGCTACTTGGAAATCAAGAAGTCCGTGATCAACAGCGA
>JAGAHT010000025.1:0-84631 GCA_017626945.1 Fibrobacter sp.
GGAAGACCCGCTCAAGAATCTGGAAGACCTCAAGTTCGAGGGCAAGCGCATCTTGCTGGTGGAAGACCACCCGGTCAATGCGGAAATTGCGAAGAACGTGCTGCAGATGACGGGGCTCGAAATAGAATGGGTCATGGATGGCGCAGCGGCCGTGGAACGGATGGCGGACAGTAGCGAGGGTGAATTCGACCTGGTGTTCATGGATATCCAGATGCCCAACATGGATGGCTACCAGGCGACTGCGGCCATCAGGGCCATGACGACCTATGCAAGGAGAATCCCCATCGTGGCGATGACCGCGAACGCCTTTGCCGACGATATCCGCAAGGCGAAGGAAGTCGGCATGAACGACCATATCTCCAAGCCGATAGATTTCAAGGAACTAGCAAAGATTTTGCAGAAGTGGATAAGGGTGTAGCGTTATGTTGTCTGAAAAACACAAAAGATTGTCCGTTTTGAGTGCGTGGGCGCTCTCCTTCGGTTGTGCCGTAGGCTGGGGTGCATTCGTGATGCCCGCGACCACGCTCCTGCCGATTGCGGGCCCCCTGGGAACAGTTATTGCCCTTGTGCTTGGCGCCGTGCTGATGGGCGTTGTCGCCTACAATTTCCACATCATGATGAACCGCATTCCCGGCACGGGGAGCGTATTCTCCTTTACCAAGCAGCTTTTCGGCTACGACCATTCCTTCCTTTGCACCTGGGCCACGGCCCTTGCGTACCTGGCGGTATTGTGGGCCAATATGTCGGCCTTTGTGCTGTTTATCCGTTTCTTGTTCGGACCCGTACTGCAAAGGGGCTTCAGTTATACCATCATGGGCTACGAGGTCTGGGCAAGCGAGCTGTTTACCACGCTTGCAATTATACTTCTGTTCGGGTTCATCAGTTGCAGGAACACCAACGTGCTGCGCCTGGTGAATACGGTGCTTGCCCTCATATTCTTTGGCGGTGTGGTCGGCCTGTTTGCAATTATTGCCTGCAAGGGCGGGATTGATTTCTCGGATATGGGCCCGGCCTTTGCGACTGCGGGAGTCGCGAAGGACCATTCCTCCCTGATGCAGATCGTGAACGTGCTGGTGCTTGCCCCCTGGGCATTTGTAGGCTTTGGCGTGGTGAGCTTTGCCTCTTCCACCTATGACTTCAAGCCGAAATACGGTTTCGCCATCATGGTGGCGGCTCTTGCAACCGGAGCGATTGTCTACGCCCTCATAGCTCTTCTTTCGGCTTCGGCAAACCCTGCAGGATCCGGCAATTGGGAAACCTATTTTGCCAACCTGCAAAACTTCAAGGGAATCGATGCCGTCCCGGTATTCTACGCCGTTTTCAGGACCCTCGGCAACGGCGGCCTTATTGTGCTCGCCATAACCATCACGGCGGCCATTTTCACGAGCCTTCTTGGGCTTTACCGAACAATCGGGCGCATGTTCCTGAGCCTCGCCGAAGATTCCGTGATGCCGTCCTGGTTCGGGCATATCAACCGTCACGGCGCCACCAATTACGGCATTATCTACGTGATGCTCCTTTCCTGCATTATTCCGTTCTTCGGGAGAACGGCCATTGGCTGGATTGTGGACATCACCTCCATCAGTGCATCTATCATTTATCTGTATGTTTCTGCGGGGATAGTGAAAATTGCCCGCAGTGAAACCGGCAGACAAAAGACGGTGCTGAACTTTACCGGAATCCTGGGTGTCGTAATATCCGCCTTCTTCTTTTTCTTCCCGCTTACGCCGACGCTTTGGAACATGAACACCATCGCTACGGAATCCTTCATGATTCTGATGGCGTGGAGCATTGTGGGGTTCGTCGTATACAGGGCCGTGTTCATGCGCGACCAGGAGAACCGTTTCGGCAAGTCGGCCATCATGTGGGTGACCATGCTGTTCATATTGCTGTTCTCGGCGGTGATGTGGGAACGCCAGGTCACCAACGACGAGGCCGAGAAAGTCATTGTGCATATCAGCGAGTTCCATACGGATCTGCATAAAAAGATGCATATTCCCATGACCGAAGCCCAGGTGGTACAGGAAAAGGACTTCATGGAAGAGCAGATGGACCTTGTCCGTGATTCCCAGCTGAAGAACAATCTGGTAGAAACGCTCTTCATTATCCTGTGTGTTTTTATCGTGGTGAACATTTACCGCACGCAGCAGCAACGTGAACAGAAACTGGACCACGAAAAGCATATTGCCGAGGAATCCAACAGGGCAAAGACCATATTCCTTTCGAACATGAGTCACGACCTGCGCACGCCCATGAACGCGATTATCGGCTACACCAACCTGGCGCGCAAACCGGAGGCGACCCCCGAGCAAATCCAGAAATACCTGACCAAGATCGATTCTTCGAACATGTACCTGATGGCCCTCATCAACGACATGCTCGAAATGAGCCGCATCGAAATCGGGAAGATGGAACTGGAAGAGCGGCCCACCGACCTGCGGAAAATGATGGACGAAATCCGCGATATGTTCGAGGCGCAGATGGTGGGCAAGAACATCGCCTTTGCCGTGAAATACGACGGCCTCAGGAACCCGGTGGTGCTCTGCGACAGGAACCGCATGAACCGCGTGATTCTGAACCTGGTCAGCAACGCATTCAAGTTTACTTCGGAAGGCGGGCACGTTTCCGTGACTCTCGCCGAAAAGGAATGCATCGAAGAGGGCAAGGCCGCGTTCGAAATCTGCGTGAAGGACGACGGTATCGGCATTTCGCCCGAGTTTGCAGACCGCGTGTTCGATGCCTTCGAGCGGGAACGCGTCTCGACTATCAGCGGAGTGCAGGGTACGGGCCTCGGGCTTGCAATCGCAAAGAACGTCGTGAAGTTGATGGGCGGGACAATCAAGTTTGAATCGAAGGTCGGCGAAGGAACGGAATTCTTCGTGAACGTGGAACTGAAGACAGCCGCAGGCACGGAGGTTCCCGAAGGCGGCGAGCGCAATATCTCCATCGCGGCCAAGGCGGATTTCACGAACATGCGCCTATTGCTGGTAGAAGACATGGAAGTGAATCGCGAGCTTGCAAAGATTATTCTCGAAAGTCTCGGGTTCAAGGTCGAGATGGCGGTAAACGGCAAGCAGGCGGTCGAGATGGTGGAGAATAACCCTGCCGGTTACTACAACGGGATTATCATGGATATCCAGATGCCCGTGATGGACGGCTGCGAAGCGAGTCGCCAGATTCGAGCGCTCTCCGACAAGAAGAAGGCGGAAGTTCCCATTATCGCCATGACTGCGAACGCCTTTGGCGATGACCTCAAGAAGTCGAAAGAAGCAGGAATGAACGCTCACCTGGCAAAGCCTATCGATGTCGGCATGCTCACGGAAACACTTGCGCAATGGGTACGGTAAAGTTTTAACAGGACAATGTTATGGAAACGAAAAAAAGAATCGGGATTGTAAGTATCGCCACTATCGTGGCCCCCATCATCGTTATCATCCTTGTGCTGGGGACAATCTTCACGGGTCGCCACGCGAGCGGAGATACGGAAAAGGCCGTGCGCAACGTGACGCTCCTCTTTATGAACGAACTCGCGAACCGCCGCGAACAGGTGGTGGCGTCGAAATTGAACGGCTACATCAACGACCTAGATGTGGCGGTGGGCCTGCTTTCAAAAGAAGACCTCGCAAGTACCGCAAGCTTGCAGAGCTACCAGCTCCGCATGAAGCAACTGTACGGTCTAGAAAAGTTCGCCTTCGTGGACACTACGGGTCTCATCTACACATCCCGCGGTACGCGCACCGACATTGATCTCTATAATTTCGATTACAGGACCTTGGCAAAATCCGAAATTTCATTAAAGAAAAACAGTGAAGAAAAGAAGACTGTTGTCATTGCCGTGCCTGTGGATCGTCTTGCCTTTAATGGTCGGGTTTTGGTCGTGTGCTTCATGGAAATCGACATGAACCGCATGCTGGAAGGTATTTCGCTGGAATCCGACCGGCAGGGAATTACATTTTGCAACATCTACTCGAAGGCAGGCAATTCGCTTACGAACCTGGTGCTAGGTGGGCTTGCAAGCGGCGACAATCTGCTTGCCGCCATGGAAAAAGCCAGCTTCGAAAAGGGGTTCTCCATGGAAAAGATGCGCTCCGACTTCGCGAACCACGAGGCGGGCGTCGTTTCCTTCGAGTACAACGGCATCCGTGAAACCATGTACTATGTTCCCATCCATTCTACGGACTGGATGCTGACCTACCTTATCCGCGAAAGCGTCATCTCCGAGCAAATCGGTTCCATTTCGGAAGACATTTTGGAACGCAGCCTTCTGCTATCCGGAATTATCGCGCTAGTGCTCTTGACCGTGTTCCTGATTCTCTTCATGCAAATCAGGCGTACCTCTCAACTCAAGTTAGAAAAAGAGGTGGCCGATGCCGAAAGCCGCATCAAGCAGGAAAAACTGGAAGAACAGCTTGCGCTCCAGCAGAAGTTAGTTGAAGAAGAACGCAAGAGGAACGAACAGCGTAACATGATTACCGCGCTTGCGTCAGATTACCGCAGCGTCTACTACCTGAACCTGGATACCGGAATGGCGATATGCTACCGCAAGGACGGCACCGTTCCGGCACCCTTCAAGGAAGGGGACGAAATCGGCTACCTGGAAAATTTCAAAACCTATGCCGAAAAGTTTGTCGCACCGGAATTCCGCGAAAAGTTCCTCGCCTTTATACAGCCCGAAAACGTGCGCGCGGGTGTCGCGAAGAACAAGATCTATACCTTGCGCTACCTGGCAAACCATGGCGGCAAGGAAAGTTACGAAATGCTGCGCATGGTGGGCGTGCACAATGCCGGCGACGCTCCGGATGCACCGCTCCGCATTGTGGGCTTCGGCTTCTCCGATATCGACGAGGAAATGCGTGATTCGCTCGCCAAGAGTCAGGCCCTTTCCGATGCCCTCAAGACGGCAGAAGAGGCGAGCAAGGCGAAGACCATATTCCTCTCCAACATGAGCCACGAAATCCGCACGCCCATGAACGCGATTATCGGCCTCGACAGCCTTGCGCTGCACGAACCCGAAATTTCGTCGAAGACGCGCGGCTACCTGGAAAAGATCGGCTCCTCCGCAGAACACCTGCTGAGCCTCATCAACGAGATTCTGGACATGAGCCGTATCGAGAGTGGCCGCACGAAGATCAATAGCGAAGAATTCTCGTTCCCCAAGCTTTTGGAGCAGGTGAACACCATCATCGACGACCAGAGCCGTACCAAGGGCCTGAACTATTCGTGCCATGTGGCGGGCAGCCTGGACGACTACTACGTCGGCGACGTCACCAAGATTCGCCAGATTCTCATCAACATCCTGGGCAATGCGGTCAAGTTCACCCCGAAGGGCGGAAACATCGACCTCAACGTGGAAAAGATTGCCGCGTTCGACAACAAGTCCACGCTCGTCTTCAAGATTAGCGATACCGGTATCGGCATCAGCAAGGAATTCCTGCCCAAGATTTTCGACACGTTCACCCAGGAAAACGCCACCACGGCTTTCAAGTACGGCAGCAGTGGCCTCGGCATGGCGATTACCAAGGGTATCGTCGACATGATGAACGGCAAGATCGATGTGGAAAGCGAAAAGGGCAAGGGGACCACGTTCTGCGTGACGCTCACCCTCAACGACAGCATGCGCAAGCAGGCGACCGACGACGAAATCGAAATCCACCCGAGCGAAATGAGCGTGCTGGTGGTGGACGACGACGAGATTGCCCTGGGGCACGCGAAACTCGTGCTCGACAAGGCGGGAATCCTCACCGACACGGTGCTTACGGGCAAGGAAGCGGTGGAGATGGCGAAACTCCGCCACGCGAGACGCGAGCCCTACAACCTGATTGTGATTGACTGGCAGATGCCCGAGATGAACGGCATCGAGACGGCGCGCGAAATCCGCAAGGTGACCGGCGACGAGTCCGCCATTATCATATTGACGGCCTACAACTGGGACGACATCCTGGACGAGGCCCTGGCAGCCGGCGTGGACTGCTTCATTTCTAAGCCCTTGTTCTCGGGAATCCTGCTGGACGAATTCAAGAACGCCCTCCGGCGCAAGAAGGAACACACCTCGCTTGCGAAGAACAAGGCGGAACTTGCCGGAAAGCGGGTTCTCCTTGCCGAAGACATGGAAGTCAACGCGCAGATCATGATGGAAGTGCTGAAAATGCGGGACTTGCAGGTGGAACTGGCCGTAAACGGTCGCGAGGTCCTGGAAATGTTCCGCGACCATCCCGAAAGTTATTACGATGCCATCCTTATGGATGTGCGCATGCCCGAAATGGACGGTCTGGAAGCGACAGCCGCCATCCGCAAGCTGGATCGCGATGACGCCAAGAAGGTTCCCATTATCGCGCTTACGGCAAACGCCTTTGACGAAGACGTGCAGCGGAGCCTGCAGGTGGGCATGAATGCGCACCTGAGCAAGCCGGTAGAGCCCGACGTACTCTTCGAAACGCTCGAGGAATTGCTGTAACCGTAATGAACTTGTTTATATGGAAAATGCGGAATCATTGACGCACTTCCTTTTTTTGACTATATTTGTGCAACCTTATAATGAGGTTCGCTCGCGTAGCTCAGTTGGATAGAGCAGCTGCCTTCTAAGCAGCGGGTCGTGGGTTCGACTCCCGCCGTGAGTACGAAAGGCTCCCTTTGGGGAGCCTTTTTCGTACTCACAGGCGGGGCGAACTCGAAGGGTTCGATTACGGCGCAGGGCGAGAGTCGCGGACAAATTTATTTGTCCATGACCGAGCCCCAGCCGGAACTGCTCGGCAAAGCCGAGCAGCCTCCCTCCGTGAAGGTGCTCTTTCCTTAAGAAAAAAAACGCCCGGTTCAAGGAACCGGACGTCCATAAGGAGACAGATTTTTGAAGTATCAGATTACATCATGCCGCCCATGCCCATGGACGGATCCATGGCAGGAGCTGCCGGCTTCGGTTCCTTCTTTTCTGCGATTACGCAGTCCGTGGTAAGAATCATCGAAGCGATGGAGGATGCATTCTTGAGGGCCGTACGGGTCACCTTGGCCGGGTCAATCACGCCAGCCTTGATGAGGTCTTCGTAGGTGTCAGTCTTGGCGTTGTAGCCGAAGCTGCCCTTGCCTTCCTTCACCTTGTTCACCACGACAGAGCCTTCGAGGCCAGCGTTCTGGACAATCTGGCGGAGAGGTTCTTCGATAGCGCGGCGGATGATCGCGGCACCAGTCTTCTGGTCGGCGTTGTCGAACTTGAGGGCGTCAATAGCCTTTTCGGCACGGATGAGGGCAACGCCACCACCCGGAACGATACCTTCTTCGACAGCGGCGCGGGTTGCGTGCATAGCGTCGTCGACGCGGTCCTTCTTTTCCTTCATTTCGACTTCGGTAGCAGCACCGACCTTGATCACGGCAACGCCGCCAGCGAGCTTGGCCAAGCGTTCTTGGAGCTTTTCGCGGTCGTAGTCGCTGGTGGTAGCTTCGATCTGCTTCTTGATCTGGGCGATACGGCCCTTGATAGAAGCGGCGTCACCGGCACCTTCGACGATCGTGGTGTTGTCCTTCGTGATGGTGATGGACTTGGCCTGGCCGAGCACGGTCACCGGAGCGTCTTCGAGCTTGGCACCCGTGTCTTCGGAAACCAGCATACCGCCAGTGAGGATAGCGATGTCTTCGAGCATGGCCTTACGACGGTCGCCAAAGCCCGGAGCCTTGACGGCAGCAACCTTCAGGGTGCCGCGCATCTTGTTCACAACGAGCGTTGCGAGAGCTTCGCCATCGACGTCTTCGGCGATGATGAGGAGGGACTTGCCCTGCTTTGCCACGTGTTCGAGCATCGGCAGCAAATCCTTCATGGTAGAAATCTTCTTGTCGTACAGCAAGATGTACGGATTTTCGAGGGCCACTTCCATGCTGTCGGTGTTGGTCACGAAGTACGGAGAGAGGTAGCCGCGGTCGAACTGCATCCCTTCGACAACATCGAGAACGGTTTCAGCGGTCTTGGATTCTTCGATGGTGATGACGCCATCGTTACCGACCTTTTCCATAGCGTTGGCGAGGAGTTCGCCAATTTCGGGGTCGTTGTTTGCAGAAATCGTTGCGACCTGGGCAATGTGTTCCTTGCCGTTGATCTTCACGGCCATCTTGCCGATTTCGGTAATGACGGCGTCAACTGCAGCGTCCATGCCGCGCTTGATATCCATCGGGTTTGCACCGGCGGCCACGTTCTTGAGGCCTTCGCGAGTAATAGCCTGGGCGAGCACTGTAGCGGTGGTGGTACCGTCACCAGCAGCGTCGCTCGTCTTGTTGGCGACTTCCTTGGCCATCTGGGCGCCGAGATTTTCGTAGGCGTCTTCGAGTTCAACTTCCTTAGCGACAGACACGCCGTCCTTGGTGACGTTCGGGGCACCGAAGGCCTTTGCGATCATCACGTTACGGCCCTTAGGACCGAGGGTAACCTTGACTGCGTTGGCGAGTTTGTCGACACCCTTCATCAGGGATTCGCGAGCTGCTACATCAAACTTAAGTTGCTTTGCCATTTTATTTTTCCTTTTTTATTTAAAACCTTTTGTTGCGCTATTACAGAGTAGCGATGACGTCCGATTCCTTCACGATCAGGTAGTTTTCGCCATCGACGGAGACTTCCGTTCCGCTGTACTTGCCGTAGAGAACCACGTCGCCGACCTTGACTTCCATGGCTACGACTTCGCCCTTGTCGTTCTTGCGACCCGGGCCCACGGCCACGACCTTACCCTGCATCGGCTTTTCCTTGGCGTTATCCGGGATAAAGAGACCCGAAGAGGTCTTCTGTTCGGCTTCTGCCGGCTTTACGACGATTCGATCTGCAAGAGGCTTAATCATTTTCACTTTTCCTTTTTTGCGGGTGGTTTCGCACCCATTGATTGAACTGTTTTGCCCAAATTGGTAGTCCAACTTGGACTATTTATTTTGTTTCGCCCAATATAAAGCAATTTCCGTGCCAAGAGTCGGTGCGGGCACGAGGGGGTAAAAAAACGCCGAAATTCTACTAAAACCGCAATATTTCACGGAAAAACGCCCCGTTGCAGGGTAAAAAAAGAAAAAGGAATGTTCCTTTTTGAAACATTCCTTTTGACTTAAACTTGTCTGTTTAAATTTGAAACAATTACTTGATCGTGCTAGTCAGGCGGAGGGCGAGACCCACGTCGCTCATTTCGTTTTCGCTGTAGACACTGAACTGGATCTTGGACTTGCCGATGCTCTTGACATAGGCGACGGTCCATGCCCAGTCGTCGTAAGTGTGGTTCGGCACGGCGTAAAGGTTGTCGCGCTTGTTGATGTATTCCCATTCGACCATGAGGTGGCTCATCAGGGTGTTCAAGATGCCTTCGCTCGGGGCGAAATCAAGACCCAGGTAGAAGGGCTGGAAGTAGATGCCCGGCTGGAAGTACTTGGATTCGGGGGCGATGTAGTTGTCGACTTCGGTGTTAATGTCGTCGTCCTGCGTGTAGATGCAGGCGTATTCACCGTAGGCACGGAGAATGGGGAAGAGGTTGTAGCTGGCGTAGGCGGCCACACGGTGGGTCACGTAGGCGGTGTTCTGCACCACGTCGACGAGGTTAGAACGGTAGGCGACCTTGACTTCCAGCGGGAAGGTGAACTTCATGTCATCTTCGACGCGGATGTAGCCCTGGTTGGCGGTGCCGTTCTTGGCGGCGACCATGGCGTTCAGCTGGTTGAGGCCGCTCTTCCAGCCGAGTTCAACGGCGTTGTGGCTGTAATCGCGCATCCAGAGACCGCGCTTGGTGAGGTCCTTGTCTACATAGGTACCGAAGTTGGTGGACTGGGACCAGTCGGTCTTCCAGCGACCAATCTTCAGGTTGACCTGGTCGGCTTCGCCGAGGGCCCACTTGTAGTTGACCCAGTAGAGGTCGGCGAGAATCTTGTCCTGTGCCGACTTGGTGGTCTTGGTCTTGCCGTCAGCGTCGGTGGACACGTCGGTTACGTTCTTGTTGCCGAATTCCGGAGCGAACATACGGATCATGATGGTTCCGTCCAGGTTTTCGCTCTTGTACTGGCCGCCGATGTTGGCGCGGATCCAGCCGCTGCTGAAGTTGTTGTCTTCGTCGGCGATAGACTTGGTGACTTGAGTCTGTACGTTACCCTTGAGGGTCATGTTGTCGGTAACGTCGGCTGCGAAGGCGGAAACGCCCATAGCGAGTGCGGCCGCTACGATTTTCCTGAAGTTCATGAATACTCCTTGGAGGTTTAATTTCTTTTGCAAATTTAGAATATGCGATGTGTTTTGCAAGGATTCTTTGCCGGATTTTTTCTATTTTTGGCGCGTTTTTCTAAGGAGTGTCCATGAATCGTTTCGGATTTTTCGTTTTGGTTATCGTTCTGTTTGCGCTCTGCCTGCCCGTGTGCGCCCGTGACTTGGAGCCGAACAAGACGCATGCCGTGTTGACCGTGACCTTTACCAACGAAGAAGACGTGCCGCAGGCCAAAAAGAAACTGATGTTCGTGGGGCAAAACGACCCGAAGAAAAAAATCACGGTGACAACCGATAGCGAGGGAGAAGTGACCTTCCATATCCCGCGCGAAGATACCTACACGATTTTTTGTGAAAGCCTGACTGGATATTTTGAATGTGGCAACACGCCGTATGTCTCGACGACGGCGAGTACGGGCGGAATTACGGTGACTTTTGACGATACCCGCGTGGAACTGACCGGCGTGACCTTCAAGGCGGGAAGTGCTGAATTGGAGCCGAATTCGCTTGCGACTCTCGACGCGGCAATCGCGGGGCTGAAGAGAAATCCGAAGGCCAGGATTGAAATCCAGGGACATACCAGTTCCGAAGGCGACGACGAGATGAACCAGAGGCTTTCGGAAGCGCGTGCGTATGCCGTGCTGCAGTACATGAAAGAAAAGGGCATTGACTGGGGACGACTGTCTGCAAGCGGTTACGGTTCATCGCAGCCGAAAGCGAGCAACAGTACCGAGGAAGGCCGCAAGAAAAACCGCCGAATCGAGCTTCGCGTGTTGAACGAAGATGAAGTTCCGGTGGAGTATAAATAGAGCTTAGAGTTTAGAACTTAGAGCTTAGAAAAAAAAGGTTCTATCAACTAACATTTGCGGAAGCCGTCGTCGCCGAGGACGATTTTGCCTTCGCGGAAGAGCGTGCCCAGAATCTTCTTGAAAGTCTTCTTGGACATATTGAATTCACGGCGAATCACTTCGGGATCGCTGTGGTCCCCGTAGGGGAGGAATCCGCCTGCTTCTTCAAGTTTCTTGAGGATAGCGGCGGGGCTTTCGCTCTTCATGATGCCCTTGTAGCCTACAGGCGTGAGGTTCAGCGTAATCTTACCGTCTTCGGTGAATCGCTGAATGTAGCCGGACATCGTGTCGCCAATGTAGATGCGCGGCGTGTTCGGCGTGACCATAAGGCGACCCGTGTAGCGGTAATCGACGAGGAAGTCGATGTGGTCGCGGGTGACCTCGTAGGCGGCGAGCTGTACGTGCTGCCCCAGGCGAAGTTCCGAGGTGTCCGTATCGAGGAAACTCTTAATCTTTTCGGTTGCGACAATGCGGTTGCTCTTGTCGTCTTCGAGGATGTAGACGACGCAGCGGTCTCCGCGACGGAGTTCGCCGAGTTGCTGCTTGAACGGCAGGAACAGATCCTTGTTGAGCCCCCAGTCCAAGAAGGCGCCGTAGCGGTTCACATCCTTGACCTCGAGGACTGCGAATTCACCGACGGTGGCGTAGGGCTTGTCGAGGGTCGCAATGGGGCGGTCTTCGGAATCCATGTAGACGAATACGTCGAGAACTTCACCCTCTTCGAGCGTGAATTCTTCCCTTTTGCCGGGGAGCAGCACGCGCCCGCCTGTTTCAAGTTCCAGGTAGTAGCCCTGCGGCATGATTTCTTCGACGCGGGCGCGGTTGTATTTGCCTAATTCCATTTGGACCTTCCGTTCAATTTTTGTTTCGTATAAATTCTTCTAATCCGTTAGTCGAACAACTGCGGGTCAGATTCGTCGGAACCTTCGTCGTCGTTGCTACCGTCATCGAAACTGTCGGGCGGGGTAATGCGGGTAGCGCGCTTCACCTTCTTGGCGGTGAACTTGCTACCGAGCGCCTTGTAGCCCTTGATTTCGGCGACTTCGGTCAGGTCGAGTTCTTCCTTCTGGACTTCGCGGCCGACCTGGTATTCCATGAGTTCTCGGGCGTCGTCTGTCGCGAAGAATTCGATCATCTGCGTATCCTTGTGGTCGGACACGAGGCTGAATTCCGTGGTCATGGGGCAGCCTTCCAAGTTGAAGCGTTTCACCATGTAGTTGAAGTTGCCACCTTCGAAGTAGAGTACCGTAAAGACCTGTTCCGGGTCAAACTTGTGGATGTACTTAATGCCTGTACCCACGAGAATCGGGTCGGCCATGTCGTGCACGCGGGCCGTACCGTTTTCCTTGACGATGAGGATCTTGTCCTTTTCGCCGAATTCGCCGATGCGGTCGCCCTTCTTCTGGGTGCTGATGATGCCGGCGAGGGCGTCAAAGTAGAGAACGCGGGCTCCCAGGGTGCTTACGCCCTTACGGACGCGCTTGATACTCTTGACCGGGTACTTGGTAACGATGTTCCCCATGGCGCCACGGCCCTTCACATCGATGGAGCTGAAATCCACCTCGAAGTTGAGCTTGGTGCGCGGACGCGGCTTGAGCGTGACTTCCACGACTTCGGCTTCACCGTTCAGGTTGCTCGACATGTACAGAATCTTGCTGCCGGGCGTGCCCTTACCCATAAAGTAATCCTTGTCGCGGGTGACGCCACCCACGTTGAATCGCTTGATGTAGTAGGCTCCGTCCTTGCCGTCCTGGTGGATCACGTTGTAAATGTGGCGGTCGTCGTCCTTCTTGAACTTTTCCACGAGCAAGATGTTCTTGCCCACGAAGTCCTTGTCGCTGACCTTCACGACCTTGAAGCTGCCATCGGCCTTGAACACGATGAGGTCGTCGTATTCGGACACGTCGAAGAGGTATTCTTCCTTCTTCATGCCGGTGCCGACAAAGCCTTCCTTGCGGTTCACGTAGAGCTTCTGGTTGGCGAGAGCCACATGCACGGCTTCGACCTTGCCGAATTCCGCAATCTGAGTGCGGCGTTCCTTGCCTTCGCCGTACTTCTTGAGGATGTTCTTGAAGTGGTCGATGGTGTAGTCGGTGATGTGTTCCTGGTTGTACTTGCAGGTCGCGATGCTTTCTTCGAGTTCGCGCAGAAGCTGGTCGGCCTTTTCACGGTCGTAATGGCTGATGCGGCGGATCGGAATTTCGATGAGCTTGCCGATTTCTTCGTCCGTGATTTCCTTGCGGTGCAGACGCTTGACGTAGGGCATAAGGCCTTCGCGCACGAAGTTGATAATCTGCTCGCGGTCCTTCGCCTTCTTGATGACCTCGTAAACTTCCTTCTCGATAAAGATTTTTTCGAGGGTGGTCATGTGCCACTTGTCTTCGAGGTGCTTGAGTTCGTTGGCGAGTTCCCATTCCAGGAGCTTGACCGTGTGCTCCGTGTTCATGCGGAGAATATCGGAGACGCCGAGGAATTTCGGGTGCTTGTCGACGATCACGCAGGTGCAGGGCGAAATGGATTTTTCGCAGTCGGTAAAGGTGTAGAGGGCGTCGATGGCGACCTGCGGGTCGGTGCCCGGTTGCAAGTGCACGAGAATTTCGACTTCTTTACTCGTGTTGTCGTCGACGTGCTTGATCTTGATTTTACCCTTGTCGTTAGCCTTCACGATGCTTTCTATGAGGCTTACGGTGGTGGTGCCGTAGGGAATTTCGCGGATGGCGAGCGTCTTGTTGTCGACCTTTTCAATCTTCGCGCGCACGCGGACCTTGCCACCGCGCTGGCCGTCGTTGTAGTCGCTCACATCGATGATGCCGCCCGTGAAGAAATCCGGGTACAGCGTAAACTTCTTGCCCTTCAGAATCGCGATGCTTGCTTCGCAGAGTTCGCGGAAGTTGTGGGGGAGGATCGAGGTCGAAAGACCCACGGCAATGCCGTCCACACCTTGTGCCAAGAGCAGTGGGAACTTGACCGGGAGTGTCACCGGTTCCTGGCTGCGACCGTCGTAGCTCGGGATCCATTCGGTGGTTTCGGGGTTGAATACGACGTCGATTGCGAACGGCGTGAGGCGGCCTTCAATATAACGCGGTGCTGCGGCGCGGTCACCGGTGAAGGGGTTGCCCCAGTTACCCTGGGTGTCAATCAGCAGGTTCTTTTGACCGAGGCCCACGAGGGCATCGCCAATGGAGGCGTCACCGTGCGGGTGGTAGGCCATGGTTCGACCGACGATGGTGGCCACCTTCTGGTAGCGGCCGTCGTGGTTTTCGAAAAGGGAATGCAGAATGCGGCGCTGCACCGGCTTAAGTCCGTCCTCGTAGTACGGAACGGCGCGGTCCAAAATCACATAGCTGGCGTAGTCCAGGAACCACCCGTCGTAGAGTTTTTCAAGGTGGTTGACGTTCGAAAGTCCAAGGGTCGAATCTTTAATTTCTTCGCTCATTTTTTACTCTAACTAAACTCTATGGATTGCTTTGTCGCCTAAGGCTCCTCGCAATGACATTTTTGCTTAAATTTCAACGTACGGACACAATGTAGTAAAAAATCTCGTCAAAAAAATGACACTACTGCACAAAGGTGCAAAAAATCCCCCGGCCGGGCCGGAGGATTTGGTCTTAAGCTTGTATCGTTTCGATTAGAAGCTGAATACAGTTTCAACACCGAACTTGAGGTTCAGATCTTCGCCGTAGTCTGTAGTGGAAACCCAGGCTGCGTGACCGTCTTTTTCCCAGTCGTTACCCATGGGGAGGATGGCCATGGCAAAGCCCGTGACATCGAGACCGTCGACCGGAGAGAAGTAGATGCGGGTACCGAAGTTGAGGGTACCGAGGTCGGTGTCGTCGTCAAGAGAGTTTGTATGCAATTCGCCGAGGAGGCCGATGGTGACGGCGTCGGTCAGCTTGATGTCGCCTTCACCGTAGGCGAACATGTATTCGGGAAGTTCGTTATCGTGAACGGTCGGATTCTTGTCATCGAGCAAGGCGTAGAAGAAACCGCCCTTGATGTTCACGTTAGCAACCTTGAAGGATGGTTCTGCCAAGAAGGCGTGAGTGGCCTTCGGATCGTCTTCGGTCAGGCGGTCGGCATGCAAACCGTAAACGGCGTGGATGGCGAATGGGCCAAATTCAAGGGCTGCTTCCAAACCGGCATGCAGTTCGTTAGCTTTGGCTTCCTGCCAGCTCTTGTAGTGTGCGAACGGACGCAGGGACTGGCCGGCATAGTCAAACTGGTACGCGACATGAGCATCGTAGCTCTTGCCCGTGCTGGCGTAGCAGTTGGGAACCGGATTGCCATCTTCGTCAACGGTGTTGTTGCAGACGGTGTAGAAGTCGTTGTTGCCACGACCAAAGCCCAAGCCGAGCTGCAGACCATAGAGGTCGAGTTCAAGACCGCGAATGTCGTGTTCCTTCATACCGGCGGCATTGTCTGCGGGGTCATCGTAGTCGTAGTAGTTGAAGGCGCCTTCTGCGTGGGTCAGGTCACCGAACTTGAGTGTGAAGTTTTCACCTTCGGTGTACTGGACGTAGGCACCGTTGTAGACGGCTCCCGGACTGGTATTGTCGCCGTCAGCTTCGAGTTCTACGAAGGCAGACCACTTTTCATTGAACTTGACTTCGAAGTCAACGTCGAGAGTAGACCAGTAGTCGTGGGTCAGTTCCTTCTTGTCGTCATTTTTCCAGTAGCCATAGGCGTCGAATTCGGCGGCACCGGAAATCTTGAATTCCATAGCCTTCTTGGCTTCGGGGGCTTCGTCGGCCTTGGTGATGTTCAGGCGATCAACGAAAGAACCTTCGCTAGCTTCAGACTTATTTTCTTCAGCCTTGGCTTCTTCGGCCTTCTTGGCCTCTTCAGCTTTCTTCGCTTCTTCGGCCTTCTTGGCTTCTTCAGCCTTCTTAGCCTCTTCGGCCTTCTTGGCTTCTTCAGCCTTCTTAGCCTCTTCGGCCTTCTTGGCTTCTTCGGCCTTCTTAGCCTCTTCGGCAGCCTTGGCTTCTTCAGCCTTCTTAGCCTCTTCGGCAGCCTTCGCTTCTTCAGCCTTCTTGGCTTCTTCGGCGGCTACGGCCTGCTGGTCGGCGGCCGGTGCTGCGTTCTGTGCTGCAGGCTGGGCGGCGTCAGCCTTGGGGGCTTCGGCAGCGGGTTGAGCAGCGGGTGCTGCGGCCGGGGCGGCTGCATTTGCAGGAGCGGCCTGGGCAAAGGCGCCAGCGGCGGCGAGGCCGAGCACGATTGCGGAAAGTTTCATGGATTTCATTTTTACTCCTTTAAGCGGATTGGTTAGTAATTCGGCTAAAATATAGCTAGTTATCTCATTCTTGGTGAAAAAAGTTTACAAAATGCTTTTTCAGATTCTGTATTGGCGAAATTGAGCGAAAAATGCGCTTTTGGAAGGTCGGGACGGTTCCTTTTTATGTATTTTCGGGGTATGAAAATTGCTTTTTCTGTTCTTTTCTTATTCGTTGCGCTTGCCTTTGCTCTTCCGCAGACGGGGGTGTTTGTTGATGTTCGTGACGGTCACGAGTATCGCACAGTAGTCATTGGTTCCAAGACCTGGATGGCCGAAAATCTGGATTACAAGACGAAGGAATCGGAGTGTTACGACGGCAAAGCCGAAAATTGCAAGAAGTATGGTCGACTCTATACATTCGAGGCAGCCCGCAAGGCATGCCCGGTTGGTTGGCATTTGCCCGAAAACGACGAATGGATCCGCTTCAAGAACTTTATCGAAAATAGCGACGGCAAGGAGGCTGCATGGATGAGCCTAAAATCGCGCGACAAGTGGGACGGTTCTGACCGTTACGGCTTTGATGTCGTTCCTGCAGGGCGTGCGACCGATGAATTTGTTGGTATGGGCGAGTCGGCGCACTTCTGGAGTTCTACCGAAGAAGATGGCGATGCCTATGGTTGGCACCTGATGCCACCCGGAGATTTCGCCCGTGACATAGACCCCGCAACGAACATGTATTCCGTTCGCTGCTTAAGAAACTGATTTGCGGATAAATGATTATTTTTCCACCACGTTCCCGAGGATGTGGTGAATTTTTTTGATGCCGTCGAATGCCGAGGGGCTGCTGATGTAGTAGAAGATTTGCTCTACGAGCGCATCGGTGTTGAAGTCGTAAGAGGGGATGCGCAGCAGATAGCTTTCCATGGAGTTGTCGAAGGCGATATAGGTGGGCCCGATGTTTGGCTGCGGGATTTCCATATTGTTCTCTTCGGCCATTTCCATGAAGATTCCCGCGACTTCGTCGTTCACGCAAATCCAGGGCATGTTGTTGCCATTTTTCGCCTGGAATTCGAGGGCGCGTTCGGCGAGCGCCTTGAGCTTGTCCTTTTCGAGGGTTCGCGCCATGATTTCCACGGAGAGCTTTTCGACTTTCTTGCGGGCGATTTGTTTGTAATCCCAGGGGCTTGCGAATTCCGCGTCCACGTAGGGGTGTACCACGAGCCCCGATTCTTCGAGACCGGTGAGACGGTCCTTGGACCAGGAACTGTTGTGGTACGGCGAGAAATATCCGACTTCGGTCACGCCGAGGCCGAGCAGGTAGCGGCCGATTTCTTTGCCGGGGGTCTTGCCGAAGGTGGAGTTGAAGAATATCCAGTTGTCCTTGCGCAAGAAGCTGCGGGGTACGGCGTCGATGGGGTGTTCCCACCATACGGCCACGGGGAATTTGGCGTCGGCGAAAAATGTCAGGAGCGGCCTGAAGTTTTGCACCAAGAGCGTCGAAAGTACGGCACCCACGGCGTTCGGGTGTTCCGAGAGTTTGCAGGGCTTGCCGCTTCGGTCGATGAGCTTGCCCGAGGCATCGTCAATGCCGAACAGGGTCAGCTTGTAATGGTTCTTACCTGCGGTCTTGTAAATCAGTCGCAAGAAGTCCAGTTCGCGTTCGCTTTCGGCGCTGAATCCGCCCCAGCTGTTGCATCGGGTCACGAAGATGAGCTCGCTGAGGGGCGCGTCATCTTTCTGCTGCTGTTTGCGGTAAAAGACATACTGGCGACCTTCTTTTTTCAGGATGCCCAAGGCCACCTTTTCTTCAAGGAACTTGCGGAGCGTGCCTTGTGACACGTTGTAGCGGGCCGAAAGTTCCTTGGATAGCGGAAGCGGCTGCGAAGGCTTCAGGTAGCCTTGCGCAAAGTCGCGTTCGAAGGCCTTGGCGAGTTTTTCGGAGACCGTCTCGTGAATGTAGGGAACCTTGCTCCGTAGGGGAGACGTGCCCCAAAAGCAGCCCTTTCCCTGGATCTTGCAAATTTTTCCAACGGATTCCAACTCGGCGAGCGCCGCCTGCACCGTGCCCGATGATGCTCCGAAGCTCTTGATCATGGATCGCACCGACGGGAGTCGGTCGCCCTCGGCGAGGTTCATATCGAGCAAAGCCTTGATAATCCGCTGTTTCATAAAACGTAATGTAATAAATGTTGCTAGAAGGGAGATCCCCGCCTGCGCGGGGATGACATAAAAAAGACCCGCACAGGGGAGGTTCCTATGCGGGCCGGGGTTGTTTGGGGTTGGATGAATTTCTAGAAGTTGAAGTCAACCTGGTAGTTGGCCTTGTTGTTCGGGTTCACGCGAGCGCCCTTGGCATTGACCGTGCCGCGAATGTCCTTGTTCTGGAGCTTTACGCGAGTCGGGAGGATTCCGGTCGGGTTGGCAGAAGAACTGGAAGACACGAATGGGTTGTTTTCCTGGCTGCTGGAGCTAGGCGGATTGTACTGCTCGCTGCTGGAAGAAGCAACACTGCTGGATGACTGCTGCTGTGTGCTGCCGTTAAATTCGGCATCACCTTCGGCGTCTTGCGGAACCTGACCATTGAAGTTTTCCTGACCCTTGCGAGTGAGAGCCAAAATCAGCATGCCGTCCTTGGAGTAGATATTTTTGTCAGTGAGGTCGACGCGGTTGCCGTCAAAGGTCCAGTCACCCTTGCCCCAACGGGAACCGTTAAAATTATCGAAATTGTCAGCCCAGTCAAGAGTAAAGTCGCTGCCGTTAGGACCTTGGCCCGGTGTATACTTGTATGCCTTGACCCAGTTGATGAACTGGAAAAGCGGAAGTTTGGATTCGTCAAAAGCTCCAACCCATGCTTGGGATTCCGAGGACCAAAGGTTAAAGCGCAGGCCCTGCTGAACGCCGTTTTTGCCGTTCTTGAGTGCGTCAATCTGGTTCTTGGTATCGTTCTGACCCTTGGTTGTCTTGCGTACTTCGACGCCGTCAACAGTCCAACGCACGTAATCAGGCGTCCATTCAATTCCGTAGGTGTGGAAAGACTGGTCTGCAGCAGGGCTCACAGAATGATGCTTTTCGCTAGTGACCTGAGCGCCAGCCTTACCGGTAATAATGTTGGACTGGAAGCTGTTCGGGCTCTTGCCGAGAACTTCGATATCGACTTCAACCCAGGCTCTTCCGTCGCTAATTTCAGAACCATTCTGGTAGAGGAACATGGAACTGACGGTACCGGAGGCTGCTGCCATCTTCATGCGGGCTTCGTATTTGCCATACCCGAATTCATCAAGTGTATAGAGTTCTGCGCCGCTAAAGTCTTTTGCCATAGTTGCTACCGCCGCGATTGCGAGTACGGAAAGAGTCGTTTTAAGATGCATTATGCCTCCAATTAACACATCCACATTCACCGATAAAGAATTTATAAAGAAAAAAATGACACTGCAATATCTGCAAATGTCATAATGTTATAAGTGTATCGTTTGATTTTTTTTTGGAAAGGGGAAAGCCTTCCCCTCGCAAGCATTTCATTGCTTGCTACCCCTTCTGCGGGCACATCCCGCAACGCCCTTTACAGACCGCTCGACTCTATTGCATACTTTGAATTATGATATCGTCTCGCTCTCGCCACCGCTCCAGCTTAACGCTTGGAGCTTTGTGGCTCACAATAGACCGCTCGACTCTATTGCATACTTTGAATTGTGATATCGTCTCGCTCTCGCCACCGCTCCAGCTTAACGCTAGGAGCTTTGTGGCTCACAATAGACCGCTCGATTCTAGTTACAAGTCGAGCGATTCCTGCATTCCGGATTCGGCGAGTGCTTTTGGAATGCTCTTGTGGAGCATCTCGTAGGCGGTGCGCGTGGCGGTACGGCCACGCGGCGTTCGCGCGAGGAGCCCCTTGCGGATGAGGTAAGGTTCGTAGACTTCTTCGAGGGTGTCCGGCTCCTCGCCGAGCGCGGCCCCGATGGTGCCCAGCCCCACGGGGCCACCGCCGAACTTGTCGATGATCATCGATAGAATCTTGCGGTCCATGTAGTCGAGGCCTTCTCCGTCGATTCCAAGCATTTCAAGCGTCTTGCTTGCCGACATCAGGTCAATGACTCCTGTGCCACGTACCTGGGCGACATCCCTACAGCGTCGGAGGACACGGTTTGCGATACGGGGCGTTCCCCGGCAGCGTCCGCTCAAGAGTCTTGCCGCGTCTTCTTCGAGTCCGACATTCAGAATTTTCGCGCTGCGCATCAGGATGCTCTTGATGTCGTCGTCGTCGTAAAGCTCCAGTCGATAATGAAGCCCGAATCGGTCTCGTAGCGGGCTAGTCAAAAGTCCGCTTCTTGTTGTTGCGCCCACCAGCGTAAAATGCTTGAGCGGCAGGTTCACGCTCCTAGCTGCAGGTCCTGAATCGAGCATGATGTCGAGCCTGAAGTCTTCCATGGCGGGGTAGAGGTATTCCTCGACCACGCGGTTTAGACGGTGGATTTCGTCGATAAACAGGATGTCGTTTTCCTGTAAACTCGTCAAAAGTCCTGCAAGGTCGCTCGCCTTTTCAAGGACAGGGCCGCTCGTGATATGGATGTTCACGCCCATTTCTTTCGCGATAATCCCGGCAAGGGTTGTCTTGCCGAGCCCCGGAGGACCGCAGAACAGGCAATGGTCCAACGCGTCGCCACGGTGCTTGGCGGCTTCGATTGCAATCGAAAGGCTCTCCTTAATATTCTTCTGTCCGGTAAACTCGTCAAGGCTAGGCGGTCGGAGAGTGCGTTCAACATCGCTTTCGTCGCCTGTCCTGCGTTCTGGAGAAATAATCCGCTGGTCGTCCATTCTCATCCTCTGTGGATTGCTTCGCTACGCTCGCAATGACGTTTTTAAAGATACTTCAAAGCCTCAGGGATAAGGGCTGCCGCATCGGCGGAATCACCCAAAATTTCGGCTGCTTTCATGACTGCCTTTTCTGCCGCGGGGTCCTTCACGCCGAGAGTATGCAATGCGAGAACCGCTTCCATCTTCGGTCCCGTGAGTGCGCCCATACTGGCGATTCCCGAGCCTTCCACACCGCCCAGGGCGGATAGCATGGCCCCTGCCTTGTCCTTGAGCGACAGGACCATCTGCTCGCAAGTTTTCTTGCCGAGTCCCTTGATTTTACCCAAGGCGCTCTTGTTGTCGCTGGCGATCATGTTCAAAAGGTCTGCCGGGGTGCTTCCGCTCAATATCCGCTGGGCGAGCTTGGGGCCGACCCCGTTCACGTCTAGGAGCATCAGGAATGTGTTTTTTTCAGTCTTTTCGGCAAAACCGAAGAGCGTCATGGAGTCTTCGCGCACGACGAGGTTCGTGTACAGCGTGACTTCGGCCCCCTCTTCGGGTAGTTTGCCCGCGGTGTAGGCGGAAATATTCACGCCGTAACCTACGCCGTTGACGTCGACGACCACGAAAGTAGGGGTCTTTTCAACCAAAATTCCACGAATCTGCTCAATCATGACAAGACCTTTTGCACTATTTTGATTATAAACATCTGTTCACTGCACAAATATATACTATATTTTTGGCTCTGTCAAGTTTTTTTTGATTTAGGAGTCATTTTTTATAAGTTCTTGTCACACTTTTTCGCCTTGTTCGACATGGACAGCTCTTTAAGAGGTTGAATAATTTATATTGATGCAAAAGAAAGGAGGACGATGATGGATATTCGCAAGAGTAAGGTCGAAAAGAACCGGGAATGGTCAGCTTCTACCCAGAAGCGCTTGGCTGCGGCATTGGGTGTTTCGGCGCTCGTTTCGCTGACTGCCTGTGACCCTGTATCGACAAGTGGAAGCGTCACGCCTCCCGACGATAATTCGTCCTCTTCGGAGGACGCAACTTTGTCCTCTTCGGACCAAGAAACTCATTCTTCTAGTAGTATAACCCCGGTAAGTGGAGTGTCTTCGGCTTTTGACGAGTTCCCGAAAAGTTCGTCTTCGTTCGAGATTGATTCGCTGGAGGTGACCGCTGGCGAAATCGTTCCGCCGCTGGAATCATCCACTTCTTCGGCTAGGCTTGAGCCACCCATGAGTTCCTCGGTTGAATATCCTCCTTTGGCGGGAATTCTTCCGCCGGATCTTCCTCCCGTAAAAACGCTCTCGAGTTCCTCGCAGGGGCGTATCGAGTCAAGTGCTGCGACTGCGGGCTTGTCCTCTTCGTTCAGCGACGTGGTTCCGCAATCCAGTTCATCTGAGCCTGAGCCATTGGCCGGCGATCCGGTTGAAATTGCGCCTCCTCTGGCGGGCGTTATTGAGAATCAGCCTGTCGAAAAATGAATCTCGTCCTCTCTTTAACGGAACGGTGCAACCTGCGTTGCACCTACTGCTATTACAAGGTAAGCCACGAGGCGCGCAGCCTGGTGATGACGGATGACGTTATGGAGGCGGCAATTCGGCTTGCTTTTGAACGAACCCTGAAGCTTGGCCAGAGGTTTCTGAATATCACTTTCTTTGGCGGCGAACCGTTACTTTGTATGGGCGCCATCCGCAAGGGCGTGGATTTTGCCAAGAATCTTGTGCGTGAACAGCTTGGCGAGAGCGAATTCCGCTTGCGCTTTGCGGTGAATACGAACGGAACTTTGCTCGATGATTCCGTTGTCGAATTCTTGGAACGGGAAAATTTCCGCATCTATCTTTCGCTCGATGGCCACGAGGCTCATCACGATATTTGTCGCAAACAGGTCGACGGGGCGGGTTCCTTTAAGCTGATAGAACCGCATATTCCAGCACTCCGTAAACTCGATACGGTCGTTCTTTCGGTTGTGACCCGTGAAAACATGGACTCGCTTTCGGAGGCTGTTCGCTGGATTCAGACGCAGGGGTTCAGGAACATGACGACGGCGGTCGATTTCGACGGCAAGTGGACGGGGGAGGAATTCGATGTTCTTGCCCGTGAGTACACAAAGTTGGCTGGATTTTGGGTTGAACTTAAAAAGAATAAGGTTCCTTTTTACTTGGGAACTGTTCAGGACAAGCTAAAATTTCGATTGACGGGAGCGCGTCACTGTCTTACGAGCTGCCATGTGGCCGAAGGCATTGTCGCTTGCGCCGCGAACGGAAACCTTTTTCCTTGCACGCGTTTTATCAGCAGCAAGAAAGACGCCCCCTACGTCATGGGGAATGTCTTTGACGATCCTGCTCAGATTTGGAACGGCGCGGTCGCACGGGATATTCTGGATTTCTTCAACCGCGACAAGGAAGATTGTGTAGGTTGCGCCCTGCGTTTCCGGTGCCATGCGCATGAATGTGCCTGTACGTCTTTTTATTCTACAGGTTCCATTCACGGAGTTTCGCCGGAAGTCTGTACGCACGAACGGATGCTCGCCGCCATTTGCGACGATGCTGTTTGTGACAATGCTTTTTTTGACAAAGCTCTCGGCGAAAACTAGAACAGGCTCGGTGGCGGATTGTTGTCGTCGAGGCCGGCCAGGTTGCGGTCGGCATCGGACATTTCGTTCGCTTTATACTGGTCGAGCGGGTCTTCGGGTTCCACGATCAGGTTGTAGTAGACGTTGTTCTTGAGTTCGTCCTCAATGTAGAACAGCGTGCCGCCCATGGCGGAGCCGCATCCGGCGCAGGCGCCCTGGTAGCGGATTTTCAGTCGGTTGTCGTCGGTGAGGTCGAGCACTTCGAGGTCGCCACCGTCGCCCTGGAGCATGCCTCGGACGGACTGGTGCAGCCAGGCTTCCACCTTTTCGATCTTCTGCACCTTGGTCAGGGCGTTCCATTCGGCATCGGCTTCGGCGCGGCCTTCGGCGGTCTGCGTGCGGTACTTGATGCGTTCCATCTTTTCGCGAACGAGGATGGCGGTCGCCTTCTTTTCGGGGTACTCCGAGAGAATTTTCGCGATGAGCGTGTTCATCTGCTTGATTTCCGGAGCATTCTCGGGGATGGCCCGCACATCGGGGGTGTCGCGGAGTTCAAGTTCGATGCTTTCGGCGGTAATGGCGCAAGCTTCGTCTACGGTTACCATCTGGATTTTCTTGCAGAATGTATCGGCAAGAGCGGTAAAGATGGGACCACCGTAGGTGAAGAATCTCGTTTCCAGAATCTTGTCGCATTCCGGGTCGATCATCAAGTAGACTTTCAGGCTCGCTTCCTTGACGTCGACGAGGGCGAGTCCCTTTTCGTCTGCTTCAATCTGGAAAATGGCGCCCCTGTACTTGGGGGCCTTCGCTAATTCCTGCAACTTTTGAGATAAATCTTCAACACTCATCGTTAAATCCTGTTATGCTCTCACCTGACCGTTGCCGCGGAGAATCCACTTGTAGCTGCAGAGGCTTTCCACGCCCATAGGGCCACGAGCGTGCAGCTTGTCGGTCGAGATGCCCACTTCGGCGCCGAGGCCGTATTCGCCACCATCGGCAAAGCGCGTACTCGCGTTCACCATCACGCTGCTGCTATCCACGTTCGCAACAAAGTAGTCCTGGACGGAGGTGTCTTCGGCAACGACTGCTTCGGTATGGCGGCTGCTGTTCTTTTCGATATGGTCGCAGGCTTCGGCGACGTTGTCCACGAACTTGACGCTTGCCTTGAGGGCGTGGTATTCGTGGTGGTAATTGGAGTCGTCGCCAATGTCCTTGATGCGGCTGTCGTGTCTCTGGGCGTCGTGATCGCCAAAGAGTTCTACGCCACGGTCGGCGAGGCAATCAATGAGTTTCTTGACGGTTGCCGCGTCAATGTGGCGGTCGATAATCACGCATTCCATGGCGTTGCACACGCCGGTGCGCTGCGTCTTGGCGTTAATCAAGATGTTCACCGCCTTGTCCATGTCGGCGGACTTGTCCACGTACACATGGCAGATGCCGTTGAAGTGCTTAATCACGGGAATCTTGCTCTGTTCGACCACGGCGCGGATCAGGCGTTCGCCTCCGCGGGGAATCACGAGGTCGAGGCAGTCGTTACGCTGCAGGAGCATGCCCACCAGGTCGTGGCTCGTTTCGGTCACGAGCTGCACGGCGTCTTGGTCGATGCCTTCTTCGGCGAGGGCTTCGTGGAAAATGCCGGCGAGGCACTTGGCGGAATTCAGCGATTCTTTACCGCCACGCAAAATCACGGCGTTGCCCGCCTTGAAGCAGAGGCAAGCTCCGTCAATCGTTACGTTCGGGCGGCTTTCAAAAATAAAGAACACGGAACCGATAGGCACGGCGATACGGCTAATCTTGATGCCGTTCTTGAGTTCGCGGCTCTCGAGCACCTTGTTCAGCGGATCGGCAAAAGAGGCGATTTCTTCGGCGCCTTTGGCCATGGCCTCGATGCGGGCGTCGTTCAAGGTCAAGCGGTCCATTTTCGAGTCGTCGAGCTTTCCGGCGGCGGCTTCGAGGTCTAGCTTGTTTGCTGCAAGGATTTCCGGCTTACGGTCGCGCAGAATCTGGGCGACACGGTTCAGCACGGCGCTACGCTTTTCGCCCGGGAGGGTACGGAGCGTCTTGCTAGCCTTCTGGGCGTTTTTTGCCAGAAGGTCGGAGTATTCTTCCAAGTTGGAATATTTCAAGTTGGAACAAGTCATAAGCCGTTTTTATCCTTATTTGAGCATTTTTTTAACTGTTAGTCTTATTTTACAATATAGAAACTTGTTTTTTGATAGACAAGAATATATGTTCGAAATACAGGTTTGTTTTTACCCGCGACGTTGGTTTGTTGTCGCAAGGTATCGGACTTGGGTGTTTTGACTCGGTGCCGTCCTTCTCTCTCGGGGAGGCACCGGGTCTTTTTTATGTGCCTCTGAAAAATTCTATCTTTTTACCCATGGCAAAGAAGAAAAAAGTTTGGAAGTCTCCTGCGATGGCACAGGCCATGCGCAGCAAGGAAGATAAACTCCGTGATACGCTTACGCAGATCGTGAGCGGACAGAGTCGTTTGTTGAACCGCCCCGAAGAATTGTACGAGGCGATTGCAAACGGTATTGACGATATTGAAAACTTCAAGGATCCCAAAGACCAGCTGGAACTTTTGGCGTGGACGCTCCGTGCGGACTTTATTTCGTTCAAGGCGGACAGCGACGAAGAAAAGGAATACTGGGACAACCTCTTTTACGATGCGGGAACGTTCTTTGTGGAACTTGCTTCGCAGTACAGCGACAAGGACTTTGTAGCGGACTTGGTCCATGACTTGGCGATGCGCCATGTGGGTGGCGAGGGCCGTTCGGTCGTGTTCTTGAGTGTCGAGGAATTCTTGCCCAAGGAACGAGCCCAGACCTTGCTGGTTGAACTTATAGACAAAGTAACGGAAGTCGACCAGGGGAACCGCGAGGATATCCTGGATGCGATTTGCGACATGGCGGACTCCATCAAGGATGCGGCGAATTTTGCGAAGGCGGCTCTGTTGAAGGATCCGGACAAGAGCAACGCGACACTTATCGACATTGCCAATGCGCAGTTCATGGCAGGCAATCTGGAACTGGCTAAGCAGTGGCTCGGCGATGTCCGTAACCCTGGTTCCGAAGACGAAGAAGCGTACCTCGATTTGCAGGCCGCCATTGCTGACAAGGAAGGCCGCAAGTCCGACTGCATCAAGATCGCGCGCACTCTGTACGAGACTTTCCCGAAGGTGATTAACCTTGGTCGCTTGGCGGCCTTCTTGCCCGAAGCGGATGCTGACCGTGTACTCAAGGAACATGAACAGTTCCGTAACGGCAATACCGCTGATTTGGAATTTATGCAGCTGCTTGCCGGGATGAAACGTTACGAACAGCTTTCGGGCTACGTGGACCGCTACGAAAAGGATTTGACGATGCTCGACGCCGAAGAACTGACCGAACTTGCCGATGCGATCGAAAAGGACGGCCAGAAGGCTCTTGCCGACCACATCCGCGACTGGATTGTGGAAGAACCCGAGGATGCCCAGGCCTTTGATAATAGTGATAAGTAGACGAACGATTTAAGTCATCCTGGAGACCGTAGGTCGATACCGGACAGCACTTGGTTAGTGGACGCCTTTGGCGTCCGCAATTTCGGCTCAACCATGCCAGAATGTAAACATTCTGTCGCGGCGTTCGCCTTATATGCTTTTGTAACCTTAGTGCGCATGGTCCCCGAATGGGGAGGATCCAGTACTTATTATTCCAGCAGCAGTTCCTGCGGGATTGCGCCTTCGATAACGAGGAGACGCCGCTTGAGGTCGAGCCCCAGGGCGTAGCCGACTAGGCTTCCGCCCTTGCCCACCACGCGATGGCAGGGGAGGATAATCTGTAAAGGGTTCGCGCGGAGGGCGGCGCCCACGGCACGCGTGGCGCGGGGCTCTCCAACCGCTTCGGCCACCTGCTGGTAGGTGCGTGTTTCTCCGTAAGGAATCTCGGTGATGGCCTCCCAGACCTTCTTCTGAAAATCGGTGCCGTACACTTTGAGCGGGAGCGAAAATTCGCGGAGTTTACTCGCTAAATACAAATTAAGCTGTTGCACGGCCTTGCGGTAGGCGCGGGCTACCGTCGAAGATAATATCTGAACCACATCCGGCTCGGCATAGGCGCAGGCCTGAACGGAACTCGGAACGCCTTCTCCCGTATAGCGCAGGCTACACAACTTGGATTTCTCGAACACGAAAGTCCACTGCCCCCACAAGTTGCGGTGCGCAATCGTCGTGAATCTTGAATCCGAGAAGTTCATGGTATGAATATATAATTTGAGAGTCATCTGGTTGTCGAAATTGATTGTAAAAAGACAAAAATGGTACAATTCCCTAAATTTTCCAGTTTTTTGAGCCATTTTACTATTTTTAGATTGGGTTAGGAGGTTTTGGTGGGATTTTACAACTGGAGGTCTTCTGTGAAGATTTTTACATTGCGTCATTCTTGGCCTGTCATTCTCGAAGCGAAGCGTAGGGAATCCATACTTCTTGCCATGGCTCTTGTCTTTGCTGTGTTTACTGCATGCGACAGCGGTTCCAGCAGTGCCGACCCTGACCCGATTGCTGAAGTTTCGAGCAGTAGCGTTGATGATGAAAATCTCTCCTCGAGTTCCGTTACGGACAAAGGAACATCCTCGGGTGATAGTTCGAAGTCTTCTAGCTCTGTGAAGTCAGGAGATGATTCGCAGAAGAGTTCTAGTTCTAACGGTAAAACGAACGGCTCCAGTAGTTCTGAAGGTGGAGAAAATTCTTCATCATCAGAGGTTTGCGTGCCAAATAAACGCAATGATGATGGTAGCATTGTTGTGTTAGAACGTTGCTGTAATGGCGATACGGCCTCGTTTTATGATGAAGATGGTGCGTTTGTTTATTATACGTGCAGGGCTCACATGTGGTTGATGGACTCCATTGCTGGTCAAGACACTATAAAGCCCTATGTCCCACACCCCAATATGGAAAAACAGTTCGCCTCGAAAATTGATTATGAAACGTTTGTAGATGAACGAGATGGTCAAGAATATAAGATCGTTACAATTACAATTGACAATGGACTTGCCAAAACGCGTACATTCTTTGCCGAAAACCTGAATTACGGAAAGCAAATTATGGCAAATGCGACAGAATTTAGTGATTCCGTGGTAGAAAAGGTCTGTTACAACGATGATGAATGGTATTGCGATAACGGCTTTGGCGGTCTCTATTCATGGAGTGAGGCCATGAACATCCCTAAAAAGTATGATACAGTTGCCGTTGAAAAACTCGATACAACGTATTTTGATAATGGTGAATACATTAATCAATACATTCAGGGAATATGCCCGAAGGGTTGGCATATCATGACGGAAGATGAATGGCGCCTTATTGGAGGTGGGTATAAAATTAATTCGAGAGCTGTATGGGAAGGGGGCGATTACAACGATTACTACGGATTCTCGCTTCTTCCGGCAGGATATTCATTTCAGGGAAAATTTTATTTGTATGGAGAATATGCGCATGTATGGCAGCCTAGTTTGAGCAAAAGAAACAGTGCTTGGGGAAAGGGGACTGTAGTTGATCGAGATGGTTATGAGGTGGACGATGGACTACATCGGTACGGTTATCAATCTGTCCGTTGCACGAAGGACTATTAAACAAATAGTCTAATCTTATAAAAAGTTTAATTTAAATTGGCTCCCACTAAGATGGGGCTTAGGAGAACTATGTCTAATTTCAATAAAAACAATAAAAAATCTGCTAACAAGAACCGTAAGAACTATAAAATAGAGTCGCTAGAGCCTCGTGTGCGCTAAAGCGCTCTTCTTTTTTACACAAGTTTTACAAACTCGCTCTTGCCAAAAATGAGAGTCTTTCTATATTCTCGGTGCAGTTCTGAAAAGTGTGCAGAGACATCCAAGAAATTGGATGTTTTTCTTTTTTTCAAAGGAATACTGTACATGAATAAAAACCGCAAACCCTACATTGTCACGAATGCCGCCGGCGTGGAATATCTCCTGCCGACATACCCGCAGACATTCCGCGCCCTGATGGATGACAAGGAAACCGTCAAGGACGTGCTGAATAGCCTGCTCCATCTAGAAAAGTCCCGCGAAATCGTCGATCTTGAATACCAGTTCGAAAAGAACGTCGACGTGTTTATGCCCGGCGCGGAGCCAATCCGTCTTGACGCCTGGATTTCCACCAAGGACAACAGGTTCATTAACGTGGAGTTGCAAAACCGCCTGCATCCGTTCTTTAGCGACAGAATGCAGCTGTACAATGCCTACCTGACCATCCGCAGCAAGCACGACTACAACGAGTCGGAATACTTCAAGTCGCTGCCCGAAGACGAAAAAAAGACTCGGTATTACGAGCTGCCCGAGACGGTTTCTATTTGGCTTTGCAATTTCCCGATTCTGAAATCGCCTGAAATTTATAGGGATTCGTGGTCGGTGTTCAGCGAACATGATGTAAAAACGGGCGCCACCCTCCCCATTTTCCCCAAAAATAAATATATTGTAGTTGACCTGCCCAAGTTCATCAAGTTGCACGAAGGTGTGGATTCCCGCGAGGCGTTCTGGCTCAGGCTTCTTTCCAAGGGACCGCTTGGCGTGCCTGAGACGGAGGACCCGCTCTTTGCTGGTGCGCTTGATCGCTTGCGTGTCAGCGTCGCGAAACCGGAACTCATCGATTCCTTGGAGGCCTACATGTTTGACGAACGCCATGCGGAAGAAGCGATTATCGCCGAAGCCTACCTCAACGGCAAGGCGAAAGGAGAAGCTGACGGCCATGCCGAAGGTCTTGCTAAAGGTCGTGCAGAAGGTCTTGCTGAAGGTCGTGCAGAAGGTCTTGCTGAAGGTCGTGCAGAAGGTCGCGCAGATGGAAAACGTGAAATGGCGCGGGCTCTTAAGGCCATGGGCGATTCTACGGAAAAAATCGTGGCTGTTTCTGGGCTTACTGCAGCAGAAGTCGAAGCGCTATAACCTGGGGATTCCCCTCCCTTGATAGCTAAAATAGGCGTCTTTTACTAGATTTGCGAATATGGAATCTTACTTTTTTATCGGTGTTGCGGGCGTAGGCATGAGTGCCATTGCCCAGTATCTTGTTGGCAAGGGTGTTGCAATTAGCGGTTCTGACCGCCAGTTCGGTGAGTTTTTGGCAGGCAAGTGCACAAAGCCCCTCGTCATGACTCAGCTTGAAGAATGTGGCGTCAAGTGTTTCGCTCAGGACGGTTCTGGTGTCGTAGAAGGCTTGAATGCGGTGGTCGTGAGTACCGCCATCGAAGACACGAACCCGGACCTCAAGCGCGCCAAGGAACTGGGAATCCCGGTGATGCACCGCAGCGAAATGCTGGCGAAGATTTCTAAAGAAGCGAAGACTATCGCCGTTTCGGGCACCAGCGGAAAATCCACCGTGACCGCCATGATTTATCATATTTTGCAATACGCAGGCCTCCAGCCCTCCGTAATGACAGGTGCTGGCCTCGTGAATTTGCAGAAAGAAGGCAAAATCGGTAACGCCGTGTCCGGTAAGGGTGAATGGCTCGTGGTCGAAGCAGACGAAAGCGACGGAACGCTGGTGCGCTACGAACCCGAAATCGGCCTGATTTTGAATGTGGACAAGGACCACAAGGAATTGAGCGAACTCCAGGAAATCTTCCTCAAGTTTAGCCACAACATTTTGGACAACGGCAAGATTCTGATTGTGAACGATGCGCACCCGCTCGCCAAGAAGTTCAGCGCTGGCCGTGAATTCGATTTTGGTTTTGAAAATTATGTAGGCGTGCAGGGCACGGACTTCAAGTCAGTCGGCACGTCCATTCAGTTCCGCGTGCGTCACCAGGCAGAACTCGTGAAGTTCGTGGTGCCGCTGCCGGGCAAGCACAATATGGAAAACGCCCTGGCTGCAACGGCTGCCGCACTCCGCGCAGGGGTAACGCTCCACACTTGCGCCGACGCCCTTGCGACATTCCCCGGCGTGTTCCGGCGCCACCAGATTTTAGGGACTTTCAACGGCGTGACTCTGGTGGATGACTTCGCCCATAATCCGGCAAAGATTGCCGCAAGCATTAGAAGCGCCCAGGACTTTACCGAGGGCCGCGTCATCGCCTGGTTCCAGCCTCACGGCTTTGGCCCCACGCGATTCTTGCGCAAAGACCTTGTGGAATTTATCGCGAAGACGCTCCGCCCCAAGGACTTTGCGGACGACCGTGAAAACGACGTGATGTTCTTCAGCCAGATCTACTATGCAGGCGGCACCGTCACCCGCGACATCAGCGCCGGTGACCTCGCCGACGACTTGCTCCTCAAGGGCTGCGAAGCCATTTACATCGAAGACCGCAACGAATGCGCCGAGAAAATGGTAGAGTACGCCCAGCCCGGAGACACCATCCTTCTGATGGGGGCCCGCGATCCGAGTTTGCAGGCTTTTGCGCAGCACGTGCAGGAATTGCTTGAAGAAAACTTGATGTAACTATTCTAAAAAAATGTGATTTTCAAGTCACATTTTTTGTAGCGAGAATAAACAGCAAAAATGAACAAATGTTCTTCGTCGTCATGGTCCTAGCTGCGTTGGCCAGGGAAGGGGAGGGTGCAGGGAGGGGACCGGGCGGCCTTCGCAACTCCGAGCTGGGGCCCTCCCGCATTATAAAAAGTTTTTAAGGGTTTCCCTTAAAGACTTTCGTGCTTGCTCATGCAATGCAGGCTGCCGCCTTCCTCAATCACGGTGCGGCAGTCGATCCCGATGACCTTGCGGTCGGGGTACACGCTTTCAAAGTAGCGCTTGGCGACAGCGTCGTTCGGCGACTTGTACTTCGGGAAAATGAGCGCTCCATTGGCATAGATGAAGTTCATGTAGCTTGCCGGGAGAATCTGGCCGTCGTCGAGCTTGCGCTGCGGCGGGAGCGGCAATGTGTCGACCTTTGCGGACTTGCCGTAATGGCTCTTGAGCCAGGTTTCAATCAGGTACTTCGCTTCGGTCAGAATCACGTTGTTCGGGGAACGCTTGTCGGTCGCTTCGCACATCACGATGCGGTCCTTTGCTACAAAACGTGCCACGTTGTCGATGTGTCCGTCGGTGTGGTCGCCGTGGAGGCCGTGGGGGAGCACCAGCATGTCGCGCAGGCCGAATGCCTTGCAGAGAGCCTTCACGACCTTGTTTACGTCCTTGGCCGCATTACGGTTCTTGCCCGTTAGGCAATCGAGCGTTGTGATAGCGAGGCCGTCACCGTTGACTTCGATGGCACCACCTTCAAAGATGTAGGGAACACTGGTCACGAGCGGATAGCCCGTCTTCTGGGCAATCGCTTCGGGAATCTTGTTGTCATAGGTGAACGGAGGGAATTTCGCACCCCAGGCGTTAAACACGGTTTCTGCGATGACAGTCTTGTTGCCCTTCTTCAGGAAGAACGGACCGTAGTCGCGAATCCAGATGTCGTTGTTCTTGATGACCGAAATCTTTGCCGGGAAAGGCCTGTCGCTCAGATAGCATTTCTCGTCTTCGGTAAAGAACTTTTGGCAGGGGATAATCACGTTTACCTGCTGGTATTCCGTAATGGTGCGGATTAACTTCAGGTAGAATTCGCGGATTTTCTTGGCGCGTTCGCCGTACCAGTTCTTGGGATTATGCGGGAAGGCGAGCCATGTGGCGGCCTGCGGTTCCCATTCGGCGGGGTATCTTACAGAAGTTTTTGCCATAAAAGTATCTCTCGTCTTTCGTCTCTCGTCTGTAGGGCGAAGCCCGTTCTACTTGTCACACCAAATCTTGAGGATGTCCCCATAAAGGTCTACGCGACGGTCACGGAAATGCGGCCACCAACGGCGATTTTCTTCGGTTTCCTTCAGGTCAATTTCTACAATGCTTGCACCCAAGAAATCGGTGTCGCACTTGTGAATCAAATAGCCATCAGGGGCAGCCACGAACGAGGTTCCCCAGAAGGTGAGTTCGCCTTCGGTGCCGATACGGTTTGCCGAAAGCACGAAGGTGCGGTTCGCAATGGCGTGTCCGCGCATCACCGTGACCCAGCTATCCTGCTGGCGCGGGTAGATTTCTGCAGGTTCGGACTTCATCCAACCGATAGCAGTGGGGTAGATCAGAATGTCTGCACCCTTCAGACTCATGATGCGGGCCGCTTCGGGGAACCATTGGTCCCAGCAAATCAGCACGCCCAGCGTACCGGCGCTCGTCTTGATCGGTTCGAAGCCCGTGTCGCCCGGAATGAAGTAATACTTCTCGTAGAAGGCCGGATCGTCGGGAATGTGGCTCTTGCGGTAAAGACCGGCAACACTTCCGTCGCGTTCAAAAACGAAGGCGCTGTTATGGTAAATGCCTCGGGCGCGCTTCTCGAAGAACGGGAAAACGATCACCGCGTTGATTTCTTTTGCAATATCCTGCCACTGCTTGACGATGGGGCTATCTTTTTCGATGGCCATGTCAAAAAAGTCGGCATTTTCCTCAAACGGGAAATACGGCGTATGGAACATTTCGGGGAGAACGACCAGGTCGATTCCCTTGCCCTTGAGCGCAAGCGCCTGTTCCACGTACCACTGGTTATTGGTTTGGCTGTTGCCCGTCCACTTGCCCTGCAGTGTTGCTGTCTTGATTTTGTTCATTTTGCAAATCTTTGTTGTTCAGTTTTAGAAACCAATAATCTTCGCTGTTAATGGAACTAGCGTTAAGGATAGGATCGTTTTCTAAATCGTTCATAGTTTAAATATAGAAATTAGCGGAGGGTGTCACGAACAAAACCGCCTTCAGGCGGTTCGCCAAAGACTTCGAAGATTCCCGAACCAATGACGGCCCCGTTCTTGTACGCGACTTCGACGCGGTACTTGCCTGGGGGCGTGTTCTTTTTGCGTGTGAACGTCCTGAAGCCCGATTCGCGGCCTCCGTTTAGCGTCATGCGTCCCGAAGAAATGCGGTCCGTCAGTTTGTACTTGCCGGTTTGAGGATCCTGGTAGTACCATAGGTATTCCAGTTCGGCCTTGAGTTTTGCCGGTGCGTAAATCGAGGCGAGAAAATAAACCTCGGAAGAATCAACCTTGTGTACGCTCGGAATCTGCAACCCGATGCTCTGGAAAATATTTGGGTCATCGATGTCGCAGGTGTAGGTTGCCTTGTCAAAATTCTGGCAGGCGATTTTTTGCTTGAGCACGAGCGGAACGGGCGGAACCCAGTTCATAATGTAGGCGACCACCAGGAGAATGCTAATGAGCGCCGGGGCTACGAGAATGCTCTTTTTGCGGTGCGAAATTTTCCAAATAAACATGCACATTCCGAACGAAAGTAGCGTGCTCAGGAAAAACCAGATGAATCCGATTCGATGAACTAAATGCGGAATGGCAAAGTTCATGAACATGGTGCCCAGCAGACAGAAAAAGGCGAGGCTCACTCCGAAACTTTCGTATTTCTTCTGCAAGAATTCGTTCCCGACCAAAAGGATTGCTAACAAAATAACGAGTAGGAACGAGGCGAGGGATCCGCTGCTCTTGAAATAGCAGACAACAAGGGCGCTAAACAGGCCGCCGAAGCAGAACTGGACTGCCCAGGTGAAACGTTGTTTCCAGGTTTCGCTCCATTCGCGGTCCAAAAAGCGGTGGCGCACGACAATGGCGTTTTCGGGAATGGCGGTCGATTCGTAGCCGACGTTCTTGGCGAACTTGCTAGCGGCATCTTTCGCTTTGACTGCGGCATCCTTTGCCTGGGCGGATGCCTTGGCGGCGGCGTCTTTCGCTTCTTGTGCCGCTCGGTTTGCCGCTTCGATTGCCTTGGCGGGAGCCTTTTCTGCAAGGAGAGCGGCTGCCTTCTTGAATTTAGATTCGACGGCTGTTTCTGCAGGAGCGTGAGTTTTGGGTGGTGTAGTTGCTGATGACGTATTTTGCTTGGGTTTTGCCTGAGCCTCCGCCAACGCCTGCAGGCGTTCTGTGGTCCAGCCTTCGGGGTGTTCCAGCTGCGCCGAAAGCAAGATTACCAGAATAAGCGCACCGGTGTAATAGGCGAGTAGGATAAGAATGTCGGACCCATAGACCATTTGCCCGAGCGTAATGGAATCCCATGCAAAACCGCCCAAAAAGGCAATCGCGGGGAAGAATTTCTCAATTTTTTTGACAGCGGGCTTTTCCCGCAACTTGTTCACGAACTCCATGGCAAAAAAATACAAAAATGGGAGGCTTTTAATCCGAATACAAAGATAAAGAAATGTTTATTTGCTCAAATTTTTTGAATAAGGATGAAATTGTCATAAATTAATTAAATTTAAGGTGTTAAAAAATAAGATGGGTGAAAAATGAAATTTGTGCCAATATATATCGTGTAGACTTTGATCCTATTGTAAAAAAAAGTATGTGTTAGGTTGGTAGAACGTTGAAAAAAATAATCCAATTTGTAATCTTCCTTGTTGCCTTTTTACAGGCGGAAACATTTACCTTCTATTTATTCGTTCCTGAATATAAGGAATGGATTGAGGCTCCTCCTGCAATCAAAAATTTGGAAAATGGTGATTCCGTTTCCATGTCTGCTGATGAATATGTTGGATGGTATTATTATTCATGGAATAAAAACGAAGTTCCCGATTCGGTTCTAATTTATTCGCGTAGGGATTCCTCTTATCTTGATCCAATAAGTTTAGACGGCTATTGTTCTAAAACAGTAACTCCTCTTAGGATGAAATTGTTGAGTGATGCAATAAATCAGAATGCAATTTTTTTCGTTGCGGATTCATCTTCGCGTGAAATAGTGAATAGTGAGGATGGTTTTTCTTATTTTGATATTCGTAAAGAATTGCATTATGCTCAAAAAGATTCTTTTGATTACTATGTAAAGACCTTATTTGTTCTTGTTCCTGACTATAAAGAATGGATCCATGAAATTCCTATTGTCGCCGATGCTTCTAATTTGTCTAGAACCTGGGAAATGTCGCCGGATGAGCTATATGACGGTTGGTTCAATTATACTTGGAATTTCTGCTCTGAAACTCCAGATTCTTTGTACTTGTATAAAAAAACGGATTCGCAGAAATCTTTACCCGTTGGAATAAATGGGTTTGCGTACGGCGAAACGGAGCTTGTTGCGTTGAATCTTGAAATGGGAAGGGAAATTTATTTCTATCCTGATTTAAATTACGATTGCGAAATCCCTGGTAAAGATTGTTTTTGTGAAAAAGAAGGTGAATGTTTCTGTAATATTCAGGAACGTTCAACATGGCAATATTATGATGTTCGTTCAGAATGTCAGCTGAGGTATGATTGTTTAAAAGATGATTTTGAACCGACATACTATGAAAATGTGAATAAATTCGCCTTTATGTACACGGTTTCTTCTTCGGAAGGAATTTTGATTCAGGCTGATAAGAAAATGACCTCCGATTCAAAAGATGTCGTTTATCTCTATAATCAAACTATTCGGATTAATGCTGAACCGCTGTCAGATGGCGATTATGTTGTTGAGTTTTGGCCGATAGCGATTGAAAATGCCCAAAAACGGATTCTTCGATTCTCTGTAAAAAACGGAGTCGCATCAAAAGGTCCGTCTTTTGTGAAACGGCCGTATATTGGTATTCAGACATTTGGTTCTTCAATACAGATTTCAAGTTCCATATCTCAACCGTATGTTATATTCTCCTCTATGGGGCAAACAATAACTCGTGGTTCTGTTAAGGGTACGATAAATGTAAAGATGCCTTCAGCGGGGATTTATCTTGTAAAAGTGGGAGCAGAAATGCTTCGGATAAAGGTCTTTGAATAGTTTTGCAGGCTTCGATTCTTGTCGAGCGTCTTCGTTTTAGCTAAATTTACGCCGAAAAAATGTGAGCCGTTCCGACGGCGAAGGATCTAAAATGAAACTCTCCAAGTACTTTTACGTGACGCTCCGCGAAACGCCGAGCGATGCCACCATGCCCAGCCACATCTTTTTGATGCGCGGCGGCTACATCAAGCCCGTCTCTACCGGTATCTACTCCATGATGCCGATGGGGTTCCGCGTGATCCAGAAGATCGTGAACATCATCCGCGAAGAAATGAACAAGATTGGCGGTATCGAGGTCGATTTGCCGGTGGTGCAGACCGCTGAACTCTGGAGCGAATCGGGCCGTTACCAGGCCATCGGCGAAGAACTGCTCCGCTTCAAGGACCGCAACAACCACAACATGGTGCTTGCCATGACGCACGAAGAGGCCATGACCGACCTGGTGCGCTACGTGCTCAACAGCTACAAGCAACTCCCGGTGATGCTCTACCAGTTCAAGACCAAGTACCGTGACGAAGCACGTGCCCGCGGCGGTCTTATCCGCGTCCGCGAATTCTTGATGAAGGACGCCTACAGCTTCCACACCAGCCAGGAAGACCTGGACCGTCACTACCAGGAAGAATATGACGCTTACTTGCGCATCTACCGTCGCGTGGGCATTGAACCGGTGGTGGTGCAGAGCGATACGGGCATTATGGGCGGTAAGGTCGCTCACGAATTCATGCTCGATACTCCGAACGGCGAAGACTACTTGATTCTTTGTAAGAAGTGCGGCTACCAGGCGAACCGCGAAATCGCCAAGTTCCAGCGTGTTCCGTTCAAGGGCGACGAAAATGCAGCCCTCGAAAAGGTCGAAACTCCGCACTGCGCAAGCATCGAAGATCTCACCAAGTTCCTGAATGTTCCGGCTGAATCTACCGCCAAGTGCGTGTTCTTCGACTTCGAAGGCAAGCTCATCACGGTGGTGGTTCCGGGCAACCTCGACGTTTCCGAAATCAAGCTTCACAACTTGCTGAAGGCCAAGGAACTCTATCCGGCTGAAGACAGCCTCATCAAGGCCTGCGGCATGGTTCCGGGCTTTGCTTCCCCGATTAACGCTCACGACACCCGCATTATCGTCGACGAAGCGATTGCAGATTCCTTCGACCTCGTGACCGGCGCCAACGAAGAAGGTTTCCACTTCAAGCATTGCAACCCGAAGCGCGACTTCCCGAAGTTCGAAGTGGCGGACATCGCCGAAGCATCCGAAGTCTGCAAGTGCCCCTGCTGCGGCGAACTCCTCACGGAAACCCGCGGTATCGAAATGGGCAACATCTTCAAGCTGGGCACCAAGTTCTCTGAATCTATGGGCGCCAAGTACCTCACCGCCGAAAAGACAACCGCTCCGGCCATCATGGGTTGCTACGGCATCGGCGTGGGCCGCCTGATGGCATCCGTCGTGGAAAACAGCCACGATGACTTCGGACCGATCTGGCCCAAGTCCATCGCCCCGTTCCAGGTGGAAATCGTTCCGATCGGCAAGGAAGCTGAACTCATGGAACTCGCTGAAAAGTTTGAGAGTGAACTGGAAGCCGCTGGCATCGATGTGCTCGTGGACGACCGCGACGAACGTCCGGGCGTGAAGTTTAAGGACGCCGACCTGTGGGGTTCTCCGGTGCGTATCGCCATCGGCAAGAAGGGACTTGCCAACGGTGAAGTCGAATGGAAGTTCCGCAACGAAAAGGAATTCTCCATGGTCAAGGTGGAAGACGTTGTGAAGAAGGCGAAGGAATATTTCGCTGAATAATTCAGATTTCGGATTTCAGAATTCGGAATTTTGGGATTAAACTTTCGTCCGTTTTATCCTGACGATCCTATTAATCACCTCTGCTACGGCGGAGTTTTTTTTCCTGTTTAAGGTAAATTGAATTTAACTGAGTCTTTCGCTTTGCGCAGTTGTCGCGCCCCACACTTCCTACTGTCTACTGCCTACAGTCTACTATTTTTCTATATTATTCCCCGAAAAAATTTCTCTAAGGAGATTCTTATGGACATGAAGAAAATTGCTCTTGGTTCTGCAGCTTTGGCAGCATTTGGTCTTATGGGTTGCGACCAGTTGGGTGGCAACAAGGCCGAATCCAAGGCTCCTGCTGCGATTACCGCTAATTCGACCGACGACCAAAAGTTCGCCTATATGCTGGGTGCCCAGTTCGGTGGCCAGAACTTTACGATTATTCCGCGTCAGATGGGCGAAGAACTCTATGAAGATGCCCTGCTGCAGGCGATTCACGACAATGTAAAGGCGAATAAGGATACGAACTTCAAGGTTCAGATGACTCCGGATTCGCTGCAGGCCGTGAGCCAGCGTTACACGGTAATCGCTCGTACCCGCAACGAGATGCTTCGCCCCGATAGTGCCCTGTTGGCCGAAGGCAACCAAGAAAAGATCAAGGCTTATGTGGATTCTGTTTCGAAGACTCTGCCTGTCGCAAAGGCTCCTGCTTCTACGGGTGCTGCAGTGACGGTTGCTGGTGATTCTCCGGACAATACCAAGTTCTCTTACCTGCTCGGTCTCCAGTTTGCAAACCAGCTTATTGCAATCGGTAACCAGTTCCAGACTGAATTTGATGTCGACTATTTCATTCTGGGTGTCAAGGAATCTGTAGCCAAGGTTGCTGACTCGACGGTCGCTCTTTCTCTCCCGCAGGATTCTCTGGCTGCAGTCGGTCAGCGTTACCAGCAGAAAATCCAGGAACTGCGTCAGGCTGCTTTCAAAAAACAGCAGGAAGAAGAAGCCAAACTGAAGGAAGAAATTGCTCCGCTTCGTGGCGATACCCTTGCTAACGGCATGCCGCAGAAGTTTAACCTGAAGGTGAAGGCTACCAAGATTTCCGTCGACAAGGCGATTGCTTCTGGACTCGAAAATCTCGAACCGTTCGCGAACAAGCCGCTTCTCGTGTTCTATTTCTCCGCTACTTGCGGACATTGCGCTCACGCAGCGCCCGAGATCCTTGCGATTGCCAAGGAATTTGCTCCGAAGGGCCTCACGACGCTCGCTGTGGCCAGCGGTGGAAACCAGAAGGTCGGTATCCGCAAGTTCATGGACAACGCCAAGTGGGACGAAACTGTTAACGTGGTCTGGGACGAATCCCGCCAGTTCGGTGAACTCTATAGCGACGGCTATGTTCCGAAGGTCTACGCCGTAAATCCGGATGGCACTTACAAGATGTATGCCGCCTTCGAAAGCCAGAAGGAAGAACTCAAGCAGGACCTTGCTGGAATCCTTTCCGGCAAGAATGTCGAATGGAAGCCCGAAGCTCCGAAGACTGAAGAAAAGAAATAATTTTTTGCTTGTCATCCTGGAGCATCCGTTAAGGATGCGACGGGATCCATTGTTTTGTGGATCCCCTCCCGTTGGTCGAGGATGACTCTTGTGTCAGGATGTCAATAATTTCGCAATTTGACGTTGTAGTCGTCGGTGGCGGTCATGCCGGCATCGAGGCTACTCACGCTGCCTGGAAGCTGGGCGTAAAGACCGCGATGCTCACGATGGATATCAATGCCATCGGTCGTATGAGCTGTAACCCGGCCGTAGGCGGTGTGGCGAAGGGGCAGATTGTCCGAGACATTGATGCGCTCGGTGGCCTGATGGGGTTACTCACCGACAAGGCGGGCATCCAATTCCGCATGCTCAATATGAGCAAGGGACCTGCCGTGTGGGGCCCGCGAGCCCAATGCGACATGAAGTACTACAGCGAGGTGGCACGCGAAGTCATTACAAGTCTTCCGGGTCTTTCCGTGATTCAGGGTGAACTCGCTGCCTTTTCGCGAATGGCTGACGGTCGCTTGGAACTTTCGCTCCTGAATGGCGAACGCTACATCACGCGCTCGCTCGTGATTACGAGTGGGACCTTCCTTGCTTCCAAGATGTTTACCGGGCTTGAAACCAGCATCGGTGGGCGAGTGGGTGAGCCGAGTGCCGATAAACTTTCAGAATGCCTTGCACGCGAAGGAATTGCGCTCCGTCGCCTGAAGACGGGGACTCCCAGCCGCTTGGATCCTGATTCCATCGACTTTAATGAGTGCGATATTCAGCGTGGCGACGATACTCCGTGGCCCATGAGCGATCGTCACTTGGCGAATACGGTGCCAGGCCGCGATGCGGATTATTTCTGGGGCGATCCGACGAATAAATTTGTTCGAAACGATTGCGTGTGCTGGATTACCCGCACGAACCTGAAGACTCACGATATTCTGCGCAGTGGCTTTAAGGATAGCCCGATGTTTAGCGGACGCATTCATGGAAAGGGCCCGCGCTACTGTCCCAGCATCGAAGACAAGATTAACCGTTTTGGCGACCGTGACGGTCATCAGCTTTTCCTGGAACCGGAACAGGCCGATATCGGTCGAGTCTACATCAACGGTTTCAGTTCTAGCTTGCCGGCGGATATTCAGTTGGCCGCCATCCATACGATTCCGGGATTGACCCGTGCCCGTGTGTTGCAGATTGGCTATGCGGTGGAATATGACTCGGTGGATGCGACGCAGCTTTTCCCGACATTTGAATGCAAGAAGGTTCCGGGGCTCTATTTTGCGGGTCAGGTCTGCGGTACGAGCGGCTATGAAGAAGCTGCCGGTCAGGGACTTTTGGCAGGCATCAACGCCGCCCTGAAGGTCAAGGGCGAAGAACCTTTGATTCTTGGCCGTTCGGATAGTTATCTTGGCGTGATGGCGGACGACCTGGTGAACATCTTGCTTGACGAACCGTACCGTATGTTTACGAGCCGCGCCGAGTATAGGCTGTTCCTCCGTAGCGATAATGCCGAAGCTCGCCTCAAGGAACGCGCCCATAAGATTGGCATGATTTCGGATGATGATTATGCGGACTTCAAGCGTCGTCAGAATCTGATTGAAACTGCCCGCACCCGTATGACCGAGGAATCAGCGACGCCCGACCAGGCGAATCCGATTCTTGAAGCGGGTGGCCAGGCGCTTTCGACGGAACGCACCCGTTGGATCAACGTGTTGCGTCGTCCGGGAATTGACCCCGAGCAGCTTTTCAAGGCTGCCGTGCCCGACTTGAATCTTTCTCGTCGCGATCAGTGGTATATGTATGCCGAAGAAATCTACGCAGGATTCTTCGACCGGCAGGCCCGCGAAATCGATGACCAGAAGAAGATGGAGTCCGTGCGCCTGCCCGAAAATTTCGACTACATGCAGGTGACCGCCGTCAGTATCGAAAGTCGCCAGCGCCTCAATGCTCACAAGCCCTTGACACTCGGCCAGGCTAGCCGTATTCCCGGTGTCCGCCCGGCTGACATTACGGTACTTGCACATTGGCTCGAGAATAGGAAATAGGGGGTTGGTCGGATACGGCGTCCGTGGCTACGGCTCGAATATGCGAAAGTAAACTTTCGCGCATTGCTCGCCTTGCACACTTTTGTTATTTGATCCCCTATTCCGCGACACTTACCGAGAACGGAACTCCGAAAAAACTTGTCAAAATCGGTGCGAACTTCGACAAGGAAAAACGCACACTCGGTGAATGGAAAATCGTGGAAGCTTCCTAACTAAAACCCCGGCGCATCAAATAGAGGCCGGGGTTCATTTTACTTTTTACTTCTTCTTTTCCCCGTACCTATATCGGTATCCGTAGCCATATCCATAACCATAGCCGTACCCATAAGAGCCACTGTCATGAACACAGTGATTGAGTACGATAGCCTTTTTGTCGAGCTTTGCAAGCGTCAGCTGGTCAATGGTTTCCTGGATGTTTTCCATGGAATGCTTCTTGTATTCGATGACGATGATACCGAAGTCGACTAGCTTTGCGATGGATTGGGCATCGGACACCAGAGAGTTTGGCGGGGTATCGATGATGATGATGTCGAATTTCTGCTTGCATTCGTCCACGAGCTCGGCAAAGGCCTTGGAGGCGAGAACTTCACCCGGATTGGCAACCCGAGAACCTGTGGGCAAGAAATAGGCTCCGTTACCCATGTCAACGAGGGCTTGCTCCAGGTTGTATCCTTTGGTAATGACATCGGTGATGCCCTTTTCGTGCTTGTGCGAAAGTCTGGACTTGCGCAAGTCCGCATCGATGAACAATACGCGCTTGTTGTCCTGTTGTGCGAAAAGGTATGCCAAATTGAGCGATATGAACGACTTGCCCGCACCGGGAGCGATACCCGTCACCATCAGCACGCGACCACCTTCGTCAAGGAACGAAAATTCCAGTGCCGTTCGTAGTGTACGCATTTTCTCGACAGCCAAATCTTCGGAATCTGCCTTGGCCAAGATAAAGCGCTTGTCGTTTACATTGGGGAGTTTGTGGCTGATGTGCGTCTTGGGAATTTTCGCATAAACGCTCACGCCAGTCTCGCGTTCAATTTCGGAAGATGAACCGACTCCGCGGTTACGCAGACGGTGCAGCAAGAGGACCAGAATCCAGCTGAAACCGAAACCGCCGCCAAAGCCCGCGAGTAAGATAACCTTGCGGTTCGGCTTTGCGGGAATTTCGTGAACATACGCCGGGTCAACGATGCGCACGTTGCCGATTTCACTGGCGCGCACCACACGGAGCTGCTGGATGTTGTTCAGGATGGATGTATAGAGCTGGTTGTTGATTTCGACATCCTGCTGGAGCTTGAGTACGTCTTGCTGCGTGGTCGGTAGCTTTTTGGTCTGGGTCTCTTCTTTGCCTATTTCCCTATTCAGGCGATCTTGCTGCTGCCTGATCGCCTGCATGGCGGGGTGGTCCTCCTTGAAAAGGCGGGCCTTTTCTTGGTATTCTTGCTGCAACGAGAGCAGTTGGGTTTTGAGTTGCACCTGTCTATCCAGCGTAACCTTCGCTTCGGCACCCAAGTCGACCGTTCCGACCCTGTTCCGATAGTTTGTTAGAAGTTGCTGGGCAGAATCTAGCTTGGCCTTAATCGTGGGCAATTGTTCTTCTAGGAACTCAAGGGACTTTTCGGCTTCGGCGCTTCGCATCTCGACATTCTGACGCACGTACATCTCGGCGATTGCATTAAGTATGTTCGCGGTACGGTCCGGGTAGCGGTCCATATACGAAATTTCAAGAATATTTGTATTCTTGTCTTTTTCGATGGCGTCTACGGTTTTACGCAGACTTTCGGCCATATCAAGCACAGAAGTTTTTCTCAATCGAAATTTTTGCCCCGGCAAAGCATAAATGGATTTGACGCAAATGGCAACGGTATCTCCACCTACGGGTACACGGTATGTTTCGCCAACATTCCCTTCGACAAGTTTTGCACCGAGTGGGGAATACAGCTCGTATGAATCCGTAGATTTCACCTTGGCTACCCACTTGTGCTCTTTTGTCATCAAGGCCATGGGCGGCTCAAACAAGTCCAGATCCATACGCCCTTCTCGACGCATTAAACGATCCAAGATATCAATCGGTTCGGCACTGTAATTCAGGTGCAATTTTTCCACAACGGGCATGAGCACGCTAAGACTCTTGATCAAATGAATCTCTGCCTTGGCCGGGCTCTGCGTTTCGAAAAGTTCCCCGATGTCGGCAATAGCCTTGCCGCTCTTAGATTTTGTGTCAAGCTGCAACATCGTGGTACTTTGGAAATAGTCGCGGCTATAGCGGGCGTATGTCAACCCGGCTATTAAACCGATAATGGAGAAAAAAGCGAATATAAGCCAATGACGCCTGAAGATGTTGAACAGTTCAAAGACGTCAATGACATCGCTTGGTTTTAGGATTCCCTGCGATACAGGGGCTTGATTTGTTTGTTTTTCTGGTGTGTTTGTCATATGGTTACCTATTAAAATCTTGAAAAAAAAAAGTTAAGCGGCCTTGGCGTTAAATAAAGTCTGATCGGTTAATGTTATTTTGTTCGTGCTCTGGGTAAAATTCTTTTATAAAATTGGTCTGCCTTTCATTTTGGAACTCGTTGATGTCGGTGACATTTTCAGCGAAAACGAAATTTCCCAGATTTCTCCCAAGATAGCCCTTGCCTTGGTTGCCCTGAAGTATGTTTTTTCGGGTGAAAAACTCAAAAAGTTCCTGAAACCGGCAATTGCAGGACTTAAATCGCTCCCACATGCAGAAGCGGAGGACTTTTTGTCGAAAACTTATGTATATTTGACGCCTACGGCGTCCGCGGCGGCGGCTCGGTAATAAAAATATGCAAGCATATTTTTGCAACGCTCGCCTTGCACGCTTGTGAAACAATGGTTCAATGATGATACCAAGGAGCAATTCAAGATGGATTTTAAGAAATGCAGCGAAGTTTACGGCTACAAGTCCATTGCCGAAGTTGAGGAAGAAGAATTTGCTGAAAAGATGGCTCAAAGGGACCGCGATTGGATTAAAGCTATGTTTAACATTGGTCTTTCCGATGAGAACATCTCGGCTGTTTCTGGTTACCCTGCAGAAACAATAAAAAAAATACGTGAACAACATTAAGATTGAACGTTCATTGTTTTTAACCGTTTGCGCTCCCTTGCTCAAGGGAGTTTTTTCTTGAGCAAATTTTTCCGCATTACAAATCCCACAAATAATATCAATTAGGTTATAACGCCTCGGCAGGGGAGTGCCGAAGATGTTGCGGTGTTGGCTTGGAGTAAATTTCTTTTTGCTTTTTTTTGCAAACAACTGTTTGCAAAGTTGGTGTTTTTTGTTTGTAGATTTGTACGCCAAATTGATAGAAGGAACAATTTTATGAATCAAAACTTTCTTCACGATCCCTATGTGCGTTCGGTGTTTAAGGATCCCGTTCGCACGGCAGAACTTTTGCGACTCGCCGCACGCAAAAACACTAATTTGGCGCAGTTTCTTGCGACAGTGAATCTTGACACCCTGCGGGAAATTCCCGGAGCATTCAGCGACGTGGTCTCGTTTGGCTACAGCGATCTCGCATTTACAGTGAAAATTGATAGTGACGAGCCCAAGCAGGCCGAACTTCTTGTCGGAATTCTTGAAGAACATAAGAGCTATCCCGAATCGGCGCTCATTCCCCAGCTTGTCAAGTACTGGTACGAAATCATGGTCCGGGATCAGAAGAACATCCCGACCGTAGCAATCGTCTTGTACAACGGCAAGGATTCTTGGAAAATCGGCAACACAACTATGTTCCCTAACTATCCCGAGTACTATCATAAAATTGGTCTGCCATTCATTTTGGAACTCGTTGATGTCGGCGACATTTTCAGCGAAAACGAAATTTCCCAGATTTCTCCCAAGATAGCCCTTGCCTTGGTTGCTTTGAAGTACGTTTTTTCGGGAGACAAACTCAAAAAGTTCCTGAAACCGGCAATTGCTGGGCTTAAATCGCTCCCACATGCAGAAGCGGAGGACTTTTTGTCGAAAACTTATGTATATTTGAAGCAATGGTTCAATGATGATACCAAGGAGCAATTCAAGATGGATTTTAAGAAATGCAGTGAAGTTTACGGCTATAAGTCCATTGCCGAAGTTGAGGAAGAAGAACTGGAAGCAAAATTGGCTGAAAGAGACAGGGAAATGGCAAGAAAAATGCTTGAAAATGGTATTCCGATTGACAAGGTTTCCATCATTACGGGTATTCCTGAAGAAGAGATTCTTTCCTGGAAAAATAAAACCTAATTTATCTCTATTGCCATTGCAATTCAAGACAACCTGTGCTCCCTTGCTCAAGGGAGCTTTTTTATCACTCCCGACTAAGGTTGGTGAGCTCGCCGAACCACCAACACCCAACGGATTATAACGCCTCGGCAGGGGAGTGCCGAAGATTTTAGAGGTGGGGGATGGAATTTGTAAGGACTTCATACAAAAAATAAACTCGACTATTTTCCCGAAGAATTCTTACTTCTACGAAGTGTTATATTCCCTTTCATTTTTGCAAATACTGCTTTACAAAAAGACAATCCTCCAAAGCTCAAAAGCGCTGCAAAACGGGCTCTAGGACGAATCATTTTGCCGAAAAGAACCGCAATCCTATTTTTTTTCACATATCCTACAAGAAAATCTTTATCGTTTCCATTGTAATCTTTAGGCATCGCCAGTAAAACATGCATTGCTAGGCTAAACAATCGGCTTTTAACAGCAGGCAATATTGGATGTAATTCATTAAAATGATTCTGAATCAATTTAATGATTTTTACAGCACTTTCTGATTTTCTCTTATTAAATTTAGCCCCTTCTATGCTAGTAGATCGCATTAAATAGTTGTATGTTTGTTTTGAGGAACAGCCTATTTTATCACACTGCATAAAAAGAAGATAGGTTGTAGGCAAATCCTCATATATCAAACCAAATGGGTATCGAATGCCAGTTTCAAACAATGATTTGTGATAGATTTTTCCCCACGCTTCCGTAGATATATTGCGCTGCAAAAAAAGAAGTTTTAATGCACTCCATTTATCATAGCAGCATTCTTTTTCTTGAGAATCTTTTACCGGGGGTGGGTCTTCTTCATCTTCAAAAACATAACGGAATTTTGAGCATGCAATTTTGCAATCATATTTTTGAGTTAAGCTAAATAGATTCTCGACATAATCAGGCTCAACAAAATCATCACTATCAACAAAAACAATCCATTCTCCAGTAGCAACATCAATAGCTGCATTTCTGGCATCAGCAAGTCCGCCATTCTTTTTGTGGATTACTTTAATGCGATTGTCTTTTTGAGCGTAATCATCGCACACTTTTCCACAATTGTCCGGGCTTCCATCGTCTACTAGGAAGATCTCAAGATTCTTATATATTTGATTTAATAGACAATGAACACATTTGTCAAGATATTTCTCAACGGCGTAAACAGGAACAATAATGGAAATAAGGGGAATGTTAGTCATAATTAGAATCAACCATTATATGTGTTTGAACATTACATCGCCATCAGCGATATTCATTCTCCAATTCAACTTATGAAATATTTGACCATCAAGAATCGCATTTAATTCTGATGCGATATAAGGTTTATTTACAACACCCATTAACTTATTTGGATAAGGATTTTCTTTAGGAAGAGACAACACTTCTTTTTGAAAATTCGAAAAATTACGAAAAGCTACTGCAGCTAGGTAATCAATAAGATAATAGTCAATAAGATGATTTTCCTTCCCCCAATAAGCTGTAAACATTTCGTATGCAAACCTTGGAAAAATCGCATCTTTAGCCCCTCCCCACAGCCAAGCAGTCCACATTGAGCCATTCAATACATGACGTTTACTCCCACCTTTGTGACTTATTGTAAAAATGCTACTATGAAATTTGGGCATTGGTTTTGACATATAAACGGTAGAATCAATCCATAATCCACCATATTTGCTCAATAATTGCATTCGAAGTAAATCAGAATAATGTGTACGAGATATTTTATAATCACCTTCGTTTACTCGATTGAAATCAAAACAATCATCAACGTAATCTGAAATATTATCCTTTGAAAGCAAATGGACAGGATGCTTTTGAGCATTACGCCTTACGGAGTTTACACATTTCCTCACAATTTCAGGCATACAGTCTTCCCCCTGCAACCATAACACCCAAATTGGAGAATTGTCTGCTATTGGGTTAGGATTGGAAGATATGGAGTCTAATGACTTATATTTGCGGATGATGTCAGCATACTCATTTTCGAGATATCGAAGAATATCAGCATGTCTTTGAGAATTACCAATGTGCGTATAAGGAGATAGAGTGTATATGAGAGCTTTTGGATAACCAAAGAAGACTCTCTTGTTCAGAAAATCTTTCTTAATGTCTTTTGCTTTGTTTATGTATCTAGAGATCATAATTATTTGTTGCTAGTTTAATGTGTGTGTGGATTAATTTTTTCTGATAAATATTTCTTTCCTAATAAAATAGGCACAAACTTTTTACTCAAACATGTTAATAGAATGCATATTACAACAATTGTTATAAAAGCAAGAAATTTAGGCATAAACATTAATAAGGGGTTAATCATTACATAATGCAACGCCATTGTCAAAAATGTTCCTTCAGATAAAATTTGAAGAATCGCCCACTTTTGGTCAATGTATATTTTGCATAATGAAAGAAAAACAAAAATAAGACTTGTGGCAACAATATAAAAAGTAGGCAAGTTATTGCCGTATATATTTCGGTTGACATCTACAGAACCATTACTATATCCCCAAATGACTCCTAAGGATAAAAAAACAATCAAATAAATTTTCCTATATAAAACATTCTTTTCTGAAAAAAATTTTTCTATTACATGATATTTATTCACCATTTGCCCCATAACGAAAAAAGGAAAACATAAAAGTGTAGACTTAATCTTTAAAATATCAAGTGTTTCAGGCATAATGCTGTTTAGCAACATATATAAAATTATTGCCCCCCCTCCCAAAAGCAATATTTTATTACATAAAATTGTTGCTATTAAACGCATCCAAATAAGGGCCATTATAAACCATAAAGGACATATAGGAACCCATATTCCAACATTTCCATTATGATTCCCGATTACATGATTGATAACTAGTTCTGTATTAACACCATGCATTGTAAAATATATTGTCATCAATAGAACAGAATAAAGCAGATATGGAATAAACAATGAAAACAAAATCTTCCTTATCTCTTTTTTTAAACCAACATGTTTGTATAAAAAACCGGAAATAGCAAAAAAAAGCGGCATATGAAATGAGAAAATAAGCCAATGAAATCGCGAACTAGAATACATATGACCTAGTATAACTAGCAATATCCCTATTGCTTTAGCCGAATCAATCCAATACAGGCGCTTTGTTTCTGCCATAAAAAGCCTCTTTAAATACACTCTATCAAGTCTTTAGAGAGCGCTGTTTGCCTTTTTTTCATCTTCAATTTTGTCAAAATAATCGGGAAGAAAGCTTTAACAACAATCGCAATTTTTCTTTTAAAACCACCTTCACTATGGATTAAAATCTTAAACCAATTTTTTTTCAGATAAGAAATTGATTCATTATATTCAGATAAATACTTTTCTTTTGAATTGGTCGCTATGATATTCAATAATACTCCATAATAGTTACCATAAATGTGCCACTCAATAGCGTTCCGAACACCTTTTTCATTTGCAAAGATGCAATTTCTTAAATTTAAGCAATTGTCTAAAGAAAGTAATCTTGTTTCTACATTAAATTTAGTTGTTCCACTCTCAGCATTGTTCAAACGATAATTATACACTTTTCGATGTCCCACACCAACGGTTTTAGAATAATAAGCGATGGTATTAGCAAAGTGCAATGTTTCACCAAACCAATGTGGAGGGAACCTTATATTATATTTATTTATCAACCTCATGCTATACATTTTGTTCCATGGCCCTAAAACCATCTTCTCATAAATAATATTCTCAATAACACGACTACTATTTTGAATTTCAATCTTATCATCAGTAATTTGTTTCCGATCCCTTGTAGTAAACAATTGATCTGATAATGCCATTTGGGCTTTTGTTGAATGTATTATATTCATCATATACTCAACAAAATCCGGCGAAAACCAGTCATCGCCATCCATAAAGCAAACATAATCTCCAGAAGCAATGTCTAAAGCCTTGTTTCTTGAATCACAAACGCCACTATTTTTTTTATGTATAGGGATAAATCGCTTGTCTAATTTTGCAAATTCATCGCAAATAATTCCACTATCGTCTGTAGAGCCATCGTTCATCATAAGGACTTCAATATTCGTCCAGGTTTGAGTCCTTAACGAGGCCAACCCCTTTCGCAAAAATTTCCCAGAATTATAAATTCCAACGATAATAGTTACCTTTTCTTCATTCATTTCACAAGATCCTTTTTTTGATATTGATTACATTATCAATGCATTTACCTTAATGCATTTTTTAACAGTTCTACAGTTTTATTTCTTTCATGTTCAAGGATAGCATTCACTTTCGAAAAATCAATATTTTCCATATTTGCATATTCTTCAATGTTGTTCAAATCTGCAATATGCCGATTTTCTAAATACAATAAATCCAAAAGGCTTTTTATTCTTCCTCCGTATTCTGGATAGAAACTCAAAAATTGCTTATTCAAGTTAGACGAAAACGCGGAACAATGGAATGAGTCGGTCAGCACAAAATCAGCATGGTCGATATATGAAATAAAGTCTTCTACTTGTGGCATCGGCAAATGAATGTCCGCTGGTAAAAATATTTTGTCTAATCGATGGCAAAAACGAACTAGCTTTAGTTCTTTTCGTTTACAAAATTCAACAGCAAACTTGTCAAAAGCTTTGTTGGAATTCAATTGATATAAAAGACAATACCCTTTATATTTTACCGGCTTTGAAAATGTTCGCCAATAATCAGCCGTCATTTGCAAGGTCGGATCTACGACCTGATAAGCCTCGAATCCCAAGTCGTTGCAAATATTTACAGCACTATTTTCTCGCACAGAAATGAACGAATATTTGGATAGAAGTTCTTTCGTTCGAACTTTTTCGTTTTCATCGAGTGAAGATTTTCCAAAACTCGCAGCATATGCAATTCTGGGCTTATTCGCAGGAGCAAAATCAAGAAATAGCGGAGGAAGAATTCCGTTGTTCCATCCAGAATTCCATGTTTGGTCAGAACCAGTACAATAAATATCCGCATCAAGTTTCAACTTTCTGAAATCTTCAGATTCGCATACAATTTGAGGAATCGTATTCAAATACTTTCCGAGGAAACTTGGAAAAATAGAATTTTCTCTAATCCATGAAGGAAACCACAAAAGTGACTTGAAAAGTCCCTTCAGGCCTTGAGTTTTGACAAAATGACCGATTTTCGAAAAGATGCTAATCGATTCTTTTCGCTTATAATTGTAAAACTTGACATCAAGTCCCAAACTCTTAAACAACTCTTGAGTTGCAAGAGCTTGCAATACGGAACCATAATTGGCAACATTCTGTAAAGTGATTATATGGATCGTTTTCATACAATTTATATTCCTATCGCAGTGGCGATTTTGTTATTTAGCTCGCTCATAAGTGCGTGTTCACTATAATGTGTTTCTATATAGGTTTTGAGTTCTGGCTGAGCAAATCTTTCTTTTATTGCCTTAGAAATTCCTTGACCAATTTCATCTACAGAGCTTGGATTTACAAGAATCGCACGTCCATCATAGTATTCCTTTGGGGCGCCAACATTCGTGAGAACCACCTCGCAACCGTATGCAGCCCCCTCAAGGGCCACCATCCCAACCCCTTCAAACATTGAAGGCAAAGCAAGGACTTTTGCTCGCTTGTAATAATCCAAAAGTTCAGCCTCGGATATTTCACCCACATATTCAATGTTTTTTGAGTCTCCAACGAGACCATTTAACCAGCCCCTTTCTGAATCACCCATGAGATGCCCAGCTAGTTTCAAGTTAAAACCATATTTTTTCGCAGCCTCAATCATTCTTGGTACATTCTTATTCGCGGACTTTAAACGACTTGCATGAAAGCAGAAGTCTTCTTTTTGAGGGAACCCCTCCAAAGGCGGAATCCTGTAATGGAGTGGAATTTTCACAATTGTTTCTTGCGGAATTTCAAGAGCATAATTTACCATGTAACGTTCTTCTTCGCTACGTACAAGCCAAAGGCAGGGGTATTTTCTTGCTAGCCACAAATCATGAAACCGTGATGAAAGTCCAAGGAACCTTTTTGCCCCCCAATATTTGACAAAAAACTTATAGATGTATTTTGTCCATGGTGGATCTATAATAGGGGCCATCACCAAGTGAGGGCTTTCCTTAGCAAGCGCTTCCGCAAGAGAAGCGACACCGGGAGCATACCCAAAAATTATTATGGCATCAAAAGAGGACCATTCTGGAGTATCCCAGGAGCCTGCCATTATAACGGAATGTCCTAGCTTTTCTAAGCCGACCTTCCACATCTCCGCTTGGACTTTTACGCCACCTTTGGGAGAAATACATTGTGAGGAAATTACAAAACAATATTTCATGAGTAATCCTTTAAGACTTGATAATCAATATTCATTATTGTTTAAATTCATTATTCTAATTATTTTAATCACGATTATAATGAGTAATAATTGCTGTGGCCAAATTCGAAATAGTAAACTAATTTCATCAACAAATCCATGATTTGATTGAAGTAGATAAAAAATTTCAAAGATTTGACAAACGGCAAATGCTGAAAGAAAAGATGTTTTGTATTCACAAAAACTTTGAACAATAGAAAAGACAAATGCATAGAAAATAATGACAAAAGGGATAAATAATATTCCCATGGTTGCAAATCCAATACCTACATCTCCACCTACTCTATATCCACCACCTTCTGTATGTGTGGCTCTATTTATTAGATAGTCATGAAAACCATGTCTTGCATCAACAAACTTATTATAAGACGCATCAAAATATTTTATAATTGGTGATGGTATTAAATAAATTACATTGTCTATGAATTTTTCTTTCATGAACGAATCACCTGCAAACCAATCCACCTTTGTCATGTATTTTATAGAATTATCGATTGGTTTCATGTTACAAAAACGATTGAATAAAATGTTGTTTACGTAGTATTCAGTATAACCTATAGAGTTAAAATCTATTTGATCACTTGAAAAAAAACGATACTGTTGTTCCAACAAACTTTTATCTTTATATACTTCATATGTTTCTTGCAAAAGTTGCATGCCTCCAATTTCTGAAGTTTTTGCACGAAGGACGCTCATTGCTAAACAAAAATCCGTCAAGGGACCGAAAATCAAGAATACAACAATTAACAATCCTAGACTTTTAAAAAATGAAATTTTTGCTGTTTTCAGAGTTCCGTTTCTGACAACTTTAATTATCCATAGTAAAATAGGGGCTATTAGATATCCAAAAATGGCATGACGCCTATTTGTCATAACCGCAAAAATGAATAGGATTATGAAATAACAAAAAGCAAATATTTTCCATTTCTTATTCGAATCAATTTGATTCCAACCATATGGAACAGAAATAAAAACAAACGGCAAATAGGTTAGAAAAATAAATCCTTCTAACAATCGATCAATAGATGATCTATTTTCCGCCTCTATTGTTGTTTGTCCATTAGAGAATAAGAATGACAACAATCCAATAAAAGCCAGTATCCATATTTCTGTCGTAGATGGCTTATAATACAGGCCAACACCATTGAAAATTTTTTGAAAAACAACAAAAAAATTTGTTTTAACAAAAAAAATAAACGCGGTGATCAGCAATAAAAGGTACACAAATTGCAACGTAAATGTTAGAAAAGGACATTCCAAATTGAATGTAACAGGTTTTCCTTCAAATAAAGTTACAGGGACAGCCGTATAAAAATAAAACAAAGCAAAAGAATATAAAATTAAGGTGACTAATGGATATTGAATAAGATTTATTTCAGTAGCTATTTTTTTATTTATCAAATACCATCCCAAGCCTATTGATGTACATGCATATATATTTTCAATTGTAGGGTGAAATATGCATTGTAGGCAGATGCATACATACAAGAAATAATTTAAACAAAATTGTAATTTATAATTCACCCAAAGCCTCTTTTAAACACATTGTATATTATTTCTTGATTTTTTTCCAAATACTCTGAGTTTTTACAACAATCATGTTCCTAACATGTTCGCGTTCATTTTTCTCAAGTCCTATAAAATAAATTAAGAATGACGATGTAACAAAACTAAAAAAGCTCGTCATTACCAATCTTGCAAACCCAGCCTCCATATTTATCAACAATGGAATGGGAAACGCAAAACTTAAAGTTGCAACTGGAATTGTTCTAAATATCACATATTTGAGAAAAAATTTTAAAGACAAATTTAATTGCTTTTTTGCGTAATAAAGTCTTGTACAGAAGGCAACGCAATATGCAACTATGCAAATTAAATAAGTCGAAGTTGGATCAAAACCTAATTTAAAAAAGACCCATGATATAGGAAAAACTGAAAAAATCACTATTGCTAAAGTTGTCTGAAATCCTTTGATATTACCTGTTGCCATAATGGCTGTCCATAAAGTACTCCCAAGAACGGCATCTATAAAATTTGCTATAACATGCAGTCTAACAAATGGGACTGAAAATTCAGGGGGATTAATCAACCAAACTCTTAACAGGGTCGGTGTTTCCCAAATAATGGGCACGGCCATATACAAAAAAAGGAATGCACTAAATTTTGCACCTCGACATACAAGTTGGTTCGTGTAATTTAAATCGCCTACGGAATACGACTTTGTTATTTGTGGATTTATAGCCGTGGTGAAACTACTTGTAAATGCTCTTACCGCAGCATCAACTTGAGACGCTAAGCCCCTCGCTGCATTAACCGTTACGCCAAAATAAATGTTCATAAGCATATTTACACCTTGTGTGTTCACAATACTTGCTGACGCCCCTAAAAAATTCCATCCCGCAAATTTTCCCATTTCTCCAATAAGTTTTTTGTCAAAATAAGGCCTATATGAACATTCTTTAAAATGCGTTGAGCAGTAGTTCATATAAACAATGCGCATTACTAAAGCCTCTGCCAAAAGAACAATTGAATATATTTTCAAACGGTCAAATGGTGAAATAAAAAGCATATAGCCTACAAGTAGTTTTAAAGAAAAATCAACTATACTTAAAATGGCGTACGCATTCATGTGTTCGTGCGCAATAATTTCTGCATAAAATGGAATGTTAAAAAGATTTAAAACGAATACTCCAATAGAACATTGCAAAACCCAATTTGCCGCAGACATTCTATCCACAGGGATATTCATTTTTGTATTTAGAAACCATATTCCGATAATTTCTGCGACAATAACAACAATAACAGACATCAAAAATTGAATGTTAACGCTAGTGCAAAAAATTGAGTTTAGCCTTGACGAATTTCCCTTTCCTAGTTCGTATGTAATGAACCGAGATATCGCTGTAGAGAAGCTACTACTCAATATGGTAAACATGGTGACAAAACCTCCAACCACATTGTAAATGCCAAAGTCATCAACGCCAAGGGCATTTAATACAATACGGCTAGTAAAAAGATTTACCACCAAAACAAAAATCATTCTTACATATAGTAAGAGCGTATTTTTTGCAATTCGCTTATTATTGTTTGAATAGGAAACCATGTTACTATTTCGTATTCAAGTAAAATTTCACCATTTTATCCGCATCCTCTTTGGAGTCAAAACAAGCTTCGGCAATTTCCTTAGCAGAATCCCAAACGAAAGAGATTCCTTCAGTGATTGCCGAAGGAATCTCCTCCATCTATACAATTTAGCGAGCCTTGTTCCATGCGGAAATGGAAACGCAGACATCGTTGAAATCATTGTCAACGTAATCTTCACCGGCTAATGCGAAAGATTTTCCAACGCATGTCCCGGAATCCGACGAAATATCGGACATCGTATGCCTGAGTCTCAATTCATAATTTCCAGATGACGAGATATCGATGGACAGCCCGTCTCCTTGAACATAGGCGCTGCCTTGATCCAAAGGCGGATTAATGTCAACAGAAGCCTTGCTTTTGTCGACATATACCTTCTGGCTGTCGTACAATTTGACGGTGATTGTGTTTGCAGCCTGCGTCGTGATATACCACGAGATAAACTGCCCTTTTTTGATTCCGTCTAAAAGAATTGTTTTCTTTGTTGACATGATTTTCTCCTTGTTAGGGGTTATCGGTTGAAGGGACCATCCCGCAACTTCTTTCTTCAAAAGCCAAGCTAAAGATTGTCATCCATGGAAAACTTTTTTGATGAAGTAGACTAGCGTGCATGTTACACTCCCATCAGTTTCGGTTTGACTCGAGCATGCAAAAAGCCTAGGATGGTAAGGCTTAAGCCCTTTGGCGCATACCTGTACAAGGTTGCTCCTATCCACTGAATGCGGCCCTGTTTGACGGGGCGTTCCGGGGCATCTTTCCAAGGGGACATCTGCTTGTATCGTCGCCATTCATCAAAAAAAGGTCCCTCCGCATTTTTGTACCACGGGCGTGACATACAGAATAGTGTTACAAAATGCATTATGGTCGGGTCTTTCTGCGCTTCTTCTATTTCTATACTAGAAAGACAGGCGCTTGGTTGCCGATATTCTAGCAAGTCGTTGAAATTAAATGCCGTATATACAGAAATACAATTATAGCGGGGGTGGACGTTCTTGATTAATCCTTGCAATGCCAAGTTTATTATCCCTTGATCTGCGTAAGGAACATGACCATTATTTTTTCTAATAACAGACTCAATTATTTTTTCAATTTTATGTTCACGCCATGCATTCATGTCAATTAACATCATGCCTGAATTAATGTAAAGAGCATTTTCTTTTAATCCTAATCGAGCTCGATGTTGCTTACTAATGCAATCCATTACGCCACATATAATATTCCCTTCGAAATCAATTTTATAGAGGGATTCAAGAGAATGTCTAATAATCGTATCACAATCTATGTAAAGAACTCGATCACATTCTAGCGGCAATAATTCAGAAAGAAAGAGTCGAGAAAATTGACTGGCGCCACCTCTGTCTTGTTTTATGCTATTTATTTTATCTACAACATTTTGAGTTGAAATAAAATTCAACTGGCGATTATATACGTCTGCAATTTGCTGTAATTTCTGTTTATTATCATTTCTTATTTGAGAATCTAGCACATAAACAACAATTTCACTGGTGTCCTTATTATTTTCAAATAAGGAAAGCATGGAAACTCCCATGATTTCTGCATAATTGTCGTCACTTGCATAGACTATGTTCATATCTTCTACTACTCCAGCCCCTTCTCCCCGCAATCCTTGAACCAATCCCTAAACGCTTCTTCAAGCGAATAGCGGAGAGGGTAGTTTTGCGAGATTTTTTGTCCGTCGATATTCGTGCTCACCATGAGCTTTTTCACGCGGGCGGGGCAGATGCCTAACCCAAGTCCGCCTAGCATGCCGCAGACTGTCGCCGCAGCCATCATCGGTGCTTGGGGAATGTAGGGGATATGGCGTTTCATGCCTGTCGCCTTGAGCATCGTGTTCGCGATTTGCTCAATGGTGAACGACGGGTAATAGCAGCAGTTAAACAATTGGACCCTATCTGTCGGCGTTTCGGCTTTGCTCAACGACCTTCCTCCGGCAGGCTCTGTGACCTTTTTTTCGTTTTCGGCCATTTCAAGCATGACGCGTACAAGGTCCTTCACGTAGATGCAAGCCTTGATTGTGTCCTTGCGCCCCGCGTAAGCGAACTTGTGCTTTTTGAGTGCTTGATATAGGCGAGTCATGTAGCCTTGCTCGCCCGTACCGAACACAATTCCTGGGCGAACGATGGATAGCCTGCGATTTTCATTTTCTGCAGCCCATTCGCGATGGATTTCTTCAGCCACCAACTTGGAGATGCCATAAGGCGTATTGGGGGTTGGCAACGTATCTTCTGTCTTTAGATCTTCTGCAGCTCCATACGGAGCAATGCTGCTTGTGAAAACGATGTTCTCGATGCCGTGTTTACGGGCGAATTCGCAGACATTTTCTGCTCCGCGAATGTTCGTCTCGAAATAGGCATGGTCGGGATGACCGGGAGTGCGGTGAATCGCGGCGAAATTGAAAATCAGGGTGTCCTTGTCAAATTCGCCGCTCATGCTTATGGGTTTGCGGACATCGACAAATCTCGAAAACTCGGAACCTTCCGCTTCGATATCGGCGATATACACCTTTGCATCTGGGCGCAGTTCACGCAGCAATCTTGCCATGTGCGTTCCGATAAACCCGCATCCGCCAAATATGATGAATGAATCGAATTGCATTATAACGTAATCTCCTGAAATTTTCCCATGCTGTTTATTGATTTGCAAATCGCACAGTCAGTCCTATTGCGCCATAACGTGTGTCCGATATATTTTTCTTAACGGGCTGCAAAATGCACCATAGTTCGCCGGGAACTATGGCCGAAATATTTGTCTAATTTTGGCGCATTTTTTTTGAAAGGAAGATTATGAGTGATTTTTTTGAAGAAATACGCAATGCGATAGAGGCGCAATCCGGACGTCTGTCCAAATACACCGTAAGTACTTACATGGGGCACATCAGCAAGATTCGGCAGTATCGCTCCCAGCTGGACTGTAGCGACATCGATAGGCCGTTCCTGGACGGTTATGTCGATTTCATGAAGGCGCGTGACAACGCCGAGGGCACGATATTCCGATCTCTTGCGGTCCTGCGCAACTTTGTCAACATTTTGCAGAAGTGTGGCAAGATTGAAAAATCGCCCTTTGAAAACTACCGCATGAGCCATGTGCGCAGCCGCAGGCATTTCCTTGAAATAGATGAACTCAGAACCCTGTATGACGGGTTTCTTGACAAAGGCGACTCGTTGACGTTCGCCGAACGTGAGTCGCTGCGGGCGTTCCTCTTTTCTTGCTTTACTGGGCTCAGGTATGCCGATTTAAAAAGCCTGTGTTTCGATGATGTCAAGAACGGGAAAATTCGAAAGTGGACGCAGAAAACCGGTCAGATGGTCTACATTCCCATCCCGGAGCAGGCCAAGGTCCTCTTGGGCGATGTTCCCCAGGGAAAGGTTCTCCACGTCGTGAACAATTCCGGCTTCAACAGGAACCTGAGGTCGGGAGCCAAGAAAATCGGCTTCCAACGGTATCTGCACGCCCACCTGGCCCGCCATACCTTCGCCACGGCATGCATATCGCTAGGCATCCCGATCGAAATCGTATCAAAGATGCTCGGGCACTCGGTCCTCTCGACTACGCTAATCTACGCAAACTACGTGGATGCGACCATAGACCGGGTCATGTCGAAATTCTCGATATAGCGAGGAATGGCCAATATTCATTTTTTTGAGAAATTATTGTATAAATCTCTTGTTTATTTTTTCGCTTTTTCTTATATTTTTCATACTTGCAAAGATTTTTGGGTCATTTATGAACGAATGTTTATCTTTTCGGCGCTGCAAAATGCACCATAGTTCCCGGCGGACTGAGACTATTGATTTTGGTTTAAAAACGGATTTCAGTCCCGACCTGTGGGGGCGGTCACCCCTGTTTTTTGACTCAAAAAAGCATAATTTTTAATTGCTTTTTCGAGAAAAGTTCAAAAAATTACTATCTTTGCGCCGTCAATTAACAATATTTCCAAGAGGTCTATTATGTCAGAAGAAACTGAAGTCAAATCCACAGAAGAAATCAAGCCTCAGGAAACAAAATCCCAAGAAAAGAAGGCCCCGGCCAAGAAGAAGCGCCCCCTGAACGCCAAGCGTAAGGGTCCTGCCGCTCCCAAGAAACCGGCTGTCTTTAGCGATTCCCTGGAAGAACGTTTCCCCGCCCTCGCCGCCAAGCTCAAGAAGCAGATTGAAGACGGTATCAAGCAGAAGATCAAGGAAGCCCAGAACGACCCGAAGGTCAAGGCTGCCTCTAAGAAATTCGCAGAGAAGTAATTCTGTTTTTTCTTTGACAATTTAAAATGCCGCTGGTCTTTTGACCGGCGGTATTTTTTATATATTTATTTAAAAATTTACAAGGAGATTTCTAATGCGTAAGTTGTTCACTATTCTCGCTCTCGGTTGCGCCCTCGGTATGGTTGCCTGCAGTGGTGGCGGCAAGACCGTGACCCGTATCGACGAAAACTCCACGACCGATCTGTCGGGCAAGTGGAACGATACCGACTCCCGTCTGGTGGCTGAAGAAATGATCACGAGCTGTTTGCATAGTTCAAAGATTGAACGCGTGATTGGCGAAATGGGCCGCACCCCGACAATCGTGATTGGCAAGATCCGCAACAAGAGCCACGAACACATTAGTGTCGAAACCTTCGTAAAGGATATGGAACGCACACTCCTGAATTCCGAAGCGGTTGACTTTGTCGCCAATTCCGCCGAACGCGCCGAACTTCGTAACGAGGTGGCCGACCAGCAGGGGAACGCAACCGAAGAAACTGCCAAGGAACTCCATCAGGAAACGGGTGCCGACTGGATGCTGACCGGCACCATCAATACCATCGTGGACCAGGAAGGCGGCAAGTCCGTTATCTTCTACCAGGTGGACCTGGAACTCACCGACCTGCAGAGCCACAAGAAACTCTGGATGGGTGACAAGAAGATTAAGAAGTTCGTCTCTCAGGATTCTGTGAAGCTTTAGTCGATTTCCCGCAGGGCATTCCCTTGCGGGGCTTTTTTTATGCGTCTCTGGATTACGACCGCTCCCGACGATTTTTCTGCCGAATTTGACGATATCGAGCAGATGTTTTCTCGTGGGCTATCGCGCCTTATTTTACAGAAGCGGAGCCGTACTGGGGCTCCTTATGCGACCGAAAGCGAATATGAACGCTGGCTCATGGCGCTCCCAATGGAATGCCGTGACCGCATCTGGGTGCGTGGGACTCCCGACCTGGCGGAACGCCTGGATGTGCGCGGGTGCGTCGCTGAGGCGACATCTCTTTTGGGGGATGTGCCCGAAAGCTGGAAACGCGTAAACTGTATCGCCTTTTGTCGTAATTTGGATCAGCTAGAATTGCTTCCCGAATGGGTGGCAGGTGCTTTGGTGGGACCCGTGTTCCAGCCGCAGTCCGTCTACGAACCGGTTCAAGTTCTTGGTGTCGGAATGGTTGCGGATAAATTAATCGCACGTGATTCAAATCGCGATTCGTCCAATTCGGAGCAAGGTGTATCTGCTCCTAAGGTTCCGCAGGTCATTGCCTTTGGCGGAATTGACCATGAAAATCTGGACGAAATCAAGAAACTCCCCGTGCAGGGCGTCTCTGTTTTGGGCGGAATCTGGAATTATGCCGATCCAGTGAATGCGTTCATTAAATTAAATAGGGCCGCTTCGCCGCGACTATAAGTCCTAACCACTAACCACCAACCACTGTCTACTCATCCCACATCCTTAATCTACCGCTCTATATAAACACCGTTTCTCGGCTTGGCCTTGAGCCTGTTACCGAGCAAGTCAAAGTAAACCGGGTTACGGTTTAGGCGCGCGGGCTTTCCGAAATCGCGGTATCTCTTGGCGATGCAGACCGTAGAGTCCGGCTCCTTGTAGGGCTTGTCCGGGTCATCGACCACAAGCTTGATTCTCGCACGGCTCTTGCAACCGGTCTCGTTCGTGTAAATCACGGTGTAGTAACCGCTGAAGTCGCCGTCTACGTTCTTGAGAGTGTTTTCGCGGTCGGTGGACTTGAATCCGTCGGGGCCTTCCCAGCTCCAGATCTTGCCGTCCCACGGATGCGGCCCGAACTGTACCGTTGCTCCCTTGGCGACTTTCAGGTCGGTCGATTCGCTCCAGCCGCCTTCATCGACCTTCACGTAGGGGATAATTTTCGTGCCGCTGCAGGGGCCAACGACCTTCTTGCCGTCGCATACGCCGATGGAATCGGGAATGTCAATCACCCGCGGCTCGAAATCCGGGGTGGGGAAGGCCTTCATAAGTTTTGCCGTTTCGTCGGCGGTAATCGGAAGTATCGTACCGTGGCGGGGGGTGAATGCGCCCTTCATTGCGGTATTCTGGACGAACTTGAAGTTTTCGAGGTCGGAACTGCTTGTAAATTGATAATGCCCGTTCATGTAGCAGTCATACATGAGCACCCAGGAATTCTGGTTGATGAGCTTGAAAACGCCTGCACCTTCTACGGCTTCGGTCGTCTGTTGCAGGGCCTTGCTCGGCTTGCTCCACTGCGAACCGCTGGCGGCCCCGCTTTTCGGCATGAGAGAACTTGCGGTCACCTTGCAGATGCCGCCATCGCCCTCGTTCTTGTAGAAGGCGTGGTAGAACTTGTCGACCGGGTTGTAGACGATATCCATGTCGATGGTCGATTTGCCGCGGTCAAAGAAATGTTGCGGTTCGCCTTCCAAATCGGTGAAGTCCTTGTTCGAGTAGGCGTAGAAAACCTTGTCGTAGGGGATGGTGCCATCGTTAGTCAACAGCGAAAAATATACTAGCGGGCGCCCCTTAGTACCGTCGCCGTTGTCGTAGGTGTCGTCCCAGAAGGTTTCCGGGGCCCAAACGCGGGTCACGTTCGCGAAGTTTTTGCCCTTGTACTTATCGGGGAAGTGCACCGTGCTGTGTTCCCAGTTGATGAGGTCGCGGGAGCGCATGAGCACCATGCCGCGGTTGCTCGCCCAGCCTTCGGCACTCTTCATGTCGGTGTTTACCATGTAGAACCAGCCGTCGGGGGCGCGCAGCACGTGCGGGTCGCGGAGTCCCTTCTTGATGCTCACGGTATCGGCGGCCACCACGCGCTTGCCGTTGTTCATGGCGGTAAAGCTGTAGCCGTCGTTACTCAGCGCGTAATAGATATTTTCGTTGTCGTTTGACGGAAAATAGGCGAAAAGGTAGTTGGAGTAGGGCTCGTATCCGTGGATGGAAACCTTGAATACCTTTTTCTCGATTCGCTGCGAGGTGCCGACATTCTTGATGCTTGCGGTCAGGGAAACTTCCTTGTTTTCGCCCACGAAGCGTCCGTTGATGCGCCCGTCATGTCCGAGGAAGAGGGTGTCCGAACTTTCCCAGGTGATAGGGTATTTGCGGTCGGTACGGGGGGTGGAGTCGGGGAGGGAGAGGTCTTCGTAGAGGTCATTTATCGCATTGCCCAGTTTGACGCTGTCGTACGCGGCCCAGAACGGCGAAATTTCGACGATGTCTTGGGAAAAGGCGATTCCCGCCCCTATAATCGCAAGTGCAAATGAACGTTTCATATTTTCATTCTCCTATAACCTCGGTAATTTCGACTCTAGATCCTTATAACTCGGCCCTTCGGCAGGCTCAGGGACCTTACGCTTGGATCCCGTCACTCCGCTCCAGGATGACTTAATTTGTTGCGTCATCCTCGACCATCGGGAGGGGATCCAGTGTTGCATCCTTTTCAAATATAATTTCTCATTTTCACTCCGTTTGTCTTCAAAAAATAGCTCTGTTGACAATTTTTCCACGTTCTAGGTGTATTTTTTGTCACATTTATTCCCAAAAAAACATATAATAATGTTGCAAATTGCCTTTTTTAGGCAAAAAAAGGCATATTATTCCAAGTTGGAATAATATAAATTGGACTTATTTCAAATTTTAATGATATATTAGGAGTGTATGGATCGATCCCGCGCGAAAATTTTAGTTATTGACGATACGAAGACAAACATCGAAGTGCTCGAAGGCATTTTGTCCAACGACTATGATGTTTTTGTGGCTCTGGATGGCAAAAAGGGCTTGCAGCTTGCCGAAAAGGTCAGGCCAGACCTCATCTTGCTTGACGTGATGATGCCCGAAATGGATGGCTACGAGACTCTTCACCAGATGAAGGAGAAGGGGCTCGTCGACAATACTCCGGTCCTGTTCCTGACCGCCAAGGCGGATTCCAAGAGTGAACAGCAGGGTTTGGACCTTGGAGCGGTTGACTACATTACCAAGCCGTTCCATCCGAATCTGGTACAGCTCCGTATCAAGAATCAGCTCGAATTCAAGCACCAGCGTGACCATCTGCAGGAACTTGTCGAAGAAAAGACGGTGGACCTGCGTAAGACTCTTAAGGTGATGCTCACGAGTCTCGGTGCCTTGGCCGAATACCGCGATCCCGAAACGGGAGCGCACATCAAGCGCACCCAGGTGCTGGTGCAGATGCTTGCCGAAAAATTGCGCAACCACCCGCGCTTCAAGGATGCGATTCCCAATAATGAATATATAGATTACTATGCGACGGCGGCTCCCTTGCACGACATTGGCAAGGTGGGTATTCCCGATGAAATTTTGCGTAAGCCTGCCCGCCTGAACGAAGAGGAATGGGCTGTGATGAGTACGCACGCGCAGATGGGCTACGATGTGCTCGTCAATGCGACGCATGAACTCAAGGACCACCCGCTGGTGCGAATTTCTGCGGAAATCATCCTGAATCACCATGAGCGTTTCGATGGTGACGGTTACCCGAACGGTCTCAAGGGGGATGAAATCCCTGTCGGTGCGCGCCTGATGTCGGTTGCCGATGTCTACGACGCCCTTGTTTCCAGGAGGCCTTACAAGGAGGCTTTCCCGCACGAGGTTGCAGTCCAGGAAATCTTGGAAGGAAAGGGAACGCAGTTTGACCCGGACGTGGTCGATGCCTTTATGGAACTGGAGTCGCAGCTTCCCGCCATTTACGATAGGTTCAAAGAAGAATCCTAACGAGGTTTTGTATTGACCCACAATCCCATAAACGCGCAGCGTCGTCGCCTCCGAAACCGCATTTCGATGGTTTATGTCTTGCCGACTTTTATGGCGGCAATTGTGCTGGTCTTGATATTTTCGTATGCGGTGCGCTCTATGCTGGTGGATTCTGCGGTCGCCAAGACCGAGGCGGCTCTCCACGAACGCGTGCAGACCGAAGTCGAGGCATTCCTCAAGAATCGTGAAGATAAGTTCCTCTCGTTTTCAAAGCGTTTCCAGCAGATAACGAAGGATAACGCGCTCCGTCCCATGCTCTATAAGCAGACGCAGCAGGGGGGCGAAGGGATTGTCGACGTCTACTATGGAGCCAAGGATGGCGACTTTGTTTCGGGTCGTGGACTGAAGCTTGAAAGCGGAAAGACGGAATTCCGCACGACGGGCTGGTATCTGGAAGCATCTCGCAAGCGCGGGCTTGCCTACACGGGACCGACGCTCCGTAAGGATGTGAACAAGCAGGTGCTTTCGCTTTCGTATCCGATTTGGGATAAGAACCACAAGTTCAAGGGTGCCGTCGCCGAGGATATCAATCTTCATAAGGTTCGTCTTTCGATGGGCGGGCTCGCCAAGGAAGAAGGCGGCATCACGATGCTGGTGGGCAGCGAAAACGACAACCTCATGACCTATTTCCCGTACGAGACCAATCGCGGAAAGGTCTTGCAGGATAGTGTAGAAAATCTGCTCCAGCTTATTGCGGACAAGTTCACCTCCGATACCTTGATGAACGGGCGCATCTTGCGTTTCGAAAAGACGAATGAACACCGACAGCAGCTGATTTTCATGGTGACTCCGTTGAACCAGTTGCCGTTCTACATTGTCCACGTGAGTCAGCATAACAAGATTGCCGCGAGTATCGATAACCACACGACGACGGTTTTCGGTATAGTTGCCATTGCGGTTTTCCTGCTGATGGGGCTTGCTTCCCTTGTGTCTCATATCCTTTTCCGTCGCTATATCCAGCGTGACCTGAACGATAGTGTGAATTCCAGTACCTTGTTCGATACACTTTTGTGGAAGGGCGACAACTTCACGATTATCCTGACTAACGAGAATTTTGACATTCTTCATGCGAGCGCCTATGTGGTCGATTTCTTGAACGGCGGCGAGGACATGAAGGACGAAAGTCTGTTTAAGTATTTCAAGTCTGAAACCTTTGAAAAGTTTGCGCGTCGAGTCGCCATGGGCGGCCAGATGCTCGCCAGTGAACGCAAGACAATCGAGCGTGTTCAGAATTCCGACGGGGAAGTGGCTTGGTGGGGCATGTCATTCCAAGTGCTTGTCGAGGATAACGGTGCGACAAGATTCATGATCATGGTGACCGATGAAACGAGCGGAATCCAGAAGGATACTATTCTGGATACGATCATGCTTTCGGGCGACCACTCGATCCTGATTATCTTTGACAAGAATATGCATGTCAAGTACATGTCGAGACAACTTGCGGAATTCTTGAATAAGGAATGGCGTTCGTTTGTCGGTCTTTCAATTAACGAACTTACCGAAATGGGACTTCCCGAGCCGATTATCACGTCGATGATCGAATCGTTCAAGAAGGACGAAGTCTGGAAAGATTCCTTTATGTTGAAGCCCGAGGATGGTTCTTCGGAAACGTGGTTCCGTGGCGAAGGCTGTACCCTGAAGACGCAGGAAACTGTTGTCGGCTACATGCTTTCGATGATCGATATTTCGGAAGTGGTAGCGGCCCGTGAAATTGCCGAACAGGCAACCCAGGCGAAGAGCGAATTCCTCGCGAACATGAGTCATGAAATCCGTACGCCGATGAACGCCATTATCGGTATGGCGCACCTGATTTCGGAAACGAACCTGGATAACCACCAGCGCGGATTTGTGGATCGTATTAGTCATGCGGCAAAGTCCTTGCTTGGCATCATCAATAATATTCTTGACTTCTCGAAGATTGAGGCTAAAAAGCAGGATCTTGAAATTACGCAACTCGTTTTGCAGGATGTCATCGGCGAGGTGGCGGCGCTTGCGGAAGTTCGTATTGCAGGTCGCCCGATTGAACTGATTGTGGATGTAGATCCGGATATTCCAGAAATCTTGATGGGTGACCCGCTCCGTCTTTCGCAGATTTTCACGAACCTGATCAACAATGCGACCAAGTTTACCGAAAAGGGCGACATTACTTTGAGTGTCAAGCTCTTGCAGCAGGTGAACAATACGGTCAAATTGTATTTCTGTGTCAAGGATACGGGTATCGGCATGACTCCCGAGCAGCTTTCGCGCCTGTTCAACGCCTTTACGCAGGCGGACGGTTCTACGACGCGTAAGTATGGCGGCACGGGACTTGGACTTGTGATTTCGAAGTCCCTGGTGGAACTGATGGGTGGCCAGTTGCAGGTGACGAGTGTTTCGGGTGAAGGCTCCCAGTTCTTCTTTACGATTTCTCTGCCGGTCGCATCGCAGGCGGGCGAGCCGAAGTGGAAGAATGAAGATCGCTTGCGCAACAAGAATATCTTGCTGATTGACGACTGTGCAAACTTGAGAACGGTATTGCGTCATTACCTGACGCGCCTGCAATGTGTGGTCGAGGAAGCCTGCTCCGTTGACGAGGCTCTGGAGCTGATCCAGGCTCATGAGGAGGCCAACGAAGATCCGTACGACCTGTTCCTGGTCGATTACAATATGCCAATCTTGAATGGTTTTGATTTTGTGCGTGGCTTGAGCGATTCCATGAAGTCGATTCCCAAGATTTTGATGCATCCGATCCATTTTGACGAAAGTGAACTTTCGACTGCCGGTGGGCTCGGTTTCAATGCGTTTGTCTCAAAGCCGCTGCAGATGAGTTCCATGTTGAGCGCCATGCAGGAAGCTTTCGGTTATCCGCTCACGTACCAGAAGGCGGTCAAGAAGGAAAAGGGTAAAATCTACTTCAAGGAAGCCAAGATTCTTCTGGTCGAAGATAACCAGATGAACCAGGAACTGGCGGTGTCCTTGCTGAACAGTGTCGGCCTTACCACGATGATTGCAAACAACGGTAAGGAAGCCTTGGAAATGCTCAAGAAGGATGCCTTCAACTTGGTGCTGATGGATATCCAGATGCCCATTATGGATGGTCTTACGGCGACCCGCGAAATTCGTGCCCGCGAGGATGAATACTTCAAGCAGGTGCCGATTCTCGCCATGAGTGCCCGTGCCTTCAAGAAGGATACCGAGGAATGCCTTGAAGCAGGGATGAATGCGCATATCGTGAAGCCAATCGATCCGACGATTCTTTACGAGGAATTGGCAAAGTTCCTGCCGGTTGCCGCCGAAACGCAAGGAGCCGCAAAGGACGACGAAGCCGATATCTCGCAGGACGACAAGGACTTTATTTCGCATTTCCAGAAGGTCAAGAATTTTGACGCGGAATCGGGCCTTTACCATGTCAACAATAACCGCAACATGTTCCTCAAGATTTTGCAGGGCTTCGTACGCGATTATGGTGGAAATTCCTTCAATCTCCGCTCTCTCATCGAGCAGTTCCATTACGAAGAGGCAACCCGTATCGTGCATACGATCAAGGGGCTTTGCGGAACGATCGGAGCAAGCCATGTCCAGAACCTTGCGGCGACGCTTGAAGCGGACCTTGAACAGAAACAGTGCAATTTCAGCGACTACAATCTCTTCGAAGAAAACTTGCGCGAACTTGTCGACGAACTGAATATCGTTCTGACGGATATCGTGACGGAACAGAACGAGCCTGTCCAGAAGGTGGATGATCCTGAAGCGGAAAAGAAATTGCGTGAAGCGATAGTCGCCTTGAAGGAGGCGGTAGACACCTGTTCTTCGACCCAGTGCAAGCGAATCTTGGACGGTATTGAAGGAATAGCCTTCGAGAAGAGTCAGGAAGTCCTTCTGCGTAAGCTGAAGGAGCTGCTGGAAGATTATGATTTCAGCGAGGCCGCTGAAATTCTGGATTCCTTGGAAAAGAGTCTCGGTTAGTGTAGTACCATTGCCGCAATAAATGCTAGGGCGACGATGATTGCCGCTACGATGGCGATCGGGTTCGCCTTTTTCTTCTTGTTTCCGAATTCATCTGTCCCGAATTCATTTTCGACGATTTCGTCGTAGTCTGGAGTTTCGAGGTCGGTAAATTCCGCCCCTTCGCTCCAGCCGGTATCCTTGTCGCTTCCGCAGTGCGGGCAGAAGGAGGCATTTTCCTTGAGTGGGGAATGGCAATGGGGGCAATAGTTCATAGAAGCTAAAGTAGAAAAAGTATTTTTTGTTTTCTATCCGCTTTTTGTGGCATCTGGTCATTTTTTGAGGCCTTAAATTGCTTTTTTAGCTAAAAAATGCTATAATACAGATGTATAAGTGGAGGATTCTATGAATCGTACAATTAAAGGTCTTCTCGCTGTAGTCGCCATGACGGCGATGTCCTTTGCGCAGGCTCCGGTTGATTCTGCTACGGCACCTGTTGCTGAACCTGCTGCTCCCGCGGCAGAAACTGTTGCAGAACAGGCGGCCCCAGCAGCTCCTGCCGCTGTTGAAGCTGCTCCCGAAGAAGCTGCTCCCGTAGCTGTCCGTGGCGCCGATGCCGCTGAAGCTGCTCCCGCCAGCTCAAGTTCCGATGTCGCTGCACCCGTTCCTGCGGAACCGGTGCAGGAACCTGCCGTTGTCGTGGCCCCGAAGGCTGTTCGTGGTGCCGACAAGGATCCTCAGGCGGTTGAACGTTTCCGCGATGCAAAGAATGTGGTTTATTACGAAACGGTCTACACTCGTGAAGATGGCGTGCCCGTCCGTACGGTTTACGTTGCCGAACGTGAAGGCAAGGACACCGTGACCATGGACAACCTGATGGGGCTCAAGCCGATGAAGTTCAAGATCGGTGCGCACGCCTCTGTCGGCGCCTACCAGATATCCGGCAATGATTGGGATAGCGACCGCTACACCGGTATGAACTGGAAAGCCGGTCTCATGGCCTTGATTCCCCTGAGTGAATATACGATGGGCCTTAAGATTGGTGCTATGTACGAACAGACCAAGGCAAGCGAGTCCTACTACATTAACCAAGTCCCGACAAATTTCGAATTTAGGCAGAAGATGATCGATATTCCGGTTCTGTTCACCTTCAAGGCTCCGTCTTCCAGTCTTTATTTTGATCTCGGTGTCGAAATGAGTATTCCTCTTTATGACAAGCTGAAGATTTCTTATACGGATCGCAATGACAATCATGTCTCTAGTCGCGTAGACCTGATGGATGACTACCGTAATGCGATGGATTGGGCGTTCGTTTTCGGTTTCTCGATTATGGCCAATCAGTATATCTCGCTTGATATTGCCGCTAATCTCGGTATGTCCGATCTTTACGACGGTCACTTTAAGTACACGAACTTGAATTTGGATGCCTCCTCCTTCAACGTAGGTATCACTCTCTATCCGTTCTAGCTTATGATACTTGCTATTGTTGCTGTAATTGTTGGCTTGGCCGTTCTCGTCTGGAGTGCGGACAAATTTGTGGATGGTGCCGTAGGTGTTGCTGAATTCTGCGGCATGTCCACACTTTTGATTGGGATGGTTATCGTGGGTTTTGGAACATCTGCTCCGGAGCTTACGGTGTCTGCGATTTCTGCGGCGCAGGGAAATCCTGAGCTTGCGCTTGGAAACGCCTATGGAAGCAACATTGCGAACATTGCGCTGATTTTGGGGGCGACCGCACTGATTTCTCCAATCTTGATGCAGCGTTCCGTGCTTCGCGGAGACTTGCCGATTCTGCTCGCGGTTTCAGTTCTTTCGATTATCCTCGTTTGGGATGGAAGCGTCGCTCGTTGGAACGGCATTCTGTTGCTTGCTGTTTTTGCAGCCGCAATGGCTTACAGCATTCATCGCGAACTGAGAAAAGCCAAGTTGGAAAAATCCGAAAGCCTGTCGGGGAATGCTGATTCTGCCGAACCGAAAAAGGCTTCTCTCGGAAAATCTGTCTTTTGGCTAGTTCTTGGTCTTGTGTTGCTTGTCGTGAGTTCTCGCGCCCTTGTCTGGGGTGCTGTTGAAATAGCCCGTACGCTTGGCGTGAGCGACCTTCTGATTGGCTTGACGATTGTTGCCGTTGGAACATCTCTCCCGGAATTGGCTAGCTCTATTGCCGCTGCCCGTAAAGGCGAAAACGACATTGCTCTGGGCAACATCATCGGTTCGAACTTGTTCAATACGCTTGCTGTGGTTGGCCTTGCGGCGATTGTTTCGCCGATGGATGCAATTGAAAAGGCTGTCACTTATCGCGACATGCCCTTGATGATTGCTTTGACCGTTGCCTTGATTGTGCTTGGCTTTAGGCGTAAAGGCGATGGCCGCTTGAACCGTATTGCCGGCGCCATTCTTTTAGCCGTTTATGTCGGTTACTTAGCTTTGCTTATTGTGCAAGCGAAGGGCTAATTTTTTTATTGTCACACGGATTGGATTTTACTAACGTAAAATCTGTTTGATAAAGTATTTATCAATAGAATTTTTTTTATAAAATAGCTTTGAAAAAAACGTTAGTTTTTTCGAATCCTGTGGTGTATAAAGATTCTTGCTATATGATACTCTGTTTGTTGTTCAAGCTAGAACATAAAAAAATGAAGAATTTTCTTTCTTCATTTTCTTTCGTCTCTCGTCTGTAGGTGCGTAGCACCGTCCTCTAGTCTAATTAGGCGGGAAAAACAGGTAGGCAATCGCTATTGCCGAAAGGATTCCGACAGCATCAGAGATGAGCGCACACGTGATGGCGTGGCGCGTTTTCTTAATTCCGACAGAGCCGAAATAGACCGCGATGATGTAGAAGGTCGTATCGGTTGCTCCCTGGAACATGCTGCTGAGACGGCCTGCGAAACTGTCGGGACCGAAGGTCTTCATCGCATCGATCATCATGCCTCGGGCTCCTCCTCCGCTTAAGGGCTTCATGAGTGCAGTGGGGAGGGCAGGGACCACGTCGTTACCTGCTCCGAACAAACCAAGCACCCAAGATACTCCGTTCAGCAGCAAATCCATGGCACCGCTGGCACGGAATACGGCAACGCCAACGAGGATGGCGACAAGGTTCGGAATAATCATCACGGCGGTATGGAATCCGTCCTTTGCGCCTTCGACAAAGGCTTCGTAAGCCTGCACCTTCTTGTAGACAGCGAGGCCGAGGAATACGACAATAACGGCAAACAGTGCAAGTCCGCTAATGAAGAGGCTTGTGGTTCCAATCGCTTCTGCAGTGAGATGGCTGAAGTAGAACATAAGTCCCATGACTGCGGCTGTAAGACCGCCGAGCCAAAGAACCGTTACCGGGTCTTTTAGCTTGACCTTCTGGAAAAAGCTGATTGAAACAATACCTGCGATGGTGCTGAAGAACGTAGAAAGTAGGATAGGCAGGAACACATCGCTCGGATTAGCGGCGCCCATCTGCGCACGGTAGGTCATGATGCTTACGGGAATCAGGGTAAGTCCGCTTGCGTTCAGCACCAGGAACATGATTTGCGAATTGCTGGCGACCGTCTTGTCTTCGTTGGGGTTCAGCTCCTGCAGTTCCTTCATCGCCTTGAGGCCCATGGGGGTTGCGGCGTTGTCGAGGCCCAGCATGTTTGCACTCACATTCATCATGATGGTGCCGGTGACGGGGTGCCCCTTCGGAATTTCGGGGAAGAGCCTGCTGAACAGCGGCTGTACGATTTTAGCGAGAATCTGCACGGCTCCCGCCTTTTCGCCGATTTTCATAATGCCGAGCCAAAGCGACAGAATTCCTGTGAGGCCGATGGCAATTTCGAAAGCGGTTTTAGACATGTCGAATGCGCCGAGGATCGCCTTGTTGAAAATGCCGGAATCGCCGAAGGCAATCCATTGAACCATGCAGGCGACAAAGGCGCCAAAGAAAAATACGAGCCAAATGATATTTAAGACCATAGCATAAAAATAGCAATAATGAAACAATATGGAAAGCGATGCGCCCCAATAAAAAGCGGACCTGTTGGATTAACCAACGGTCCGCTCTTGTTTATTTAGATGTTGCGATTTTTAGTACTCGAATCCGCAAGCGGACGTTGCATCATCTTCGCTGAGCTTGGTACAGCTGCTAGATGTGCAGGAATACACTTCGCCATCGTCGAAGCATCCATAGACGCCCGAACAAATCTGAGTGTAGTTGTCACAGATGCTGCCGATGGATCCCGAATTGGATATAGGGGCTATGTCGTTGTCGCTATCCTTGTCGTCATCATCGTCATCGTCGGATACGAAGTCGTCACAGCTCACATGATCATTGTAGACATAGATCGTTTCGTGATCAACGGAGCATTTGTCGCGGTATCCCGAAGGACATGACGTTGCTATAGAATATTCGACCTTATCGCCATCGCCGTCGCCGCCGCATTTGTTTGCAGACACCTGACCGCATGCCATGAGTTCTCCGTTATAGGTTGCCTGGCAGTAAACGGGCGAATCGTCCTTAAAGAATTCCTGGCCGTCAAGCGTGGCGTCAGCAGATCCCTTGCCGGAGCAAGCGACCAGGGCGAGAGCGCTCGCGGCCATGGCGAATTTGATTACACTGTTCATAAGTCACCTCTGATGAATTAGAACGTGAAGAACACGCCGAGGTTACCGACGAGGCCTGCCCAAGCATCGCTACCCAGGTCGTTAGCGATAGAAGCTTCGACGATGAGGTGGCTGTACTGGAAGCGGACACCTGCGTTAGCCTGAGTGGCATAGGTGTGCATCGTGATGATGGAGGTGTCGTCCGTGGTCTTGGTGAGGCTGGTTTCCTTTTCGGTGCTGCTGCGGCTAAACACGTTCCAGAGGTAGGTGGCACCGGCGAAAACAATCCAGTTTTCGTTAATGGCCATTTCACCCAAGATGTTCGGGCTGGTGTAGAGACCGAAGGACATCCGGTTGTTCGTGGTCGTTGCGTTGCCTTCGCCTTCTTCGATTTCATCATAGATGCGGACCGGAACGAAGGTGTTCAAACCGAGGAACACGTTTGCATTTTCGCTCTGGAAGACCGGCGTACCGAGATTGAAGAACGGCTGGATGTGGATGTAGGCGTTTTCACCAGTAACTTCGCGGCTCTGGTTACCCTGGGAATCCTTCTGCCAGTCGGTATGACGGTAGAACTGTGCACCGAAAGACCATGCGAGGTTCTTTGCGGACGGGCCGTTGGAGATGGCGAGGTTACCACCGAGAGTCCAGTAGTCTTCGTCATGTTCAACCTTAACGCCGTTATCGGTTTCGGTATCCGTTTCGTCCTGGTAGGTCAGCCAATAGAGCTGGGCCGTGAGATCCACGCCGCCAAGCAGGGCGCCGAGACGGAGCTGGATGATATCACCCTGACCAGTGGTACGACGGTCGTTGGTGTTCTTGTTGGTGGCGGTATTCTCTTCGTGAGAGCGCCATTCCTTATCGAGAGCGACGTCCAAAGCGATACCGAAGCTCTTCATAGCGATACCGGCGGTGAGCATGCCGAGATCTTCGCTGTTGTCGAAGGCGAGGAGGTAGGTCATCGAACCACTACCGAGAGCCAAGGCTCCGTACTTGTCGGAGGGTTCAACGTAGATCAGCTTGCGGCCGTTCATCTTGTAGACGGCGTTCATGTCGCCACCGATGGTAGCAGCAGCGGCTTCGTTGCCGACCTGGTTATAGGCATTGCCATGGAGAACGTTCAGGCCGCCCTGTGCCGGAGCTGCAGCGGGCTGTTCTGCGGGTGCCGGTTCCTGGTAAACGGGCATCGGCTGCGGTGCGACTTGAGGAGCGGTTGCAACGGGAGCCGGTTCCGGTTCAGATTCTTCCTGGGTGGCTTCAGTGGAAGCTTCGGTGGAAGTGGATTCTTCGTACTCGTCGTCGTAGTCCTGAGCGACAGCTGCGGAAACGGCAACGGCGGTAGCGAGGGTAAGCAACTTAATGTTCATTATGGATTCTCCATGAGAGGTGTTTAATTTAAACGGAAATATAAAAAAAGTAACAAGTTTAATGGGAAATAAAAGCAAAGATTTTAAGAAAAAAATAAATAAAACGCATACGCAATGCGTATGCGCAAGACAAACTCAATTTGCCGAAGCCCGGGAGGGGGTTAGGGAGGGCGAGCCCTCCCTAGTCTCGTTACTTCTTCGGCTCGATCTTTTCCATGCCGCCCTAACAAGCAAGGTTTCTTGCGAAACCTCGCACTCAGATTTTTCTTGACGAAAAATCTTCACACATGGTTAGGCTTTCGGTTTGATAAACTCAAGCCCACCCATGTACGGACGCAACACTTCAGGAATCAACAGCGAGCCGTCCTTCTGCTGGTAGTTGTCGCAGATGCCGACCATCACGCGCGGGGTGGCGAGGCCAGAGCCGTTCAGCGTGTGGACGTAGACGTTCTTGCCGCCAATCTTCGTCTTGATGTTGGCGCGGCGTGCCTGGTAATCCTCGAAGTTCGAGCAGGAGCTGACTTCGAGCCACTTCTTTTCGACCGGAGCATAGACTTCGAGGTCATAGCACTTGGCGGCACCGAAACCGAGGTCGCCCTTGCAGAGGGCCAAGCGGTGGTAGGGGAGGCCGAGCTTTTCGAGGAGCTTTTCGCCGAAGCGGGTGAGTTCTTCGTGGTCTTCGTAGCTGTGTTCCGGATGAGCGAAGTAGACCATTTCGACCTTGTTGAACTGGTGTAAGCGGAGAAGACCGCGGGTGTCCTTGCCGTAGCTACCAGCTTCGCGACGGAAGCAGGCGGAGTAAGCGCAGATGCGCTTCGGAAGTTCAGATTCCGGAATCACTTCGCCGGAGTAGAGGTTGGTCAGGGGCACTTCTGCAGTCGGGATGAGGAACAGGTCGTCGTCCTTGTCGCAGCGGTACATGTCTTCTTCGAACTTCGGGAGCTGGCCCGTGCCGCGCATGGTGTTGCGGGTCACCAGGTACGGAGGAGTGAATTCTTCGAAGCCAGCCTTCTGGTGTTCGTCGAGGAAGAACTGGATGAGGGCGCGTTCTAGGCGGGAACCGAGACCGCGGTAGACCGGGAAGCCGGAACCGGAAATCTTTGCACCGCGTTCAAAGTCAAAAATGCCGAGGCGTTCGCCCAAAGTCTTGTGGTCCACGCGGGCGAAGTCGTCGTTCTTGGTGTAGTAGTCGGCGGGAATCGGACCGTCTTTTTCAACAACGTTATCCGAGCTGTCCTTGCCTTCCGGGGAACGCGGGGCGATGTTCGGCACGTGCATGAGCATTTCGGTCTGCTTGTAGTCGAGTTCCTTGAGCTTCTTGTCGAGTTCGTCGATCTTGTTGCCGAGTTCGCGCGTAGCGGCCTGAGCTTCGTCGGCGTTTTCGCCCTTCTTCTTGAGTTCGCCAATCTTCTTGGACTGGGCGTTGCGTTCGCTCTTGAGGCGTTCGACTTCGGTGAGGAGCGGGCGGCGTTCGTTATCGACAGCCAGCACGTCACGAAGGCTTACGGTCGTATATTTCTTTTCGGTTTCAGCAATGTAGTATTCCGGATTTTCACGGATTTTTTTGATGTCAAGCATTTTATGCCTCGGATGATAAAAATTTTACGGGTTAAAATATAGAAAAGTGGCCAGTAGTTAGTGGTGTGTAGTTAGGGAAAAGCGTTGGGAATAGACTCCTGTTTTCACGATATAGGAACCAGTTCTTTGCAAATGGATTATAGAATGCCCATTAGAGTATACGCTACGAATCAGGTTGCCGTTCAGGTCGAATACGGAAACATTTCCGACAAAGTTCTCTACAAGAATGGAATGGCTGTGTTGATAAATCCTTGCTTGTAATGCTTTTGTCGATAATGTGGCTATGTTTGCTTTTCCAGAACTTGAGCTAGATTCAATAATTTCTTTGCTGCTAGAAGAAATTACGGAGCTAGAACTTTCCGTGTCGGCAGACGATGAACTTGATGTTATTGTATAGGTTATTTTTCCTGAGTGGATGGGGTAGGTATCAATACCCACATTTTGTCCCCATACGGAACCATCAACGCCATTTTCGTTATAATCGTGCAATGCCTTGGCGATGGTGCCATCCGCAAATTGAATCGGGGTGGCTCCAGTTCCTTTTCGAGTGGTCGTATCTGCACTTGTATCAAAACTGATGTGGTAGGAATGTTCGATAGTGTAGGAGGTGTCATAATTTGCGTTGAGCAAGTTGCCTAGTCCACTACTTAAGGAATCCAGATTGTATGAATTAAACACAGCGGCCTTCGCATTGGGATTGATCCAGCCTATTAGACCACCCGTTTCGCTGTTGCGCCATCCGTTTATTACGCCCGCATTGAACGAATTCTTGATTGTAAGTTCGCTTTGGGTATATACAAGACCAACAAGTCCTGCCGTTCCGCCGTTTCCGTTTATTGTTGAGGTGCTAAAGCAATTTTCAATGGAAACTTTTCCATCAACTCGGCCGGCAAATGCCGCTGCATTTCCACCATCGGAAAAAAATGAGTTAGTTATGCCTAGATTTTTAATTACTACTCCATCGTCATTATTGTTGCCGATGATATTTGTAAAGAAACCTCCGCCTATGACATAGCTGTTTCTAAGGTACACGCCGCTGATGGTGTGACCTTGTCCATCAAGGATTCCGCTAAAATTCCGAATGGGTTCCCAAATGATGTAATCGGAGACTTTATCGCTCAGCGATCCGTCGCTATTTAAAACATTGGGATAAAGTTTTATATCTTGGGTTAATACTCCACATGCAGTAGAATCTTTTTCTTCTCCAGTGAACGTCCCGTTGATAATCTTGGCAAAGCCGTATAGTTCGTCCGCATTTGATATCTGATAGCATCCATCTTTCTTTTGAGGGACAGAAACCTTGAACCAATCCGCGTAATAGTGTTTATCGCCTCGGGTTGAACTGTTGATGGGATAAGCTCTTTTGCCTTCGAACTTGCTGTTTTCAAACCAACCTTTGAATATCCAGTTTTCTTCAGTCGGAGTGTTAATCGCGATATTAAGCCCTTCGATATAATTTATGGAATAGACGGAGTCTTGCAGATTGTTCAAATGGAATGTTGCTTTTGAAACCTTGATTCCTGGATCGGTATATTTGGTATTTAATGTGGGGTGTAAATCTTTTCCTATTTCCTGTCCCCATACGGAACCGTCGACACCGTTTTCGTTGAATTCATGCAATACTTTTACGATTGCTCCATTGCTCATACTCTCTTTTGTTGCGGCTATACCTCCGTATTCTGATGACGAATGGGTGGTGTAGTAAGAATTGATGATGATAACGGAGGAGTCCTTCTTAGTTTTTGCATAGCCGAATAAAGGTGCTGTTGAATAGTCTCCTGCAATAGATCCATAACTGAAGGAATTGATGATGGTTGTTTGCCCGCCTCCGTTGGAGCCTCCCTGCAAACCGCCGATACATTGCATTCCGTAAAGGGAACCGGAACTATAGACATTGATTAGTTTTAACAGGCCTTGCTCGTATCCGACTAATCCGCCCACAAAAGTTTCGCCCCTGACATAGCTGTCTGCATAGGAGTTCCTGATGATTGCATATCCGTTGACCTTTCCTACGATGGCTCCTATATCATCATGGCCGCGGATAAAGCTTTTGACAATCCCCAAGTTTTCGATAATGACGGGTGCTTCGGCACTTCCGCCTGCTAGGTTTCCGATAAAGGACTGTTGGTCTTTATCCTTGGAGTCGATGTACAACCCGGAAATGGAATGTCCTTGTCCATCGAAGTGTCCCTTGTAATTTTTGAGAGGAGTCCATTCTTTGAAAGATCCTTTTGTGTTTAAGGAATAGTCGCTGTTCAAAACATCGGTGTTGACGACGATATCGTTCATGAGCCTTCCGCATGCGCTGGGGTCAGCATCCATGCCGTCTTGACCGTTGACTCGTGCCGCAAAAAGGAAAAGTTCTTCGGCTGATGTGATTTCGTAGCAATCGCCTTTGGGGGTAAGGGGCTTTTGCCATTTGGCGTAAAATGATTTGTCACCGGTGCTGCTTGCTGTAATTCTTTCGACTGGGTTTCCCGTGTACTGGCTGTTGTCGAACCAGCCTGCAAATAGATAGCCCTGACGAGTGATGCGTGGGAGTTCTGCTCCTATTCCTTCCGCGTATTCAGTGAAGTATTGAGTGGTGTCTCCGTCATAGGTATAAAGGGTAACTTTGGACGTTTTAAGGGAACCAGTGTAATTTGATATTACTCCAGTCAAGGTCGGGAAAGAGTCTTGACCGACGACTTGTCCCCAGACGTTTCCGTATGCACTGTAGTGGAGTGCTACGGCGACGCTTCCGTTCGCGAATTCTTCGGCAGTCTTTTGTGAGCCGCTAGATTTGGTGGCTATCGTGTAGGAGTTGATAACCTTCGATGTTGAAGTGTGTTCGAAGTAACCGACGAGGGACTCCCTGTATAAATTTGCATTAAAGGAATTCTCTAGTAAAAATTCCGTGTTCATGCCAACGATGCCCACTAGGCTGGCGACATAATTTGAGCCAGAAACTCTGCCGAGGTTGTAACAGTTCCGCACAATGTTCTTGCTGGTGTGTATATAGCCTGCAAGACCACCTATATACATGGAACCGCCTAGCTCTCCCTGTTCATGAACCCCGTATATGTTTCCTTTGTTGTAGGAGTTAAAAATATTGATGTTCTGGCTGGACAGTCCTATGAGTCCTCCAACGCCGGTGGTTCCCGAAACTGCGCTGCTGCTGTAAACATTTTCGAGCGTTACTTTTTTAGCCAGCCCGATAAAGGTGCCTGAGTACATTTTCCCGTAAAAATAGGAGTCCGTAATGCCTAGGTTCTTTATGTAGGCGTGTTTTTCTTCTGATACTCCTGTGACGTTTAAGAATAATCCTGAGCTGCCAAAGTTTTCTTTGCTTATGAAAAAGAGACCGGAAATCTTATGCCCTTGCCCGTCTAATAATCCGCTATACGTGACAATGGGGGTCCATGGAATGAAATCAGTTCGACTGTTATCAAGGGTGTCATTTTTTAAGATGTTTTCGTTTACAACGATATCAGAGGTCAGTTTGGCGCAGGTTTCAGAACTTTGAGCAAGACCGTTTGCGGTATTATTCATTAACTCTGCAAATCCATAAAGTTCCTCGGCGGAGCCAATCTGGTAGCATCCGTCAACTTTAGATGGAGTTTTGGGCGTGCCAGAATATGCACCGAATGAAAATCCTACAAGAAGAAGGGCTGTGGCGATAATATTGAATTTCATAAAAACCTCTTTGTAAAAAATAAGAAAAAAACTGTGTTGTGTTTTGGTACAACGCTATTTGTATGGGAAAGTGTGAACTGGATCATTACAGATATATATTACATTCAGAACAATATAACAAGAGGAGTGTTTATATGAAGTATGTTCTGCCGGTCTTAATCGCGGCGTCTCTTTCCTTTGCCCAGTGGGGTGGCGGAGGAAAATCTATAAACGATTATAAAAAGGAGTCGGTCTCTGGCCGTGACATTCACGTCTATGCCCCTAGCAATCTTGCTCCCAAGAGTCCGCTCCTGATGTCATTTCATGGAATGAACCAGGATCCGAGTTATCAGCAAGATAATACCCATTGGGAATCCGTGGCTGATACGGCAGGTTTTGTTGTCGTCTACCCTAGAGGGGGTACGGGAATGGAAACTTGGGATATCAGCGGCGATAAGGATACCAAGTGGATTGTTGAAATTATTAATAAAATGGTTGAGGAATATGACATCGATACAAAGCGCGTGTACATGTCGGGTTTCTCGATGGGCGGTATGCTGACTTATCATGCCATGAGCAAGATTGCCGACAAGATTGCGGCCTTTGCGCCCACATCCGGCACGAATGTGATGGGAGCATCAAGGGCCATGCGCCCTGTTCCTATCTTCCATCCTCATGGAACGACCGATGATGTCTTGGGGTATGACCAGGTAGAAGGCTTTATCAAGAATTACCGCGATCAGTTCAACTGCCCGGCCCAGGCGGATGTTCAGGATAACTACCCCCATCAGGGAGAAAAGGCGACGCTTTACTCCTGGGGCCCCTGCGACGATGGCGTCTATATCAAGCATATGAAGCTTGAAGGACGCGGTCACATGCCTTCCAAAAATGAAGTTTCGGACATTTGGAACTTTGTGAAGCAATTCTCTTTGGACGGTGCAAACATTACGCCTCCGATTGTTGTCCCGACCAATAGGGATACCGTGTTCAACGGAACCTTCTCGGATTCGCTCAAGCTGGCCGGCTGGACTCTGCAGCAGCATAGCGGCGAAGGTTCGCTCAAGCTGACCGAAGGCCGGGCCGAAATTAACGTGACCAAGGTGGGCACCAACGCTTACGATGTCCAGATGATCCAGAAGGGGATGCACTATGAAAAGGGCGAAAAGTACAAGCTGACGTTTGAAGCATATGCTTCTTCGGCAAGAACCCTTGAAGTGAACCTTGAAAAGGATACCGATCCGTGGACAAGCTATCTGGGCGAGGCCAAGACTTTTGAGCTTGGTTCCGAAAAAAAGACCTACGAAATCGAATTTACCATGCAGGAACCGACCGATGAAGATGCTCGCATTTCATTCAATGCTGGGCTTGCTACGGGCAGTGTGTTTATCGACAATGTGGTATTCTCCAAATCGGATGGCCTGACCGACTTTGTGAACAGGGAACTGCAGCTTTCTACGGAGAAATCCTTCAGCGTGTATAATGTGAAGGGAGCCTTTGTGGGCAAGTTGAAAGCATCTCGTATGGGGGATATCCAGACCGGGTTGAATAAGATGAACTTGGACAAGGGACTATATGTGGTCAAGGATGGTTCGTTTAAAAAGGTATTCTCTGTAAAGTAATCGTGTCCTAAGAATCATTCATACGCCCTCTGTTTACCCCGAGGGCTTTAAATTTTTCTACATTGGCAGTATGTTTTCTAGGTATATGTCTCGTTTACTTTGTTTTGTAGCGGCAGCCCTGTTTGCGGGGCTCTTGAGTGGTTGCTATAGCTTTACGGCATCGACGCTCCCAAGCCATATCAAGACGGTCAAGATTCACGAAGTCGAAGACAAGACGCTTGACCCGGTGCTGGCCAACAACATCCGCGCCGGGGTGCTCGAAATGTTCCGAAAGAATGCGGGCGGCGTGCGTGTCGTCAACGACAATGCCAATGCTGATTTCGAAATGACTCTCTTGAGCTATACGAATAAGCCGGAAAACTATAACAGTTCCAGTGATGTGGAAACCTATCGCGTAACGATTCGCGTGAGTGTCAAGTTTTACGACAACGTAAAGGAACGCGTCATTTACGAATCCAAGTCGCTGAGTGCCGAAGGCACTTACGATGTGCAGGCGAATGAAACTGAAGACCGTCATGGTCAGACCCGCGCCATCGAAAAACTTCAAGACCTCATTATTACCAACGCCCTGGCTAAATGGTAACTGCTTACGCAGTGCCGATAATAGTCAGGGCAGCCCTTGCTAAATGGTAACTGCTTACGCAGAGCCGATGATAGTCAGGGCTGCCCTGGCTAAATGGTAAATAAAAACGCAGAGTGCACGGTTTGCCATGCACTCTGCTAGGGGTTGGTTTGGAGTAACCAATAAGATAGAAAATAAAATCTTAATTGGAATAAACTTTTTTGTAAAAAATATAAAAATATTTACACTTATTTAGTTATTGTTGTTGAAATTGCGCTGAAAAGCGCAATTTAATTCCTTGCCTTTTACACGAATCGCAATGCAGAGTGTGAGAAATATCACTTGCAAAAATGTTTTAAAAAACTTTCAAGGATGACTGGCTCATCGTTCAGCAGGGCTTGGGTGAGCGAATTTCCTTTGTATGTAAGTTTGAGCGAGAAAAATGGTTCGCCACGTTCGAGAAGCGCCAGGAATATTAAGTCGCCGTCCCAGTGGGGGAGTTTGGCCACATCTTCCTTGGGTATCCATTCGAGCGTGCCTTCGTCGCAGTCCTTGAGCGTACCGGTAAATTCGGTCGCCGTAAACAGGTGCATGAACTCGGTCTGGTCCATGCCGTCGCTAATGAAGGTGACGATCCCTCTGTACTTCGGGCGAATCAGCGTGAGGCCCGTTTCTTCGAGAGCCTCGCGCTTGATGCAGTCCTCGGGAGATTCCCATTCCTCGAACTTGCCGCCAATACCTATCCACTTGTCCTTGTTGATGTCGTTTTTCTTCTTGACGCGGTGGAGCAGCAAGTACTTGCCGTCTTGTTCGATGTAACAGAGAGTTGTATTGAGCATGGGTTAGTAGACAGTAGGAAGTAGACAGTAGGCAGTGGCTAGAGGTTGGTGGTTAGGCGGGATGAAAAAACGTCATTGCGAGGACCCTGTAAGGGGACGAAGCAATCCATACTTAAAATAAACGCCCCTTGCGGGGCGCTTATTTAAGAGTTTTTGGGGATTATTAACCCAAAGCGGCAATTATAGCGTCGCCCATGCCGGTCGTGCCGACCTTGGTGCAGCCTTCCTGGTAGATGTCGCCAGTGCGGAAACCCTGGGCAATCACCTTTTCGCAGGCAGCTTCGATAGCCTTGGCTGCTTCTTCTTCCTTGAAGGTGTAGCGAAGCATCAAAGCCACGGAGAGGATCTGTGCGAGCGGGTTAGCGATACCCTTGCCTGCGATGTCCGGAGCGGAACCACCGGCCGGTTCGTACAGACCGAAGGAACCTTCGGCGATAGAAGCGGACGGGAGGAGACCCATGGAACCGGTGAGCATTGCGCATTCGTCGGTGAGGATGTCGCCGAAGAGGTTCGGGCAGAGGAGCACGTCGAATTCACGCGGGCGCTTCAGGAGCTGCATGGCGGCGTTGTCCACGTAGAGGTGTTCGAGAGACAGTTCCGGATAGTCCTTGATGACTTCGTTCACGACTTCGCGCCAGAGCACGCTCGTGGTGAGCACGTTGGCCTTGTCGATGGAGGCAACCTTCTTGTTGCGGAGCATGGCGGCGTCAAAGGCGAAGCGGGCAATGCGTTCGACTTCGTAGCGGCTGTACTTCATGGTATCGAAACCGATTTCTTCCTTGGAGCCCGGAACGCCTTCGCGGCCCTTCGGCTGGCCAAAGTAAACGTCACCTGTCAGTTCGCGGACGGTGAGGATGTTGAAGCCGTCGCCCACGATGTCGGCACGGAGCGGGCAAGCGCCTGCGAGTTCCTTATAGACGCGGGCCGGGCGGAGGTTGCAGAAAAGCTTGAAGTGCTTACGGAGCGGCAGCAGTGCACCGCGTTCCGGCTGCAGGTTCGGGGGGAGGTGTTCCCACTTCGGGCCACCCACGGAACCGAAAAGAATACAGTCAGAAGCTTCGCCCAGCTTGAGGGTGCTTTCCGGCAGCGGAGAACCGCTTTCGTCGTAGGCGGCACCACC
>JAGAHT010000026.1:0-5419 GCA_017626945.1 Fibrobacter sp.
CTCCGCGAAGCTTCTCGCTCTGCTGTCTGCAAGATCAACATCGACTCTGACAGCCGTCTCGCCATGACTGCCGCTATCCGTAAGTATTTCGACGAACATCCGGAACACTTCGACCCGCGCCAGTACCTCAAGCCGGCCCGCGAAAACATGCAGAAGATGTACGAACACAAGATCGTCGACGTTCTTGGTTCCAACAACAAGCTGTAATGTTTTTCGCTCCCTCCTAAAGGTGGCCATGTACACTAAGCGCTAAAGCGCAAGTGTCCAAAGGTCGCAACCGCCCTCGGTTAACACCCGAGGGCTTTGTTGCTCACGGGCAAACTGTAATCAGTCATCCTGGAGGCCGCGAGGCCGATAGGATCCAAGCCAAAAGCTTAAAGACCGCTAGGCAATCGCTTGGCGGTTTTTTATATTTAAAGCAAATTAAGGAGGTCTTTCGTGATTCGCAAATCATTATTTCTAGTTTCTGTTGCCGTTTTCGCCTTGAATGAAGTAGCTTCGGCAAATACATGTACTGATATAACGTTTACGGCAGGCAACGCATTCCGTCAAGATTCCTCATATTTCAAAGAATACGAAAATACAGAACATGAAAACGAATGGAGCCATAAATACATTTATAAAAATGATAAGTTGAATCAAATGATTGTCCACTTTAAAGATGGAACCGACACAATTTTCTTCTATCAAGACACGAATGAAACCGTCTTAAAAAATAAAAGTACCGAGTATATCGAATCAAATTGCAGCAGCCATGATACTATTTGCAGCCAATTAAAATTTTATCAGGATGGACAGTATAAAGGCGTTCAAATCACAAAAAAAAGCACAACATACGCAAACAGTGAGACCATAGAGGGGAATATTCATTGGTTTAGCGAGATATTCTTTAAACATGATACAGTATTGACAATTGAATACTTTGATTATGGCACAGACTCAGTAAGAACATATCAAGAATTTCTTGTAGCGGATCCAGACGATGATTCCAAATGTTATGAATACGAAAACGATAAGGTCACATACACCCACTATTACATACCAAACGATAAAGGTTTTTCACTAAAAATTAAAAGTGATAACTATTTCGGAGAATTTTTCTATACGAAGCCAGAAAAAAGCACATCCATCCACAAAACCCGCAAGCCCGTCAAAATCTCTCCCAAGGCACGCTATTTCGATCTGCTCGGCCGTTATAAATTCACGAAATAACCCCTCACCTCAAAGGGGTTAATGCCCCGACATCAAACTTCTCTACTATTTACTACATTTAAATCATGAACTTGAATATCGTTTCTTCCGAAAATCTCAAAAACACTGACAGCAAGGCATACGCCCTGTTTTATGTCAAAGAATCTGTTCAATTTTCCACCGTTCTCTCCCCCGAAGGTGAAGAACAGGTCGAAACCATTCTGAAGGGCATGAAGGAAGGCCCCTTCGAAGACCTCGAATACCTAGAAATTGACGGTTGCAATACCATCTTTGTGGACGCCGCCAAGGAACGCGGTCTTTCCGCCCTCGACCACCTGCGCATGGCCGCCTACCGTCTCGCCAAGAAGGCGATGAAGAAGCAGATTCCCTGCGTGAGCCTGTTCCTCGCCGACGCTGCCGATGAGCAGTTCAAGGCCATTTTGCACGGCCTGCATTACGCCGACTACAAGTTCGACGCTTACAAGAGCAAGCAAAAGCCAAACTTCCAGGTGACCTACGAAATCGTCGCCGGCGAACACACCGCCGCCTTCATGAAGATTGCCGAAGAAGTCGCCGTAGAACAGAAGGCGATTACACTTGCCAAGAACTTGATCAACACAAGTGCTTCGGACCTCTACCCCGCCGAATTCGTGGAACGCGCAAAGACAATCGCCAAGTATACCGAAGGCCTCTCCATCAAGGTTCGTAACATGAAGCAGCTCGAAAAGGAAGGCTTCATGGGCCACGTGACCGTCGGCAAGGGCAGCTCGCACGAGCCGCACATGATTACGCTCGAATACAAGCCCGCAAAGCGCACCTCCAAGGACCACTTGGTGATTGTCGGCAAGGGCCTCACCTTCGATACCGGCGGACTCTGCCTAAAACCGCCTAAATCCATGCCCGAAATGATCAGCGACATGAGCGGTGCCGCGACCGCGCTCGCCGCCATCCAGGCCATTGCAACACTCAAGCTCCCGATTCGCGTGAGCGCCGTCTGCTGCCTCGCCGAAAATGCCATTGGCAATAAGTCCGTGCTGCCGGGCGACATCTTTACCGCCAAGAACGGCAAGACCGTCATGGTCGACAACACCGATGCCGAAGGCCGTCTGGTCTTAAGCGACGGACTTGCCGAAGCGGGCCTTATCGGGGCAACGCACATCGTGGACCTCGCCACCCTTACGGGCGCCATGGTCCGCGCCCTCGGTTACGCCGTCACCGGATTCTTCAGCAACGATGACGACCTTGGCCTCAAGGTGATCAACTGCGGCGAAGCCTGCTGCGAAAAATTCTGGAGCATGCCGCTCGAAGAAGAATACGCCGACGCGCTCAAGGATCACTTTGCCGACCTCAAGAACACCGGCAGCGACGCTGGAGCAATCTCTGCAGCGCTTTTCCTGCAGGAATTCGTGCCCGAAAACACCGCCTGGACGCACTGGGACATCGCCGGCACCGCATTCGTCGACAAGAAGTGGAAATACACCGAATACGGCGCAACCGGATTCGGCGTGCAGACCCTTATCCAGCTTGCCCGCGAAATGTCCTGCGGCGAATAAACGAGCAGACGAATGCGGACTAAAGCGGACAATAACTGACAGAATCTGCAAAAAGTTCCTGTAAACATATGCAAAAATCCCGCACAACTGTGCAGGATTTTCAATTTAAATGTCCTCCGTGAAATTACTTTCTCACGATTGTCACCTTGAAGGTCAATACGCAATAGAGGTTATCGTCATCTTCGTCACGCTGCGGAGAATCAAGCGACAACTGCGATGCGACACCGACATTCCACATCTCCGTCACATGCCACAATTTGCCGACTTCTAAACCGAGAGCGACCGCACTTTCCGAAAAATAAGGTTCGTCCCAGGATTCAGTCTGTCTCCTTTTGTCAAATTCGGAATCATCATCGCCCAAATAGTATCCAATGATACCGGCAGAGGCGCCCACATATAGGCCATACAGCGGATTAGAGGGATCCCTCACAAAATAGACGTTTACGCCACCACCAACACCAAATCGAACACCACCTTCGGAATTTTTCTTGGCAAAATGAACGTCACCATCTTCTTTTTCGACATACTCGTAGTTAGCCGATTTCATGGAAGACAAGCCCAAATAGCTAAAGAGCGCTACACGGCTTCCAATGATACCACCAAATCGCGCTGAAAATTCTGGGCCAAAGCCAGAAAAATCCGTTTCATAGACACGGTTTCTTTTCCAGCTATAGTAATCATCGTCATCATATTTATTCTTGTCACTGATGCTTACATACTGGAAACCGAGAGAGGCTTCAAAATAGAACGCATTGTGAATATAGGAGTAGTTCGGCTGATTGTTATAGGTGCCATCATATGCTTGAGAAGGATTGTAATCGTAAACTCCAGCATAAGAAACGGCGGCAAGGCCAAACGTTAGAAGGAGTGCATTCAATACGGATTTTAGACGCATTTTATTTTCTTATGACAGCCAGGTTGGCCGACAACGAATAGTAGTCCGAGTCGTTTCCGCTTTCGCCGTCACGAATTCCGCCATCCAACGAGCCCTTTACCGTAAGGCCTACGTTCCAGGAGTCATTGACCATCCAGACCTTTCCGAGCTGTAAACCGAAGGACAGGTCGCTCTTTGAAATTTCAAGTTCTTCGTGGTCGTAATGCGAAGAGGTCAAGCCAGCTTCTTCAGCGACAATACTGACCGAAGCACCGATAAAGGTTCCGTAAAAAGTGCTGTTCGGATCAGGGGTAAAGAAGAAATGGGTACCGCCACCGAATGCAAAACGGATGGCGTCTGTTTCAAAATCGGCACTGGATTTTTCCCAACCGTTTTCAGTGCGGGAAGCCTTAAAATTTCCGTCCATAGACGAGAATTCCAGATTGCAGTAAAGCGCCAGGCGGCTAGCGACGATTCCGCCGAACTTAAGGCCGAAATCGGGACCGAAGCCCTTGAAACGACTTTCAGCGGAGTTTCCGTTATCGCCTATGATCAGTTCGCCGTTCTTTTCGTCGTAATAGTCGTCGTATTCCTTATTCTCCAATCTCATGTAACGTACACCCAGATCGGCTTCGAAGAAGAATCCGTTATGGATGTAGTTCTTTTCAGGAACTTTTTCCGGAGTGTCCGGACGAGGTTGCTGCATCGGTTGGGCAACCGGCCGCTGTGCGTAAACAGGACTCGGCTGGACATATTGTGCCGTTGGATAGATTTGCGGATGCGGGGCATATTGCGGCAGCATCATCGGTTGTTGGGACTGCGGTGGTGGCAGAGGTTGCTGAGATTGCGGAGCCTGCTGCGAAATTTTTTGTGATTGCAGTGGTTGCTGAGAAGGTTCCTGAGACGGAGCGACCGTGGGCGCGACCTGGACTTCCGTTTGAGTCTGTTCAGGTTGAGAAGCTATGGTTTCTGTCGAATCGACGGCAGCATAGGCCGAAACGGCCAATCCAAGAAAGAGATAATTTAAAATACGCATAAACTAAATATAATAAAGGAAATTCAAAGTGTTCAATGTGATATGTAAAAAAAACAAAAATCAGCAATATCCGTCACATCGGTGGTATTTTTATCCCAAGAAACACAAAATATTCTATTTTTGGAGCGTATGAAGAACGTTGATACGATTGCAGTTTTGGACTTTGGTGGGCAGTACGCTCACTTGATTGCCAACCGTGTACGCCGTCTTGGCGTGTTTACCGAAATCCACTCCCCCGCCGCCCCGGTTTCTGAACTCGAAGGCGTGAAGGGCATCATTTACAGTGGCGGTCCGTCTAGCGTTTATGCGGCTGACGTTCCGGAATACAATCCTGAAATTTTGAACCTCCCGGTGCCGAAACTCGGTATCTGCTATGGTCACCAGCTTATCGCCCAGCAGCTGGGCGGTCACGTGGAACCGGGCAAGGTGAAGGAATACGGCATCGCCGACCTTATCGTGGGTGACGAAAACTGTCCGCTTTTGAAGGGACTCCCGAAGGCCAGCCCCATGTGGATGAGCCACGGCGACCAAGTGACGAAGCTCCCTGAAGGCTACAAGATCGTGGCCAGCACCAAGGACTGCGAAATCGCTGCCGTCGCCTTCGATAGCGACAAGCCCGAACGCCAGATTTTCGGCATCCAGTTCCACCCCGAAGTCACGCACAGCAAGTTCGGCATGAAGCTGCTCGAGAACTTCGTGGACTTCACGGGCGCAAAGAAGACCTGGAACATGAAGAGCTACTTGCCGCTCATCACGGAACGCATC
>JAGAHT010000027.1:0-45577 GCA_017626945.1 Fibrobacter sp.
CAGACGTGCTAGATTCCAGCGTTCCCGTGTTGCCACGGTGGTCACGTTCATCCTCGCCCTCGCGGGTAGAGGCGTCTGCCGTGAATTGGTTGGCAGACGGTCCGAGGGCGTCATGAGCCCGGGTCTCGTTTCTGGTAATCGCCGACCCGTCGGGTTTCGCCTGGGAGTCCTCGCGGATGTCCCCGTCTGCAGTGAATGTGTCGCAGGATGTTGGAGATTTCGAAGCGGCACCGTTTCCGGCGTCTGGCACATCCACCCCGGCGTTACCGTTCGGGGCATCCTGCGGTGAATTCTTCTTGTTATTTTCGTACCATTCTTTTTTACGCAGGTACTCTCTGTCCATGCTGTCTTTGGTTCTGTCGTAGAGTTCCTTAACCATCGGGTCAACATCCTTACGGACACACCCCATTGATAAGTCATCAAGGGCTTTCTTTGACCATTTTGCCCATGCAATATCTTCCATTGACTCAGCGATACCGCGTACCTTGCCGACTTCAATAGACACATAGGAAGGAATTTCTTTTCTACGATTAGCCATTTATCCGAACCTATCTTTTAGAACATCTTTGGCTTGAATTGAGTTATGGACTTCACTTGTCAACTCCCATTTCAACAGCCTTCGAGTGGATGAGTTCCCCGACAATTGCGGAAAACGGTTGGTTGACACCTGTTTCGTTTGCAAGTTTCTGTTTGACTTCGCCGAGCAACTCCATGGAGCGTGGAGTAATGCGGACATTGTAGCCGCTCGCTGTATTGTTAATGCTTTTATCAAGATTGTTACTCATGTTACCTAAACTAGATAAAAATTTTATCATTGTCAATAGAAAATGTTAAAAATTTTCACTTTTTTGTGTAAAATTTTATATTCTAACCCATGGAACGCATAAAACTTCAAGAATTCATGACAAGAAAAGGCTTCACGCAACAGCAATTAGCGGAAGTCATAGGCGTAAAAAGGGAGTTGGTTGGGGCTTGGAATACAGGCAGAAGCGATTTGACGCGCGAAAACATGTCAAAACTTTTGGAAGCAGGTATGTACCTTGATGAGATTTTTGGTGACGAGGTTGCAGGAAAGATTACCTACAGAAACCAAGTCGATTCAGACGCTTCGGAAAACCCACGAGATGTTGTGATTTCTGGTTTAAAGGCGATAATCGCCGAATTAGAAAGAAAGTAGCAAAGAAAGAGTTTTTATTTATAAATCCCTCTTACTCTACTCATTAAGTGAATGCGAATATGAATGCGAATGTGAATGCGAATGAGTAAAAGCGCATCAATTAAATATTCAATAGTCAGTCATTTGACAGTCAAAAAAAAAGAGGGTCTTAAATAAAAAATCCCGCCTCGAAAAGCGGGATTCCCTTTTTTCCGGAAAATGCCGTGCAGCCTATTCAAAAGTAATCACTAGTCTTTTGCCTACGGCCTTGGCGAACCGGTCCAGCATGGCCACGCTGACATTGCTGGAAGGCTTGAGCAGGCGCGTGAACGACTGCGGGGTCATTCCCATTTTCTTTGCCACGGTGGCGGCCTTCATGCCGCCCTTCGCACGGTAGATTTCCAAGGCTGTAGCCGTCCTTGCCCCGACATCGATGCGGTAGAGGCCTTTTTTTTCGTCGGGTTCGGTCTTGCATTCCGGGAGCGCCATGCGGCCTTCCAGGACATCTTCAAGCGTCATGTCCAGCGCGTCCTGGGCGTACTCCATCGCCTCCGCCATCGAGAAGGCGCAGGATATGGCGCCGGGAACATCCGGGAACTCGATGTTGTACGCCTCGCGTTTTTCTTCGGGGTCTTGCGTTATTTTAGCTGTATAGTACATGGTTTACCTCTCTTTGCAGAAGTGAAGGGCGGGGGCCCTAGAACTTGAGCCCCGCCTGCTTAATAAGGATGCTTCTCAGTGTGCCTATCGGAATGTCGCCCTTGTGCATTGGAACGAGTACCGTTCGGTTTCCTTTCCGTAGCTTGAGGTGCTTGTTCTGACTGACAACCTCGAAGCCTTCCTTTTTAAGCCGCTGTATCACTTCTCTTGTAGTCATGTCTATAATATACAAATATATTTGTATTTTGTCAATAGATATTTTTATAAATGATGTAATTTATTGCTTACAAAAAAAACAAAAAACCAAATTGGTTTGTTTTGGTTTTTAAAAAACCAAATTGATTTAGATTAAACCAAACCTAACCAAAAAAAAGCAAACCTTCTTTCAGTATAAGTATAAGTAAGAGAATGAGTATAAGAAGGAGTAAGAGTCAATAACCATTTATCTCCCTTTAACCATCATCGTATATATGTAAATAACCCTCTACTCAACTCTGTGAGTCCGAGGGTTTCAGAAACAAAAAAAAAGTCCCAGGATAGGGGACTTCGTCGTATTTCGCTGTATTTCGTCGTATTCCAGCGTATAACCGGACGGTCACACGAACGCTATGTCAAGCTGCTTGCCCAGGGCCTTTGCCGCCTTGACGAGCGTCGCCACGGTGAGCGACGCTTTCGGGTCCTCCAGACGCTGGTACGCCTGGCGGCTTATTCCCATCTTCCGGGCCACCTCGGCCGCGCTCTTGCCCCTGCGGGCCTCGAATATCGTGTAGGCTATGGCGAGACGGTCGTCGACGGGGACGGGTTCAAGGCCCTTTTTCGGGTCGGCCTTCGTCCTTGCGACCGGGAGGGGGTCGCCCTGTTCGAGCTTCGCCGTAAGGATGGAGTCCAGCACGTCCTTGGCGCTTGACCTTGCCTCTTCAAGGGTGTCGGCACAGGAGAACGCTTCCGGGATGTCCGGGAACTCCACGTCGTAGAACGTCCGTCCGTTGTCCGTGCTCTTCGTGATTCTGCAGGTGTATTTCATTTTGTAATCTCCTTTGGGAATGCGGAATAAAGGGGGAAGGGCCTATTTCAGCCCTGCCGCCTTCTTGATTCGGTGTTCGACCTTCGGGGAGAGGTCCTTCGGGTGCATCGGCACCGGTACCAGCATCCCGTCTTTCTTGAAGATCTTGTGCGAAGTCCCGTTTTGCCTTACTTCCTTGAATCCCGCCTTCCTTAGGGCCTTTTCCGCTTCCCTTGGTTTCATCGTCATGTCCTTAATATAAATAATTTTAATTACATTGTCAAGTATTTTTATTACAAAACAATGTAATTTGTTTCTTACGGGATTCACTCAGCTCTACGCGCGCACGCGCGAGAGAGAGAACGAGCCGAGGGGGGTGGATAGAAAATTTTTTAGAAAAAGTTTTCAGGGAAAAGTTAGCCAACACTCAAATGTACCCGAATGTACCCCGAACGTCCCCCGGTTTCTCGATGAGAAACTTTTTTGGGAAAACTTCAGGTTCACGAAATAGGGGCTGGTATGGAAGGGAAGGATGCCGTATAGGCTTCAGAACCCGTAAGAAAATTGCGGCTCCGCTTCGGCGGGGCCTTTTTTGTGCCGTAGCAAATCGCCGTAGCGAAGTGCTGTAGCAGGGGGCTATTGTCCGCCTGCTGCAGGCTGGTGCATCCACCGAAACCCTCTTCGGGGTAGACTCCGCTTGGCTGCCTGTGGTGGTTCAATGCAAAAAGGCTCGGATTGCTCCGAGCCTTTGCTGTTTTAACGATGTTAGTGGATGTTACACGAACTGGACTTCCAGGCGCTTGCCCATGCTCTCGGCGATGCGCTTTAGCATCTTGACGCTCAGGTTCGCCTTCGGGTCTTCGAGTCGCTGGTAGGCCTGCTTGGTCATGCCCATTTCGCGGGCGACGGTTGCCTGTGGCACCTTGCCGCGAGCTGCGGCCACCTGGAGCGCAATAGCGAGTTCCGGGTCCACGTCGATGCGGTAGAGCCCCTTCTTCTCGTTGGCCTTTGTCTTGCATTCCGGCAGCGGGTCACCGTCGAACACGTCTTCGAGAGTGAGTTCCATCGCCTCGTTTGCCATTGCGAGCGCTTCTTCAAGGGTGTCTCCCTGCGTAAAGCACCCGTCCAGATCGGGGAAGCTTACGGAGTAGCCACCGTCTTTTTCTTTGGTGAGTTTTGCAGTGTAGTACATCTTATACCTCGTCTTCTAATTGTTCGTCTTCGTCTTGTGTACTTTGCAAAGAGAGGGGAGGGGCTTATTTCAGCCCCGCCTGCTTCTTTATCGACTTTACCGTCCCAGGTTTCAAGGTTTCGTTCATTCCGTGCCCTGCCGGTATCGTGACTTTGTGTCCCTTGTCGTCAGCGTAGCGGAAGTGCGAACCCTTTGACCTGACTTGCCGGAATCCGTTCGATTCAAGAAGCTTTATCATCTCTTTCACTTTGATTTCCATGTCTATAATATACATTATATTTTGACTATTGTCAATATATATATTGACGATTTTTATAATTTATTTCTTACAAAAATTTTGCGTTAAAAGCCCGGTTATCCGATAATTGTTAAAAATCGCCAAACAAAAGCGTAAATCCATACATTTTGTATGGATTTTTGTTTTTAATTTCAAAATTTATCTTGTGTCATTTTTGGCTAAAGTTTAAACATTTTAAATTATTTTTAAAAATTTTTAGATTTTCTATTGACACTTAATATGCAATTATGTATATTATGTGCAGCAACGCTCTGATTTCTTTCAGAGACTGGCCTCCTACGGGAGGCATTTTTTTTGGAGTTGACTATGTCGAAAGTGGCTTTTTACATTGATGGTTTTAACTTTTATTTCGGAATAAAACGTGCGTTTGAGGGTTCCGAAGGCGCAAGATGGGGGTGTGCTTATTGGATTGACATGGTCAAATTCTGCGAAAGTTTTCTTTCTGAAGGTCAGGAGCTCGTGAAGGTTGTTTATTTTACGGCATCTCCTTTAAATGAAGAAAAAAGTGTTCTTCAAGGTGCTTTTTTGAACGCCAACAAAGCTTTGAATGGCGATCGGTTCGAAGTCGTTCGCGGAGAGTTTCTGGTTAACGAATTTAATTGTCCGCTGTGTGGAAGGCCAATCCGTAAACCGGAAGAGAAAAAGACGGATGTAAACATATCCGTGCGAATGATTGGCGATTGCGTTCAAAAGAAGGTGGATTCGTTGGCGCTGATAAGCGCTGACACTGATTTGGTTCCTCCGCTGGAATTCATATCAAGCAATTTCCTGGATGTGAAGATAAAGATTTATTTTCCGCCTTCTAACGATAGCCGTGGAATAAGGGATTTTGTTTATATGAAAAATAACGTCAAGTTGAAGGAACTGGCCAAAAACATTGACAGATTTCATAGATCTAAAATGCCAGACACGGTGGATTCGTTTACCATTCCGGATAAATGGCGTCGTAGACATGCTGCCGCTGAAGCGTATTTTGACAAGCCTAAAATAAAGATTTAACCACCCAAGGTCGCCCCGCCGGCGGCCTTTTCTGTTTGCGGTCGGTTCGGCTGCCGGTTGCCCGACCCAAACAAGAAAGAAAAAGTATCAAAAAGAAAGAAGTATTATCAAATACTTTATTTATATATATATAAATATATATTATCCTTTACTATATATATATGCTGAAATTTTGCGATTGTCAAAAATTGGCGGTGTTGGTGTTTGCGGGTGGCATTCTGCCTGGTTCGGTACCCTGTTTGCAAGGGGCTCGTGAGGCTCATGGCAAATTATAGCCTATACGCGCGTTCTGCGGTCCTCTTGCGTCTGGGCATGTGTTAGGCTGGCAAAGTAAAAAGAGCGCGCTGCAGGCCGCGCTGGGTGCCGCGAGCGGGCTGTGGCGAGAGTGGGTGGCGCGATGGTTTTCGCGGTTAACTGGTTAATCAAGTGGCCGCACACGGTGGCGTTTTCGTGGGTTAACGGCCCAAATAACCCCTCGATTGCGTTGGTTCTAAGCCCAAAACTTAACCTTGTTTGACGGTTATCTATCCCGAGCGGTTAATCGTCTGTTTGGCCTTGTGCTGAACGCCTTCGCGCTTGGTAAATACGGCTGTCTGTAGGCGGGTCGGATAGTCCAAAGTTAAGCGGTTAAACTCAAAGTTAATCGGTTCAGGGCACCCCACCCGCCCGGGTAGGCCCCCGTCAAAAAGGGTTGCTAAATCTTTGGGAGCGGATGGGGTGAGTCCGACGCGACTTTGAATCCAATTTTTTGAGATTTTCGGGTGGGTTAACGGGTTCCTGGGTTTCGCTCATTTTTTTTGTGTCTTTACTTAACCTTTAAAATCGTCTTTTGGTTAATCTTGGTTTAGAGGTTAACAATGGACTACCAACGCCACCAACATTCCTATACGGACGAAGAACTTGAAACAGGGGCCCAGTTTGCCAAACAGATCGGTGTCTCTGGTGCGGCAGTATCGAAGGCGACCGCCAAGGGGCGTCTCGATACCTTCCGGAATTCGCGTGGCGAAAAATGCTATCACAAGGTAGTCTCTGCGCAACAGTGGACGCTCAAGAAGGATCGCAGCAAGGTCACCACGCCGACTCGCGGGCAAATGGCCGCTGGTTACGACAACATTGATGCCCAGGCGACGGCCCACATTCTCGGTAACGAGAATCCGGTAGCCCCGAAACCTGTTTCGGCTCCGGTTCAGGGAATCGATTTTGGCGGTGTGATACAGGAACGCCAAGAACTGGAAGTCTCCAGGGCCGAAAAAGAATTCCACATGGCCCGTTTGGCCAAACTGAAGGCCGACGAACTGGAAGGTCGCCTTGTCAACAAGCAGACGGTGTTCCTGAAGGCATACCAAATGGGAGCCTTGATCCAGGAAAAGGTCATGAACATGTATGTGCAGCTTGCGCCAAAGATTGTTGGCCATATCCAGGAGCAGCTGAGTGCGGCCGGTATCGAGGCTGAAAAGCTCCGCGTGGCCATGAAGGACTCTAACCACGAAATCGGCGAAATTATCCGCAAGGAATCGATTACGGTGCTCAAGGACTTGAGCGAACGCACTCCGGAGAACTTTTTTGACTGATGGCTGAACAGCTGACAGAACCGACTGCCGTTGCGCAGAAATTCGAGAACACGCTGCCTTATACCGGCAACGTGGATTTCTGCCTTGGCGGTCTGATTCAGGGGCTCACGCCGCCCAAAGATCAGACGATTAGCCAGTGGGCTGCAGAAAACCGACTCTTGGCGGGCGAGGCGTCCGCTTCGAAGGGTAGGTGGACCAATGACCGCACGCCTTACCTGGTAGAAATCATGGACATGCTCAGCCCGCAAAGCCCCTGCAGCGATGTGGCGTTCATGAAGGGTTCGCAGATTGGCGGCACAGAGTGCATGATCAACACGGCGCTCTACTACATGCTGCAAAACCCGTGCCCGATTGGCCTTTATCAGACCACCGACGATGCCGCCGCCGATTTCGAACGCCAACGATTGGCCCCGACTTTTGCGGCGATGAAGATGGACCAGTATTTCACTGGCGACACCGCCGGCTGCAAGGAGTATCCGGGGGGCATCTTCTTTCTCGGTTCAGGTGGCTCCGCTTCGCAGCTGCGTTCTAAGCCGCTGCAGGTGGTGCTTTGTGACGAAATCTCGGGTTGGCCTCTCGACTGCAACGGCGAAGGTGATCCGTGCGACCTGGTGAAGCGCAGAACGACAAACTTTCCGCGCAGAAAGCGCTTCTGGAATTCGACTCCGACCATCAAGGGCAAATGCCGCATTACCAAAAAGTTCGAAATTGGCGACCAACGCTACTACAATGTTCCTTGCCCGCATTGCGGCGAGCTGCACGTGTGGGAATTCAAAAACTTGGTGTGGGACAAGGATGCCGACGGTAATAATTTGCCGTACACCGTGCGCATGAAGTGCCCGCATTGCGGCAAAGAATACCAGGAATGGCGAAAGACTGAACTGATGGCGCAAGGGCAGTGGGTGCCCACGAATCCGAATGGAGCTTACCCGAGCTACCATTTGAGCGCTTTCTATAGCCCGCTCGGGTGGTATTCCTGGGAAGAGGCCGTGACGGAGTTCCTGGAAGCGAAGGGTGACCCGCAAAAGCTGAAGGTGTGGACCAACAACGTGGAAGGCCGTGCCTGGGATGAAGAAAACCAGGTCCGGCACGATTTTTCGGAATTGTTCTTGCGTCGCGAAGAATATGGATGTGAAGTCCCGGATGATGTTGTAATCTTGACGGCTGGTGTAGACACCCAGGATGACCGATTGGAAGTGGAAATAGTCGGATGGGGTCGAGGGCTCGAAAGCTGGAGCATCGACTACAGGATTATTCCTGGAGACCCTGACCGCTCGGAAGTGTGGGAAACTCTTGACGAAATTCTTATGGAATCGCACTACGAGAAAGCGGACGGTACGCAACTTTACATTGCGGCTGCGCTTGTTGACTCTGGTGGACATAAGACTACATCCGTCTACAAGTATTGCGCAAAGCGTGAATGGCGACGCATTTATGCCAGTATTGGTGCGCGTGGTCCGAATAGGCCTGTCATCAGTCGCCCGGGATCCACGAAAAAATCCTCTGCAGAAAACGCCAAGCTTATTACCGTTGGCACGGATACTGTCAAGGATTGGTTCTTCAATGTTCTTGCGTACAATAATCCTGGTCCGGGATATTGCCATTTCCCGATGAAAGATGTCTATGATCAGGAACATTTCAAGCAGCTTGCCGAATCGGAAGTGAAAAAATCGCACATGAGTCGCGGTTTTCTGACCTATTCTTACGAAAAGGTCAGAGATCGTAACGAGGCTCTTGACTGCAGGGTGTATTCGCGTGCGGCCCTCAATTTGGTTGGTGTCGATGTAGACAAGATGGCAGCTGCAGGTGTCAGTTATACAAGGAATCCGGCCCGAAAAGCGCCGGTTCGTAGAGGTTTTGTTGTCAACCAGGGGATGAAAATATGAGTACCATCAATTGCACTTTGGAAAATCTGGCAAAAACGCTGGAAAAAGAAGTCAAAAAGGAAATCAAACAGGTAAAGTTTGCCGCGTCGGTCGCGTTGAACAATGTGGCGTTCAAGGCTCGTTCTAACCTTATTGATGAATACAAGAAAAGTTTTACCGTCAGGAATACCAACTTGCCGAAGGCCGTTACCGTAAAGAAGGCGACCAAGGAAAAGCTGACTGCGGAGGTGTCTTTCCCGAAAGACTGGATGTACATCAACACGAAAGGCGGGAAAAAGGAGCCCGAGCACAGCAAGGTTCTCATGGTCCCGCTCAAGAATGGTGGCCTCAAGGATTATCGGACACAATCCGGAAAGATCAAGCAGTCGCAAAAACCTGGCAACTTGCTCAAATATGCCGATTCACATCCGCTAAAGACGAAGGCCCACGTGGCCACGCCTCATCCGTTCGTGATGCAGAACAAGAAGGGGCAGACGATGATTGCTGTTCGCGACAAGGTTAATCGCAAGGACTTGAAGTTCCTTTATGTGGGCGTTCCGACGGCAAATGTCAAGAAAAGGTGGGATTTCGAGAAGATTGTCCAAGATACTGCGGCAAAGGAATTGCCGAAAATGTTCGACGATGCCTTGAAAAAAGCGGTGGCCACCGCAAAATAAGCAAAAAAAATCTTGTGTCATTTTAGCCCTTTTGCTCTTGCAATAGGGCTATTTTATGTGCATGGCCGGTTTGTATTCTGTCGAACTCTGTGAACGGATGGTCGCTTCTGCCGAGGCGGCCCTCGCGAAAGCTTTGGAAGCGCAGAGTTATTCTATCGGTGGGCGTACTTTAAGTCGCGCTTCCGTGGAAGCGTGTCAGAAACAGCTGGATTTATGGTTGGGTCGTCTCGCCACGGCGAAAGGTCAGCGCCGTGGCAAGGCGTTCTGCGTTGCGTCTATTCCGCATTGAGGTGTAAGTGTCGCGAGTTATTGGAGTATCTGGAAATGCCTGGAAGGGTGCATCCGTAATTACGGAGGCCTTGCGGGCGTTTTATGCTCCGAACGGCTCTGCCGACCGCGATATCGCTGCCGACCTCGACATCTTGCGTCGCCGTAGCCGCCAGCTTTTCCAGAACAATGCTTTTAGCCGTGCGATGATTTCGTCTTTTGCGACGAATGTGGTTGGAACCGGAATTAAGGCCCGCCCGACGGTAAAGCTTTGGGATATGCTTGGCATGACTCAGGAAGATGCCGAAAAGTGGAACCGCAAGACACAAGATCTTTTTGAAATTTGGGCCAAGTCGAAAAAATGCGATGCTGAACGCAAGAATGACTTTGCGCAGTTGCAGGATTTGGCTATCAAGACGGCGCTACTTGGTGGCGACTGCTTTGCGATTGCCTGCTACAACAAGAATTTAGAGCCGTTTGGGCTGAACATCAAGCTGCTCGAAGGTGAACGTTGCCAGAATCCGCTCGGCGCGATGGATAGCGATGCGCTTACCGAAGGCGTCGAGGTGGACCGCAACGGTGCTCCCAGAGCTTACCATTTTACGACGAAGCCCGTCTGGAGCATTGACAACTTTACCGATTTTATCGATACGGTCAGGGTACCCGCATTTGATTCGTTCGGGAACCCGAACGTGATTCACGTGTTTACTGCCGACCGCACGGACCAGCGTCGCGGTGTCCCGATGCTGGCTCCTGTGATTTTGCAGCTCAAGCAGCAGGAACGCTACCAGGATGCCGAACTTATGGCGGCCGTGATTAGCGCCTGCTTTACGGCCGTGCTTGAAAATAACGTCCCGGAAGAAGCCGAAGACCTTTACGGCAATGTGCCGGAAGCCGAGCGCGTCGAAAAGACCGATGACAAGTACACGGTTGACCTGTTGAAGGGAACCCAGCCGGCGCTCGAAATGAAACCGGGTGCCGTTTGGTCGCTTGCTCAGGGTCAGAGCATCAAGAGTCTGAATCCGCAGCGACCGAATGTCAATTATCAGCCGTTTGTCGAAAGCATTTTTGCCGAAGCTGCTGCCGCCTGTGGCGTGAGCTTCGAAGTGGTGCTCCGCAAGTTCGGGACGAGCTACAATGCCGTGCGTGCGGCGATTCTCGAAAGTCGCAAGACTTACGAACGCATGCGTCACGATTTTGTGTCTGATTTCTGCCAGCCGGTCTACGAAAAGTGGCTGACAGATGCTGTCATTAGCGGCTTGGTCGAGGCTCCCGGATTCTTCGAGAATCCGGTCAAACGCGAATTGTGGAGTAACTGTCGCTGGATTGGTAATGCGGCCTTCTTGCTTGACCCGAAGAAGGAAACGGACGCCATCAAGATGCAGGTCGACGAACAGCTGATTGACCGCGATACGGCCTGCGCGATGATTAACGGCGGCGAATACGAAACGGTTGCCCGTGGTCACGCCAAGGAACTTGCCTTGCGCAAGGAACTCGGTATTGGTGAGCCTGGCTCTGTTTCCAAGACTGAAAATTTCAGCGTGACAAGCGATGATCCCGAGGAATCGGCTTTGCAGTAGGACTTTGTATGGCTAAAAGAAAGAATAAGATTTTGAGCGCCCGACTGGCTATCCGAAAGGAAGATGCTGACGTTATCGCGTCTTCTGATTTTAAGCCGCTGTTTGATGAACAGGGCAACTATAAGGGTGTTTGGAAGGCTGATGGCGAACCTAACCAGGTGAACAACATCACTCGCCGCGAAGACGGTATTGCTGTCATTCATGTTGACGGTGCACTTTCGTTCCGTTCCGACCTGTTTACGGCTTGGTTTGGCGAAGACACCTACAACAGCATCGAGGCTGCGTTTGACGAATGCCTTGCCGACGAATCTGTGAAGGGAATCGTTTTCGACATCAACAGCCCCGGTGGCGAAGTGAATGGCTGTGCCGACTTGGCTGACAAGATTTTTAACGCACGTGGCAGCAAGCCTTATGGAATCGTAGCCCGCACGGGTGGCATGATGTGTTCTGCCGCCTACTGGCTCGGCTCCAGCTGCGAAAAGATTTTCACGGCAAGCAATGGAACTCTCGGGTCCATCGGCGTGCTTTGCGCGTTTACGAAAATCAAGGAATCCATCCTGGAAACACAGGTGGTAGTATCTGACCTGAGTCCGAACAAGGCTCCCGCTCCGGATGATCCGGAAGGCCTGAGACTCATCAAGGAAGAATTGAACTCCTTGGCCGAAGTGTTCATCAACTCTGTTGCCCGCAATCGCGGAACGACTGCAGAAGATGTTAAGCAGAACTTCGGCCAGGGTGGCGTGTTTATCGGCGACAAGGCTGTTGCCGCTAACCTTGCAGACGGCGTTATGTCCCTTGACGACGTCTGCGAAGAAATGAAGAAGCAGGGGATTCAATCGAATGGAGGTGCCTTTATGGCTACTACCGTTAAGAAGGCCGAAGCTGAAAAGCCCGAGGCTGTAGATTTGGAAGCTGTGAAGGCTCAGGCTATTGCCGACTACAAGAACCGTGTGGCTTCCATCGAAGGAGTCTTTGAAGGGCTCGAAATTTCTGCCGAAGACAAGGCACAATTTATCGATGGCGACAAGACCGTTGCCGAAGCTACGGAATTCGCCCTCGCGAAGGCCAAGGAAAAGCTTGCCGCCCAGGCTGAAGACCTGAAGAAGGTTTCTGCTGAACGCGACGAATTCAAGACCAAGGCTGAAAACGCCGAAAAGAATCCTACTGCAGGGCTTTCCGAAGAACAGAAGCGCCTTATCAAGGCTGGTCTTGAACACGAATCTTCCGCACAGAACGGCGTGCCCGCTGGTGGTGATGCCGGTGCGGCAAACGACAAACTTTTGAAGGAAGCCTACGCCGCCGGTGCAAGGCTCGCAAAGTAAACAACAAACAAAGAGGTAAACATGTCTACTGTAACGACATATTACGATAACCTTTTCGCTGGCGATTTCCCCGTGGTTACCGAAACCGGTACCATTGTCAGCGGCGAAGGCAAGCTTGCAAGGGGAACTATTCTCGGCGTGGTTACTGCCTCGGGCAAATATGCTGCCGCAGATGCTACCGACACGGGTGGATCTGCTACTGGCACGGCTACCCCGAAGGCGATCTTGCTTCAAGATGTGGACGCCACTTCTGCCGATGTGGCTGGTGCGCTGGTGGCCTTCACTGGCGAATTCAATTCCGCAAAACTCATCGCGAAGACGGGCAGCACCGTCGCAGGCTTCAAGGAAGGCCTTCGCGCTGTCTCCATCTTCGTCAAGTAACAAGGAGGAAAGAAAATGGATATTACGTCTCCTATCGAACTTACCCAGGCGCTCAATGAATACTTGCCGCCTTCCCGCTTCTTCACCAGCCAGTTCTTCGGCGAACAGGTGCATGGCACTGTCGGCGTGATGGTTGACATCGTGAAGGGTTCCACCAAGATTGCACCGTATGGCCATCGTGGTGCTGAAGCCACTACCGCCTATCGCGACGGTTACGAAACCAAGACCTTCAACACTTACCCGATTAACCTCAAGCGTCCGACAACCGCTATTGACATGCTCAAGCGCATGCCTGGCGAAGCTGTGACGTTTGTTGGTGGCGCTCGCAACGCTGAAGCTGCCGCCGTGGCTTTGATGGCTCACGACCAAGCTGAACTTGCCAACATGGTGAATCGCGCTATCGAAAAGTACAGCATCGACGCTCTCGTGAACGGTACGCTGACTGTTGCTGGCGAAACCATCGACTTTGGTGTGAAGGCTTCCCACAAGGTCACTAAGACCGGCACTGCCACGTGGAACGGCAATGCTGCCAAGATCGTTGATGACTTGGAAGACTGGCAGGCTCTCATTGCCCAGGATTCCGGCCTTACCGGCACGGACCTTGTTCTCGGCAAGAGCGCTCGCAAGGCTCTCCTTGCTGACTCGAAGGTGCAGGAGCTGCTCGACATCCGCAATGTGAACGGCCTCACTGCCGAGCTCAACCTGATGGTTGGTCGCGGTGCCCGTTACCTCGGCAACCTGGGTGGCCTCCGTCTTTGGGCTTACGACGAAATCTACGACAATGCCGGTACTCCGACGGCGATGGTCCCGGATGCAAAGGTTATCCTTATCTCTAAGGATATCCGCGCTACGGTCCACTACGGTGCCATCGATGATGTGCAGGGCGGTCGCTTTGCCACGAAGATGTTCTCCAAGACCTGGGCAACCGAAGATCCTTCCGTGCAGTGGGTGGCTGTCAAGTCCGCTCCGCTCCCGGTCATCGAACAGGCTGACGGCTACGTCGTCGCAACAGTCGTGTAAGGATTGCCGATGTCTTTCAAGGCGGATTTGAACAGCGACCTTCACGAAGTCTTCTTCAATACGGAAGAATTTGGCGAGGTTGTGACCCTGACTCGCGGCAATAACAGTGTCGCGATGCGCGGTCTGTTCGATTCGCCTGGTGTATCCGGTGAACAGCTCGGTGGCGAGGTGGAAGCGATTTCGCACGCCCCGAGGCTGTTTGTCCGTTCTGTCGATTTGCCGAATGGCAAGCCCCAGAAGGGCGATGTATTTGTGCTTAGTGCTAACGAACTCCATGCCGCAAGAAAGTTGCGTGCCGTGGATTATGTCTTTGAACAGGATGGAACGGTCGTTTATCGACTTGTAGATTGCAAATGAACGAAAGAACTTTGGAATGCGTGAAAGACTTGAGGGAGTCCGTCGTGGCGTCCATCAAGGCTGCAAACATCGACGGGATTGGCGACAACGTCTATTCCAGCCGTATGGAATCCGCGTGGCCCGAAGAATCTGCGTTTGCGGCGGTTTATGTTCCGTCCGTTAATTTTGAAGATGGTCGCACGAATCCGCGTTTTTACAAGGCGAATGCGACTGTCTATGTCGATGTCTATTCCCGTTCATATTTGAATTCCGAAGGCGGAGATATCGATGGAATGTCGGAAGTTGCCGATTTCCTTGACGATACCGCGAAGGCTGTTGTCGAAGCTTTGCAGCCTATCGAAAGGCGAGTAGGTCCTTACAACGGTCTTATAAAGCGATTTGTGCTGAAATCCTGGGCGAACAATCTCTCCGAAAAAGGTGAGGCTGAACGCGGATCTATGCGCATTACTTTTGAGGCTGATTTTGCCGTTACGGTTACTTATGGTGGCCCGGCAGACGATTTCTTGAAGGCTGAAAACACGCTTTCGATGGGTAGTGGCGCTGGCAACAAGATTGAATTTGATACGAATGTTAGACCTTAAAAACGGAGGATGCCGATGAGCATTTCTTTTGGTGAAATTCCGGCGGACAACCTTGTCCCCATGTTTATGACCGAGTTCGATAACTCGAACGCGGCGAAGGGCGGTGCAATGCCCTGGAAGAACTTGCTCATTGGGCAGGCCGTCCAGGCTTACGACCCTGAAACACGCACCGAGTCTTTCCGTCCGAAATCGGACAACACTGGAACGCTGAAGCTCATCACGAGCGACGAACAGGCCGATGCCCTTTACGGTGCAGGCTCGCAGATTGCCCGCATGATCCGTGCGTTCCGCAAGAATACCCGCAACAGCGAACTTTGGGCTTTGGCCGTTGCCGACGGTACGACCCCTGCCGAAGGCGAAATCGCGGTGTCTTTCGCGGGCTCCGCTACGGTCGCTCCGAAGTCCGGAGCGATTCGCCTGATGATCGGTGGTCAGAGCGTTGCCGCTGACGTGGTCGCTGGCAAGACTGCAGCCGAAGTTGCGACTGCCATTGCTGCTGCCATCAACGAAAACCAGCAGCTGCCTGTTGTTGCTGAAGCTTCTAGCGCTACCGTGACGCTTACTGCAAAGAACGGCGGTACTTGCGGCCAGGGTATCGATATCCGCTATAACCATTACCAGGGTCAGGAGCTCCCGCAGGGCGTTCAGCTGACCATTACCGCCATGACGGGCGGTGGCTCCGACACGTCTTACGTGACAGCCAATGTCGCCAACATCATTCGCGGCACCTGGTTCAACGCTATCGTTGCCGGTTCCGACGATGCGACGAACGTTGCCGAAATCAAGCGCATCCTGGATGACCGCTGGACGGCAACCGTGCAGCAGACCGGCGTGCTGTTCTTCAGCCTGAACGGCTGCAGCGTGACCGAAGGTAGCTCTACGGTCGACTACGGCACCGCAAGCCTTGACGCTCTCATGGAACGTGGCGGCGACTTGAATTCCCAGGTGATTTGCTTGCCGTCCCTTCCGGAAACGCCGACTCCGGGCTTCGAAGTTGCTGCCGCCGTGCTCGGCTGCGTTGCCCCGAAGGCCCTGAACGACCCCGCTCAGCCGCTTTCGAACTGGGCAGTCGCTGGCATCGTCGCTCCGCGTGAAACCGACCGCGAAGACCTCGAAGGCAATAACCTGCTCCTGAAGGCCGGTTGCGCCCTGTTGACCTGCGGTAACGACGGCACCGTGTACCTCAAGCGCATGGTGACCACCTACAAGACGAACCCGGCCGGTGCTAAGGATACCAGCTACCAGCAGCTTGAAAAGGTGTTTACGCTCTCTTTCCTGCGCTGGGATTGGAACAATTACCTCGCTGGCCGCTACCCGCACGCAAAGCTTGCGGATGATGGTACGGACTTTGGCCCGGGCCAGGTGATCATGACTCCGAAGCTTGGCGAAGCCGAACTTTTGGGCCGCTACGAATACTGGATTTCGAAGGGCCTTGTCCAGGATTACGCCACCTTCAAGGCAAACCTTGTCGTTGCCCGCGATCCGGACGACGATACCGCGCTCCAGTTCCTCATCCCCGCCGACTTGATTGACCAGTTCTTCATCGGCAAGTCCAAGATTCAGTTCAAGTAAAGGAGGCTCAAGATGGCTTTTGAAGACGTGGGTGGAACCCACAAGCTCTATGTGAACGGCGTCCAGTTCAACCTCAAGGGTGACCCGACTATCGATATCGGCGGCGAAAAGCGCACGCCCATTATGGGAGTCGATGGCCGTATGCACGGCTATAAGGTCGAAACCATGCCCGCGAAGGTGTCCGGCACCATTACCGATACTTCCGACCTGGACCAGATTGAACTCCGCCAGCTGAAAAACGCCACCGTGAAGCTCGAAAAGCCGAACGGCAAGGTGTTCGTGATTACCGGAGCTGCTTTCAGTGGCGACCCGAGCGAATCCGGAGCCGAAGGCGAAATCAGCTTCGAATTCTCTGGCCCTCCGGGCAAGGAACTCATGCCGTAGTTTGATGCCTTTTCTACGGCTCATATCCGCGTTCACGTTTTGGGTGATGGCTTACGCTGTCTCGGCTTGAGTGTGCGAGACCTTCCACCAGGTTCGAGTCCTGGACGCGGCTTAAACTAATCTCATGGACGGAAGGCGCTCCGGTCTAGGTTCCCGACGCCATTGTGTTGCCCTTACAAGAGAAACCTTGCAGCTGTCGATGGGTCATGGGATTAGTTTTCTTTTCAATTCATACAAGGAGTAAAAATATGGATTACAGACTGATTGTTTCTGTTAACAAGGTTGACGGCTCTAAAATTGAAACCGTGACTGTTAAGGAATCCTTTACCGGCCGTGACATCAAGGCTATCGGGAATGCCGGTGGTGAAGGTTCCGCAATGATTGCGTTGGTTGCTGCAGCTACTGGACTTAGCGAAAACACCGTGCTCGGTATGGATGCGCGTGACGTTCGCGAAATCGGGGTTATGGCAAAGCCTTTTTTAGCCGGTGGCGAGGCTTAGGCTTCGATGACGGCTTTGCCGCCCTGGCAGGCGTTTTTCACTGGTCTTATGACCAGATAATGGATTTGGACGCCGAAGCTTTTGATTTTAGCGTCAAATCGGCTCTAAAGTTCCTGAAATGGAAAAATCCTAAATCCACAAAATAGTGTCCTTGCTTGATTGCGAAAAAGCTGGAGGTGAAAGCTTCTGGCTTTTTTTATTCCAACTTGGAATAAGCTGACTTTTACGATTTTACAAATTAGGTTAATTTTTGTCAATAAATAAATGTATATTATAGGTATGAGATACGGGAAAAACATAGAAAAACTTGATTTGACTCCGACTGAAATCCTGGTCGGCGTGGTAATCCCGTTTGTCCTTTTTTGGGGTGGGATGTTGAGCCCTTTCTATACTAGCGATATTTTTGTGTGGACCTTTTCTCTGGTTCCGTTTTATGGGTATTTGACTGTTTGCAGTTTTATGAAAAAAGAAACCGAAGAGCGGATTGTTCTTGTGCCGTCTATATTGAATATGGCGACTTCTGTGCTTTTGCTGGTTTTGTTCTTTTTTGTTCCGGGGGAGTTTGTAGCTTTAGGAAACACTTGTAAAATGGGCGTTGTGAATATTTTGCCTTCGGTTCTGTTCTCGATGTTTATTTCAATAGATTGTACAGTTAAAGGGTTTTGTGGACTTCCGTTCCCTCTTGTACCGTTTATTGCTGATGACGATTCTTAAAAAAGTTGTTACCAAATCATTTCTTTTTGTATTGCCATAATCTAAATATAGGTTATGGCAAATTTTATAAAAACTATTTTAGGATTTGATTTTAGCAAGAACAGTATTACTAATGTTGTTGATGCGACGGTTAAAGTCAAGGATTCTATAATAAGTGTTGGGCCTGTTATTAAACAGTTTCAAAATAATATCGAATCCATGTCAAATGTTACATATTGGATTGGTATTGCGACTTCTGCAGAAAAGGCTTTTGGTGGAGTAAAATCTGTTATTACGTCTTTGACGAATGGTTTTAAGAAAATATATGATTTTGCGGATGACTATGCTGTAAAAGGAGATAAAATAGCCAAAACGTCGCGACTGGTTGGTTTGTCTGTTAGGGATTACCAGGCGTTTTCGACTGCAGCAGAAGATTCAGGAATGTCCATCGAAGAAATGGATTCCGCATTAAAAAAGTTTAATATCAATCTGTCGAAGGCTCGAAGTGGCGACAAGGCGATGCTTGGAAATTTTAGCAAAGCGCTTTTCGGAAAAGACAGCGATTTAAATGGCTTAAATAATTTAAAAACGACCAGTGATGTACTTGTCGCTCTTGCTGATAGTTATAGCAAGTTGGGACCTGCTGAACAAAAAGCCTTTGTGTCGTCTGAACTGTTTGGAAAATCTGGTTTGAAAATGTCAGAGATTTTGTCCCAGGGAGGGCAGTCTCTTAAAGAATTTTTAGAGTCGTATGACAAAGGGTTCTCGGAAGATGGTGCTCAGAAGGCTGAAGAATTTACGCATGAACTTTTGTTGATGCATAAGGAATTTGAGGAAATGAAAATTTCCGTAGCGCAAGAATTGTTCCCCGCGTTTAAAGAATTGTTTGGTGAGATTACTTCAATGCTTCGCGGTGAAAATGGATCTGAATTAAAAAAATTTTTGAAAGATGCTGGCGTTGCGCTCAAGAATTTTGTTTTAGATCTTTTGCCAAGAATTCCCAAAATATTAGAAAGTATTGTCAAAGTAGTAGATTTTTTTACACCAGAAATTGTTGTTGGAGTAGGATTAGTCCTTTCGCTTCTTCCTGCTTTAGCTCAAATTTTAATTTTTGTAAAACTTCTTTTTCCTTTTATGCTTAAACTTTTAGGAATTGTTAAGATGATTGCTTTCAGTGCTCTTGGTGCTGTAATTTTGAAAATCGGTCTTGTATTAGCTGGCGTGTTGTCTGTATACAAAATTTTTACGGAAATTCATGAAAATTGGAGAATGTTTTCTGATTTTATTGAAGAGAAGCTGCAAACATCGACTGGAATTGTATATACATTATGGACTGCTTTAAGGTCTATTGTAGGTCAATTTGAAATGACTTATAGATTAGTTGGCCTTATATTTGGCGGATGGGAAGAGTGGTCTGAATTTGTCCAAAAAGATTTAGCTAATGTTAACGGAATTTTGAATTTAATCGGCGATTGCTTGGCTGGTGTAATGTATGGTATTTATGAGGCTTTTAATTGGGTTTCTGAAAAACTTCAGTTTATAGGTGGATATTTAAGCAAGGTACCTTTGTTAGGAAAACTGTTTGGCGGTGACGTGAATTTTGGTGTTTCTAGCGACGATATTGGCGGTGATTTTTTGAATGGGCAATCTAGTTTAGGATCATCTGTTGCTCAAGCTGTGATGGAATCTAATACCACCACGACAAACCGTTTTGCAGTCGATTTCAAAAATATGCCGCGAGGTGTCCAGGTGACGGCTCCGGATCACGGTGACTTTGACTATTCTCGTGGTTATGTTTTGGCGGGTATTTAATGGCTGGACACGATTTTTTATACGCAAATTCCCTGCATAAGGTTCAAATCGATACGCCCCAGGGTGTTGTTGAGTGCGTTGCGGCGTCCTATGCTGGCGTGCCGTTCTTTGTTGAAGAGACCGCAAGTTCCGGCGGTCGTGAAGTCGTGACCAAACCGTTGCCTTTTTCCGATAGCCATGTAAACGAAGACGTCGGAAAAAAGGTTCTCGGAATCACCTGCACTATCTACCTGACCGGAGCTGATTGCGAAACCAAGCGTGAACGCCTAGAAGAGGCGTTGAACAAGGAAGGCGCTTTCGAGTTCGTCCACCCGCATTACGGTCGCATGAACGCTCGCTGCACGGCGTACAGTCTTTCGTTCAAGAAGGCTGAGCAGGAATTCATTTCGGGTGAGCTTACGTTTGTTCCGGAACAGAAAGTCGAGAAACAGGCTCAAAGCGTCACGGACTTGCGTGGCGTTGCGATTGGAAAATCGGATTCCGCACTGAGTTCCGCAAAGTCGATCTTTACCGAGGTTTTCAGTATTGCGGGAAAGGCTAAGTCTGTCGTAGATTCGGTGGCTGATTCAACCACCAAAATGCTTGACAATATCGAAAGCGCGCGTGGTTCTATCCGCAGTGTGTCAGCGTTCGTAAATACGCTTTCGCAGATTCGCGAAAATGTTCAGCTTATTATGATGTCGCCGTCCGACTTTGCGAATCGCATACAGAATCTTTTGACGCTGACCAAAGAAACCGTGTCCGATGATGATGCCAACGGGTACGTGAACGAAAGTTTGGTCATGATGCAGTCAACCATGGCTAGAAAAAGGGATTTTGCCAGTATCTCTGCCGACGAATTGAGTGCCGAAGTTGACCGCCTTGCGCTTATGAGCGCTGCGGCAATGGCGGCCCGTTCTGTGGTGGATTGTAAGTTTGTAAGTGCAGAAGAAGCCCGTGAAATGCAGGATTCGCTCAGTTCTATTTTTGATGATGCGGCCGAACAGGCTGGTTCTATCGAAGATTATGCGACTTTGATGGATCTGCAGGCGACGGCACTCAAGTATTTGCGCGATGAAATGTCGAAGCTTGCTGTGGTTGTAGATTTGCCGTTGAACGGGACCCGCGATATTCTTTCGGTGTGCTTTGATTGTTACGGTAATTTGGACCGCGTTGACGAAATCCTGGAGCGTAACGATGTCGGTGATCCGCTGGTGATGACTCGCGAAAAGTTGAAGGTGCTTTCCAAATGATCGAAGTTTTTGCCAATGGACGTAAGTTTTCGGAGTGGACGGATGCTCGCGTGGTCCGTTCTCTTGACCATATTGCGGCGGCTTTTTCGCTCACCTTGATTGCCAGGAATTCGGATGGCGACCGTGTGCGTCTTTTCCCTGGTGATTCTGTTGAAGTGGCGGTCAATGGCACCAAGGTCATTTCCGGATTTGTGGACCGTCTTTCGACATCGTTTTCTGCAGGTTCTCATTCGCTTTCTGTTTCCGGAAGCGAATGTTCGGCGGATATAGCTGACTGCTGTATCGGTAATCCGCTGGAATGGGAAAACAAAAAGATGGATGAAATTATCCGCATCGTGTGCGCTAATTTTGGCCTTTCGTTTTCGAACCGCATGAGCGTGGATGTCGGCGGTCCGTTCCAGAAGTTTTCCGTCGAGCCTGGAGCCAAGGCGCTTGATACGATCACGAAGCTTTGCAGGGAACGTGGAATCCTGTGCTGTTCCGACGGCATGGGAAAAGTGTATCTGTTAAAGCCTGATTCGTGTCCGCGTGGACCGGCCTTGAAGCAAGGCGAAAACCTGATGGCGGCAAGCGTGGATTTTTCGCTTGTGGACCGTTTTTCGACCTACACGGTATATGGAACCGGCAAGGCGAAAAAGAAGGTGGTAGCGACTTCTTCGGATTCGGACGTTACGCGAAATCGCCCGCTAATTGTGGTGGATTCGAACGCTGTCGAAAAGGACAAGGTGCAGGCCCGCGCAGATTGGGAATGTCGTGTTCGTAGGGCTAAATCGATGGGGTTTCGCGCAACGGTTCACGGCTGGGAACATTCGTCAGGTCTTTGGACTCCTGGTGTGATTTGTTCGTTCGAAGCTCCGGAGCTTTTCGTCGAGACTCCGCTTGATTTGCTGGTGTCTTCTGTAGAGTATTCCTGGGGATCTTCGGGTGAGATGACGAATTTGACGCTGGTTCCGCCAGAAGTTTTTGAGCCTCAGCCGGAATCCAAGAAAGTCAAGGCGGTAAAATCGGCTAAAAGTCCTAAAGCAGATCCGTGGAAATCTATCAAGAAGGCGGTGCAAGGGAAATGAATTTCGAGTCTTTGATTGAGCCTTTTTTGAAGCGCCTTCAGCTAATTGTTGGTCGTTGTGTAATTTCAGCCAGTCGTTACAGGGATGGCGAGCTATTGGCGGATATCGAGCTGGTGGCGGGCGAAAAACGACGTGCTGTCGAGTTTCTTCAGCAGTTCGGCTTTTCAAGTCGCCCCAAGGGCGATGTAGAAGGCGTTGCGCTTTTCATTGGCGGGTCGCGCGACAATGGCGTGGTTGTTGCTACCCGTGGCGAATGCCCGGATTTGAAAGAAGGCGAAGTGCGCGTTCATTCACCGTTTGGGTCCAGTATCACCTTGAAAGAAGACGGGTCTGTCGAGCTGGTGACGAACTCGAAAAAATTCCGATTCGTTGGCGATATCGAAGCGACCGGCGAAGTGAAAGCGATGTGCGATTCTACCTTCGTGACTTTGACTGGGCACATCCATCCGACTGGCGTCGGCCCGTCGTCAAAACCTACACCAGGACAATGATATGGCTCTGAACAAGACTACTTTGAAGAATGATTTGAAGGCGATTTTTGAAAGCCGCCCTGCAAGCGACGAAGCTGCTGCAGAAGCTTTGGCGGATGTGATTTATGATTTCGTAAGGAGTGCCGAAGTCACTGTGACCGCGTTGCCGAACGAAGTTGCGGTGCAAGGGTCTGCTACAGCGCAAGTCAATGTCGCTCCGTTGACGTTTAAGGGTGGTGATACTGCCCATACTGGCGGACTTTCGTAGCAAAAAAAATCTTGTGTCAAAAGCAGCCTTTACCGTGTGAGGGCTGTTTATTTTTATTGCGATGAGTGACCTTGCACTGTATCGCAGAAGTTCCGGTGATTTCGACCTTGCCTTCGACGAAGACAAGGGTGATTTGCTGACTTCTGACAGCCTTGAAAATGCTGTCGTGATATCGATTGGAACTTACGCCCGCGAACGTAATCTTGGTAAAGTTGCGAATCTTAAACCGAATGTCGGTGGATGGTGGGGCGATGCCCTTTCTGAAAAAGGGAATCTTGGCGGGTATCTTTACGAGGCTTTTCCTGGAAAACTGACCGATGTGACGGCGAGGTCTGTCGAAAATCTTGTGAACGAATCTTTGGCTTGGATGGTTGAGGATGGTGTTGCTAAGTCTGTCGGCTGTAAAGCTGAAATCGCCGCTGAAGAAACGATGAATATTACAGTCACGATTCAGCGACCCGATGGTGGTGACGATGCTTATGCCTACGAAATAAAGTGGATGGCTACTGATGGAATTTAAGAGTTTACAGGAACTTATTCGTATCGTCGAAAATGCGTTGGCTATTCAGTTCTATGGCCAATCTACAGTCTTGCGCAAGACTGTCTTGAAAGTGCTTGCCCATGTGCTTGGCGGCGCTTTGTACATGTTGATGTTGCTTGCTAAGAGAATCTGGAAGAATCGATTTGTATCAACCTGCGATGTGTCGGCGCTCGAAGGCTTTGGAACCGAATACGGGATTCCGCACAAGGTGCCGATGGCTGCTTCTGGTAATGTCTTGTTCGCTTTAGAAGATGGCGTCGAGTCGCTTGAAGTTCTTCAAGGAACTGTTCTAGTTGAACCAAATACTGGATTTGAATATGAAGTTGCTGCAACCGTGATGGTAACTCCCGAGCGTGCTGGAGTTCCCGTCAAGTGTTTGGAAAATGGTGCTGACGGAAATTTAGCTGAAGGAACCGTGCTTGAGTTTAGGGATGAGCCTATTGTCGGCGTGGACCAGCTTACATCGGTTGATGTAGGTGGTGGCGTTGCCTACCCTGTCGAAATCGACGGTGATATCCAGGTGTGGGGTGAACTTACTGAAGAATATCGCACCCGCTTGCTAAATCGTGTCCAAAACCCGCCGCACGGAGGTTCGTCGAATGATTACTGGCAGTGGGCGATGCGTTTTGCGTTTGTGACTGACGCTTATGTGTTTCCGAATGCTCCGGAAACTAATTCTGTTAGCGTCGCTGTAGCGAATTACAATCGTGATAGTCTTGTTTTGACGCCTGACCAGTTAAGCGAAGTCGAATCTTATATTACGGATGATGTTCGTCGACCGATAACGGCTGATGTAAAAGTGTTCAATGTTACGCCTGTTGATGTCACGATAACGGCTTCTGTAGCTCCGTACAATGAATCTGTTCGCAAGAGTGTGTCTGATGCGATTGTTCGATATTTGAAATCGGTTGGCCCTGGAAATGCTATTAGTGTGGAAATGATTACTCTCAATGTGTTATCAAATTCTATGGCTAAGACATTTGCTGTTACTTCAATGACTAAGGATGGTGCTACTGTTCAAAGTATTATTTTGGCTTTGAGTTTCCCTGAAAATACAGCACCTGTCGCCGAAGTTGCCAATATTGGTTTAGGCTCGATCAACTTGGTTAACGGGGAATCGTGATGCTTATAGTCCAGAACATAAGCCCTCAAATGGTGGCTTCTGGAGGGACTGTCAGGCTGTCTGGGTCGGACTTTGATAGCTTGTGCAATGTGGTTGCGGGCGGTCAAACAATGACCGTTTTGGATTATGGTGAGACGTGGCTTGAATTTTCCGCTCCGTCGGCACCAGGTGCTTATACAGTCACAATCGCCCGTGATGGTTATTCCTTTGGTGAGTTTAGTCTTACTGTAGTTTCTTTGAGAAATTCTGAAACCTGGAATATTGCTCCACGTGAAAATGTAAAACGTGACGAAACAGACATTGAAAATGAAGAATTCCGTAACGCTCTTTTGGGGCTGATGCCGCGAGGATTCGCGTGGTTTATTGGGAAAATGGGAAATTGGTGGAAGTTATTTTCTGCCTTTTCTTTGGGCTTTTCGGCGGTATATGCTGTTTTTCGGTTGCTTGTCGATGAATCTAACCCGGCAAAGACTACGTCTTACGAAGAGTGGGAGCGTGAACTCGGCTTGCCCGTTAAAGGGCTGGAACAGAGAACTGATAGCGGTCGGCTTGCTGAAATCTATCGTGTGGCTCGAAAACAAGGTGGATGCACGATTCCGTACTTCAAGAGTATTGCGGCTTTATTTGGCGTAAATGTCGAGATATACGAGTACTGGAAGAATCCTGAAAAGTTTGAAGGCGTTGATTTCGGTGATGATGATCCGAATTTCTACTGGATGCTTGAAATAGAAGCTGAATCTGAAGATTGGTATGTGTGCACCTGTAATGATACTTGCAACGACTATCTGCAGTGGTGGTGGAATGCTCCGATGGAATCGCTTTTCAATGTGATAAAGCCGGCGCATACGAAGCTTGTTTACGGTTATACCGATGGTGACGCGCCGACCAGTGGCGAATACATTCTGACGGAACTCGCGGAACCGATTCTTAGTGAGACCGGCGACAATCTTGTAACGGAATAGGAGAATTTATGGCAGACAAGAAAATTTCGGAACTAGAGACTGCTACGCTTGCTGACGTTATTGCGGCTGGAGGCTTTGTGCCGGTGGCCGTGCCGAGCACGGGAACGCTCAAAGTGCCCGTCTCCGAGATAAGTCCCGATGGAGTCCGTACGTTTATTGCACGTTATGAAGAAGACGATATAGTCTGGCCGGATGCTGATGATGTCGTTACTGCCATCAATAATGGTGAAAGGGTTGAAATCGTCTGTGAAAATCCAGTTAATTACTGTACTAGGTTTGGCTTATATGCTTTCAAGACAGATTTTGTATACAGGTTTCTGGCCGAAGAAAACGGCTTGTTTTGCAGCCTAAGTCTTGAATACAATGATATAAGTGAAATGTGGTCCTGGGATACTAAAATTGTAAAATGTTTGCAATCGGGTGACGGTATCCAAATTTCGGACAACGGTGAAATATCCGTCAAGTTGGGGACTGGCCTTGACTTTGAAAATGACGGCGGCGTGAAAGTTATTTCCCTTGATACCGAGGCCGTGGAAGTGGTCGAGGCAGTGCAGAAGCTGGAGAATGATATCGATACGAAACTCACGACCAACATGAGCATGACGGATGTTGACGAAATTTACGATTTCGCGGATTCTTCCACCTATAGCAGCGTGAACGGCGGCTTCCTTCTGGCGCAGGCCTTCACAGTGCCTATCAACAACGGTCTTCGCATTGATGACACTCTGCTCGGAGTCTATGCAAAGCAGAACTACGGCACCCCTGTGATTCTCGGCCTCTACGAGTTCAACTTCGATGGCAACAACGGTACCGGACAGACGCTTTGGGTGGGCGACACCGGCCCTGTGACCATTTCGGCCGGACGTAACGAGTTTCCACTCAAGCACCTCCGATCCACCGAGCAGGAACTACTGGCGAGCTGTGTCTACTACGCCGCCCTGTACCTTCCCGCGTCAAGGACCGCGTCGGGGCTTTTGCTTGCTGGTTGCCCCCGGTATGGGGCGAACAACGGCAACATCAATGCCATTCCGAAGTTCACGACGCTTTCCGACAACCTGAACATCGATGTGACGGACCCGACCTCCTCTCTCGAAAATGTAGGCCCGTGGAGCAGCAACTACAACGAGCACCCGGAAATCCCGCGGTTCTTCATGCAGATACGCAACCGCGACGGCGGAAGCGTCGTGCCGACCGACCCGTTCGACAACCTGGCCTCCTACACGCTGGGGACCTCGACACTCTCGACTATGGGATTCCAGACGGCCCCGCAGTCCAACGGCGTACTCTTCAAGAAGGTCATCCCGAACAAGTCCGTTACTATCAAGAAGTGGAGCTGGACGGACGACCAGCAGAACGGTTCCTACGGCTTCGGGTGGCTCGTGACTGATTCCACGATGGCGGCGATCACCAGCCAGAACGACGTGACGATTACGGACGTTGACAACGGCGACGGCACCTACACGCACACGGCTACACACGCTACGGGTATCGCTCTCTCGAATGCTGTTTGCTGGTTCCCGGTGCACGGATTCACCTCGAACCTTCTGAACTCCGTCGCCGGAGTGTACACCGGCGCGAATACCGACGACCTTCGCCTTTGCGATTCAGGCTACAACGTACAGTATGGTACGAGCTACGATGTTGCGACGGCGAATGCGTTCCTGCAACTGACTGATTCCGATAACAATGTTTGGACTATCTAGGAGACTTTATGAAACGAATTAATACTGCTACAGCTGTTAATGGTATGTTCGTTGATGGCAACAGGGCTCTTGGCCAAAAGGCGACTCAGTTCTCGGCTGAATGGTGTAATACCATTCAGGAAGAACTGTGCGCGATTGTGGAACTTATTACAGGCGCGGCCGTGACAGGCTCATCTAACCATGAGGTTATTGATGCGTTGAACGGTAATCGGACTTTTCGTTCTGTAAAGGTCGGATCTGCGGAATTAAGCGTTGTTCCCGGTTTGGGCGAGTCTTTAAGGAATCTTGCGGCCTTGTCCGCTGGCGTCATCGAGGCGCTGACGGAGTTCAAGGTTGGCGGTTCGCAATGGACTCCTGGAAGCGGCCAGCCTAAAATCGAGGGACTGTACGGCCTTAAAGCAGGCAATGTCGGCACGACCAACTTGCAGGCCGATACGATTGACGCACACGGCGAAGGTGTGTCTACGATCCAGGTCAAGAAGCGTCTTGTGAGGGACAATGCGCCTGGCCAGGAAAACGAGCCTCTGCTGCTAGGCCCAACGCAGGTAGGCGGTAGGCTAAAGGTGACGAGCAATCTTGATGCTTTCGGCGGTCTCACATTGACTAATCATATTTGGAACGCGAGCGCTTCCGACATTGTTGACAAGATGAACAACCTCGAAAACGGACAGATTGCAATCATATTCAACAGCGGCTCCAGCGATGTGTCTTTCCCCGCCGCGCAAGGTTCTCCCAACCCTCGGTCATTCATCGTGCCTTACGACGCATCGGTTCTAGTCGTGAAATCCGGTGGTAGGATTTATCCGGCTGGCGGTGTGCTGTAGGCCGATATAGGTTAGGATGGAGTAGAGGTTTTGATGTTTGATGGAAAAAGAGAGCAACCTATAAACCCCTTATATAAAGGAAAGGAAGATTGACTTTGGACATCACGGGCATTGACATAGGGGCACTCGTAGCCGCGCTAGGCGCGGTGCTCAAATCGTTTCACTCCGACCGCAAGAGCGATTCGGATAAAAAAAATATTGACGAAAGAATATCTGTTATCGAAAACGATATTCGACATCATGACAAGCGTCTTGATGATGGGGATTCGAATTTCAAAATTCTTGACCAGAAAATTGATCGCAACAATGAACTTTTGAATCAGCTTATTGGCGAAGTTCGCGCTGGAAGGAAGTGATATGGAAGCTTTAGTGCTAGTGGTTTTCTTTGCGCTGATTCTGACGCTTGGCTGGATTTTCTTTGACGAAGATGATTGGGGTAAACCGAAAAAAAAGTAGGAGTAAGATATGCCTGGAATAGTCCTTCGTAGCGCCGAAATCATCAAACCGCTCCAGGTTGCGACCGGCAAACTGCATGGCGATTCCGTCTATGCTTTCGAGCGTGATTTTGAAATGCTGTTGCATACTAGCCGTGGCGATTATCTATGGCGGGTTGGCGAGGGGTATATTAGCAACTGCGGGTCCATCCCGTGGATTGGCCAAAAGATTCTACGGGTGAAGTCCTATGATCCGGATAATCCGTTGCAGAACGCCTTCTTCTTCTTTCATGACGACCTTTATCAAAAAAAAGGATATGAAATCTTTGATCGCGAAGACTCCGATGCGCTTTGCCGTGGCGGGCTCCGCGAAGCTGGCTGCAGCCGGTTCCAGGCGTCGACTATCGACTTCTGCTTGATGATCGGGGCCTGGGGTCATTGGGGAGACAATGCTTTCGGTAATTTTGATTTCTTGAGTAAACTTGAAAAGGTGGGGTAGTTGTGAAACCTGAACTTATCCTAATTCGTACTGGTTTTAGTGAAGATAAAAAGGGCGTGTTTGGCGAACTTTACTTGCATAATCATTTTGTCTGCTGGACTTTGGAAAACCGTTCCAAGCTAATCCCTGCAGGCGGTTATTGCGTCAAGAATTCGCAAAGTCCTAAGTTTAAGCGCGAATTGCCTCTTTTGTACAACAAATCCGTTCCGGCATCGCGCGGAATTCGTATTCATGTCGGCAATGATGCTGCCAAAAATTCGCGAGGTTGTGTTTTGGTCGGAATGAAGCGCGACGAAAATAAACTTATGGAGTCTGCGCCGGCTGAAACTATGGTAGCTATGTTATGTCGGAATTGCGATTATCTTTTAATCGTTGAGCCTTATCCTTTGACAAACTAAATTTGCACAAATTTTCCTAAAATACGATTCAAGTCAAATCTTCTTTATAGCTCTGGAATCGCGTCAACTGCCTTGCGGCGGCCTTCGTCAAGGACTTTTGCGTAAACCTGTGTGGTTTGAACGCTCCGGTGACCTAGAAGTTTGCTGACCGTGTAAAGCTCTGCGCCGTTAGCAAGCGCCAGCGTCGCGAACGTGTGACGACTCATGTGAAAGTGCAAGTTCTTTTTCAGTCCGGCGTTTTCGGCCCAGGCTTTCAGCCCGCGAGTCAAACTGTTTAGCGGGCCAATTTCGAAGACCTTGCCCTTGCTTTTTCTTTCGGGCAAAAACTTTTTCGCGTTGGCGGATAGCGGCACCCGGACAATTTCTTTTGTTTTCTTCATCCGGATAATGATCGTGTCGTTGTCGATATTGTCCCATTTCAACGCCTGGACGTCAGAAAATCTCAAGCCTGTAAAACAGCAGAACAGAAACGGATTTCTGATTTCGTCGGGTGCCGGTTCGGCGTCGAGCTGCCGAAGCTCTTCGATGGTCAGGAATTCTATTTCGGTGGACCGTTTTTTGGGCATGATTCCGTAAAAATCGGGCATGCTGGGAATCAGTTTGTCGATGTAGGCGTCGTGCAACCTAGCTTTCAAGAGCACGCCGTAAAGGCGGATTGTGCCGGGTGACAAATCTTTTGATGTCAAAAAATCGATAAATTTGCTAAAAAAGTCGCGATTGATTTCAGCGAGAGTCGCGTTTTTCCGGAATTCGGCAAAAGACCTGAGCATGACGGTGTTGTTTAGCCTTGAGTTTTCGACCTTTATCTGACTTATTTTCTTTTGGAAATAATCTATAGCGAATACCGTCTTTGCTCTTTTTGGGGTGTCGACATTAAGCTCGCCTGAATCCAGTTCGCGAATCCGCTTGTTTTTTATCTCCGTGGCCAACCTTATCGTCTCGGCATTTTTTATTTTGTCGGCCTGAGTCTTGGCTGGAACCAGGTAGAGTTTCAGGAACTCTCGAATCCTTTTTCCACCGATCCGGTAGTCCAAGTGTAACGAAAAACCGCCTCCTTTTACAGGCCGCTGGTTTATGTGAACTTTTTCTTTAATCTTCATTTTGAGTGACCGAAAAGTGACCGTTTTTAGAAAATGATAGAAAAAGAAAGAAAGTGAACGAAAGTAAAATTATTGAAATTGCAATAAAAAAGCCGATTCTTTCGAACCGGCTTTCTGTGAATTTCGCTACTTGGACTACCTGGAGTAGTATTCCACGACGAGCTGTTCTTCGAGCTTGACCGGAATCTGGTCGCGGAGCGGGAGCTTCACGAGAGAGCCTTCCATCTTGCCTGCGTCAACAGTCACGTATTCAGGGGCAGCCGGAGCGTTAGCAATGGCTTCCTTAATCTGCACGTGTTCCTTAGAACCTTCGCGAACTGCAATCACGTCGCCGGCCTTGATCTGGCGAGCGGGAGAGTAGCTGCGAACACCGTTCACGGTGAAGTGACCGTGAGCGACATACTGACGAGCAGCGAAAATCGTGCGAGCAAAGCCCATGCGGTAGACGAGGGCGTCCAGACGGGTTTCGAGCAAGATCATCAGGTTGTCACCTGCAGAACCGGCGCGACGGTTGGCTTCGTCATAAGCCTTGGCCAACTGGGCTTCGGAAATGTTGTAGGTGAAACGCAGACGCTGCTTTTCAACGAGCTGCTGCTTGTACACGGAAGAAGACTTCTTGCGGGTCTGGCCGTGCTGGCCGGGTGCAAAGTTACGGCGATCGAGCGCCTTCTGGGTCTTCTGGGAAACGGCGAGTCCGAGAGAACGGGCTACTTTACCTTTTGGTCCACGGAAAGAGGACATTTTTACCTCGTTAAAGGAAGCTCTTTGGTTAACATGCATGTTGGCAGAGCTTGGCGCGACATGCACTCATTGGTGAGACATATATAGCAATATTTTATTTGATTTTCAACAATTATTCCGCAAAAAGCGCCCGAACCACCCCTTTAGGTCGCCACTTTATTATATTAGGGCCATGGATTGGAACGAAAATCAGCTGAAAGAACCGCGTTTGATCGATATCCCTATTGCCCATGACCAACGTGGTAACCTGAGCGTGGTGGAGGGGGGCGAACTGGTGCCCTTCGATATCAAGCGCCTGTATTACCTGTACGACGTTCCCGGTGGAACTTCACGTGGCGGCCATGCCCACAGGAACCTGCGTCAGCTGATTATTGCGGCAAGTGGCAGTTTCGACGTCATCCTGGATGACGGAAAAAAGCGCACCAAGTATTCGCTGAACCGTTCCTACTACGGACTTTACATTCCCACGATGCATTGGCGTGAAATTGAAAATTTCTCGTCGGGTGCGGTGTGTATGGTGCTTGCGTCGGAGCATTACGATGAATCCGACTATATCTACGATTACGATGCTTTTGTGAAGGAAGCTACTTCTCGTATCTAACGTTCACGCAGGCCTTGGCGCCCAGAGATTCCTTGAATCGGAGCAGGCTCTCGTTCAGGTAGTTTCCGCCGTCTTCGGTAGAAATTCCCCAGGAAATTTGTTTGTAACCTTCTTGTGCGGCTTCGCGCATCACGCGCACATACAGGGCTGTGGTTGGCTGAAATTTTTCGTAATCCGGGTTGGGGGCGATATATTGGCCGTGAATGGTCTTGGTTCCTTCAAATAGGAATAGCATCATGGCGGCTACAAGCGTGTTGCCGTCCCATATTCCGCGGAATCGGATGTGGTCTGGGATGCGGTTGTCCTTCAGGTCGTAGAGTTCCTGCAACGTGTGAACCGGATGCACGTTGTGCTTGGATTTTGAAATTTCCAGAAAATGGTAGAAGGTCTCGAAGTCTTCGGTCTTTTCCAGGTTTCCGAACCGGATGCCTTCGATTTCGGATTTCTTGAAAATGCGGCGGCATCTTCCTTCGCAATTTTCCAAGGGGTCTGTATCCACTTGCAACGGGCTGAAAGAACTCAGTTCCGTATGGCGCGTGTATCCCAAGTGTTCCAGCATATATTCCAGAAGGTCTGGACTTTCTTCGGCGAAAATGGCTGGAGTAATCTTGAAACGAATGTTTTTGAAGCGGCTTGTAAGGTACTGGTCCGCTTCTTCCAAGATTTCAAGAAGCCTGGAACCGCTGTAGAATGATTTTGCGATAATGGGGCCGCCAAAAGTAGTACCCGCATGGGAGACGAAGGTTTGCTCCTTTGCCACGCCTGGAAAATAGGCAACGATGGTCCCGCTCTTTTCGAGAGCGAAACTTGCTTCGTTGAAGCGCCCTGCCGGGTGGTAGTTCAGAAAGCGCCTTGTTTGTAGAAATGTCCCGTTCACCGATTCTTGCATTACAAAATGGTCAAATCGCTTGTCTAATTCGGGGCTGTAGGGCAAAATTTCGTACATATTTCCTAAAATAGTAAATTCCTAACCACTAATCACTGTCTACTTTCTACTTTCTACTTCCTACTAATTTGCTATTTTCATGAATAATGATGAATGTCCCGTTTTATTCGCTGGATTATGTGAATCGCACATTGGGCGATGCTCTGCGCGAATCGTTTGCAGATGTCCTTGATTCTAGGTGGTTTATTCGCGGAACTCGTTGCCGCGAGTTTGAAGAGGCTTTTGCCGCCTATTGTGATAAAAAGGCTTGTGTCGGTGTCGGAAATGGACTTGATGCGCTGACCTTGATGCTTAAGGCTTCGATTCTTTTGGGGCGAATGGCGACGGGCGATGAGGTGATTGTTCCGGCGAATACATTTGTGGCGACTGTTTTGGCGGTGCGCGCAGCGGGCCTTGTGCCGGTACTTGTGGAACCGAATCGCGACACTTGCGTGCTGGATACTTCGCGATTGGCGGAAGCCTGCTCTGAAAAGACCCGTGCCATTTTGGTGGTACATCTGTACGGTCGCCTGGCGGATATGTCCGCGATTTGTGAATTTGCAAAGGCGCATAACCTGCTGGTGTTCGAAGATGCTGCTCAGTCGCATGGTGCGTCATCCTCGGAGCGAAGCGGAGGGATTCCATACGGTTCAGTCCTGCAAATGACAAATGATGCCAATGCAAAAAGTGCTGCAGCAGCCTATAGCTTTTACCCGACGAAAAACCTCGGTGCCATGGGCGATGGGGGAGCGGTGGTTACCGACGATTTGGAACTTGCCCAGGTGGTAAGGTCGCTTGGCAATTACGGCTCTGTCGAAAAGTATGTGAACAAGTATGTGGGGGTGAATTCCCGCCTCGACGAAGTCCAGGCTGCGGTTCTGCTGGCAAAGCTTCCGCATCTGGATTCTTGGAATAGTCGCCGTCAAGAAATTGCGGGCCGCTACTGTGCCGAAATCAAGAACCCGCTGGTACGTGTAACGCCTGTTCCTGAAAATCCGAAATCCCATGTGTGGCATGTGTTTCCGGTATTCTGCGAATGTCGCGATGAATTGCAGAAATTCCTTAAGGCCCGTGGTGTAGAAACGCTGATCCATTATCCGATTCCGCCGCACTTGCAAGAAGCCTTCGACGGAGCCCTTTCTCGCGGGGAACTCCGCTACGGTCCGCTCCCGATAGCTGAAGAATTGGCCCGCACGGAGCTCAGCATCCCGATGGGTCCGTCTATGACTGACGAACAGGTTTCTTACGTCATTGAGGTGATAAACTCTTACAAGGCATGATGATGTCATTGTGAGTGAAACGAGGCAATCTCTAGAAAAATGTCGTCTAATTCAAATTACACAAAGCTTTTTGCGGGTTCCGGTGCGGTCACGTTGTTCAATGCGCTTCGTGCGTTTGCAATCAATAAGTTGCTCGCTATATTCCTGCCGCCTGCGGCGTTTGCGTGCGTGGGACAGTTCCTGAATTTTATGAGCATCGGTTCGGCGACGTCTTCGCTTGCTTTGCAGAACGGTTGGACTGCGCTGACAGCCCAGAATAAGGGTAATCGTGAAAAGCTTCTTGGCATTTGGCGCGGCGGACTTCGCCTGACGACTTTTGCAAGCCTGCTGACCTTTGTTGTTGCACTTTTGTTCTGTTTTATGGCGCCTCTCGAATCGCTTTTGCCCGGAGTCCCGACGCGACTTGCGCAGGCTGCCATTCTCTTTGCCTTGCCTGGCGTCTTTGCGACAAACATCATCACGATTTCTGCGGCGGTAATGAACGGCCTTGGCGAAAATCGCAAGTGGGCGTTGATTAACATCGTGACTTCGATGTGGCAGGTGCTATGGGTGGCGTTCTTCCTTTATACGGGGCGCTTGTCGGTGCTTTCGATTATTGCAACGCAGTCTATTGTGGCTGCAATATTTGCATCCCAGATTGCAGGCCGCGCAGGCTTTAGCGTCAAGCAAATTTGGAAAACGGCTCTCGATACGCGTGGTCCGTGGCTTTCTTATGCGCTCATGGGCCTTGTACCGATGGTTCTTTCGCCGCTGGTACTTACGGTGATGCGAATGACGGTTGCTTCTAATTTCGGAAACGATGCAGCGGGGATTTGGCAGAGTGTCTGGAAAGTTTCTGATTTTTTGTTCATGGCGATGTCAGCCATTTTGACGGTCATTATCTTGCCGCGGGTTTCGTCCAAGATGAGCCGCGGGGAATTTTTCAGAATGTTCCATCCGCTCCTGCTCCGCATCATGGGAATTTCACTTGTGATGGTTGCGGCCCTGTACTTTGGCCGAAGCATTCTGGTGCAGGTGCTTTTCTCGCAGGCGTACATGGGGGCGGTCGATTACTTGCCGCTCCAGCTGGTGGGCGATTTCTTTAGGGCGGGCGGCTTTGCGCTTGCGCTGGTGCTGATTGCCCGCGCCGAAACGAAGATATTTCTCGCTGTCGAAGTTTGTTCTGAATTGTTGCTTGCGGTAGGGACTTTTGTCGGCATAAAACTCGTTGAATTTAACGGTCCGATGGCGGCATACGCTTTTGAAAACTTCTGCTATTTTGTGGTGCTTTACATTTTGGTATGGAGGCTCAAGTGGAATACTCCGTAACGAACATGTTTGCGCAGAAGATGACTGAAAATGTCTATGTGAAAGCTTTTGCCCAAGGTGAAGAGATGGAACAACGGGAACTTCCGCCGGTCGTATCGGTGCTCCTGGCTAGCTACAATCATGAAAAGTACGTGGAAGCGGCGGTGCGTTCGGTCTTGTCGCAGAAGGGTGTTGCCTTTGAACTGATTGTCCTTGACGACGGTAGTAAAGACAAGTCTCCCGACATTCTGGAAAAGCTTGCCGAAGAATTCAAGTTCCGTTACATCCATCGTGAAAACAGGGGCGTGATTGCAACATTGAACGAAATGCTGGAACTTGCGCGAGGTAAGTTCTTCTGTACCTTTTCTTCTGACGATATCATGCCGCCAGACCGTTTAAGGAAACAGTCTGATTATCTGCTTTCGCATCCGAATGCGGTGGCCTGCTTTGGTCAGGTGAAGCCGATGAGCGAAGATGGTGTTGTTTCGGAACAGGTGAATCCCGCTTATATGAAGGCGGTTCCCGAAATCAGGTTCGAAGAATTTTTGTTGGGATTGAAACCCTTGCACGGTTGCGCCGAAATGTTCGTGACCGATGCGGTGCGTCGCCTGGGCGGCTACGATACGCGCTTCTTTTTCGAGGATTATCCGCTGTACCTGAAGGTGCTTTATGAATGCGGACCCCAGCCGGTGCTTCCTGATGTGGTGTGTTGCCATTACCGTGAGCACGGAAACAATATGCATGCCAATCACAATCGCATGTACACTGAAATTTTGCGGATTGTAGAACTGTACAAGGATCATAAGCTTTATTCGCAGGCGGTTCGGAACTGGAAGGCGAACTGGTTCTCGTCGCTGGCTTATTCGCAAAAGGGGGAGGCGCTTAAGCGCTTGCCGCAGCTAGCGTCGTTCAGTACGGCGTTCCTGAAACGGTTGCCGAAGTTGTTCATTCCGAGTCGGTTCTTGAAGCAATAGGTGAAAAATGATTTCAGTCTGCATGGCGACATTCAATGGCGGAAAGTTTATCCGCGAACAGCTCGAAAGCATTCTTTCGCAGTTGCCGCCTGATGCCGAAATTATCATCGCCGACGATGGCTCGACGGACGATACGCTTTCTGTTGTGGCATCGCTCGGGGACTCTCGCATTCGTGTGTTGCCTGCTGAAAAACACTTTGGTGTTATCTACAATTATGAACGCACCCTGCAGGCATCCAAGGGAGAAATTATTTTCCTTGCAGACCAAGATGATGTTTGGCTTCCGGGAAAAGTGGAGAAAGTTCTTGCGGCTTTGAATGAAGTCGACCTTGTGATGCACGATGCATTCCTGCTTGGCCATTCGGATGCGTTCGAGTCGGCTTGGGTGCGCAACGGAAAATTGAGCGACATTCGCACCTACAGGAGCGGGGTAGTCGCCAACTGGTGGAAGAATTCATTTACGGGTTGCTGCATGGCGTTCCGTCGTAACGTCTTGGACAAGGCTCTTCCGTTTCCTAAGAATCTTCCGATGCATGACCAATGGTTAGGGCTTGTTGCCGAGAAATATTTCAAGGTCAGCTATGTCAATGAACCGTTGGTGGAATATCGCCAACATTCTTCCAATGCAACGCATATCGAAAAATCACCTGCAGGTGTTCTTCAAAAAATCAAGTGGCGAGTGGACTTGCTGAAAGCGATTATTTAGTGGCTTGTGCGACGGCTTGGGCAACTTCGCCCCAGCCCATCTGGACAATCGCTCCTGCGCGGACCAGGTTCCCCTGGGCATCCTCGTATTCTTTCAGGATTTGGCTCCATTCCGCTACGTCGCGGCGGAGTTTGATGTCCTTGTTGATGCGACGGAGGAGCATGTCCTGTTTCCATTGCGCCGCTGCGGAAAGCTTCTGGCAGGAGACGTCGAGGGCTTCTAGGTAGGCGGGAACCGCATCAAGGAAAGTCTTTTCGAATGGCTTTGCCTTGGACTTTGCTTGCAGGACGAGGTTGTTCTGGTTGATGGCGTTCTTGCGGATTTCACTCATCAGGCGAACAATGCGCTCGTAATCCACTTGCGGCCAGAACAGGCTGAACGGCCACATCTTTTTCCAATGGAATTTGAACATGGATTCGTGGGCTGTGTTTTTAGCCCTTATCAGTTCCTTGAGGTTCTCGAAAATGACCTGGGAGGGGAGCATATCTTTGCAATCTTGTTCGCTCATGGGCTGCAATATACTAAAAAAGGGGCATATCTCTGTAAAAAAAGAAAAAATTTTCAAAACTTTGTTTGTTTTTTGTAAATTAGGAAGTAAATTCTACTTGCAAAAACATGCAAAAAGGAAACTTATGGACAAAAAGAAATTCAAAATTTTGATGATTGTCGATATTGTGCTCATTATCGGCATTTTTGCCTTGATGATGGTTCTCAAGGGCCAGTATAACGACCAGGCTCAGAAGTCGGTGAATGAACAGGTGGGAGCCTATCTTGAACAGTCCAACGGAGTCGTCCAGGATCAGTGGAAGTCGGTGGACCAGTATGGCATGGCATGGCGCCTCGTTTATGCGACTTTGACCACTGTAAAGACCGAAGCCGCCTTCGATGCCGCTGTTAAGGCCATCGAAGAAGACAAGGATGCCCGTTTCAAGCAGCTTTCTTACATGTACGAAGCGGCTGGTATTCCTGCCCAGGCTCAGAATTCCATTTACGAAAAGGCTGGCCTTGCTGACAAGTTCCTGCTGAAGAACGAAGGTGGCGTCAAGGAAGTCGCTTGCGGAAAGAACTGCGTGATTACCTTCACTTTTGCGAAGGGTAAGCTCAAGTCCAGCGATTACAAGGCTCTTGCTGGCTACAACATGGCTGAAAACTTTAAGCTCGAAGCCCCTGCGGCATTCCACTTTGAATAAGGAGTTGTACCAATGAACGTAAAGACTATTTCGATTGCACTCACGGTTCTGGTGGTGGCCCTCCTTGCGACGCTCTTGATGCAGAAGAGTGGTTATGTTTCTCAGGCTACGGAACATTATGAAAAGACCACGACCAAGTCGTACAAGGGTGCGTCCCAGATTGTGGAATATGTGAACAATTCCATTGAGACGAACAAGGGCGTTTGGGCGCTTGCTTGCGAAGCGGTACAGTCTGTCAAGACTTCGCAGGACCAGGCTCGCCTCGAAGCCAAGTATTTCCCGTCTACCAAGGGCTCCATGAGCATTGCGAACATGACTCGCCGCTTTGAAGCTACGGGCGCCTACTACATCGTTTCCAAGTTCGCCAAGGTCGAAGTCGACAAGAAGACCGAAGTCAAGTCTCTGGCTGGCCTCGTCTCTGTGAACGTGAATGCCCTCGTTGGTAATCCGGGCGAAGAAATTGAGGAAGCTGAGGAAGGCGAAGAAGGTGAAGAGGCTGTTGAAGAAGCTCCGGCTCCGAAGAAACCGGCCAAGGCCGCCAAGGGTAAGAAAGGCAAGAAGGGCAAAAAGCGTTAATCGCTTGACACTCAACGAGTTATAGAATTGTAAGAAACGACCCGCTCTGCGGGCCGTTTCTTGTTGTGATTATTTCTGCCTACTTCCTACTTCCTACTGTCTACTAATTTCTAAATTTCCCCTCGTAAAAAATCAAACCGAGGTTTATAATGCTCATTCTTCGTGGTACGCCGGCTCTGTCGGATTTCCGTCTCCAGAAACTTTCTTCCGATTTCAAGGCTGCAGGTCTTTCTGTAGCTACGGTCTATGCAGAATTCCTGCATGTGGTGGATTTGTCCGCCGACCTGACCGATGCTGAAACTGAAACTCTCAAGAAGGTGCTGCATTACGGTCCGGCCCGCGAACCCAAGGCTCTCGAAGGCGAACTCTTCGTGGTTTGCCCGCGTCCGGGTACCATTAGCCCGTGGAGCTCCAAGGCTACCGATATCGCTCACATTTGCGGCCTCCCGGCCATCAAGCGCATCGAACGCGCCATCGCTTACTACGTGAAGTTTGAAGGTGCCGCTCCCGCTGGTGCCCGCGAAAAGATTTCGGCCAAGATTCACGACCGCATGACGCAGGCCGTTTTCGCCGACACCGCTTCCCTGGAAGTTCTCTTCAGCAAGGAAGAACCGCGTCCGCTGAACGTGATTCCGGTGCTCGACCAGGGCCGCGACGCCCTCGTGAAGGCCGACAAGGAAATGGGCCTCGCTCTGAGCTCCGACGAAATCGACTACTTGGTCAAGAATTTCACCGAGCTCAAGCGCAACCCGACCGACGTGGAACTCTACATGTTCGCACAGGCCAACTCGGAGCACTGCCGCCACAAGGTGTTCGGTGCCGAATGGACCATCGACGGCGTCAAACAGGACAAGTCCCTGTTCCAGATGATCAAGAACACCTACCAGCTCCACAATTCCAACATCTTCAGCGCTTACAAGGACAACGCCGCCGTGATGAAGGGCGCTGTCGCTGGCCGCTACTACGCCGACCCGCGCAACAACAAGTACGACTTCCACCACGAAGAAGTCGACATCTTGATGAAGGTTGAAACCCATAACCACCCGACGGCTATTTCTCCGTTCCCGGGTGCCGCTACCGGTAGTGGTGGCGAAATCCGTGACGAAGGTGCTACGGGTAAGGGTAGTAAGCCGAAGGCCGGCCTCACGGGCTTTAGCGTTTCGAACTTGAAACTGCCGGGTGCAGTCCAACCTTGGGAAAAGGACTTTGGTAGCCCGTCTCGCATTGCGTCTGCCCTTGATATCATGATCGAAGGCCCGCTCGGTGGCGCTGCATTCAACAACGAATACGGTCGTCCGAACATCCTCGGTTACTTCCGTACTTTCGAACAGGAAGTCGATGCCCAGAACGGCAAGGAAGTCCGCGGTTACCACAAGCCGATTATGTTGGCAGGCGGTCTCGGCAACATCAAGCATGAACATATTGAAAAGGGCCACATCGATCCGGGTGACCACCTGATCGTGCTCGGTGGTCCGGCCATGCTCATTGGTCTTGGTGGTGGTGCTGCTAGCTCTGTGGCTAACGGAGCCGGTAATGAATCTCTTGACTTTGCTTCTGTGCAGCGTGAAAACCCCGAAATGGAACGCCGCTGCCAGGAAGTCATCGACCGCTGCTGGGCGATGGACGAAGAAAACCCGATTACCTTTATTCACGACGTGGGTGCAGGTGGACTTTCTAACGCCTTCCCGGAACTCGTGAACGATGGCGGCTTGGGCGGTAAGTTTGAACTGCGCAATGTGCCGAACGACGAACCGGGTATGAGCCCGTTCGAAATCTGGAGTAACGAATCCCAGGAACGTTACGTTATTGCAATCGCTGGCGACAAGCTCGACGTGTTCGACGCAATCTGTAAGCGTGAACGCTGCCCGTACGCCGTGGTGGGCGAGGCTATCCCCGAAAAGCACCTCACTCTTACAGACAAGCATTTCGGTACGACTCCGATTGACATGCCGCTCGGCGTGCTCCTTGGCAAGCCGCCCCGCATGATTCGCAACGAAAAGAGCCAGAAGCGTCCGCTCAATTCTACGGTGGTTCCTGCCGATGCTTCCATCAAGGATGTGGCTCACCGCGTGCTTGCAAACCCCACCGTCGCCGACAAGACGTTCTTGATTTCTATCGGTGACCGTAGCGTGACGGGTATGATTTGCCGCGACCAGATGGTTGGTCCGTGGCAGGTGCCTGTTGCTGACTGCGCCGTGACATCTGCAACTCTTGATACTTACGAAGGTGAAGTGATGAGCATGGGCGAACGCGCCCCGGTTGCCCTGATTTCTCCGGCTGCTGCCGCCCGCATGACGGTGGCTGAATCCCTTACGAATATGGCTGCCGCTTGTGTGCCTGATATGGGCCGCGTGAACTTGTCTGCAAACTGGATGGCCACGCCGAACTACGAAGGCGACGGAGCTGACTTGTACGAAGCCGTGAAGTCCATCGGTATGGAACTCTGCCCGGAACTTGGCATTACGATTCCGGTGGGTAAGGATTCCATGAGCATGAGCACCGTGTGGTCTGACGCTCAGGGTAGCCACCGCGTGACCGCTCCGATTTCGCTCGTTATCAGTGCCTTTGCTCCTTGCGCCGATGTGCGCAAGACGCTTACCCCGCAGCTGTTGCAGGATAAAGATTCTACCCTCGTTCTCGTGGACCTCGCTCGCGGCAAGAACCGCATGGGCGCCTCCATTGCCGCTCAGGTTTACAACAACCTCGGCGACAAGGCTCCGGATGTCGATTCCGCCAAGGAACTCCGTGCCTTCTTCGAGACCATTCAGAAGCTCAATGCGGCTGGCAAGATTATGGCCTACCACGACAAGAGCGATGGCGGCCTCTACACGACGCTCGCCGAAATGGCGTTCGCCGGCCACGTGGGCGTGACGGTGAAGGCCGCCGCCCTCAAGGGCAGCCTCATCGACGCCCTCTTCAACGAAGAACTGGGTGCCGTGCTCCAGGTGAAGAACGCTGACCTCGCTGCTGTGCGCGACGCATTTGCCGCTGCCGGTCTCGGCGATACCGTTTCTGAAATCGGTACGCTCAACGATACTTACAACTTGGTCATCGGCGACTACGCTGAAGGCCTCTCGGATCTCCGCGCTATTTGGAGCGACACGACCCGCCGCATCGCGGCCCTCCGCGATAACCCGGATTGCGCCGAAAGCGAATACAAGCTCAAGCTGGAACAGGACAATCCGGGGATCACGCCGAAGGTCACCTTCGACGTGGCGGCGTCTGCAAAGATTATCAAGGACTACGCAAGCCGCCCGAAGATGGCAATCCTCCGTGAACAGGGCGTCAACGGCGAACTCGAAATGGCTGCCGCCTTCCAGAAGGCAGGCTTTGAATCCATCGACGTTCACATGACTGACATTCTCGAAGGTCGCGTAAGCCTCAAGGACTTCAACGGTCTCGTGGCTTGTGGTGGCTTCAGCTACGGTGACGTTCTCGGCGCCGGCGAAGGCTGGGCCAAGAGCATCTTGTTCAACCCGAAGGCCCGTGCCGAATTCGAAGCTTACTTCAACCGCAAGGACACCTTCACGCTCGGTGTATGCAACGGCTGCCAGATGGTCTCTAACCTCAAGGACTTGATTCCGGGTGCCAAGCACTGGCCGCGCTTTGTGCAGAACCTCTCCGAACGCTTCGAAGCCCGCTTCTGCACGCTCAAGGTCGAAGACACTCCGGCCGTGCTCCTTAAGGGCATGGCAGGCTCCGTGCTCCCGATTGCGGTCGCACACGGCGAAGGACGCGCGGAATTCGCTAGCCGCGAAGCCGCTGAAGCCTGCCTCAAGACCGGTCTCGTGACGCTGCGTTACGTGGACGGCAAGCACGAATACACCGAACGCTACCCGCTGAACCCGAACGGCTCTCCGTTCGGTATCAACGGCCTTTGCTCCGAAGATGGTCGCGCCCTTGTGATGATGCCGCACCCGGAACGTGTGTTCCGTACCTGCCAGTACTCCTGGCATCCGGCGGAATGGGGTGAAGACGGTCCGTGGATGCAGTTGTTCCGCAACGGCCGAATTTTCGTAGGTTAAAAATTTGTAAGTTGGTCTTGTCATTGAGAGTTTGCCGCGCCCCCTGCGGGGACTCGCAATGACAATTCGTGAGTTTATTTGAATTAAGAGGATTTATGAAGGCAAAACTTCTGGCTCTCGCTTCATTGGCATCGCTGTTTTTTCTGAATGGCTGTAACTGTATCGGCGACAAGGATACAATCCTTGCTCGTATCGATAAAGAAAAAGTCTATCAGGAAGACTATCAGTTGCTTCTGAAGAATGAAGGCTTTCCCAAGGAAGACAAGGGTAAATTCTTGTACGATAATCTGTATTCCAGAGCGGCACTGGTGTCTAGGGCCGTTTCGGAATATCCGGAATTGGAACAGGAATGGGAGAATGCCTACAAGGATCTTAAGCCTCGTATCTTGACGATGGTGTACCAGCGCTTCTACGTGATGGAATGCCTGAAGTACGATGATGAAACCTTGCGACAGCATTATGACATGAACCGTGCGCTTTTCGATAGCGATTCGACTGCCGGTTTCTATAGTGTTCGTGGTAACGTTGCTGAATCGTATTACGTGTCGAAGAATCAGGAAAAATGGCAGGCCTATTTGGCCGAGAATTTGTCCAAGGGTTCCAAGGATACGCTCGTCTTGCAAAAGCGCTTTGCTGGGGAATACAGGGAACACCTTCGTGATTCCATTTCGACACTTGTGAGGGAAAACAAGAACATTGTTGTTAATGAAATTCCCAAGCCGGAGCCGAAAGCCTATTACGATAGTCACAAGGATGCCTTTATGACGGTTCCGGGGTATGAACTGTATCATATCCAGGGAACGAATAAGGATGCTCTTGCTAGTTTGTTCGAAACAACTCCGTCTTTGGATGCGTTTAAGCAGAAGGCTGCCGCTGTCAGTCAGAACGCCTTGACTGCCAAGGACAGCGGTTATGTGGGTGTCGTGAAGCAGGACTTCGCTCTGCCTTATGATATCGGCATGGTTCCGAACTTGTCCCAGGAACTGAAGGACCGCGAAGCGGGCTATGTGACGCCTGTCTTGCAGGACAGCAAGGGCTTGTTCCACCTGTTCTATCTGGCGGCACAGGTTCCGTCGAAGCTGAAACCCTTTGAACGCGTTCAGGCGGGGATCGTGGCTGGAATCAAGTCGGGTGAATATTTCGATGTGGATTCCTCGTTCGTGCTTATTTCTAAGAATGGAAAGCCGCTGTTCACCGAGAAGGATCTGCTGCGTTTCAACGAGGAATATGCAAGGACCCGTTTGAACAAGTTCTCGCACGACCGTATGGTCCGTATGTGGACGGAGTTCTTGAACTATGAGGATTTGGCCGAGAAGGATCGTCTGAACCATAGCTGGGAATTCCGCGCCATTGTCCGCGATACCCGTTGGGACTATATCGTGAAGAATTATTCGCTGAAGGCCCGAAATGTCAAGCAGCTTACGGAATCCATTGTTCCCGAAAACCTCTACAAGTACGAATACTATATGGGTTATCGCTTGTCGACTTTCGGAAAGTCCCTGGAACAGAGCGTGCCTGAAACGTTCTCCCGAATCCGTTCGGAATACAACAAGAACTGGATCGGTCGAAAGTCCGCTGAAGCCTACGAGGCGGCGACGGTTCATATCTACAACATGGACACTCCCGAGTATAAGCCTGAAATGGTGGCGGATGTGTTGCTAAAGAAAGCGGATTCGCTTTTCAAGGCGAACAACCGTTCTGCGGCAATCGAGACTTACCGCAAACTGCAGATGGCTTATGCCGATGTCGATTCGCTCCTAGAAAAGGCTACTTACGAAATGGCGCTCGCCCAGAGCGAAAACGAGGATTTTAAATCGGCGGAAGCGGGTTATTACGCCTTCTATAACATTTGGCCCGAAAGCCCGAATGCCGAAAAGGCCATGTTCAGCCGCGGTTTCATTCTGAACGAAAATCTTGGAATGAATACGCGTGCGCAGGTCGTGCTCGAAGAGTTCCTCCAGAAGTATCCGAATAGCGAACTCAAGGAATCTGCCCAGTGGCTCGTCGATAACATCAAGAGTAACGGCAAACTTGCCGATGATTTGATGAAGAAAATCGAAGCGGAAGAGTAAATTCTGAATTCCGAAATCCGAATTATATCTATATTTCCCACATCTTAAAACAAAAGGTACCTACTATGGAAATGACATTTGCAATGATCAAGCCCAATGCCGTGAAATCCGGTCTCATGGGCCGCATTATCGACCGTTACATCGCTGCAGGCCTCTCCGTCTGCGCCGTGAAGATGCACCAGATGACCTCTGCCGATGCTCGCGGTTTCTACGCCGAACACGTGGAAAAGCCGTTCTTCCCGGAACTCGAAGCCTACATGACCAAGGGCCCGTCCGTGATGCTCGCCCTCGGCGGCGAAAATGCCATTGCCAAGGTCCGCGCCATCAACGGTGCAACCAATCCGGCTAAGGCGGAACCCGGTACCCTTCGCTACGATTTTGCCCCTTCCATGACCGAAAACGTCGTGCACAGCTCCGACAGTCCTGAATCCGCCAAGCGCGAACTGGACTTCTGGTTCAAGGAAGACGAACGCTACGCTTACGAAATGCCGAGCCTCAAGGCCTGCTGCGTCCTCTAAGTTTCAAAAATAACCCCCCTCAAGGAGACACAACTCAATGCAATGGATCGTCAAGTATCTTACCTCTTCCATCGGTAAGAAGCAGATCATGGGATGCACAGGCGCGTTCCTCGCCCTGTTCATCTTCGGCCACATGTGTGGTAACTTCCAGCTTCTGAATTTCGATCAGGC
>JAGAHT010000028.1:0-21076 GCA_017626945.1 Fibrobacter sp.
CCCTCTTGCAGAAGAAGGCCGAATTGAGTAAATTTACGGAAGAATTTCTTGTAAGCGAGGCTATGAAGATGAGCGACCGTGAATACGAACTCTACGTGGAAAAGAAGCATGCCCGTGCCGAAGGCCTTGAGGAAGGTCGCGTCAAGGGTCTTGAAATCGGCCGTGAAGAAGGACGTGCCGAAGGTCGCGCTGAAGGTCGCGAAGAGGGACGTGCGGAGGGCCGCGCTGAAGGTGCCGACGCCAAAGCTCGTGAAATGGCAAAGAAAATGCTTATAAAAGACAAGCCGATCGAGGAAATCATCGAATTCACCGGTTTGACCGAATCTGACATTCTCACCATCAAGGCAACGCTTTCCTAAAACAAACCCTTAGCAAAATTCTAAAACGGGCGACTTTTGTACAGCCGCCCGTTTTCTTTAAAATTTTCACTTTTGCTTCAACAAGCTCAGCACAGGCTTGGGAAGCCCATGCATTTCATCTTAGTAGATGAAGTGGCATTTGGCCGCACACCTGCGACGTGCGGCCGATGCTGTTTATTAGTAAATAAACAACATCTCCCTATACTTCGGCAAAGGCCACATTTCGTCGGGGACGACCTTTTCGAGGCCATCGACAACCTTGCGCAATGCGGCCATTGCATCGAGGATGCCTTCGTGCAGGCCGTTCAGGCTTTCTTCCATGGTCGCAATGGCGGCACTCAGGTTCTTGACGCCTTCGCCGAGAGACTTCACGTAGGCATCGACACCCGGGAAGCCCTGGTTCAGAGCCATTTCGTTGGTCTTCAGTGCGCTGGAGTAAGCTTCAACAACCTTCGGCAAGATGATGTTCTTCGCCATGTCGCGGCAGACTTCGCCTTCGATGTGGATGCGCTTGTGGAAATCTTCGACGTTGATTTCGTAGCGGGATTCCATTTCGCGGCGGTTCATGACGCCGTACTTTTCGAACAACTGAATATTTTCTTCCTTGGTGAGAGCCTTGAGGGCTTCCACGGAGGTGCGGATGTTCGGAAGTCCGCGGCGTTCGGCTTCGGCAACCCATTCATCGGTATAGCCGTTACCGTTAAAGATGACGCGCTTGTGTTCCTTCACAATCTTCTGCAAAATCTTTTGCAGGCCCGTGTGGAAGTTCTTCTCGTCGAGCTTTTCGAGCTGTTCCGAAATCATGTCGAACGCTTCGGCAACAATGGTGTTCAGAACCACGTTCGGTTCAGAGCAGCTCTGGCTGGAACCCGGTGCACGGAATTCGAACTTGTTGCCGGTAAAGGCGAAGGGCGATGTACGGTTACGGTCGGTAGCGTCGCGCGGGAGAGCCGGGAGCATGTCGGCGCCGATGCGGAGCGCACCGGCTTGTTTACTGGACTTGGGCACGCCTTGTTCAATCTGTTCGATGACGTCCATGAGCTGGTCGCCAAGGAACATGGAGACAATGGCCGGAGGCGCTTCGTTTGCACCGAGGCGGTGGTCGTTACCGGCGCCAGCGGTCGTCATGCGGAGCAAGTCAGCGTGGGTGTCGACAGCGTAAATGATGGCGCAGAGCGTGGTGAGGAACACGGCGTTCTGGTGCGGGTCCTTACCCGGATTGAGCAAGTTACCCTTACCGTAAGACACGGACCAGTTGTTGTGCTTGCCGGAACCGTTCACGCCGGCAAAAGGCTTTTCGTGCAGCAGGCACACGAGGCCATTCTTGTCAGCCACATTGCGGAGCACTTCCATGATTTGCATGTTGTGGTCGCAAGCGAGGTTCACTTCTTCGAACATCGGAGCAAGTTCGAACTGGGCGGGCGCGACTTCGTTGTGGCGGGTCTTCGCCGGAATGCCGAGCTTCCAAAGTTCGATTTCCACTTCGTTCATGAAGTTCAGAATGCGAGCCGGAATACTACCGAAGTAGTGGTCATCCATCTGTTGGTGCTTTGCCGGAGCGGCACCGAACAGCGTGCGACCGGCCTGGTACAGGTCCGGGCGTTGCAGGTAGAAACGCTTGTCAATCAGGAAGTACTCCTGTTCGGCACCGAGCGTGACCGTTGTCTTCTTGGGGCTAGCCTTGAAGCAAGTCATAAGACGGCGGGTCGATTTAGAAAGAGCTTGCAAGCTGCGCAGAAGCGGAGTCTTCTTGTCGAGCGCTTCTCCGGTGTAGCTGCAGAATGCAGTCGGGATGCAGAGCGTTGCACCATTGCCGTGACGCTTGATGAACGCCGGGCTGGTCGGATCCCAGGCGGTATAGCCGCGGGCCTCGAACGTGGAACGGAGTCCGCCGCTCGGGAAAGACGATGCATCGGGTTCACCGACAATCAGGTTCTTGCCGCTAAAGGCCATGATGGCGCGGCAACCGTCGGGTTCAAGGAAGGAGTCATGCTTTTCGGCTGTGGAACCGGTGAGCGGCTGGAACCAGTGCGTAAAGTGCGTGGCACCGCGGTCCATGGCCCACTTTTTCATGGCGTGGGCCACATCGCCTGCGATACTCGGATCGAGGGCGGCACCTTCGTTAATGGTTGCAATCAGCTTTTCGCAGACATCCTTGGGCAAGTATTCGCGCATGGCGTCGATGTTGAACACATCTTCGCCATAGAAATCCACATTCACCGGACCGGCCGGCTTGACGGGCGCGGTAGGGGCCTTTGCGATTTCGTTGATGGTCTTTTTGCGGTAGCTTACGCTCATTTTGAACCTCATTTTTGCCGTTTTGCGGCTGTTTTTCAATTTATGGAAGGAAATTAGGAATAAAAACGGGGTCTGGCACCCGAATTTTACAGGTTTTGAGACAAAATGTTTTACAATATTGTAAAATTAAGGTATATTATTACAAAAATGTAAAATAAATGACGACGGAAGCGGAAGAAATAGAGAAGCTGAAAGCGGAGATCCGCGAATTGCGCAACATTATCGACGAGAAGCCCGGCAAAATGGTCGGTAACAGCGGCGAGATGCGCGAGGTCTACAAGCAAATTAAAAAGTGCGCCAAGAACGACGCACAGGTGCTTATCTACGGCAACGACGGCACGGGCAAGGAACTCACGGCCCACACCATCGCAGAACTTTCCGCCCGCAAAGAAAGCCCGTTCGTCGTAATGGGTTGCGCAAACTTGAGCGAAGGCTTCGGTAACCCCGCAAATACTTTCGAAAGTGAACTCTTCGGTTACGAACGCGGCGCATTCATCGGCGCGAACAGCCGACACCTGGGCAAAGCCGAAATTGCAAATGGCGGCACGCTATTCCTGGACGACGTCTCGGCGCTGAGCCCCAAGAACCAGGAAATTCTGCTGCGGTTCATGCAAGACCAGAGCTTTTACCGCCAAGGGGGCAACATCCACCTGCATAGCGACGTGCGCCTGATTGCAGCTTCTAGCCGCGACCTCGAAAGCCTAATGCAGCAAAAACTTTTTCGCGAAGACCTGTTCTACCGCCTGAACATCGTGCAAATTTCACTGCCCGACTTGGCGCAGCGCAAAAGCGACATTCTACTTTTGGCAGAGCATTTTATTTCGCAAGTGAACCTCAAGTACGGCACGCACGTGGTGCGACTCTCGACGCCCGCAATCGACATGCTCATGAGCTACCACTGGCCCGGAAACGTACAAGAACTCGAGAACTGCATCGAGCGCGCAGCCCTCGCCACGAGCGACGACTGCATTCATTCGCACAACTTGCCGCCCACCTTGCAGACCGATGAATCGGCCCGCAAGCCCATGCTTCCGAATAAAATCGCACCGCTCTCGACGCTCATGGACACCTACGAAAAAGAAATCCTGAGCGAAGCGCTAAAAAGAAACGGCGGCAACATGTCTGCTGCCGCACGCGATTTAAGTATTTCGCCGAGAGTCATGCACTACAAGGTGCACCGGCTGAACATCAACATTTCGGAATGACCTCCTACTTCACGTTGACCTGGGCGGCTTGCTTGCCCACGCGCACCGTGTAGCTGCCAGACTTGGGAACTTCCACGCGCTGCGACTCATTCGAAATCACGCCGCGCTTCACAACCTTACCGTTCAAATCAAGAACCATCAAGCGAGCGCCAAGCTTAGCCTCTTCGATAGTAAATCCGCGAGCACTCGCATACACGTTGAAGCTGGTTCCGACTTCCTTGAAGGTCGCCGTATACACACCATCCTTCAGCACCCACTTGTCAAAGGCGAAGGTAGACTTGCCCTTGGTGTAGTTCGCAGGAATCACATCGTCAAGCGCACGGGTGATCGTCACCTCGGCGCGATCCGTATAAATCACCTCAATTTCACCCTTAACGCCGTTGGCATCATAACGGATGGTCTTCTGGAACAGCGGATACAGGCTCTTGTTGCCGGAATCCGTATCACGCATCGACCTTATACGGTCACCGCGTCCCTTGGGCTTTGTATACCAGCCCTTGAACACCCAGGTCGTATCCGACTTCATGACGGCCGTAGGCAACTTCGTCACCTGACCATATACGTAGCCTTCAAACTCCGCAGTCAGTTCGGCGCCTTCCGGTAGGTGGAAGTTAATCTTGTAAAGCAGATTCCCCGACTTGGCAAAGAAGGGTTCATAAATACCCGTCTCCGCATTTAGGACAAACTTCGCAAACTCGTATTCATATAGGGAATCAGCAGCCTTTGTCGGAAGCGGAATACCACGTTCTTCCAAAGTTTCCTTAATCAATTCCTGCAATTCATCATCCGTTTTAGACTTAACGCCCGTAATATGAATCGTATCCTGCGCACCAGTTCCATAGGCCACTATGATTTTACCCTTGTGTTCAATCTTCTCAAAGGTGGGTTCATAAACAGCCGCCGAGTCTGACACCCATTTCAAGGAATAAACGTACTTGTCATCTGATTTCTTGGACGGCAGATCGATTACAGGATCATGGGACAGCAAGGCTTCACTAATGGCGTTGCTGACCAACGAATCAGACTCAACGTCACTGACATCAACCCACAAAGTATCCTTGTCTTCAGAACCATAATGGACCTTGACCTTCTTGGACCAATACGGATAGAAGATTACGTCTGCGTCATCGCCATACAAGCCGCCCAAATCATATTCCTTGGAGCCGCCATCTGACAAGGCCCATCCTTCGTGAAGGAAGCTCACCCTATAATCTTCATTGTAGTAGTAGTATTTTTCCGACGAAAGAGTCAACGTATCGCCATGGGGCTTGTAGTCAATTTCAACAGAACCCATGCCACGAACACCAGCGGAATAAATCACCTCATACTGTTTCGCCGTCCACTTTGCATACAGAGTAACAGCACCGAAAGTTCCTTCCGTTATCTGCGTAGCAAGCTGGGTGAAATCGGCATCGTAATACCAACCATGAAACAGGAAACCCTTGCGAGTTTTTGCAGAATCCAAAACAATCGTTTCGCTTTCGATCGTATAGCTGCCAGGATTCTTTTCGCTATTTTCACCACCATCCATATCGTAGGTGATCGTATAAGACACTACGTTCCACTTGGCATACAGGGTAACGTTCTTCGTAATAGCCGTGTTGAAATCAAAGGCATTCTGACAGGCAGCCTCTGTATACCAACCCCCGAAAGTGTAGCCGACCGCAGTCGGTGTAGGCTCTGACGCCTTATTGCCCTTTTTAATCTGCTGCGACTGCAGTTCACTACCTTTTCCCTGCACATCAAACGTAACGGTATAGGTCGCATCCGTAGACCAAATGGCGTAATAGGTTTTGCCTTCTGCCGCATTTCCCAAATCGGTCAAAGGATCCGTATCCGTTTTATTCTTGGCCCAGCCAACAAAATAATACACATCACTAGACGCATCTGTATAAGTGGTCGATTCAAGATCGACAGCAATGATAGGATCACCGATCGGAATCTTTTTCGTCGTAGATCCCGGGTTCACATCATTGTTGAAATCAAACGTAACATTAACCGTCTTTTTCCAAACAGCGTAAACGGTATTTGGTTTATAAACCGTATCGAGAACCGCTGAAGAAGCAGGCTCTGTCGCAGCAGGATCCATCGACCATCCCCAAAAGACGCTATCACCGGCATGAGTCGGAATCGTAATTTCATCACCTGTCACCAATTCTTTAAAGCGCAGATACTTGACCGTTTTTGCGTCCGCAGGGAACTGGCCTCCGTTAGCATTGAACTTAATCGTAAAGATGGTTTCGTTCTTTTCATTTTTCGAAACACCCTGGTTAGTAATGTGATCACCCGTGGACCACACCCCCTCAACAGAGCAAGTCGTATCGCTTTCGTCCCAATCGCCCTCGTTCAAGATACAGGCTATTTTAGATTGGTTAAGGAGCGACGTCGCATAAATTCCGTTCGTAGAACCCTGGGCAGCACCCTTATCCACATCGCCCTCATCATAATAGTCATTCTTAAAAAGAGTCTGATTATTATCATAACGTAGACCAACCACGCCACCATCATAAGCGGTAGAATCATTGATAAACTTACCGCCATCGTAAACGCACGATTCTACCTTAACATTATCCTTCGCCTGGCCAATGATACCACCCACATAGGCCTGGCTTCCTGAAATTTGAATCGAAATAATGCTCAAGTTATCCCTGACAAGGCCTGCATCCGCGTTACCGACAATGCCGCCAACAGCCTGTCCCTTACCGCTATTATAGACAATGCCCGAAGCGTAACAGCCTTCGACCGTTCCCGACTTCATCCACGCAACAACGGTACCCACACTAATTTTATTTGCATCGCCATTAAGAATGGATCCGATATCGGTCGTGGCCTTAATGTACACACTGTCTAGAATGACGTTCCTTACGGTACCTTTATGTAAGGCCGCAATAAACGCAATGTTCTGTCCATATTTTTTTTCGATTCCAGAAATATAGTCGCTGCTAATATTCAGGTTCTTGATAACCACATGGTTGCCATCAAATATACCGCTATATAATTTGTCGCCCTTGCCTGCAGCAATTGGAACAAATTGCTTGTGGTTCATATCAATAAAGTTTGCAACAACCTTGGCATTCAAATTCACTTCGGCTGCAGAGGAATTATTCACCTCGTCCGAGAACCACGCGAGGTTCGCGGCGGATTCAATGAGGTAGTAATCCTTACCGTCAATCGTCTGCTTTTTTGCAGGAGTCTTGGTTACACCATCCCAGACATCGGCCCACACGGACTGAAAACCCAATAAAAAGACAAGCAGCGAAAGTACTCTAACGAGAGAAATCTTGCCGGTTTTCATAATCATCCTCTTGCACTCATTTTTCCGTTCAACAAAAACAAGGAAGACACAGAATCTCCTTCTTCGCATAAAACTAACTATTTTTTTACACAAAGTTCATTTTTTTTAAAATTTTTTTGCGCAACGCCTATTTTTTACTTATTTTTTGTGATTGGAACTCTTTTACAGGAGTTGGTATACGATTATGAGCATTTTTCGCAAGATTTTGACAACCTGTAGCCTGTTTGCGGTCATCGGTTTTGCACAGCAAGCCGCACCGGAATCTGTGCCGGCGACCCAGGACGCGGCCACCGCGGATGCACTTGACTGGGATTCTACCCCGACGACGGTCGACCCGAACGCCACGGCCACCCCTGCACAGGACTCCACTGAAGAGGCATGGCCCACCGACACGACTGCCGTAGCCGACAGCGCCGCTACCGATAGTGCACAGGTCGCCGATTCTACCGCGACCGAAGAAGCCGATACGGCCTGGGTCAAGCCCCGCAACAAGATTACCTACGCCGAATACCAGGCGAAAGTCAAGGCAACCGCCAAGAAGGGTTCCAGGACTCTCCACCACGGTCTGACCATCATGGACGCAAACTTCCAAGATAGCCGTTACGGCAACATGAAGGAAGACGCCGAATGGGGTTCCGGCATCGGTCTGTACTATTTCTACCGCCGCTACTACGGCCACTATCTCGGATTCCAGGGAAGGCTCGGCGTCAACTACCGCTACTCCCGCTGGAACTTCGACCTGAAGCATATCGATGGGAAGACCTCCGACGGCGTATCCTACGAGATGGTCCACAACATTGACCGCAAGTACCACAACTTTGCCGCAGACCTTCCGCTCACCCTGAAGCTCGGTCACCATATCAAGAAGACGACCGCATTCATCTTCATGAGCGCGACACTCGACATCACCAAGCCTATCTACGAAATGGTCGATACCGAGAACCGCCTGTATCTTGAATCGTTCGGCGACGCTTCCGAAGAGGAACTGGAAAGAATCACCAAGTACGGCGACAACCCGTTCCCCCTGTACGAAAGCCACCAGACCAACAAGAGCTTCGGCATCAAGGACTGGGAAACCAGCGGATGGCTCGGTCTCGGCGTCGAAAGCCGCCTTGTCTCGGTGGAATTCCAGGTCTACGGAATCGGAACTTCTACTAGCGACAACCACAGGTATCATCATATTGGTCACGACTCCAACTTCACCTGGCGTCTGTTCGTCGACTTTAGCATAAGGTAATCGGGGTATTTTTATGACACAGAACATGTTGAAAAAAATCGTATTACCGTTAGCCGCGACCGCTGCGTTCTATTTTAGCGCATGCGGCGAGAACCCCATCGAAATTGAGAACAAGGCCGACGCCAAGTTTAAATGGGACTATAAGATTGCACTTGACAGCATCGCCCAGAGAGTGGACGATTCTAGCTACTACGAATGTTACGACAACACCCGTGGTTTTGTGCAGAACAACAAGGAACGCTGCGACACCTTTATCAACCAGTACGCCAAGAATGCCGGCGATGACGCCCTCAGCATGAAAACCATCATCACGATGGTCCGTGACAGCATCAACTACAACGACAAGGGCACCTATATCGGCGATGGCGACGATCCGAAGATCAACTACCTGCGGACCAACAAGATGCTTTCCGTTACGCTGACCAACTACAAGCGTACCGCCAAGTCCATCGAGCCTGAAGTCCGTTTCTTGATCAAGACCTTCATCGAGCAGGAACCCTCGGAATACGAGCCGCTCTCGGCACTCGCCCTCGACACGACTGACATCAAGGAATGGAAGGGAGAAAAGAACATCGCCGTCCAGCTGCCCCGCGGTATTGACGGCATGAAGATTTGCCCCGTGCTGCGCGACAAGATCAAGCAGGACGAATACTACGATGACGAGGACCTGCTGGACGAAAAGAACTGCATCGAAGTCAAGAACCTCGGATGGGTCGAGGAAGACAAATCCAAGAGCGAAAAGACTTCCCTGGAAAGTGCCGACATCCAATGGAAATGGCACTTATACGCTATTAAGTAATAAGTTCTAATTTCATAAGAAGAGGCGACCGAAATGGCCGCCTTTTTTATAATGTCATCCCGGACAAGTCCGGGATAGAATACTAGAACGCGCGGAGGCGGAGTGTTTTCTGCTGCTTGCCGCTCATGACCACCGCGATGTAGTTACCCTGCGGAAGGTTCCCGTTACGGCCAAATTCCACGAGGGCGTTGCCCGAACCGCGGCGGATATCGACTAGGTGACCGTTCGCATTGTAGAGGCGTGCTTCGAAATCGCTTTCGGCGTGAACCATGAGAGCGACCGAGGCGCGGGACATCGACACGGCGTGCACATCGAGCGCACGGCTTACCACCGGAACTGCAGTCGGAATATCCGACGGGTCGCCTTCAAAATCGAACCAGTCCACGTTCATGAGGAAGTCGCTTTCACCGGAGTATTTGAAGCGGAGCGTCTGTTCGCCCTTGTCAAGCTTGATCGTCGTAGAAGTTTCGTACCAGTCGTTCCAGCCGTTCGTCTTGGCAGGATCCACCGTAAGGGTCGCAAGCGCCTTGCCCGTAGAATCAACCACCGTAATCGTTGACTTTTCTTCGGCTTCGGAAGCGACGCGCGCCGTGAGCGTATAGGTGCCCGCCGCAGGAACCTTCACGCGGTATTCGGTGAAGTCACCGTCGTTGATCCAGCCGACATTCGGGATGCCGTTTTCGTCGGGTTCCACCTGCACGCCGTCCATTCCAGAATAGTCTTCGGCTTCGATCTTTGCAGGAAGCGTCACCGCTTCGAACGGCTGGTTCGTGATTTTCAGGTTTGCATCGAATTCATACTTGGCTCCCGCTGCAGAAACAAAGCTTGCGGTATTGCCCTTGTATTCCACATTCAGGAGTTCCTTGTTCGTAGCGCTAATAGCAAGGTAAGTGAGAGCGCCACCCTTCCACGCCATGGAATCGATAGTGAAGCCGCCACGGGCGCGGATGCCCGTAATGGAGCCGTCCTTCCACTGCGACGGAAGCGCCGGGAGAATGCGGATCTTTCCGTTGTGGCTCTGCATGAGCATTTCATTCACGCCAGAAACTGCACCGAAGTTACCGTCAATCTGGAACGGCGGATGCGCATCGAAAAGGTTATTATAGGTCTTACTCGGAGTCAGGAGCATACGGATCATCTTGTAGGCATGATCGCCATCGTTCATACGAGCCCAGAAGTTGATTTTCCAGGCAAGGGACCAACCCGTCGCATCGTCGCCGCGCTGTTCCAGCGTAACGCCTGCGCCCTTGATCAGGTCAGGAGTTTCCTCGTGGTTTATCTGAGCACTCGGGAAAAGGCCGTAAAGGTGAGAAATGTGGCGATTGTGGTTGGTCGGGTCGTCCCAGTCATCGAACCATTCCATAATTTGTCCGTACTTACCCGTTCTTGTCGGCGGAAGGCGCTTGACTGCAGCCTGCATCTGCGCCTGCAAATCGGCATCGACGCCAAGAACCTTCGCGGCCTCGGTCGTGTAGTTGAACACGTCGCGGATAATCTGGTTGTCCATCGTCGGACCAAAGCACACATGATAGCCGCTGTGGTCATTTTCAGGAGAATCGCTCGGGGCTGTCACCAGGTACTTATTGCCGCTCACCGGTTCTTCGACGAGGCTGTTCAGATAAAATAACGCGGCACCCTTCATGGTCGGGTAAACATCCTTGAGGTATTCCTTATCGGGATTATAAAGGTAATGTTCCCAGAGGTGCGTCGTGAGCCAGCCAGAGCCTGTCGGCCACATGCCCCAGGTACCATCGATCGGAGCAGAACGATTCCAAAGGTCGGTATTGTGGTGTTCCACCCAGCCTTCGTCAACACCCCAATGCACCTTGGCGGTCTTTTCGCCCTGCTTGACCATGGACTTCACCTTGTCAATCAGCGGCCATGCACATTCGCCGAGGTTCGCCGATTCGGCCAGCCAGTAGTTCATTTCGAGGTTAATGTTCGTGGTGTACTTGCTGCCCCAAACCGGGTTCGTATCCTTGTTCCAAATACCCTGCAAGTTGGCGGGCTGGCCACCCTTACGGGAGCTTGCGATGAGCAAGTAACGGCCATACTGATAATGGAGTTCCACAAGAGAAGGGTCGTTGGTGGAATTGAAGTTCTTCACACGGGTAGAGGTGATGTCGCTTGCGCTCGCATCGGCTGTACCCAGGTTCAGCGAAACGCGATTGAAAATCGTCTGGTAATCTTTGAGGTGCGCCGCGAGCAAGTCGTCGTAAGATTTTTTGGCCACCTTCGACATAATATCAGAGGCAATCGCGCCCGGGTTGCCCGAGACATCGTTGTACGACTTGAAATTCGTAGCCGTGGTGAGCACGAGCATTGCCGAATTTGCACCCTGCACAGAGATGTTCCCGTTCGCAACCGATACCGTACCGCCGTCTGCCACCACATTCAAGCGATTCTGGAACTTGATGGAATTCACCGTCACATCGTAAACGAGCGTGTTGCCGTTGCTGGACATGCTGTTGTTACGATGCGGAGTCGTCATCGTCGCGCCAAAGCTTACGGAGCCGCTCTTGTCAGCAGAAAGGTGCACCACAATGACGTGGTCCGGATAGCTCGCAAAATATTCACGAGTGTACTTGACGCCACCTGCAGAATAAGTCGTCTTTGCGATTGCAGTCTTGAGGTCCAGCTCGCGGCGGTAATTGGTTGCGCCGCTATGCGATGTCGTAATCACCAGGTCGCCCACCGGCTGGAAACTTGCCGGACCAGGGCCAATCATGTAGTTTGACACGATGGATTCGGCAGTCCTGTAATCTCCGCGCCACAGGGCATCGCGGGCTTCTTTCAGGTGGCTTGCCGCCCCCTGCTTGTTGTTGTCACCCGGGCCGCCCGACCACACAGTACCTTCGTTCAGGCCGATATAGTCCTTTGTGACACCACCATAAATAAGGCCACCCATGTAGCCGTTACCGATGGGAAGTGCGTTCGTAAATTCAGAACCCGCATCACTGTCATACCACAGCGTGAGTGGATTTTCGGCGGCAATCGCCACGCCTGCCGCACAAGCAAGCACACCAAACACAGTCCCAAAAAACTTCATAAATGACTCCTAAAAATTTGTAACCAACCGTTATAAAATTAAGTTCCAAAACACAAAAACGCCCATGCGTCGGGCAAGTTCTTGTTGACATATTGTCAAAAGGAATGCAACTGCTTCAACTATAAAAAGGAGACCCCCGACCAAGTCGGGGGTGACATCTGTAGGATTTCAGAAAATATCGGAAACTATTTCACCTGCACACGGAGCGTCTTGCCGGAGCCGCGCACCAGGTAGATTCCCTTGGCAAGGCCAGCCTGTTTCAGAGTTTCGGTGAGCGAGAGGCCTGCGCGGTTATTGAAGACACCCATCAGGCGACCGCTTGCGTTGAACACCTTCAGGGAGCGTTCCGCATTCGGCAAGAAGTTCATGCTGTAGGTGCGAATTGAGTTGGTCGCGAGTTCTTCCTTGGTGAGCGCAAACTGAATCCAGTCCATGTTCACGTAGCTACCCGTAAACTGGATGCGCAGCACATGTTCGCCCTTTGCGATTTCAGATGTTTCGCCATCCACAAAGTCGTAGGTCTGCCAGTCGTCGGTCTGCGGCACTACCACCGTATCCGTCACGGCCTTGCCGTCGATAAAGAGTCGGAAGCTTCCGCCCTCGAGGCCATTCGCCGTTCTTGCGCGGAACACGTACTTACTTGCCTGAGCCACGTTCACGGAGTATTCGAGCCATTCACCGGCCTGGGTATAGCCGATGGCGTAACCCTTGCACCCCTGAGTCATGGCAGAATCGGCGCAGTCAAGACCAACGACATCAACGCCGTCTTCGCGGTAGACATTACCTTCGTTCACGAAGTCCTTATCGTTGAACGAGACACTCTGTCCGCCTTCGTCATAGTCTTCCACCTGAACGACACCCGGAATGCTGAACTGCACCTTGTAGGGGGCCTGCGCCACAGTGTTGCTGAAGTCCGCCAAAGGAATTTCCTTAATGTCGCGGATGTAACGAAAATCTTTTTCAATACCGGCGTTGTTCACGACATTGTCGCTATAGTAGTTACCGTCCTGTTGCAAGGTATTCTGCCCCGCCTGATTCTGGCCCACGCCCGAGGGAGAATTCTTGAACACGTTTTCCTTCACGGTAAAGCCGCTGGAGCCTTCGTCCAGGTAAATGGGCACATTCCAGTAGTCCGCCCACTTGGAGGTTCCGTTATCGTGGATGTAGTTGTGCTGAATTTCGCTACCGGTGCCCTGGTTAGAGAGCGTGTAAATCGGGCCGGAGTCGCAAAGCAGGCGGGCAATATGGTGAATTTCGTTCCAGTTCACATGGTTATTGGTCATGGCGGTCTGAGCCTTTGTCCAGCCAAAACCGATGGAAATGCCGGAGTAGTAAGTGTAAGAGACTTCGTTGTGTTCGATTACCACATAGCGCGGGTAACCTGCGCCAATACCTACGGCACCCTGATGCTCGTTCGTCACGTTGGTGACCAGGTTGTTCTTGACCGTATCGCGGGTGCTGATTTCGTCCTTGTCGCTGGGATTATAGGCGATGTGGATTTCGGTTGTGGAGTCCTGATAGAACTTGCCCAGCATAATGCCCGCAGCACCGATTTCGAAGAAGGCGTTACCCTGAATCATGTCGTCGTTAGTGCCCGAGACAAAGTCGAGGCCCGTAGCCGCAATCTGCGAGAACACGTTACCCTGCACCAAAAAATGATGTGCGTTCTCAACACGGAACGCCGCATCGGGGCGCCACAGCAAATACTTGTTACTGTTCAACTTTTCCCAGTTTCCGCGGCTTGGATCCGGAAGAACGTCTACGTTGAAGTTTGCCGCCTGCAAATCCAAGAAGCCTTCCTCGCTGGGGCGGGTATAGTTAGAATGGGCGAAGGTCAGGCCTTCGAAACTCATGTAGCCCACCTTGTTCTTTGTATCCTTACCCAAGACGTTGAACAAGGTATTGAGGCGGGGCGCAACCACGTGGGCTGTCGCCATGCTTTCGCCTTCACGGGGCTTGTAATAAAGCGTTTGATTCTTTTCGTCCAGGTACCATTCCCCCGGAGCATCAATCAGGTCGTAGGAATTTTCGAGATAGAAAACCTGCTGCTTGGGCGGATTGCTCATGAAGGCGGTGCCGAGCATCGGGTAAGCGCGATGGAACAACTTGGTACGTTCAGGATCCTTGGGAATGAGCTTTGCCGTACCGCCGTTCACCTGCGCCTTTTCCAATCGCAAGATATTTTCGGACCAGGCAATCATCAGGTGGATTTCGACATCCTCGATGTTCTTGATATTCTTGACGTAGTCGGCAGAGACATCGAAGGCGCGACCCGTAGAGTCCACCTTCGTGAGACGCACAAAGTCGTGGTCAAAGCCGCCATTGCCTTTTTCATTCGCGGCAATTACATTAGGAAAACATGCGCGAACAGCCTTACGGTTGTTCACGTAAAGCTGGCGGAAACTGCCTTCTACGCCTTCGGCTTTCCAGATGTTGTTCGCCTCGTCGTGAATGGTCCAGCCGGTAATGCCCATACCGCCGGTAATCAAGGGCTTTTCGCCATCGGCCGCCTTATAACGCACGTAGTGGCCGTCTTTACCGCCATCGGCTTCCGTGAAATTGACCGTAGACGGAAGTACATAGGTGCCTTCGCGAAGAATGACTTCGATGTCGCCGGTCATAGAACCGTTGATGGCACGCACAGCCTTCTGCGCCTGCGTAATCGTCTTGAAGGGAGCTTCTTTAGTACCCGCGGCTGCATCGTTGCCCGAGGGGGCCACATAGAAGGTTGCCTGCGTCGCGGCAAGAGACATGCCCGACATCACCAAACAGAAGGATAGTAACGACTTCGTTCCCATAATTTCCTCTTTTTCCCGTTTTTACACCAAGGGGGAATCCCTATCCCGAAAATTACCATTTGCATGTAAAAAAAGAACCCCCTCGAAGGGAGTTCTTATGGATTAAATATCAACAGAAGGCGATATTATGACACAATTCCAATCATCTATCTTTACCGACCATCAATAGTTCCCATATACAACACATCTTTACCCCGTGTAATAGACAGGAATGCCTTTTGCTTACCTAAATGACGGGGCCACGGGAATTGTAATTCTGAACCATCCATAGAGGTTTCAAACAAAAGTTGACCATTGAGTGAAAACAATCGTATTGTTTTTATCCCCTTCACCGAAGTGCTGGCGCGAATCATTCCGTTTTGCATTGCGATATGGGTTTGCATCAACAACTTTTGGGATATGGCTGTCGAAGTGGATGATTCAAGATAAACAAAACTATATGAAGGTGGAGGACCATGACGAGTCGAATCCGAACTGGAGGAAAGACAAAGTTCAGCAAACCCGCAAGAATTTTGGGAACTACTCGCCACCTCCCTAATAAAGGGTTCACCCTTCGTAACCTTGAAGGTAACGTATTCCTTGTCTTCGGACTCCGTTATCTCAGATAAGGTGATATTCATGTCAAGCCCATCCTTAAAGACAAATCCGTTGAATTCCGTCACATTGCCTTTTCCGGGGAAGACATCGTAAGGAGAAGACTTGTTCATAAAATACAACCAATCCGTTTTTTCTTCAGCCTTGATTACCTTTGCATGCATATTATCTTCACGAGCATTAACAGGCGTTCTCCAGACGGAATCTACATAGTCAATATACCACACCAGCATTCCTGAATTTTTTTGTCCAATATCCCAGCCTTTATTTGTACGATATTCCAACAAATACATTTCATCTGTATTATTTGGATTTGAAATTTGATACGCCACGTTATCGTCTAATTTCCCTAGTCGTTTAATCCCATTTGAATCAATTTTCGTAGGTACAAGCCACCCCATCAACATTCTATCAAAGGATGAATAGAGGGGAGGGGCACAGCTAGACACACTATCTTCGTTTGCGGGACAATTATGAGAGCCTTCATCCATTACAGACCACGTACCCGGCGTAATATTGTCTTGATAATAGTAATCAGGCAATCCAAGTAAGTGACTAAATTCATGTACGAAAATACCGATTCCACTTATAACATCTGTAGACTCATTTTTCTTATACGCCCCCAAATCTATTTCATTTGAATAAGCAAAACGCCTGACATATAGATTGTTTTCATCCCCATCGCTCAACATAATATTTTTTTCTTCTCTAAGTATACCTGCATGCGGCCAAAATACAGTTCTGTCATTTGAATTTGCTTCACCCGCATAAATCATATACGTATAGTCAATAATTCCATCAGTATTGCTATCGTACTCAAGAAAATTGATTTCATCATCTGCAAGGGAATCAAGCGCTTGAGCAACAGCAATTTCATCTCCACTCGCAATGGTTGCATAGTATTCTCGCGATTCAGGGAGCGTAACAGGGCCATACACATCAAAAACCGGTCGGAACTTGCCCATGGAATTATAAATACAATAGTCTCTAACACTACCAATATTATGGTATTCGTCATAGCCTTCTTTATTTAAGTAATCCGTAAATTGAGAGACAGGGTCGGGGCTTTTAAATTTAACATCAGAAAATTCAACTAAAAGGACAAGAACCCTAATATCTCCCACAGGACGCTTTATTTCAGGAGCTGGATACGCCATCCCTTCGGACGCATAAAGCAGTAAGATAAATAATATCAGAAAGAATTTCATACCAGCCCCATCTTGTTCTGGCTTAACTTCACTTCAACAACACATATTTCCCATTTACAGAACCATTATACTCAACCATTACCATATATCGACCGCTAGGCACATTCCCAGAATCCCAGTTCAAAATATTGTAGCCAGACTGGGCATTCTCGTTGACCAATTTCGCAACTAAAGTCCCATCCGCATCCATAATGGAAACAACGGCACGTCCTGGCGACTTGAGTTCAAACGCAACAGTCGAGCGCGTTAGCATCTTTAATCTTGCAGAAGAAAGTTTACTTACATTCTGTGATTTCTCCTTGGGAGCAAATTCGTCAACTCGGTCCACATAAATGCCGTTCAACGATTTTGCAGAAACTGAAGCGTCCGATTTTACAACAGAACCATTCTGCATCACAGCAACAAGCTGCTTACTATTTTCGGTCGCACCGGCATAAGTCTCAAGTTCCTGCGCATTAAATTCGGACTTGTCCCCATACCAAGCTTCGACACGCTCGCTTTCCAAATCCTTGACTGTGATTTGCGTACGGCGAAGAATAGTCGAAAGTGTATCGCCCTTGCTCACATAAGTTATTTCCAGCGGCTTATCCTTTTGTCCGCGGAGTCTCGCCTTCGATTCTTCAAAGGTGTAGTCTTTGAGTTTGACACCGTCAACAGCGATAATTATATCGCCAGAACGCAAATTGCTTTCGGCAGCTGGAGTGCCGGGAATAACTTCCGCAATCTTCACACCATTGTGGGACTGGTAAATCGACACGCCGATACCACCGAATGATTCGGAAGCGATAAGCGGGGCTACGGACAGAGCCGTCAAAAGAACAATTTTATTCATATAAATTTTCATTTCCTTAACCAACGTGTTATATTATACTCTCTTACCTTAGCACAAGATTTGTCGACTGAGTAATCGGGTCAAAATCCACTCGATAAATTCTAGACTGCTGGTGCATACTTACATAACTAGCCAGGAACCTGCCATATATCATCTTCTTTGCCTGCCCCATCACAAGCCGAGACCTTGCCGCATGAATCGTCCCAGCCCAATCGCCTTCTATATTGATACTCTTATTACTATACTGAACCAGCTTAAATCCTCTTGCCACGAGCTCCTTGTCTTCGTTACTGATGACGGCTCTCCATATTGTAGCTCCATCTGCATGCAGAATTGTTTGCTGACCAGGATTAGTAAATGTTATTGTACTTCCAGATTCAAACTGAATATTACCAACATAAATTATTCCTGATTCAATCCTTAATGTTGCTCCTGATTCGACCCTCACGTAAGAATAGACATCCCCATCGTGCAAAACTTTCTCCTGACCTGCCGACACCACAAGCGTTTGCGTTGTCTTGATATTTAGCGCATAAGACTTCGCAGGATCCCATACATTTTTATACGGCCATTCTCTATAATCATGAGGATATTCTGTTCCATCCCATGACACTCCGGCACCAATATTTACAGTGGAATTATTCGCATTCGCAAAATAGGTATTCACATTTCCTTTTACTCCTGCACGTGACCGTAACCAAACGCCGCCTTTACTGTAGATTTCACCAACGGCAGATTCAACACCGATGTTGATGGCAAAATCCTCCAGTCCAGATTCAGACGCAACCTTGCATTTTCCTTCACCATCATAGCAAATGCTTCTATCATTAACACGTAATTGATTTAGTGCATAGATTGTGATATCATTCGGAAGATCCCACGTAATTTCGGTAATATCATCTGGAGGCATATCATCTGCTTCATCAAACATATTTCTTCCTGCCGCAACTTCATCTCCATCCTTTTCACCGCCATTATCTGAATCCTTATCCCAATACGTCGCCAAATTATCACCATCTGAATCAAGGTAGTCGAATTTTTGGCATCCTATTTTCGGATCATCCACTTTACACATTTTTGTAAAGGCATATATTTCATCATAATCATTCAATTCATCTCTATCAGAATCATAATGATTTCGGTCGCTCTTGAATCGCTCGTATTCATCATAATCTTTCACACCGTCGCCATCACCATCATTGTCAACCCCCGGATTTTTTCGGCCAACCTTTGTTCTATTTTCTGCAATAAAATAGTGGTCGTGGTTATAGGAACTAGTTGCGACCCATATAGTGCCCCCGTTATTATCCGGGTTTAGATAATGATAGAATACAGTCCCCGGCCCAAATGATTTTCCATCACCAAAGGTAATCGACTGGTCCAAAACCGCATAACCGTCTACAATCATATCATGATTCATTTTATCCCCCTTCACAACCACAAATATCGGATCGGGAACGGAGCGATTTAGAGCATTCTTTACCACTGCTAAAGACGGCATACCAGCACCTCGTGTCGGATATTCTCCGAATAAATAATGCAACACCTCCGTCACAGTAGCCTCAGTCGCGCCTCCTGCATCACCGTGCTGGAAATAAAACAAGGGAGGCAGTTCAGAATACTGGTATTTCATTCCATAGATTTTAATTTCGTCTTGCGAAATCGTCCCTCCATAATAATGATCAAGCGTATTTGCCGCAACCGCCCAACAGCGCGCCATTTCCTCTTCATCATATTCTTCATGGCTAAGATGTTCGCGATTCCATTCCTTACTTACAGCAAGATTTCCCCATATTGGATCGAGCAATTTCGTATCCTTCCTTGCCGCAAAGGGCGTCACTCCGACAATCCTTTTCTCTTTGAGTTTCACGGCAACAGCATCAAAATCTACCACATAAAGAATCGTGACAGCCTCGTCGCCTTCTTTTGCAACATAATCATTCAAATTGGCAACATCAGCAAAACTTTGAACATTCCATTGGTAAGAGCCCATTTCTAGGCTCACTTCCACAAAATTATTCCGAGCAACCTGTCTATCAACCAATGATTTGTCAGCCTTGTTATAAATCGAAACAACATACGATTGCGCGCCATTCACCGGTATCCACGAGAGCCGAACCTTTCCATTGTCATTCAACGCCACAACAGATGTATCCGACATCGCATAAGGCTTTGCTACTGGAAGTTCATCCGATTCTGCAAATATTTCAGAAGACGAATAGACATTCCAGCCAATGTTTTCAATATACTTAAAGAAGTCTCCCGTAGAATAAAAATTTCCGGCACCAGATTTATCTCTATCAGAAATAGTGCGAAGGCAGGCAACAGCATCAACTTCACAGCGTCCTAAAGTTACAGAATCTAATACATCGCCATTTTTCGACAGAGAAAATGTTCTTTCTATACCGTCAGGGAAATTTGATATTACAAGGATCAAGTCGTCATTAGGGCATTCCAATGAACTTAATTGGCAAATTCTCATCTTTTGCCCAGCTGCGAGCGTTCCACTGCCAATATCCACGCTGTCACTTGCGCTCCATTTTAGGTAGAAATCGCTTAAGTCGATACTCGTCGTGTCGTAATTTTGCAGTTCCACCCAGGCAGAACGCGTCGCTGTATTTTCGGGCTGAATTCCAACAAAACGGATTTTGGGAGGTTCTTCGTTTACGTCATCATTGATAGGAGTCGCTCCTGCAATAATCGTGCCATTCGCATACACAGGAATATTATTCACAACAACAAAGTTTCCCGCATTCGGGTAGCTGAAGTCTCCCTGTTTATTGAGCGCACTCCAATCCGCATAGTTCATACCAAGGCTAATCCCACTTGCATTCGGGAACACGCCCGGAGCAAGTTTAGCAACATTGATATTCACAGCAAGAAAATCACCCAACGTGTCAATTGACGCCGTTGCTCCCGCCATATAATATGGCGACAAATTTAAGACCTTATTCCTGTCATAATTCAAGTAATATTTTGTCTGAACATCGTTCAGTGTGTCAGTTGAATTATTCGTTATCCTTAACCGTAGCGTCAACTGGCTGGGATTATTCCCTTGTTCATCAAAAGCTTCTACGGACACTGGATTTTGGGCATAAAGCCAACAGGGCACAGCACACGCAACCGCAATGCATCTCAAAATATTCATTTATACTCCTTTAACATCCCAAATACTTATACAAAGTAAGAAATCCACTATAATTTGTCAACAAAGACATTGTTATCTTTTTTTTACACAAAAAAAAACGACCCACGTCACACTGATGTGAACCCCGAAAGTTGGACACAACTTTCGGGGTTTTCATGTACCAGAAACACACAAAAGAAGAATGGGCCAAGGCCTATGAACTCCACAAGGATGGTTACGACTCTCCGTCAATCTCCAGATTGACGGGCCTGGAA
>JAGAHT010000029.1:0-234685 GCA_017626945.1 Fibrobacter sp.
CCCAGGCGCATCGCACCGGACATGTCGTAGAAGTAAATTTCAGCAAGGCCTGCTTTCGGGGTGTACAACACACCCGTCGAGGGGTTGAACACCATTCCACGCACAGAAGCTGCAACAGGCTTTATCGTGGTCTGCTCGTCGACCTGGCCCGCATAGACGCTCACGCCTTCGATATCGAAGTAGAACATATCCACATTCGCGCCACCATCGGCAGTCGTCGACTTGAGCGTAATCGTATTGAGTCCCTTCGCCAAATCAATCTTCGCATCGGTCGTAAGCCAAGTCGTCCAGCCGCCGGTCGCATCCATAGAAACGGTCCCTACCTTGACTCCGTTCACCACAAGTTCCATATCGCGTGCGGCACTGCCACCGTTTGCAAAGCGGATACTGATGGTGGTTGAAGCGGTATGTTCGGAATACAGGTTCCATGTCCCGTAGCTTGCGGTGGAATTGTCGAAGTTGAAGTATCCCTTCTCGACAAAGCCCGTATTGGTCGTCTCGGACCAGCCGATTCCCGCATCCGGCGTAGAAGCATCGACCTTGGAGGCCTCCTTCTTCGTCGCAACCTCTTCAGCATTTCCTGGAGCAGCAACAGAGAGCACGCCCTTCGCAGATGCGGCATCGCCTTCGCCACCTTCGGTTACAACGGTGTAGGCAAATACGCCCGCTTCCGTCGGGGTTCCCGAAATGGTCACGGTCGAACCCTCTACCTTCGCAGTCACGCCCTTCGGGAGTCCTGTCACCTTCACGCCGTCGCAGCCGATAAACTTGTAGCCGAAGCTCTCGATTGCATTACCCAGCAGGATTCCCTGGTTTTCAAGCCCATCGCCCACCTTCGAAATAGAAGGAGCGAGGCCCGCGACACCTTCGGTGCCGAGCATGTAAATGTCGGGTTTCTTCAGATTCTTCACCATGTCGGGCAGGTAATAGCTCACATGGGGCGGCTGGTTGTAGGCAACGTTCTGCCAAGCGACACTCACGCGATATTGCGGGTCATGCATCAGCGTGTAGAGCCTGTGCGGAGTCGTCACGGGTGTCTGGAAAATCGTGATCGTCGAAGGATCCGTGCTGGAACGGGCAATGAATTCTTCGCGCCAGTCACCGAAGAGATCGGCCACAATACAGGGATTCGCCTTAGTGTAGTTGTTCAGAGTCGAACTATTCACTTCATAGAAGCTGAAGTAGCGATCGACAGTCTTCTTGCTGGAATTCCATTTTTCAATTTTTCCTCCGCTGCCGCCACTGCCTGTAGCATCCAGCAGTTCATCTTGCAAGTCACCGTCAAAGTAAATGCGGAAATTGACCGAAGGAGTCGTAGCCGAAAGCGTCGTTCCAGTTACAGTGCGAATTCCGCCGCTGGTTCCCGACCACATTTCAAAGCCACGATTCGTGGAATCGACATCGGCCGCCATGCCACGACCGTTATCGCAACCGACATGTTCATTTCCGTTTTTATCCTTACATTTCAATGTACTTTGCAACGTTCCCCACACCACATTGCCTTCCTTGTCCCGGAATTCTTCGCTGTACTTGTTGGTAGTTTCTTCGTGAACGTCGTAAACTTCCAATCCCGGCTTGTCGGGATCCATGTCGGACAGGTGCATGGCATCGCCATGGCCAAACCCGGTACGGTAAAGGAGGGTTCCGTCGTGCTTGAGTGCCGCAGAGCCCATAACAATTTCGTCAAAGCCGTCGCCATCCAGGTCGCCAACGGAAAGGTTGTGGTTACCTTCGCCATAAAGTCCTTGGCCAGCCTTGTCGGAACTGTGCTGCCAGCGGGTCTTGAGTTCCTTGCCGTCAAAATCATAGGCAGCCACAAAGAATTCGGTATAGTAACCGCGGCTCATAATCACACTCGGGTGAACCCCGTCTAAGTAAGCAATCGCCGCCAGCATACGGTTGTCGCGGTTACCGTAGGTATCCCCCGAAATCTTTCCGCGGGCAGGCCAATAGTTAATCGTATGGATGGCCTCGCCGGTATTCCCCTTGAACACCGTCAGGAACTCGTTACCCGACATAATGGTTCCCGAAGAGGTCCGGTAATCCTTGGAGCCGTCGCCAATGACCTTGCCCTTGCCGTCGACAGTGCCGTCGGAGGTTTTCATCACGATTTCGGCAATACCGTCACCATCCAGGTCATAGACCATGAACTGGGTGTAATGGGCGCCGGCACGGATATTCTTGCCCAGGTCGATACGCCACAGGAGGGTTCCATCCATCTTCAAGCCGTCAATAAACACCGATCCCGTGTAACCCGACTGGGAATTGTCCTTGGAATTGTTCGGATCCCATTTGAGAACCAAATCCAGTTCGCCATCGCCATCCAGGTCACCCACGCTCATGTCGTTGGGGCTGTAGCTGCATGTGGAACCGTCCGGCATCGTCTGGTCCTTGGGCACATTGAGACCCTTGATGGCCTTGTACGGGAACCCCTTGCTGTTCTGGTCCAACACGATAAGTGCGCCTTCCGCCTTGCCTTCCTTGCCGTTCACCACGGCAGCGACCGTATACTTGGAAGTCGTCTTGCCGTCAGCGTCCAGGTAGTTCGTGCCAGCAGTCTTTCCGATGGTGGCAATTTTCGTTCCGTCGCGATAAAGGTTGAATTCCGTGTCCGGATTCTCGGTACCCAAGAGGCGCCAACTCACAAGCATTCCCTTGCCTGTATTCGCTACAGCAAGGCCACGCGAAAGTTTTTCCATTTGGCGGGTCGCCGCGAAAGAGGGCGACGCAAGACCAAATGCCAGGACTGCTCCAGCAAAAATTGTCGATGTTTTTAAACCAATACCCATATAAACTCCATTTTTTGGCAACCTCTAAGCAAATCTATCCTCAAAAAAACAAAAAAGTTCTTACTTAATTCCTTTTTGTAGTCCAAGGACAACACCCTTTGCAGGAAACCTATTCCAAATATAACCTATTTTTACATAAAAAGTCTACACTATTTAATATTTTTTACTAAAAACAAGTCGTTTTTAAAATATGTAACAAAAATAAAAAGTCCACATTTTAAGATAAAAATGAGCAAACTGTAGACAACGGTCTATAAAATCCCCATTTTTTACTAGATTTACGAACAATGATGCCAGATTGGTTCACGAATTTTTCCTGGGAAAGGATGTTTGACGCGATAGCCGCGCGTTCCGTCACACCCGTAAAAATCGCGATTATTGCAGGAAAATCCTTCCTGTACTTTCATGGGCTGACCCGTGCAGCCGCACTTACCTACACGACATTCCTGGCGGTGGTCCCCCTGCTGATCCTACTGACCTCGATTACCATCGCGGTCGGATTCGGCAATTTCGTCTCGGACTACCTCCCCCACCTGCTGAACATCCTGAATCTAGACTGGCCTATCGACCCAATCATCGCCATCGTGAAGAATGCAGAGCATGTCCCCATCGGCAAGCTCGGATTCATCGGCGCCATGGGCCTTTTTGTAACCTTCATTCTCGCCTTCGGTAGCCTAGAATCAAATTTTAACGTGGTGTGGGAAAACAAGGTCTCTCGCCCGCTCCACAAGCAGTTGCGCATTTACACTCCCCTTTTGCTCATTTTCGCGGGAATTATCGGTCTTTACGCCGGTTTCGTGAACCATGTGCAAAACGTCCTTTCGGTCATTGTCATCGACGGATTGCACTTTGACCCTTCCGTGCTCCACACGCTGATTGACGCCTTCTGGTACGTGACGTTCCACGGGGCGGTCATCCTGATTATCTTCCTCACGCTTTATGCACTTCCTGCGCGTCCCGACCCAAAGACCTACACGCGGAAAAAGCTGCTCCTTTCCTCCATCGGAATCTCGTTCCTGGCATGGGTCAGCATTATGATTTACGTGAGAATTCTGATGCTCATCCAGACCACGCTTGTCACCAGGATGTCCATTTTCTACGGATCCCTCGCCTTTATTCCTCTCATTCTGTTCCTCGTTTTCGGCATCTGGACCATCGTTCTTTGTGGAAATTCCATCGTTTGGACCATTTGCACCTGGCCTGAATCCAGGGACCGCATCTGGAACTGGGAAGGATCCCCCACCGAAGGCCTGAACATGACCAAAGACAGATTATAGGATTTAGCCAATGAAAAAGATTTTAATGATCCTGGTGGCCTTTGCGGCTCTCGCCAACGCAGAACTCCGCAGCGCCAACTTCACCCCCGAAGAAAAGAACAACGACGGCCTGAAGGCTTTCATCGGCGTGAGTGGCGGTAACGTGCTCGTGGCCGACGACGGCGCCATTTTCGCAAACATCAGAATCGGTCTCGACATCTTGCCGCAGATTTCTACCGGCGTTTGGGTTTCAAGACTCCTGAGCGATGTCCGCAACTACAATGTCGCCGAAAAACAGATGATCAAGTATATGTCGTTCGGCGGGTTCGTGGAACTCTTCCCGCTCAGACTCGGCGACTTCGCGATTTCCGTGCCGATTGAAGTCGGCGGCGGAGCCCTGTACGTGATGGAACCGGATGATGAAGCTTTCGAATCCGAAGACTACTTCTTTACCGCCGACATGGCAGTCCACTTCAACTACCGCGTGACCAAGATGCTCGAAGTTTCGATTGGTGGTGGCTACCGCATGTTCAATGGCATTGAGACCAACGGCCTCGAGAACCTCGACTTCTGCACTCCGTTTGGCGAGCTGAGATTTACGATTAGGGAGTAATGCCCAACTTCATCAGCATACGCGGATGCAGGCTGCATAACCTGAAAAATATCGATGCCCAGTTCCCGCTGGGCAAGATTTCTGTGGTGTGCGGACCTTCGGGCTGCGGAAAGTCGACGCTTGTACTTGATACCCTGCACGGAGAGTCCAAGCGGCGTTATCTGGAAACACTCTCGCCTTTTGCCGCAGAACTCTTGGGCGGTAGGCGCATTATTCCGTTAGACAGCGCCGAAGGTTTGCCCGCAAGCCTTGCCGTAGGCCCGAGCCACGGAGAAACACCCGCAAAGGCTTATGCGCTCAGCATCTCGGAATGCGATTCTACATTACGCGCGTTGTTTGCAGCTTATGCGAAGCCCGCCTGCCCTATTTGCGGAAAGCCCATGGAAAGCATGAGCCGCGAAGACATAATTCGCGAGATTGCGAGTTTGCCGCAAGGGAGCAAGTTACAGTTTTTTGCGAGGATAGAAAAGGAGATCCCGGATCAAGTCCGGGATGACAAGAAGGATACAAGAGCGCCAAAAGGCAAAACAAGTCTTGATAAACTGGCGGCGGTGTTCCTGGCGCAAGGCTTTACGCGTGCCACGGCAGATGATGTCAGCTATTCGCTGGCCGACTTGACTGAAAACGAAAAGAAGATTGTCCCGAAGGAATTCTTTATCGTGGTGGATCGCGTAATCGTTCGCGAGAACACGCGCACCCGCATTGCCGAAGCAGTCGATGGAGTCTTGAAGCTCACGCACGGCGAATTGATACTGGATATTAACGGGAGCCGTAAGCTTTTCAGCACGGTGCCGCGTTGCCCAGAACACGGAGCGCAACTTTCCAGGCCGCTTGCGTCTGAAGATTTGTCGCCGTATTCCCGTACGAGCATTTGCGAAAAATGTGGCGGCACCGGAATCATTGAAAACGGCGACAACAGCGAAGAATGCCCCGATTGCAAGGGCCTTCGACTCAAGCAGAATCTTTTGAATGCGGCGATTGAATGCAGCTCCAGTGAGGACGAAAGTAACGAAAATCATAAGGATGCTCCGTGCAAAATCCGTACCACGTGGCAAGACATTTTAAGCACGCCTTTCGCGGAACTCGAAAGCCGGCTGCACGCCCTGTTCGACAATCGACTGACGGCAAAGCAGCAGCCCGCATTCCGCACATTGATTGACCGCATCCAGGCGATTGTCGATTTGGATATCGGTTACCTCACAGCAGGGCGTGCAGGCGCCACCCTTTCGGGTGGCGAAGTCCAGAGACTTCGGCTTTCGAGCCTCAGCACCGGCCACTTGAACAACCTGTTGATTGTCCTCGACGAACCCGCCAGCGGATTACACCAGAGCGACGTTGAAGCCCTCTGGAAAGTCCTCAAGAAAGTGCAGTCCCGCGGGAACACGCTTGTGCTCATCGACCACAATCCCGCCCTCATCAAGAAAGCGGACTGGATCATAGAAATGGGGCCTGGAGCCGGCGAAAAGGGTGGAGAAATTCTGCTGCAAGGAACCGCAAAAGAAGTTCTTGGCAATCCGGCATCACCCACGGGGAATTGGATTAAAGGTTTAGACGAGAGACGAAAAGCCCGCCCTGAGCCTGTCGAAGGGACGAGAGACGAGAGAAAGCCGAAGGTTCCAAAGAAAAACGCCGCGGCCATCGATATCAAGAACTTCGCGATGTTCGACATGAAACCAGTCACCGCGCATTTTCCGATTCAAAAGTTCAGCGTCATCACAGGCCAGAGCGGTAGCGGCAAGTCTACGATTTTCTTCAGGAACTTAGCCCCGCGTGCCTCCAAGGGCGAATTCGAAAGCCTCGGCATCCAGGCGCTATCGATTCTTTCGACAGGCGATTTCCACGGAAACCGCCGCAGCACCGTCGCCTCGGCCATCAACTTGAACACGATTCTCCGCGACCTTTTCGCGAAACTCCCCGAAAGCAAGGTCCGCGGCTACACCGCCAGCAAGTTCGCGACGCACGCCCCCGGGGGCCGCTGCGAAAACTGCAAGGGCGAAGGCGTTATCCTCGACCCCGCGGGCTACGAAGAATCCGAATGCCCCGTGTGCCTCGGCAGACGTTTCAAGGATGAAATTCTTGAAGTCCGCTTCAAGTCGCTTTCCATCGCCGACATTCTGGATTTGGAAATCGGCGAAGCCTACAAGCTGTTCATCAACATGAAGCCTTTTGCGGACAAGTTAAAGCCCCTCGTGGATACGGGTCTCGACTACCTGAAACTCGGGCAAACCACGTCGCACCTTTCCGGCGGCGAACGCGCCCGCCTGCGCCTTTCCATCGCTCTCGCACGCGCGAAGGCTCCGAATACGCTATTCCTTTTCGACGAACCCGCCCGCGGGCTCCATCAAAAGGACATCCTGCATCTACTCGACCTGATTCACGGCCTCACCGAAGCGGGCCACACCGTCATCGCCATCGAACATGCGCAGGACTTCGTAAACGCCGCCGATTACGTGGTGGAACTTTCGCGCAAGTAACACGCGATTTATTTTCGATATTACTTAAAAGACTTCTTCGCGGCTTCCAGCGTTGCAATCACCTTGTCGCACCAGGCATCAAATTCGGGGTCTTCTTTCTGGAATTCCGGATGCGCAAGCACATAATCAATGGTACGGCGGATTCCTTGGTCAAAGCGGACTTCGGCGCGAAAATTCGGCACGGTGCGCTTGAGCTTGGAATTATCAAACACCACGGAATTCGCCTTGTCGCCGATGAGGCTCCCGAGCAGGTCGTAGTCGCTCACATCCGCAAGGAACTGCGATGACACGTAGTACGGTTTGAGTTCCACGCCGAGAGCGTCGGCAACAGCCTTGTAAATCTGGTTCCAAGTGAGCGTTTCGTCACTCGTAATCTGGAACGATTCTCCGATAGCATGGACGTTCCCCATCAGGCCCACAAAGCCGCAGGCAAAGTCGGTGTTGAATGTCATGGTCCAGAGGCTCGTGCCGTCGCCGTGAATAATGACGGGCTTGCCCTCGAGCATGCGCTTTGCCACCTGCCAGCTGCCGTTCTTGCCGTGAACACCCAGCGGGATGCTGCGTTCGTCGTAGGTATGGCTCGGGCGCACAATCGTGATGGGGAAACCCTCTTCGCGGTACTTACGCATCAAGAATTCCTCCCCCGCAATCTTGTTGCGGGAGTATTCCCAATAGGGGTTCGCGAGAGGCGTTCCTTCGGTAATACGGTAGTCCGAAAGCGGTTTCTGGTAGGCGCTTGCAGAACTGATGTACATGAACTGCTTGGTCTTGCCCTTGAACAGGCGGTAATCGCGTTCAAGCGCGCTCGGGTGGAATACGATAAAGTCGCAGACCACGTCGAACTGCATCCCCTTGATTTTTTCGGCAACAGCAGCTTCGTCGTAGATGTCAGCGTTGATGATTTCAACCCCTGCGGGGATATCTTCTGCGGGGCGGTTTCCGCGATTGAGCAGGTACAGTTTCCAGCCCTGGGCCACCGCAAGGCGCGTGATGGCCATGCTGATGGTTCCTGTACCGCCGATAAAAAGTGCGTTCATAGTTTAGTAGGAAGTTAGAAGTCGGAAGTAGGAAGTTTCTGTCTACCGACTACTTCCTACTGTCTACTTTTATAGCGTTGCGTGGGCCGCAATTTTGTAAATCTCAGCCACGTCCTTCGCCTTGAGCGGGACAAATCCCCAGCCATCACCTGGATTCAGCTTTTCAACCAGCTTCGGGATATCCTCTTCCTTGGCGCCGAGTTCTGCAAAGTTGATGGGCATACCGATAGAATGCAGGAACTTGCGGAAAGCCTTGATGCCTTCGAGGGCGGTCGCCTTCGGGTTCTCAAAATTCATCTGGCAGCCGAATACACGCGTTGCCATCTGGGCAAAACGCATCACGTTATGGTCGACCACGTATTCCATCCATGCAGGCATGATGACAGCGAGACCCGCGCCATGGGCGCAGTCGTAAAGCGCCGAAAGTTCATGCTCGATGGCGTGGCTGTTCCAGTCCTGACTGCGCCCGCAGCCCACAACGCCGTTGTGGGCTACCGTCCCCGCCCACATGATGTTGGCTCGCACCTGGTAGTTGGCGGGGTCGGCAATGGCGCGCGGGCCCTCCTTCACCATCGTGAGGAGCACCGCTTCGCACAGGCGGTCGGTAACTTCTACTTCGAGCGTGTTCGTGAAATAGCGTTCAAAGACGTGGGCCATGATGTCGGTAATGCCGCAGGCCGTCTGGTAGGCGGGCAACGTGCAAAGCAAAGCAGGATTCTGCACCGCAAACTTCGGGCGAATATGTTCGCTGCTCGCGCCGCGCTTGAGCATGCCATCTTCCTTGGTCACCACGGAATCGCCGCTACCTTCGGAACCGGCCGCCGCAATGGTCTGCACCACGCCAATCGGGAGCGCAGCTGCCGCCAAGGCCTTGCCCTCGTAAAAATCCCAGAAATCGCCGTCGTAAACCGCACCCATAGCAATAGCCTTGGAGCTATCAATCGTAGAGCCGCCGCCCACCGCCAAAATAAAATCAATCCCATTTTCGCGGACAATTTCAATACCCTTGTACACGAGCGAATCGTGCGGGTTCGGCTTCACGCCGCCGAGTTCCACATGCGGGATTCCAGCAACATCAAGGCTAGCCTTAACGCGGTCAATCAATCCCGAACGCACCGCAGAGCCACCACCGTAATGAATCAGCACCTTGGTGCCGCCATACTTTTTAACGAGTTCACCGCATTCATTTTCGCGGTCCTTGCCGAATACGAATTCCGTGGGGCTGTAGAAGTTGAAATTATCCATGTTCCATCCTTTTTCAACTGGGCAGGAGATGCCCGCCTTCTCCACAAAGAGGATAACTCTACTATGGCAACAAGTTGCCTAGTATCGTATAGCGGGCATGACAAGCAGCTGAGCAAAATTAAGTTTTTTGTAAAATTACACAAAAATCCTGCCCGAAAGCAGGATTTTGCAATTATTTTTGTTCACGGATGAAAACGGTCTCCGAGAAAGACTCCTTTTAGATGACTTTCGGACGTCCAGTCTGCATTTTCAGCAGCATATCGACAATTTCATTCCAATGGTCCAACGCCACCTTGCCAATGGCAGGGTCGTACATGACACCCAGATTTTTCTCGATTTCCTTTCGACAGTAGTCAAGCGACATTGCGTCACGGTAAACGCGCTTGCTCGTCATGGCGTCAATCGAATCTGCAATGGCAATGATACGTGCACCGATAGGAATTTCCTCGCCCTTGAGGCCTTCAGGATATCCGCGACCATCATAGCGTTCATGGTGATGCAGCACAATCTGCACCAATTCGTGCGTATAGTTCGACTGCATCAGGATCTTTGCGCCAATGACCGGATGCTGCTTGATGATCGAGAACTCGTCATCGGTCAGCTTACCCGGTTTTCCAAGCACATTGTCGCTAATTCCCATTTTGCCGATATCATGCAAATGAGCGGCATGCATAATCAACGATACCGAGGCCTCGGAAAGTCCGAGGAAACGCGCGATCAGTTCCGTATATGCCTTGACGCGTTCGGAATGGTGCGCCGTATAAGAGTCCTTCGCTTCTTCCACCGAAATCAAGCAGGTAATCAGGTCCTTCAGGTTCTGATTTTCATTTACTTCGGTCGACTTATGGTAACGCACCTTATCGCGGTACATATTCAGGTCCGCTTCCATCTTCCAGTCGCTAATGGACTTGCGGATTCCCGAATCACTACGAAGCCTACTTTCGCCAACAGCGATCGACAAATGATAAAGAGCATCCTTGTTGTATTCCTCGATATTCCTTTGCAGACTGGAATACAGCAGGAACAGGGAATCCAGAGGAGCCTTCGTCACCACGGCAAATTCGTCACCGCCAATTCTAAAGCAGTTTCCATGCAGGCCGTAAGCCTTCTTGATGGAATTTCCGGCAGCAATAATCAGGGCGTCTCCCGCCTGATGACCGAAGGTATCGTTTGCGTACTTGAGCCCGTTCACATCCATCAGGATCATCGTCCAGTTTCCGGCATCGGAATCTTCCATGGCAATATTTTTGAGCAATTCATCAAAGGCAAGCCTGTTTTCAAGCCCTGTCAGAGCATCCGTCGTCGCGACATCTTGCAGGTGTTCGTTCATCACGCGGAGTTTGCTATTAATTTGTTCCAGCTCAAACGAGGTTTCGCGAATGAAGGTTGCCATACGGGCCGCAAGCGGAAGCCTTGTCGTCATTTCGGTGCGGATATCTCCCGTCCGTTCAATTTTTTTCTCGACAGCGACACCTTCACGCATCGACGCAATTACAAGTGTAATGTTATGCTGGTTCAGGTGTCCCTTTTCGCGCAGGAATTCCCCATGCGAAAAGAAGCCCGTACTCGAAGCAAGCCCCTTGAACGGAGTGATTTCGTAAGTCGGTTCACGCTGCGACCAGAACGCCTTTCGCGCCGCACACGAGAAAATATGCTGAACCTCGGGCCCAAACAGCCCGCATTTTTCGCTCTCTTCCCTAATGCGGTCCACAATCAGCCCCGGCTCACCATACGAAAGCCTGATGATGGAACCTTCTTCGATATCGGAAGACATCGTGAGAGAACCATCAGGATTGCTCGAACCCGGAGCGCGTACAATAGAGACCCCGTTGTGCTCGTACAGCATCGGGAACTCCAGCGCATTGTAGAAGAAGTTCTGGTCGTTCTTGATATTCAGATACTTGTTATAGACTTCGTAGGCGGGAATTCCTCCCAGCTCGTAAAGGATGTTTCCTTCGGAACGTGTCACATGGAAATTACGCCCAATCGGTTTCCATCCACTAATCTTGCGGGAATCGACATAAAATTCGGGGCCGCCAAAGAACAGCACCAAAAGGCCAGATCTTGTATAGCCGCCTTTTGACGAGAAAATACAGGAATTCGGGCTTGTAATATCGGGAGAACAGACAATGCCACCGAATACCTGGATCTCGGAAGACAGATTATCGAGTCCTTCACAAAGGGCGGTCGTCGAGAACGGGGAAATACAGTGGTAAATTTCGACAGCCTTGACCCAGGGATTATCCTTGGTCACCTTAACAACATTCTGCGCAATCCCACCGACTGATTCTCGGCTATAATCATATTGACGAACCGTGAACTTGCTCGTCGGCTTTTCGAAAATAACAGCCGACACAGAAATATCCGTGGAAACTTCGCAATCAACGATATTGCCACTAGTGGAATTACCCACCCAAGGCACATCAGGGAAAAATCTATCTAAAATGTCCCAGATAGGCTTCAGCTTTTCAGGTTCCAGAATCGCCGAATGGATCTGGAAGTACATCGTCGGGGAACCGTGTTCCTTGTACCACTTGTTAAACAGAGACAGTTCGCTTTCGAACTGCGCCATATCCTTAAAGGCAAAGATTCTGTTTTTCATACTTTTATCCCAAAACGCAGGGCCAACCTTGACACTGTCATACAAAATATACTTTACAATATCTCAAAACGGCACACAAAATGATATTTTTGTCGCAAAAATAACAGATTTTTCTTATTCCAATTTGGAATATTCTAGGACAAAAAAGCGGCCTCCGAACAAATCGGAGGCCTCTGCTATAGAAATTTAGGACCGATGGTTAGAACACCACCAGATCGTTCTTGTGGATGAGTTCATCGGCGACATCCTTGCCCAAGAGTTCATGAATCTGGGCGGTCTTCTTGTGGAGCACAAGCTTGAGCGTTTCACTGTCGAACTTTGCGACACCGCGTGCCACGGCTTCGCCGTCCTGACTCAAGACTTCAATCAGGTCGCCCTTGTCGAAATGCTTCTTGACGGCGCACACACCCACGGGAAGCAAGCTAGAATGCTTTTCGCGCAGAGCCTTCACGCCGCCTTCGTCCACCACCACGGCCCCGCGCGGAGTCGTGATGAAGCTGAGCCAGCGCTGACGGCTATTGAGCTTTTTCTTGGAGCCCACAAAGAGCGTGCCTTCGGCATTTTCAAAGATTACCTGATGCGGCAACACCTTCATTCCACTGGCGAGGAAGGCGTTGCAGCCGCTCTTGGTCACGTTGCGGATAGCTTCGAGCTTGCTGCGCATACCGCCGGTACTCACGGCAGAACCCGTTTCGCCGGGCTTACCCGCAAGGGCGAGCACAGCAGGCGTAATTTCGGGCACAAAGCGGAGCAGGCGGGCGTTCGGGTTCTTCTTCGGATTGTCATCGAAGAGACCATCTTCGTCCGTGAAAATCAGGAGCAAATCAGCATCGAGGAAGAGAGCCACGTCGCTTGAAAGTTTGTCGTTATCGCCCACCTTGATTTCGGCGACGGCGAGAGAGTCGTTCTCGTTGATAATCGGAACAATCTTACGGGCAAGCATCGCCTTGATGGTGTTCTGCAAATTCTTGTAGCGGTTGCGGTCGCGGAAGTCTTCGGCAGACAGAAGAATCTGGCCCACAGAAAGCTGCATCCAGCGGAACATTTCGCGGTAGGCATACATCAAGTCAATCTGACCCACGGCGGCGCAAGCCTGCTTTTCGGCTAGCACCGATGGCTTTTCCTTGTAACCGAGCTGGCTCATGCCGGTGCCCACGGCACCACTCGTCACCACAACGACTTCCTTGCCCGCTTCCATCAGGCGCGCGACCGAGTCGGCAAGCTTCTGGATGTAGCGGGTACGTACGCCGCCCTTTTCGGAGTCAACCAAAATACGCGAGCCGATCTTTACGACAATGCGGCGGGATTCATCGAGAATATTCTTTCTTAATTCACTCATAATCTTATTCAAAAATGCTTTAGATCCTTCAACTTCGCCCTTCGGCGCGCTTCGCTTGCTCAGGGACCTTATAAGGTTGGTGAGCTTGTCGAACCACGCTCAGGATGACACCATTCCTTCTTCATTCAAAACTACCTGCAAACAAGCAATCTAATCGCGTCTAGGCGAATCTGCGGGTTCGAAATGACCTTTTTCCATTCCTGGGCGTTCTTGCGGAGCTGTTGCAGCTGGGCGTTGTTGCCCGCCTTGCCACGCATAGAAAGCAAATGGTTCATACGCTGGTATTCCTGCTCGGCGCGGGCTTCGACCGCAGCGGCAGCCTCTTCGGCATATTCCTTCGCCTTTGCAGAAACAATGCGGCGGGCAATCGCGAGGCCGTCTTTACCGAAATACTTGAGCGTCATATTTACGGCGGCATTGCCCTGCGGAACAGGAACATCCTTGAAACAGGCGTTCTTTAAATCATCGAGTTTCGCAGACATGTCCTCGCCCATCGGGTTCACGAGCACGCTCAGGTAGCGAGGCCCTGCGATATCGGAAACGCCCCATTCTTCGGCAATGGAGAAATCGACAGCAAAGTTATACTGCATCATGAGTCCGCGCATTCCAGAATTCGGCCAGATGTTGCAAGAGACCGCGCCGTTATCCAGAGTCGTCTCGAAGTCGATGACGCCCTGGGACAGCGGATGTTCCAAGCTTACGAAATCTACTTCGTCATGAATCATCGCGACGTTGCGGTCAAAAGTCACTGTCAGGCTTGACGTATCGCAGAAACGAGAATCCTCGTCGCCGTCACCCGAACTTTCTTCGAAGTTTCCGACCGACTGCGTGATGCGGCCACCACCACCGGCCCCGGCCATCCCCACCGATTCGGGCATACCCGGTACAGAACCCGCTTCGACCTGCGTTCCCATGCTGATTACATAGCAACCCTTAATCTTACTCTTTTCGATTTCGAGGCCACGGTCCATCAGCGACGAGAACACGAGTGTCTGCAGATTCTGGTCAGCATCGATCTTCAAGATTTCGTCGGTGATTTCCTTCGCCTTCGCAGGGTTACGTGAATTGAATTCCAACAGACGGTCACGGCCCTTCTCGATATTCTTGCGCATGGTATCGCAATCCTTCTTGACCTTCGGGATTACAGTATCGACAAAGTTCTGAAGAAGATCCTTGGGATCAGCAAGGGCGGCAATCAGTTCGTCCGTGTACTTGAGGAAGAGTTCGCCACCGCTCATCATCGGAGTGCCGAAGGCGTTCAAGCCGTTGTGGTACCAGCGGAACATGACTTCCTGGCCGGAGCCCTTTACATAAGGCACGTGGATGATAATGTTTTCGGTCTGGCCGATACGGTCAAGACGGCCAATACGCTGTTCCACCAACGAGGCATCCAAAGGCAAGTCGAACAGGACCAGGTGATGAGCGAACTGGAAGTTACGGCCTTCGGAACCGATTTCGGAGGCAATCAGCAGGTTCGCGCCGTTTTCACGGCTGAAATTCGCAGCAGCCTTGTCGCGGGCCATAATCGTCATATTCTCGTGGAACATCGAGAAGGCGCCTTCGCCCATGAATTCCGTGAGGAGCGTTTCAAGAGCCTGCACCACCTGAATCGATTCGCAAATCAGGAGCACCTTGTCGTTCGCATGTTCCTTCAAGAATCCCTTGAGCCACACGTAGCGTTCATCGAGTGCCCAGGCATCGGAATAGCTCGTGCAGAGAAGGCCGTTTTCTTGAATGTCGGTGGACATGTCGAGATCGTTCTCGGCGGCCACGTTCACCATGTCACGGTAGTTCTGGTTCGGTTCTAGCGGAATTTCGTCGAGCACGCGCTTCGGGAATCCGCCCACGCCCTTACGCGTATTGCGGAACACCACCGAGCCCGTACCCACGGCATCTACAATGCGGCGAATCCATTCGTCAGCAGGCATGCTCTTCGCACTTTCCTGTTCAAGCCAAGGACGGATCATCGACTTCTTGGGCACGCATTCGTTCAGGTCGTCCCAACTCATCTGTTCGCCCGGATCGGTCGGCAGCTTGGAAAGCTCGTTGACCAGCTTGCGGTAAGCATCCTGGTCCTTGATAAAGCTGTTGTAATCGCTGAAGCGTACCGGGTCAAGCATCTTGAGTCGGTTGAACTGCGATTCCGGCTGGAACTGCAGCGGCGTACCCGTCAACAGGAGTACACCCTTGGAACGCTGAACCACCGCATTGGCAAGCAGATACTCGTGGCTCGTAAAGCCATCTTCGCAAACCAGGTGGTGCGCTTCGTCGATAATCACCATGTCCCAGTTCGTCTTGAGCAGGTCCTCGATAAGCGCCGGCTGCTTGATCAGAAAATCAATGGAACAAATAATATCGTTTGCAATCGTGAACGGATTCGGGCGGTCATCGTCGTCGTTCACGAACAAACCCTTAATATAGCCTTCGTCCACCAGCGTAAAGAGATGGTTGAAGCGACGCTTCATTTCGATGAGCCACTGGTGCTTCAAGGTTTCAGGCACAATAATCAAGGTGCGGGTCAAGCGACCGCGGGACTTGAGCGCATGCCAAATCATACCAGCTTCGATAGTCTTACCGAGGCCCACTTCGTCCGAAAGCATCAAGCGCGGGAGGGTCGAGCTATCGCAGGCTCGGCTACACAAATAATACTGGTGCGGAATCATGGAAGTGCGCGGACCGATCATGCCACGTACCGGCGACGAAATCCACTTGCAAGAAAGTTCCATGGCGCTTTCGCGACGGGCAAACTGTGCACTATTCGAAATGCGGTTTTCACGGAGTGCACGGAACAAATCTTCGGGACGGGCAATCGAAATTTTGCCGCTCAATTCCGATTCTTTCATCTGCCTACCGCCACGGCCCGTATAGACAAGCAGGCCGTCGACATCCTTGACAGATTCTACCGTAAAAGACAGTCCCTTTTCGCTTTTTGCCGTATCGCCTACCGAAAGTTCAAAACGATCTACAGGAGCCCCCATAGAACGGTAGCAACGGACATCACGGACAGCAGGGAAAGAAATCTTAACAATACGGTCTTGCACCTCGGTGACAATACCAAGCCCGAGTGTAGGTTCCGATTGACTTACATAGCGTTGGCCAATCTTGAAATTCATCATACCTCCAAAATGTAGTTTTTTTTTAATTAGTTGATAGATCTTAGTTGGTAGAACTTAGAGAAAATCCAAGTTCCATACCACAAATTTGATGTTCTAAGTTCTAGGTTCTAAGTTCTAAGTTCTATATTTACCTCGTATGATATGGTACTACATAGATGAATCCGTGACAGACGGTGAACGACGCAAGGGTCCTTATAATATCGACGAAATCAGGGACTTTGTCAAAAACGGCACCATCAAGGAAGAAACTTTGGTGTGGCATTCGGGTATGGAATCCTGGACCCACTGGAAAGACACCGAAGAATCCAAGGATGTTCCGCTTTCCGAAGAAGAACAAATCAAGGCCGCATTGGAAGCTATCATTGCCGAGCACAACAAGGGCAAGCACTATGCGGGGTTCCTTATCCGCGGAATCGCCTACCTGGTCGACAACATCATCTTGAGCTTCATCGGTCTCCTGATTCTGATGACCATGAGCAAAACGCAGCTGATAGACCTGAACGCCATCGGCGAAACCATGAACGCCTATGTCAACAACCCGACCTCTGACGAAGCCCTGATGAACGTACTGAACTTCCCCGGAATGCATGTATTCCTCATTATTTGGGGCTTGCTTCAGGCGGCCTACTACGTCACCTTCACCGCAATCAAGGCTGCAACTCCCGGCAAGATGCTGGTGCATGTCCATGTAGAATCTGCGGCAGGCGAAAAAATCAGCTGGATAGAATCTGCCATCCGGTTTATCGCCAGCCTGTTTACCCAATGCACACTTGCATTCTACGGTCTAGGCTACCTTATCGTAATGATTGACCCCAAGCGTCGCGCCCTACACGATTTTGTCGCACACACCCGCGTGGTCTACAACAAGAAGAACAAGTAAGCGGCGGCACCGTTACAGGGTCTTGAAGAACTCGACAACCCTCTGCCGGAAAGCATCCATGGAACAGCGGTCCAACAAAGCGACCGCTTTTTCGTTATCCAGGACATTTTCTCCCGCAAGGACGCGGTCCAATACGGATGCAAAAGCCTCGGCATCTGTAGGCGGGTCTACCAACGGGCAGACTCCCTCGAGATTTTCCTTGACAGCCGAAGTCGACGCCCCGACAGCAGGCGTACCGCAAGCGATAGCCTCGATAGGAGGAAGTCCGAAGCCTTCCAATAAAGACGGATAAACCATCAAGTCGGCATGGCGATAAAAATCGCGCAATTCCTCCGCATGGAACTCGCTGAAATGGTACACATTGTAGAGTTTCTTTTCATTCACGATGGCACGCAGGCGTTCCGAGAACTTACCTACACGAACAAAGGCGACATGCGGCCTGAGACGCGCCATTTCGAAGAAAGTCTCGATATTCTTGCGCGGTTCGTCGAGGCTCACATTCAGGCACATACCATCAAAATTCTTGATACCGTACTTGCGGAGAAATTTTTTCTTTTCTTCGAAAGTCGGCCTAGATTCAGGCTTATTGAACAGGGCGCTATCAATGGGACAGCCGATAACGGAGCCCGGTTTTTGCGACATCTGCGGTCCAAAATAGCTAGCCGCTTCCTCACGCGTCCAGCCCGAATTATAGACAAAGAAATCAGCCTTGACCGTCGGTCGGATATAGAACAAATTAAGCAGCCTAAACTTAAGCGAATTCGGGTACAGCGTTTCGGCAAATGTATCATGGACAAACATCACCGTCTTGGCGCGGCCCTTGACCACGGGAACCAAGAAACCCAATTCAGGACGAATAAAGAAAATGATTTCCGGCTTAATTTTTTTTACCACTTTTTTCAGCGGGGAACGGAATCCGATATACCCCATATAAAGCGATTTCGCCCACACCTCATGAGACACATAAGGAGCATCAAGCTTTGAGCCGTCCTGTTTTTTCGCATTATCCTTGTCGCCAAAGAACTTCGGAGTCTTGAGCCATAGCACATGGGGTTCGAACTCCCCCGCCACAGCCTTGACGAGGTTCATTGTCAGGCGTCCAAAACTGGTACATTCGTTCTTGTCACAGACAAACAGGATTTTTCGCTTCTCGGGCATAACGCAAATATAGAATTTAAAGTTCAAGATTCCCGATCACGGCAGCCTTCACCGACTGCGATTTACTATATTCGTAGCATGGCAAAAATCGGCATCGTTCTTGCAACCTATAACGGCGAAAAGTATCTTAGACAGATGCTTGATTCCCTATTGGCTCAAACAAGGCCCGCCGACTTCATTGTCGCCGTGGACGACGGTTCTAAAGACAGCACTCCTGAAATACTGAAGAGCTATCAGGACCGTCTACCCCTCCAGATAAGTGTCTCGCCCCAGAACATGGGACATCGTAGCGCCTTTTCGAAGTCTCTGGAACTGGCCCGCCCGCAACTGGGCGACGACGACCTAATCGCCCTTGCCGACCAGGACGATGTATGGCTTCCGCAGAAACTTGAAATCCTTGAAAAGGCGATCGAAACGAGTGACGGATTTTCGAAGAAGCCCGACCTGGTTTTCGGAGATGCCCAAGTTATCGATGCCGATGGAAAAATCATCGGAAATTCCTGGAGAGCGATGGACGGCATTCCCAAGCACCTGTCCCTCAGGGCTCTCCTGACCGGATTTACCAACGTAACCGGCTGCATGACCCTCTTTAGGGCAAACCTCCTCGAAAAGATTTTACCCATTCCCGAGCAGGTTCCCGTCCATGACCAATGGATTACATTCTGTGCCTGCGCCCGTAACGGATATGTTTCTATTCCCGACCCCGTCATCCAATACCGGATTCACGGTCAAAATGCAATCGGACTTGGACACTCGCACACTTGGACAGGCAACCTGAAGCTGAACCTGCAATGGGCCCGCATGATTACGGAGGCGCCCCACTTCAGCGAACTTTCCGAAAGCGACCAGAAATTTTTGAAGCGCTACATCGGCTACGTTCAAGACAGGCTTGACAAGCCCCTTATTCCGCAATACACCGTCTGGGTCGCTAAAAACGCCCGGAGCCTTTACCCGCACGTTTCGGGACTATTCGGTTTTGTGCCGAGAATTCTTTACGGCATTATCGGCGCCCCTATTATCACCAAGTTTTTCGGAAAGAAATAATGAATTCCGTCTGCGTTGTCCTCGTCAATTTCAAGAACAAAGAAAAGACCGTAGACTGCCTACGCGCCCTCGAAAAGAGTTCCGTGCAGCCAAGTTGTGTCTACATTATCGACAACGCCAGCACCGAAGAATCCCAGCAGTATTTTTGGACTTTCACTTTCAAGTTCAAGGTTCGCTGGATATGGAACAAGGAAAACCTTGGCTTCGCGGCCGCCTGTAACCAGGGAATCCGAGCCGCGCAAGAAGACTACGCCGGAAGCTTCGTCTGGTTACTCAACAACGACACGCTCCCCGAGGCGAATGCTCTTGAAAAGATCCTTGACAAGGCGCTTGAAACAGGAGCTGGTATCACGGGTTCCCTTATCAAGAATGCGAAAGGAGATTTTGCGGGAGGCGTTTGCGTCATCCATCCGAAATTTGCGACCGTACAAAGGGTAGCTTCCCCTGAAGCTACAAAATTCGACTATGTCGAAGGATCCTCATTCCTGATTTCTCCCGAATGCCTGAAGAAGATGGGGCTCCTGAGCGAAGACTATTTCCTGTACTTCGAGGAAAGCGACTACTGCATGCACGCAAGGAAAAACGGTTTTTCTTTCGCCTGGGCAACCGACAGTATCATCTGGCACGATATCGGATCTTCAACAGGCAGCGAAATTGCAAAGGGCGGAGTTCCCCACTTTATCGACTGCCTGATGATCCGCAACCGAATCCACTTTGGTTTCAGGAACGGATACCCTGCGGTGAGCCTGATTGCAGGCCTGCTGATCAGTCTCGGACTACGATTCAAAAGACTGCAGTTTTCAAGAATCGCCACCATTCTCGTTATCTGTCTATCCGAAAAGGCTTTTAAAAGATTTATTGAAAAGAACGGGGGCTCTTATGAAATTAGACATTAAAAAGATCATAGGTTTAACCTTGTTCTTCGGGGCAACGCAAATCGTTTGCGCCAAGACAATGGAATGGCCCGCCCACTTTTCATTTGCAGACTCCGCTCGCCACCACGAAGTAACCATCGGCGCGCAGCTTGTTGATTCATTGGCCATCACGAACCTGACGAATGCACCGACGCATTACGACAACTCCGCTTCGGTCCGCCTTTTCTTGAACGGGCATTTTACCAAACGTTTCCTGTTCGACGCACGCGTCAAGGTGAGCACCGACCATACCAATAGGGACATTGCCGACAATTTCTACCACCCCGATGAAGGTATTCCCTACAACAAGCAAAGCGAAAACAAGCGTACCTGGGACATTTTTGCCGCAAACGCCAGCTACGACCTAGATGCCGTTAAGCTGCTCACCGGATTCGACTACTTGAGCATGGGCCCTGCCCGTCGCAACCACGTAATTCTCCGCGGCGAACAGAGCAACTACCGCCCGTGGCAGGATTCCACGAGCCGCATTTTTGAACCCGCCCCCACGCCGTATTTCGGCTACCGTTTCGAACTCGGTCCCATCGCCTACTCGCAGTACGCCATGAAACTGTTCGAGAAGAAGAACTTCGGCAAGTACATGCACGTACACCGCCTCGACCTTTCCCTCCCCTTCAATATCACCTTCGGGCTTTCGGAAACGGCGCTCTACGGAAGCACCACCGAAACGGAACCGAACCCGAACGAAGATGCTGACAGCTGTGGTCGTGAATTTGAATGGGCCTACGTGATTCCTTTTATCCCCTACGTGTTCCAGGAACACCTGCAAGGCGACCAGGACAACATCTCCCTCGCCTTTGATTTGAGCATCAAGACGATTCCCCATTGGGAATTCTACGGAGAGCTCCTGTGGGACGATATGAAATCACCTACGAGCATGTTCGATGATGGCTGGTGGGGCAACAAGTGGGCCACCTCCGTTGGAATCGCCCGTGACAGCATTCGCCTCGGCAGCACCCTCTGGAACTGGTACATGGAATACACCCGCGTCGAGCCCTGGGTCTACACGCACCATAAGGGCGGCGGATACACCTACCGCAGCTATGCGCAAAGCCTCGGAACCGATCTCGGACCGAACAGCCAGGAAATCTACAGCGAGATAGCCGCCCAATACAAAGTGGAGAGCGGAGTTCTGAAAGATGCAATTCTGCGGGGAGCCATCCACGCGAGCGCCGTCGCCAAGGACACCGCTTTCGGCGGAAACATCACCGATATGCATACTCCCGAAAGTGCCACCGACAAGAAATATCTCGCCGACGAGACCTCGCTTCATTACGTTGAAGTCGGAGGCAAGCTCGAATTCTACCCGTTTGACTGGATGAGCATTCGCGCAGGATACGACCGTTACTTCGGGGACTACGAAGGCTTCCGCGCCATGGTGGGCGGAAGCTTCCAATACTAAAAAATCCGAAAAATTTTATTCGGTAAAAAGGGCGTTCAGCAGTTCGGGGGTATTAGCGGCAAGCGCCTTTTCTCGCCAAGCCGGATTCAGAAGCTTATACGCAATTTTTGCAATAAATTGTGTATGCGCCGTCGCCGATTCTGCAGGAGAAAGCAGCAGGCACATAAAACGAGGCACCTGCCCCGCCTTGACCTGAATATCGGTAAAGCCTTGCGGACAAACCACAAAAGCAAACAGGGGTTCGTTTAGCCCCGACACACGGGTATGCGGCAACAGGAGACCTTCGCCCATATAAATACCCTGGGCCACCCTTTCCGACAAGGACTTCCACACCGTCATGGCATCGAAAGCGACGGGACCGTGCACCAGGGCATCGTAAGCAAGCCCCAATGCTTTCGGAAAGGCGACTGATTCCGGGTAATTTTTGACGTAAACTGGTTTCATTCAGTTTCGCTACTAAACCAAAGCCTTGTCCATGAAGTCGAACACCTCCGGAGAGGTGGCCTTCGCCATCTTCTTGAATTCATCGAAGAGGATGCGTAGCTGACGCTTGCCCGGCTCAATGTACTGTTCGAACTTCTCAATTTTCTTGACCTTGCTCAAGAAACAGTAGGCGCCCATTGCCTGCATCACGCGCTGCAAGCTCGCATGGATAAAGGCTTCCCAGGCGTCATCCTTGGAATAGGTTTTCGCTTCACGGTAGGAAATTCGCCAATACTCAAAGAAATCCTTGATTTCGGTCAGAGAAAGTTCCACATAGGGATCCCACAGAAGGGAGGCGAGGTCATAGAACATCGCACCGCGGCGTGCCCCCTGGAAATCGACGAAAGCGATTTCGGAATTGGGCTTGACCATGATGTTCTGACTCTGGAAATCGCGATGCATCAGCACCTTGTGCTGCGCCTCGACAGAAACAGCCAACAAGGAATAGAACTGACGGACACATTCAGGAATTTCGGCAATGCCCTTGTGGGCCTTGAGGTAATTTTCAGTAAAGTAGTCCGTTTCCCACTTCAGCGCGTCGAAATCAAAACGGCGCAACCACAAATCGGAACGGGAGCTGAACAGAGAACGGGAAACATCCTGCCACTTGATCAGCGAATCGATTACCTCGGGATAGAGGATTCGGACATTGCCCGTCTTCTTTTCGTGCCCTGGCGGCAAGATATTGTCGAGCAAGTTGTGTTCACCCAAGTCTTCCTGCAACACGGAGCAGGAGGCTTCGTCGACGCAATAGATTCGCGGAACAGGAAGTCCAAAAGAACTGAAGGATTCGGAATAGTCAACAAAGCGCTTAAAGTCTTCGTCGACAGACGCAGAAACCTGCAATACGGAGCTGCGGTTATCCGTTGCGACACGGTAATACTTACGGCCCGAACCTGCACCGGCGATAGGGGTCACTTCATAATCGGCATAGCCGTGGGACGACAAAAACTGCTGAATAGCGGGCGAAACAACTTGATTCATATGATTCAATATAGAAAATTAGGATTTTTCGTAAACAGTCAACACATCAGGGCCAATCATAAAGGATTCCTTCGCAACGACCCCATGGGGCAATTCAGGATAAGGGATTCCGGAAAGGCCCGATGATTCCAGGGACCTGTCGACAGCGGCATCGGAAGATTGCCACAGGTCCAGACGATTCCACCCGCCACATTCGAACAGGGCTGCAGCAAGGCGCACCCCCGGTTCCACCATCAGGCGGTGCATTCCCCGACCAGCAAGGTTCGCAAGAAGCTCTTTCCAATTCTCGGCGAACGTTGCGTGAGGAAGCTGGATGACTTCAATTCCCTGAATATTCGGCTGTTCGACGCATGAAAACACGAGCCGGGAATCGGCGAACGCGTCGGTACAGTCAAAGAAACGGAGTCCGGCGATTTCGGGCGCAGAGAAAGTCCGATGCCCCGCCCAGAGAATTTTCACGGGATTGTTTCCATGGGCAAAGCGCACATCCAAGCTGGGATTATCCGCCAGAAGCGTTCCCGCACCTACGAGGACAGCATCACTCATCGCACGGAGTTCGTGATTCCAGCAGTTGGCTCCCTGGGCGGTAATTTTTAAAGGGGCGCGCGAGCCATCGGCAAGGAGAGTTCCTATGACTCCCTCCTGCGATACGGCAGACTTGATTTCGACGAACGTCGCCTTATTGCGAACAAAATAATCGTAGGCTTCGAAGAAGCGTTCTATCTCGTGAAAGAGCATCCGGCTTTCTGCACGGGATTCGGCACGGGATGTAGCGGAATCCACCGGTCCCGAAAGGACCTTGCAGCCTTCGCTGCCGCAAACATCGTCCCACGAATCTTCCGCCACGGCCTTCTCGCAAGCATCTAGTCCCTCAAAGACGCTGATGCCAGCCTCTTCAAGAATTTTGCGGCTCTTGCCACGAACTAGCGGATTCGGATCTGCATGAGCAAAGTAGACCTCGGTAATTCCCGCCTCGATAATCGCCTTGGTGCAGGGGGGCGTGCGGCCATAATGGCAGCAGGGTTCAAGCGTTACGAATATGGCCGCGCCGCGGGCGTTCTCGCCCGCGTCACGCAGCGCCATCACTTCGGCGTGCGCATTCCCCGGGCGCTGCGTCCGCCCCTTCCCGACGACAATCCCGTCCTTGACAACCACCGCCCCCACCGCAGGGTTCGGCCGACTGATGCCCACCGCCAGGAGGGACTCGTCAAAAGCTAGTTGCAGAAAGTTCATTCGCTTTCCGAAAAAGGCCATTTCGGTTTATTTTTTCGGGAAAGCAAGATAACCGCCAAGCACGTTATACACGCGGTCGTAACCCTGTTCCATCAGGATTCGGGTGGCAGCTTCGCTACGGCGACCGGAACGGCAGTAGATGAGCAAGTCCTTATCCTTGGCAAGTTCACCCATACGCTGTTTCAGTTCGGGCAGCGGAATGTTCACGGCATTCGGCGCATAGCCTTCGTTCAATTCAGGAGGATTACGGACATCCACAAAGACAGCTCCGGCAGCATTCATTTCAAGAGCCTTGTCCCAATCGACGGACTTGACCACATTCTGTTCGGCCGCCGGCTGTGCGGCAGGAGCAGTCTGATTAACAACCGGCGCAGCAGTCTTGACATCTGCCGTCTTTTCAGCCTTATTCTCGTCGCAACCTGTCATCATAAACAGTGCAGAAGCCGCAATCAGCATCAATTTTTTCATAGGATCTCCGTATTATTTTTATTTGCGTTGTTAAAATCATTTTCGTCCAGCTGCATGTACACACCAAGCACACGATGGGTGTAACCATCGGAACTCTTGATAGGAACCGCATTGAACCACAGCAGGCGCTTTTCTACCCCGAACGGGCCCTTCCACGCCTTGGACAGTCCACGTTCAAAAACATCCGAAAGAACTCCGTGGAAAATCGAGAAATACTTGGGGCGCACCACTTCCAAAAGGCGCTTACCTTCCACTTCTTTCGGGAACGACATGCCAAACGCCAATGAAAAAGCCTGGTTGCAGCCGCAAACCTTGTAATCGCGGTCAATCCAGAACACACGCACATCCGGGAACGAGAACACCGAGAATAGCATATTCTCGTTCACGATGTCATCGGCCGTAATCGGGTTTTCCAGCAGCATGTCCAAGCGGCGGGCAGATCCCTTGAAAACGATCTTTGCGTTTTCTTCGGAACAGAGCCTTCCCGAGAAGGCAAACCAGGTCTGCTTGCCGTTTTCACCATACAGACGCAAACGGACTCCACGGTTTTCGCTAATGTCGTGACCAGCCGCTCTAAAATCAACGATACGCTTGTTCAGGTGCTTTTCAAAAAAGGCATAGTCCTCTTCCGGCATCAACAACCGAAGGTCCTGTACCCCCATGGACCTGGGAATGACACGGCCTTCGTCATCGACCAACGGAGTGATAAAGGAAAAACGTCGGGAGTCAATATCCAGGGACCACAAAAAATCCCCGGTACTGCGCAGGAACATATCAATATTGTCCTTCAGCTGGTCACGCTGGCGGCTCGTTTCGATTTCAATGGTAACATTCTTGAGAAAAAGCACCATGTTCACGTCGCTACCACGCTTGCGCATATAGGCGCGAAGCTCGTACCAGTTTTTCCTCGATTCTTCGCCAAACGAAAAGACAAACGGAATATCAGGATGCGCGTCCCACCCACGGACATATTCCTGAAGTCTCAAATAGTCACTTTCCGAAAGGATTGGCTTAAAATAATGTTTCTGCAGAATCTGTTCATAAAGGGGATCCGACACGTACTTGGGAGTCGCATCAAGCAGTCGGCCATCCTTGGACATGGTAATCAGAAAATCACTCAAGTTCCCCGAAAAGACCGCATACGCCTTCTGCTTTTCCCGGTTATCCCTGAGCAACATGGCAACAAGAAGCAACGCCACCAGCAACAGGAGGACAAAAAAGAGAAAAGCGACAAGAATGCTAAAGGATACGTGCATAACAAATCCAATCCACCTCTATAATATAGTCTTTTTGCGAATTTGTTTCGAGATAGAAAAACCGAACCAGTCCCAATTTGACGATTTCACTCCATACGTCCCTTCTGCAAACACGCCGCCCAGCCCAAACGAGAGCGACAAGGCCATGCCAAAGTCAGGAAAACGGTACGACGAGCGAATTTCGAGGAATTCGAACCGCAAGGAACTCCCCACGTCAAACGATCTTCCATCCCATTCCACAAAGCCAGCAAACCGTCCATTGACATCAATCCCTGTTCCCAAGGAATAATCCAGTTCGCGCCAAGGATCATCGGTCCAGCCCGAAAGCATCGCCGAAAACGAGAGAACGTTCCAAAACAAAGCAACCCCCGACTTATAGCGGTGACGCCCCCAATGTTCCCGCCCAGGGACCCATTCCGCAGAAAAACCGTAACCCGCACCCGCCACGAACCATGTCCCTGATACGGAAACATCCATTTCCGTGTAAACACGCCGATAGAGAGAATCCATTTCGAGATAGGAACTTGAAAAGGCTACGCGCTCGGACATACGACCAGGAACATCCCCTTTCGTCACATTACATCCAAGACAGATTTCCCCGGCCACTCCCGCCGCTTGTATACCGACTTCCTCAAGCCTCGCATACGAGAGTCCAAAGCCAGGCATTCCCTGTCGCGCAGGAGTCGATGAATATCCCGGTAGCCCCGACAGGGCAAGATTTCCACCCGGATTTTGAACAAATTCCACAGGATAGTCCATCGGGAAGGCCTCCGAAGCCACAACAAATACGCATAGGGCCAGTAGGCGCCAAAGCAAACGAACATGATTTCTTTGCATAGGCGCCCTACGGTCTCAACAAGATGCCGATTCGTTTTTCGAACTTGCCCGAAGAAAGTTCCACGAACGCCACCCCTACCTTCGGGAGACGTTCAAGCGGGATTTCCCACCAGGCATTGGAGCAGGCAGGAAGATTGCGGCTCCATTCCGAACGACCCGCCGAATCCAGCAGGCGCACCTGTACCGAGACCTCGCTCTCGACGAAAACCCGCAAAGGCGCTCCCCCACGCCGAACCACGCGCGACGACAATTTCCACTCAAACGGAAAATCGGAGAGAGAATCCCTTGACGACTTCGGCAGTCCCTGGAAGCCCGGCGTATTTTCAGTCCGAAGAGTCTGCGGATTAAACCCTGAGGGGCACCTGACAGTATTCTTGTCCCAGGATACACTATCAACCACCGCTTCGCCCGCACAAATGGCGAGAGAACCCGCCGTATTATTGAGGTAGCCCATCGACACCTGAACGAGACGCACGTCGCGATACCCGATAGACTCGCGCAACAAGAGAGTATCCCTGCTAAAAAGGACCGATTCGTAGGGCTCGATGGAATCGCGCAAGGCGCCCCATACACCGCCACGGCCACAAAAGTGGAACTTCGACAAAGGCTGCGCCGTAGCACCGCCATTGTAGACCTCCACCCACTCCGGCTCCGGTTCCGCGGGACAGTGATGGATTTCAGTGATGCGGAGTGGCGCAAGCGAATCTATACTTTCTCTTTCGGGAACCACTCCCCACTCATTATATTCATCCGGGATTCCTGGAGTCGGCTCGGACACGACCCATTCATCGGATTCCTTGACCCGCTGCAGCGACTTACCAGGTTTCGGCTTCGGAAGGACGACCGAATCCCGACAGGTACCCGCCTCAAGGAGCCAGGAGGATTCGCGCGAATTAGGGAGCGAAACCGTCCCCAACAGCCCACAGGCAATTCCCGCCCCAGGACAGGAGGCGCTGTCGTGAACCAGCAACAGCCGATTCCCTTGAGGAAATTCAAAGCGGAGCGGAGCCTTCCCCTCAAACTGGACCAGCAGGCTCTCGGCCCGAAACGCGACCTCCTCCGAAGGGTCCGACAGCCGAATCTCGACAAATTCCCCCTCCTGGTCAGGTACATCGACCGGATCGGAAAAGAACTCCACGAACAGCGGACAGGCGTACGCCGGAGTCCCGCACTCTGCCAGCACAGACATGCCGACAGCATAGATACAGTACCCAAGGTACCGCACCAAACCTAATTTAAGCAAAATCACCCCCTAGGGGTGGAACTATCCTTAGCCAGTCAAGCCGGCGCCATTTTTTCGGATAGGAGCGTTACCCAAGCACCATCAGTCGACGGTATAGCCGTTGGGCAACATGTAAGCAAGCGGGTTGACCGGGGCATTATGCACCCAGACCTCGTAATGGAGGTGCGGGCCCACAGAACGGCCGGTATTTCCCATATAACCAATCACCTGGTAGCGGTGAACAAACTGGCCCGGATGCACGATAGACAGCTGCATGTGACCGTAGCGGGTCTTGATGCTGTTTCCGTGGTCAATCGTCACGAAGTTACCGAAGGTCGAACTCATCTGGGCGACTTCCACCACACCATCGGCGGAGGCGTAAATCGGAGTCCAGCGTTCGTTCGCAATATCCACACCCTGGTGCATCTTGCCGATTTCACCCGTGACAGGATGGACTCGGGGGCCAAAAGCAGAAGCATAGCGGCCGTTTGTCGGAGAAATCGACGGCACGAATCGCCAAGCGGACATTTTCTGGTCCATGTACTTGTTTAGGTTGCGGAAAGAAGCATCGTTGTTCGCAAGCTTGCCCTGGATGCGCTGGGCGGTCTCGCCAAGGATCGACATCCGTTCAAAGACCGGGGACGTCTTGCGGAGCAAAAGCGAATCGGCACTGATGGAACCGCCCGTTCCCAATTCCCTGGAAGCCTCGTCCTGCATCGGCAGACTGAAACGGGCATAGAGGCGGTTCTCGTCGTTAAAGAAGGAATTCGTCGTATTGGACAGGTAATCGAGGGTCCCCTGGATCTGGGTCATTTCCCTATCCAGCTTGGCACGTTCGTTCAGCTGGTGATTCAGGACTCCATCGTAAACGGTCGTGGAGACCACCTGCACAATGAACAGCAAGACACCAATCGCCACGAAGAAACGAAGCACCGGCCAAGCCTTGAAGAGGAACGCCGGCATGTGGAGCGTCATGGACTTCGAGGAGTTCTGGAAGTGTATGGTAGTCTTGTAAAAATTCACGGCGGAAAAGATAGTAAAAGACCCCTAAAAAGCCAAACAAAAAAAAGTGATATTCGTCAATTGCACTCCTGCATGGTACAAAAAAAGCCGTTTTTGAATTAAAAACGGCAATTTCGCAGACAATCTGCAAGAAAAAAGTAAGCTATCAGACAGGGTTATCGATATCGACAAACTTGGCCGGAATACCCAGTTCGGCCTGGATTTTATGGGCCAGATTGAGCACCCCGAAAATCTCGGTACGATGATGTCCGCAGCTGAAGAGATTGAACCCCAGCTCCTCGCAAGTAATCGGAACTGCTTCCTTGATTTCACCCGTCACGAAGGCATCGCAACCGAGGGAAATGGCTTCCTGGATACCGCTCGCTCCCGAACCGCTACAGACGGCAACCTTGCGAATGATCGCATTTCCATAGAGGAGCGACTGTTGCACGCCGTGCTCGAACACCCCATTCAGGCACGTCAGCAGCGCCTCGCGTGAAATCTTTGTCGGGAAACGCCCCACCACACCGATCGTGCGCTCCCCTTCCTGCATGAATCCTTCGATTTTTTCCAGCCCCATCGCGCGGGCAATCGACACGTTATTCCCCACTTCCATGTGACCGTCGAGCGGCAGGTGGTAACCGTACAGGGAAATGCCGTTCCGCATCAGGCGACGCATACGTTCGCCGAACTTGCCGACCAGGACTCGATTCTCGCCATTCCAGAAACCGTTCGGATGATGCACTATAATACAGTCGGCCTTTTCCTCGATAGCCGCATCGATCAGGCGGTCGCGGAAGGACACCCCCGTCACGATTCGGGTCACCTTGTCGGAAGCCTCCACACAGAGACCATTATTACAATAATCCTTAAAGGCCTGCGGAACAAGCAGGTCGTTCAGCCAAGAGGAAAATTCAGACAGTTTCATGTGCAGGAAAATAGCAAAAAAGCCCGTTTTTGAAGGCCGACCTGTAAAAAAAAGACAAGCCACCTATTTGGAGTTGCCAACCTTTATGCGTTTTTGTAGATTTATGCATAAAAACTCAAACCGTTTTTTCAGCGCTTGGGAATGCTCAAAAACGCGACATTCTTTTTGGTGCTGAAAACATTAAGGAGCCTACATGGCACATTATCTCTTTACTTCTGAATCCGTGTCCAAGGGACACCCGGACAAAGTCTGCGACCAGATTTCGGACGCTATCCTCGACGCCTGCCTCGCGCAGGACCCGAACAGCCGCGTGGCTTGCGAAACGCTCGTGAACACGGGCCTCGTCGTGGTTTCCGGCGAAATCACCACCAAGGCTGTGATTGACTACCAGCAGATTGCCCGCAAGACCATCAAGGGTATCGGCTACGTGAATCCGGAACTCGCCTTCGACTACAAGGGCTGCTCCGTGCTCGTCGCTATGGACAAGCAGTCCCCCGATATCGCCCAGGGCGTGGACGCCAAGGCCGCCGACGGTAAGGAAGATGACAAGCAGGGTGCCGGTGACCAGGGCATGATGTTCGGTTACGCCGTCAAGGAAACCAAGGAACTGATGCCGCTTCCGATCAGCCTCGCCCACAAGCTCATGGAAGAAATCCAGAACCTCCGCGAAAAGGGCAAGATCAAGTGGCTCCGCCCGGACGCCAAGTCCCAGGTGACTGTTGAATATGACGAAGACGACAAGCCGGTTCGCGTGGATACCGTCGTGATTTCTACCCAGCACGACGAATTCGTGAACGGCAAGGAACTCAAGCACGCCACGATCGAAAAGGAAATCATCGAAAAGCTCATCAAGAAGGTGATTCCTGCCAAGCTCCTCGACAAGAATACCCGTTACCTCGTGAACCCGACCGGCAAGTTCGTGGTCGGTGGCCCGCACGGTGACTGCGGCCTCACCGGTCGTAAGATTATCGTCGATACCTACGGCGGCATGGGCCGTCACGGTGGTGGTGCCTTCAGCGGCAAGGACCCGTCCAAGGTCGACCGCAGCGCTGCCTACGCAGCACGCTACGTGGCAAAGAACATCGTCGCAGCAGACCTCGCCTACCGTTGCGAAGTGCAGCTCGCCTACGCTATCGGTTACTCCAAGCCGGTGTCCGTTCTCGTGAACACCTTCGGCACGGGTAAGATTGACGACCGCAAAATCGAAGAAATCGTGAAGAAGACCTTCGACCTCTCTCCGGCAGGCATCGTGAAGATGCTCGACCTGAAGAAGCCGGGCTACCAGGCAACCGCCGCTCTCGGTCACTTCGGCCGCACGGGCGCACGTTTCACCTGGGAAAAGACCGACAAGGCCGCTACCCTGAAGAAACTCGCAAAGGTGTAAGCGCCCCGCTCAAGCGTTCGCGAAAGCGCAAAAAAAAATTCAATTATCCAAACACCTCTGGATATTGCAAGGCTCCCGAAATTTTTTCGGGAGCTTTTTTTAGATCCGGCTCAAGTCATCCTCGACCGAAGGGAGGGGATCCAAAGCTAATCGGCTATTTTAAAACTGGAAGTACAGGAACGGGTTGTAGCTCTGCGTAAAGAGCGCAAGCACGGCCACAACAAAAATCAGGAGCGCCACCGCCACTCGCTGCGGAGAAATCTTGTCGCACCAGTCGTAGCTGCGGAACTTCCAGAACGAAAGCATAAAGGCGAGCGCCATGAAGAATACGCAACTCGGCGTAAAGATTTCCGCAGAAAGAATGGCATCTGCGGAACTCACCGCATTCAGGCCGAGCAGGCATTTCCACATGCGCCAGGCTTCACCGATAGAATCGGCACGGAAAAGTACCCAGCCGAACAGTACAATGACCTGCGTCGCGACAAGCTGCAAGACCTTGGGCAACTTATAGTAAAGCGCCTGCTTGTTGTTCGCGCGTTCCACAATCATGAAGAAGGCGTGGTAAAGTCCCCAGCAGACAAAAGTCCAGTTCGCGCCATGCCAAACGCCACTCACGAACATCACCAGGAACAAGTTGAAATACAAGCGTGCCGTTCCGACGCGATTGCCTCCCATCGGAATGTATAGGTAATCGCGGAACCAGCTCGTAAGAGAAATATGCCAGCGTTTCCAGAACTCGGTAATACTTTTGGAGCGGTACGGACCATCGAAGTTACGAGGGAAATGGAACCCAAGCATCAGCCCAAGGCCAATCGCCATGTTCGAATATGCCGAGAAATCAAAGTATATCTGGAACATGTACGCGAGCGATCCCCACCAGCTGTTGAGCACACCGGGAGCATCTGCCGCAAAGACTCGGTCAGCGATAATTCCCACCTGGTTTGCGAGGAAGATCTTTTCGGCAAAACCAAAGCAGAAAAATACCAGGCCGCGCACAAAATTTTCAAGCGTATGCGTACGGGTTTCAAGTTCCTCGGCCACCGTATTGTAACGCACGATCGGGCCTGCCACCAGCTGCGGGAACAACGCCACATAGCAGGCAAATGTCGCAAAGTTCTTGACCGGAGGCGCTGTTCCACGCCACACGTCAATCGCATAGCTCATGGACTGGAACGAATAGAACGAAATACCAACGGGCAAGAGCACCGTCATCACCGAGAACGGTTCGCAACCGAGCCTGGTCGCCACATCGTTGATGACGCCCATACCGAACATGTAGTACTTGAAAAAGCCGAGCGCTCCAAGATTTACCGCGACCGCAACTCCAAGTGCCAGATTCCGTTGCAGCTTCGAGGCTCCCGGCGCCGAAATAAATCGCCCCGCCACATACACCACCAAGGTGCAGCCAAACATCAGGAATACAAGCCACGGTTCAAGCCAGCCGTAAAAGATATAGCTGAAGACCGTGATGAAAAAATTCAGCAGCGAATGCTTCGCGTGCAACTTGTACAGCACGAAGTAGCCGACCAGGAACGTCGGCAAAAAGTAGAACAGGAATATCTGGGAAGAGAAAACCATAGAGGATTGAGCTATGAGCGCGGGGCTAAAGCCCCTTTGAGGTATGGGGTCGTGATGAAGAAGTCAATATCAACAACAAATTCCCTCAAAGGGAGCCGCAGGCGACCAACCTCACCGCACAAAGCGAGTGGAACGAGCGACCTCATCACTCATTCACCTCGATAGCCAAGTAACGCGGAGATTCGTCGTCAAAGTATTCATCTTCGACAGCGCCATCCCAATTGCCTTCGAGCGGTACGAGTTTGAGCTTATGCTTGGCCTTCGCCTTGAACTCGCCCACGTTGCCCTTGGACTTGTCGGCCATCTTGTCCTTTACCTTGCCACGGGCAATCAGCGGATTGTAGACACCCACCAGCACTTCCTTGGCATCGAGCGAACCCGATTCCACCTTGAGTACCTTGTACTTGAAAACATAAACGTAACTGTACAAGTCATTACTAGGCATCTTGCCCGGAATTTCCGTCAGGCGGCCTTCGATAGAAATGGGATCGGCCACCGCAAAGGCGACCGCCGCCAGCAAGATGAACATAAGCTTCTTGATCATAGAGATTCCTCGTTGTTAAAAGTTCAGGTACAGCACGGAACCGTTGGAATGACGGTCGGCATAGAAGATATGCAAATGGTGCCAGGTGTCATCTTTCCAGGCGCCACCATCTTCAACATTTCCTTCGCAATAAGCCTGCAAAGGTTCGTCCGCATGACATCCGTGACCGTTCTTCGCAAGCAGTTCCAAATCAACAACTCCCTGCTTCGCCAAATCAGAACCGCCCAGGTCCAAAACCATTACTCCATCGACAAAGACCCACATGTCGGCCAGCGAAGTAAACTCAAGGACCTTGCCTGCGCCCTTCTTATACTTGAACGGAGCATAACCCACCATGGTAAAGCCGGAATTACGGAAATTACGCATACCAACCGCAGACTGGGTGGCATACAAGGCAGCTTCCCCAACCCTCGGTCCCCCTTCCATCAACCATAACTGGCATTCTTGCGCAGAAGCAGCGCCCGACCGTTCAGTCTGGGTCCCTGCATACATGTACTTATAAGGAGGACAATTGATGGTCAAGCTTTGCGGGCCAAACTGATTCTGGAACTGCGGATTCGAAATCACCCAATATCCCGTACTGGCATCCACCGAATCCAGCGGATAGAAGCCGCCGTTATTCCAGTCATACCAGAGCCCCATTGCCGACGAAGTTTCACTCGGCTTAAGCGCCAAGGTTCCTTCGGAGCGCTTATTCAGTTCGTTGTCGGTAAACCACTGTTCGAAATACTTGTTGTCGCAGGCATTGCGTGCCTTCGTGATGACCGGTTCACGCAAATTCAGCTTTCCATCTTCGCCTTTCGCAAAGGAAAGCGTCTGCTTGACCATGCCCGGCGTGATATAGACCTTCTGCGCCCAAATGTAAGAGTTACAGACTTTATCACAGCGACGACCCTCGTCAGTATCAGTCCAGCTGGCCGCTGCATCGGAACACAGTTCATGCGCAAAGCCTCGCATCGAACCTCGTTGCTGACCATTGCACATGCCAAATTCACCATACCAGACATAAGAAGACAGGTCCAGAACTGCGTTTATATAATCGGGAGTCGAAAGCCTTGCACCCGTCGTACTAGAAAGATCATGAGGATGCGCATTTGCCCCGACAGGAATGCCATATTGAGGCGTTGTGGAATTGCCGCAACCATAAGTGTCATAACCGGACGGAATCGCACGGCGTTCCAGCCAGTCCGCGTTATCCGCATAGCCAGGGTAAGTCCAGGTGTCAAAGTTATCATCCTGCGTCTGGCTTTCATAGGCGTACGACTGGAAATTTTCAAAATCAGGGTATCCAGCAGCAAAATCGCGAATGACAACTTCCAGAGCCTTGATATCTTCACTCTGGGTAGAATCAGGATCGATTGATTCGGCCTTGGAAGAACCTTGCTCCGTCTCTACCGACGTACTATCCTTAGAATCCGTATTTTCCTTGGTATCTTCCTTCTGATCCGTCCCAGATTCGGTCTTCGGATCGTCCTTTGATTCAACATCAGTCTGGGCTTTTTCATCTTCGGGAGCGACCGGCTTCGCGGAATCCGAGGAATCACAACCATAGAAAGCCACAGCCAGCATGCCGGCTGCACATAAACGGAATATCTTGTTCATATATAACCCCATATCTTTTTTTAAAAATAGCAACAATCAAATCGGATGATGGAGCGGCCGCAAAAGAAATTGCGTGTATAGGTTCAGGTATACGAAAAAGGCCCCGACTTTCATCGGAACCTTTTTCACTGCTTCACTTGGACTCGAACCAAGGACAACGCGATTAACAGTCGCGGGCTCTACCAACTGAGCTATGAAGCAATTTGCCTCTAACTTTCGTCAGATTTTTGTTATCTTTGAGATTGCTCTCATCGACGGCACCAAATATAGATATTCAGGAAATTTCGTCAAGGGGTAAGGGCACATTTTTTTCGTTTTTTTTGAAAAAAAACATTTTCGAAGCGCAATTTCGAAAAATCAAGTGCCTCATTTCGCCTTTTTGACAAGTTCCGCCATTTCTTCGGGGTACTCCGAGCACTCAAATGTGCGTGCCTCCTTCCAATAAGGCAACTGGATCTTGACCTTATAGGCATAGAGCATCTGCGAGCGGCCGCCGAGGGCCGCCAGGTCTTCGGCGGAAAGGCCACACTCAAGATTCGACGAATTTTCCAAGCCTGCAGACAAGGACGGCGCCCCCGCCTCAAGCGACGGAGAAACGGCCCCGCGTTCCCAGGAACGGGACATTTTCTCGTAGTAAACGCCATCGAAACTGTAAAGGCGGTCTCCCAGAATCGGGAAACCAAGTTCAGCAAGATGGGCACGAATCTGGTGCTTGCGCCCCGTCAAAAGCTCCGCTTCCACCACCGAATACTTCGACTCGCCAGCGACAGGCTGCGAAAGCTCTCCCACGCCCATTTTGCGGAACCGCGTATGACAAGGCTTTCCGTCAGTAAAATGATGCATCCGGAGCCTCAAGCGATCCGCGGGGTCTTCACGCAGAGGCATCGTACAATCAACGACGCCGGAGCTGCGGTCATACGCAACTACGCCAGAACTGGCTTCAGGCAAGACGCCGGTGGAGTCAACACCGAAGTCCCCGCGGACAACCGCCATGTAGAACTTCTGCAGCAAGATGCGATCCAGATTCTTCTGGAACCTGGCCGCCGATTCAGCGTATTTCGCGAACAGCATAAGGCCGCCCGTATCGCGGTCCAGGCGATGCATCGGAGTCGCAGTCTCATAATCGGTTCCGCGACGCACGATAGCCGTAAACGTATTGTAGAAGATATGCCCCGTATGGTGTACCGGCACGCCCGCAGGCTTTGCCACCAGCATAAATTCATCGTCTTCGAAAACGACCTTAAAGTCCGTCGGTACTTCGGGCTCGGTGTAATTCGTTACGTGGTAAAGCACCTTGTCGCCACGGTGTATAACCGTCTCAAGGTTTGCCTCCGAACCGTTCACCGTCAAAAATCCGCCCGATATTTTTTCGCCCCACAATTCTCGACTATGGTAGGTAAAACGTTTGCAAAGAGAATCGAGCAACAGCCAGCCCTCATGCTCAGGCTGAACAACGCTCTCAAAAAACATATCAGAAGGTGCGCGCGACATTATTCCCTGTACAGTCCATGTTGCTTGATGTATGCGTACACTTTCGGGTGGAGTCCCTTAGGTTCTTCGCCACACAAGAGCGCCTTGCGGATAGCCGTACTCGAATAGACGCCCTCGAAGCCCTGTTCCGGACCAAGCCACAACAAGTCCGCATAACCTTTCGCCTTGTGAGCCTCCATGTTCGGCTTCGGATAGCCGTTACGGGCAAACACAATCAGTTCAATGTCGCGCAGCAGCAAGTGACCATTATAGTTGGTACCGAAAAAATGCATCGGGTCACGCCAGTGCGGAATGCCATCGTAAGTATCGGCACCCGTCAGCAGGCGAAAGTTGATGTCCGGGAATTTTTCCTTGAGTCCGCACAGGAACACGTACGAACCTCTAAAGTCGCCCTGTTGAATCTCCAAGTCCGAAAGAATCAGCCGCGGATCACCTTCCATGGCAAGTTCCAGCATGGCAAAACGATCTTCGGGGCTAGCATTCAGTTTCTTATCCCAGCGATCGGGACTCGGCATAAACCAAACTTCGTCGCAAAAGCCCTTTTCAAGACAGGTCTTTGCAACCCGAATATGATCCATATGAACCGGATCGAAAGCTCCCCCTAAAACAGCAACATTCTTCATAACCATTCAACTTTAGAACACGTAGGCGGCAAAACCAACATTCAACTGCAATCGCCCGCCATGAACTTTCTTTTCCAGGAACGGATCGTAATGCGAAAGCACCCAGCGGTAACCGACTTCGGCAAAGAGAAGAGTCTTCGAAAAAATATAGAGGAGTGAACCGAAACTGGCTCCCCATTCATTCCAGGCGACATCACCCAAGTCACTCAATTCCTTGACTCGCGAATAGGATCCCATCACATAGGCATTACCGAATATATGGGCGCCCAGTTCAAAATCCAATTCAGAATGGTCGATATCGTAATCCTTCTCGTCGTCGGATTCTTCACGGTAGCTGAATAAACCATACCCAACACGGAATACGCCAAGTCCCGGATACCAGACACCTACCATCGGTTCTATCTGACGAAGCCCTACGCCACGCTCGGAACCAACACCCGTTCCGGAACCAAAGCCAAGCGCGCCACCCACAATCAAGGGCGTACGGATTCCACCTAGCATCGAGCCTCCGCCTGCATCTTGAGCAAAAGCGAACGCACAGCATAAAATCAACAGCGCAAAGATTCTTTTCATACTATCCTCACGACACCGCAATCACGGCAACGCCCAGTCCGACCAGGACATTCACCGCGGCATCCACCTTGGTCAACTTGAAAAAACTCGGACGAATCGCGTCTTCCCTGAAAATCTGCGAAATTTCAAGATGCGAAAGCAATATGGACACCGCCATTTTGGCAAGGACGGCACCCACAATCCAATAGGCAAAATCAGAAAGATAAACCAGCGTGACAAACAAGAGCGACAAAACGCCCGTCAACAAGAAATTGGAACGGCGCACGGCACCTTCGTCGGAATCGTTCTGCTGGGCAAGCATCTTGAATTCCTTCACCTTTTCGCAAATGGCCTCGTACGAAGTCACCAGCTGGTGCAGGTTATACCCCACCATCACAATCGATGCAACCAAGGTGATCTTTACCGCAATATCCATCTATACCCAATCCCCTAGTTTCTCGAATTCAAAATGCGCAGGTAACTTGCGTAACGGGCGCGGGAAAGTTTTCCCGATTCCACAGCAGCACACACGGTGCAGCCCGGTTCTTTCAGGTGCTTGCAGTTGCTGTACTTGCAGGTGAACAGATCGCCCTCAAAAAATCCAGGGAAAATCTTGGCGAGAGTTTCGCCATCCATATCGTCTTCACCATTCGAAAGGCCAATGCTACGGATACCCGGCGTATCGATGACATAACCGCCCCCCGGGAAATCGAACAGGCTCGACGAAGTCGTCGTATGCCTACCCTTACCGTCGCGTTCACGAACTTCACCCGTTTCAAGTTCCGCCCCCGGCACCAACGCATTCACCAGAGTCGACTTACCAACGCCGCTCTGTCCACTGAAAACCGAGGACTTTCCGATCAGTTCTTCGCGAAGCGTATCAAGCCCAACGCCATTTTTTACACTCACGGGAATCACCTTGTCCACGATGCTCATGAAGTCGCGGATATCTTCGCTCAAATCCGCCTCGCCGTTCGGCAACAAATCCATCTTGGTAAGCACCAGCACAAACGGCAAATTATTCAGATTTGCCGCGAGCAAGAAACGGTCCATGAACCCGTAATTGAATTCGGGTTGCGTCACACTCGCCACAATCACCACCTGGTCGATATTTGCGGCCAAGGTCAGCTTGCGTCTAAAACTATCACGGGGCCCAGGGCGCTTCAGTTCGCTCTTCCGCGGAAGCACGCGTACGACGCAGTACTTCTGCGAACCTACGCCTTCGCCGCTATCTTCATCCTCGTTCACCTGTCCCAAAAGTACACGGTCGCCCACCGCAGGGAATTCCCCCAACGCCTTCGATGTCGTTGCGCGGTACATGGCAGTAACAGTAGACGGTAGACAGTCGGAAGTAGGAAGTGAGGTCGCTTCGCTTTGAGGTCGGGCTTCGCCCTTTGGGGTTTGAGAATCAAGAAGGTTATCAAGTCGAACTTCGCAGGTGCGGCGGTGCACTTCAACCACCAAGCCCTCGACGCAGTCCTCTTCGCGAATTTTTTCAAGCGGGTCCTTGATTTTCTTGAGTCGGGGATTCTTGAATTCGCGGCTGAAACGTTCCTTGATGGGGCGTTCATCGACAACGCCTGATTCCATTTCACGCATCACGTCAATACGCCTGCTGCGGTGATCGCGGCGGGTCGGCCTTACGCGTCTAGGTTCGCGTTCGTCTTCGAATTCGCTATCAAGCATTGCGCTTTTTTTCTTTATCGTTTTTCTTGCAATTTAGAAAATCCGGCAAAGTTTCTTCGAGTTCTTCTTCTGAAACGGGCCTATCCTGACGAATGGATTCCATCAGAAAATGGATTGCCTTTAGGCGACCGTTGCATTTTTCAATACAGTTATCGTAAAAACCCTTCGTCTTGTAGTCTCCTTCGACCACACGCTCGGACGCATACAGAAAATGTTCCACGCAAATCGAAAGTTGCTCGGCTTCCGCCCGCAAATCCACTAAATTGCTCTTGGTAAAAAACGGCATAGGATAAAGATAGTAAATAAATCCACGCCCACAAAAGCGGCAAGCCATATCACGGAGCCACTCTGAAATCCGTAGCTATGAAGTCCCACTCCAAGCAGGTTGATTCCGAACCAGCAAAGGAACGTGACGATGACATTGAAACAGTTCAACAACACAAAAACGCGCGCAGACACGATGCGACCAGCACGCAAGTGAAGCGAAAGCATTGCCCACAGAATCACGAACAGGGCGCCACATTCCTTCGGGTCAAAGCCCCAAAAACGACCCCATGCAAAATCGGCCCACACCCCGCCCAGGAGCGTACCAACAATCGTAAACACGGCCCCGAAAACGAGTGTTCCGTAAAGCAACGAATACAGCGGCGAACCTTTGGGCTGTTCCGCAGAGGGTAACGCCGCTGCGCCGCGGACAAGCACCAAGTGCGCCACCACACCCGACAAAATCATCCCCGCGAATCCAAGTGCAATCGTAAAAACATGAACCGTCAAAAAAACGGAGGAATTGAGTACCGCGGGAATCGGCTGAAAGGTATCGCCCGGTTCCAATACGAATTTCGCAAAAAACAGGAGCACCGACGCCATCAGAGTTACAGGCACCATCAGTGTATACGTGCGATTTTTACAGAACAAAAACGCTCCCGTTTCAAACGCCATCAGAAGTAACGACACCATCAGAACAATTTCGTACAAACTAGACATCGGAGGTCGTACGGCTACATAAGCGCGCATGGCAAACAGGACTAGCAAGACAGCGGATGTCATCATACAAGTCATATTAGCAGCCACATCTAATTTTCGAGACTTGTAAAGCGTATTGACCGACGCCAAAATGCACGCAAGCAAGGCAAATACAAAGCTCCACAGAGTCAGTTTTAGCCAATGATACGCCACTTCAGCTTTCAGACGGTGCGGATTCACCGACAAAGCGGCGGGCGTATTCCTGGTCACAATCGAAAACGCGGAACCGTCTGACACCGACTCATACAAGCGCACATTAGAATACAGCCGTTTCATTTCAAGTGTCGCCGGATGTTCATCGTTACGGCTCGCATAAAGCTGCAACACGTCTCGCACCGCATTCAATTCGGCATAACTCACATAACGTTTTTCTAAAGGCAATTGCAGCGCCTCGGACACATCGCCGCGAAGCACCTTGAACAGCGCCAGATGTTGGGCTTGTTCCGGTGCATTTACAATCAACAGCGCCACTTCCCTCGCCGAAAGTTTCCCTTCGCACGCATCCGCCTCGCGACACTTATAAGTCGTCTTTCCACTTAAATCATCCAGAAAGCCGCGTGCAAAGGAATCAAAGGGGCGCACCGCGGAATCCACCAGGACCGGCGCCGTCGCCGAAAGCCCATCCCCCACCGGAATCGGACGCACCGATGCCTGCGCATTCATCGGAAGCGTTGCCACCAGCACGGCAAAGAACGGCAAAAGTTTCAGCACCCGTGCAGAAGCCTTTCCGCCTCGCACCTTAACGGTATAATGAAAAACAGCCCCAAGCAAAAATAGAGCCATAAATGCATACGGTACAAAATGCAACGGGTCGTAATAAACCTTGTACATCGAGATGACCTTATCATCCGACATTCGGAAGTTCCCCCGGAAATGCACATAGTAGGGCCACCCTTCTAGCAGAACGGATTCATCCAGATTCACGGGCTCTGCACCCAGGCTATCGTTTGCCGCATAGAACTTGACCTTCTGCGCTGTTTCGCTGGATTCGGGAAGTTCTGTCGAATTCAAGGCAAACACTTCAAACCCATTATATTCCCGCTTGATTTCACTACCGACAACACCGCCGACTAGCAAGACCAGCAATGCAATGTGCATCAGCCAAAGTCCCGCATTCTTGAATCCGCGAGGCATGCGACACATAAGCGAAGCAACCAGATTCACAGCCGCCAACAAGGCAAGTCCCTTGAAGGCAGGCAGCGGAATCACTCCCAACATCCAGATGATATAGCTATCGAAAAAGCGATCTATCGCTACCGACGCCGAAAGCCCTGCCGACTCCGCGTTCACCTGCGCCAGCACGCCCCAGAACGTGAGTACCAGAAACGCCACAAGGACCGCGGCCGTTACCCTCAGCGATGCCATCTTTCTTAAAAATTCTTTCGTCTCTCATCTCCCGTCTTTCGTCTAAACAGCCTCGACCCACACAAACTTACTTTCGTCCAGTCGCTGTTCCCCGTCAAAGCGGTAAGCCGCCAATCGGCCATCGCCACGATAGCCTGCCACGCTGAAATCAAGACAGCACACGTTGTCGCGAATCAGCTTCGGAATTCCCGTCAACCAATAATGTCCAAAAAAGACCGGGCGCTCCTCTTCTCCGTAAAAATTCCGAGCTTGAACCTCTGACGGAACTTCTTCCTTCACGTCCATCGATACTCCCGGCTGGAAACTAAGTTCGCGGAAGCTCGCCTTTTTGGGGTCTAGCCACCAGGCAATTCGCGTCTTGACGCGCCGTACACCTTCGGCATCCGTAAAGTATTCGCCCTTGGGCAAATGCATCTCGGGGCCTTTCAGCACCGTACTCATCGGCACAAACAGGCTGTCCTCGAATTCAAAATCCTCGTCATTGGCGCGGGCAATCAGCTCGTCGAAATTTCCGTCGGCAAAGCAAGTTATCCCTTCGCGACGTAACGCCGCAACCGCATCAATATCGAAACAGGCATGCTGCGCACGGAACGATTCCGTTTCCAGATAGAAAGGCAACGTCTTTACGAAATCCAGCGCATCCAAGAATTCCTGCTTGCGCCCGACAAAATCCGCAACGGTCCGCGAATGGATTGCGACCTTGTTGAAGCTGTGTTCACGCAAGAAACCGTCCTTAAATCGGCTTAGAAAATGGCCGCCGCCCGCTCCGTTCCTTTGCCAGAACGAGAGCATATTGAACTCGTGGTTTCCCATCAGGGCCACTGCCGAACCCGCATCGCGCATCGCACGCACAAGGTTCAGCGTTTCACGCACCTTGGGACCACGATCTACATAGTCACCCAGGAACACCACCGAGCGCTCTCCGCCCGGATAGCGGAACGCCCCGGCCGATTCAACATAACCGAGCTTTTTTAGCAGGACACGAAGTTCATCGCAATGTCCGTGAATATCTCCAATAAAATCAAGAGACATCGTCATACGCAAGTCATATAAAACGCAATCAAGCCACCCGTTACCGCACAAATCAGCACCACCGCAGGGATAATCGGCCGACGCATCGACTTAGCTCCTAGCACGCAAACCATGACGCCCTTGGTAATCGTATTGGCAAGGCTAGCAAACAACAGGGCAAGCACAAGTTCCTTCACTCCCAGCCCCGATTTCAGATTCATATCGATCACGGAGAACGCCACCGCGTCCATCTCGGCGGCACCGCCCAAAAAACTACATGCCAGCAAGGCACCCGAGCCCAAATAAACGCGGGCCGCATTCGCAACAAACATGACGCAGGTAAAGACGATGCCGAACTTAATCGCAGGCAGCAACTTGAACGGGTTCGAAAAATCAGAAGTCTTCTGCTTATGGTCCCTGTATTCCTTGATCTTGAGGTAAAGCACATAGGCAAGCGCAGGCACCACCGGCAACAGGAGCGGCATCATCAGCGGCTTCGCAAGCGCCGTACTCAGGAATATGCAAATCAGGTAAAGTCGCACATACATCACCGCCCAGCTAAGGACGATGCCGAGCGTAAAGTCCGAAGCGTAATCCTCGTTTTCGCGGCTGCGTCCCGCCAAATTGAGAGTCAGCGCCGTACTGCTCGCAAGGCCTCCCAGCAAGCCCGTGAGCCAGATTCCCTTGCCCGGGCCCACCAGCTTAATGAGAACGTAGCCCACAAAACCGATGCCCGATATGAACACCACGAACAGCCAGATGGTGTGCGGATTCAGCACTTCAAGGCCATGCGGGCCGTAAGCCTGATTCGGCAGGAACGGCAAAATCAACGCCGATATCACCGCGAACTTGACTGTCGCCAAGATGTCTTCCTTGGAAAGCTTTTGCGCAAAGGTATGCAACTGTTCCTTCGCCGAAAGCACCCAGAGCATCACCACCACGATTACGCAAGATTCCAGCAGGCGACCGTACCAGCATATGCCTCCAAGCAAATAGACAATCACAAGGGCCACGCTTGTCGTAATGCCATCTCCAGTCACCGGAGCGCCTTCCGCGACAGGCTCCTGTCGGCGTCGACCAATCGCAAAAGACACATGGCTTGCCATCAAAAGCATTCCAATCACAACGATTCCTGTAATGAACGGAGCGACACCGCCCATCTGGTCAGAAAGCAGGGCCGCCATGGCTCCCGCAAGCGACACCAGCGTAAACGTGCGAACCCCCGCCGGATGTCTTGACGACGGGTCCAGATACGTGTGCTCGCGTTGCAGGCCAATAATCAGGCCAATGCCAATCGCAGCCGCCAAACGGTAAAATACATAAAGGTCAAGCATATTCTACTTTCGCACCAAGTTCGACTTCATCTCCGATTTCATGGCGTACATACGTTCGTCCGCCAGATGATACACATTTTCTGCCTCGACGCGGATATTTTCTTCGGATTCTACAAATTCATCCTTAAAGAGTTCATGCTTGTAGGCAATGCCATACGCTGCCTCCAAAGGAATCGGCAGACCTTCACCGTGCGTTTTCTGGAGTTCCGCCATCTTGGCAATCGCCGCATTGACCTCTGCAACGTGTTCACTACGGACGATCGCCACAAATTCGTCGCCACCGACACGAATTGCCGTTCCGATTCCCGAAAAGGCCTCCTTGAGCACTTTCGCAAAAGTCTTAATGAGCGCATCACCGGCATTGTGTCCATGGTTATCGTTGGCAATCTTGAGCCCGTTCAAGTCGATACTGACAATTGCATAATCGCTAGCGCCCTTGTCGAGCACTTCAAAAATCTGTTGGCACTTCGCACGGTTGTAAAGTCCTGTAAGGGCATCCTTGTAAGCCATCATCGCAAGAGCACCCTTTTCGGCACGGTCCTCCAAAATGAAGAACAGGTATACCAAGTAACTCTGCACCAGGAGCAGCACAAAAATGAGCGTTCCAAAAGGAATCAGCGTAATTTCGAGAATAGGCGAATCCACCGAAATAAAGCGGTCCAGATTGAAACGGACCACATCCAGAACCACCGTTATAGCAAAAACGACAACACCCCTTGTCAGAATTTTTTCCGAGTGATTCATTCTCCTGTTGTAGAAGAATCCCGCAACAATAAAGAAGCCAAAACAAAGCAGGGCACTTACATGGAAACTCAAGAGTGTATTCGGATAGAAAACAATTCCCTTTAAATGGAGAGTCAAAGTCGTGAACAAGAAAATTATTTCGTAGGCAATCAGACCTATAAAGCAATTCCGTTTCCAACGGACAATTTGCCCACGATGCATATCCCAAAGCATCAATGTAAATGGAAGCGGCGCGAAATAAAGGCAGAAGTATTCCAGTGTCGTATTGACAAAGAAATTGAACGAAACGATCTGAATCAGTTTCGTATAGCACATCGTCCATGTACCAAGCAAGAACGACAGAAGACCGATCATCAACAGGCGGAAATTATTGATACTAAAGAAATGGGTTGCAAGACTAATCAGCATTGCAAGGACGCCGAACAGCACCAAGAAAATTCCCACCATCAAGGCAAATATGTGACGTGCCGAATAGTCACTTAACGCATACTCAATCGGTAAAACTTCAACACCGGCAACCGTCAACTTGCGACCATCAACCAACTCCGTCAGGACAATCCTAAGATGCTTATTTGCACCAGGCTCCAGATACACATAATGGTAGCCACTTCCTACAAAATACGCCCCCGTCTGCTCCACTCCATAAGAGTAAATCTTATGACCATCTTCATAAACCGAAACGAGACAATGATATGTTCGGAAACGAAGTAAGGTGTGCTTTGAAGTTTCTCCGTGGAAATCACCTTCAAACACAAGTGAATCAAATGTGGCAAGGTTCTTAGGGTAGGTATAGTCCATCAGCTTTTCAACAGGCGTCGTCTCACCCTTGTAAGTAACGGACCAGCCCTTATCGAGCCGCACCATATCAGCAGAAAGTCCATTGGAGCGCAGCAGCAGAAGAAAAACGACAAACAGGAACAGAAGCCCTACTACAAGTAAGGCCGTCACAATTCCATGCGTTCGATTTTTTTTCCTGGGTTCTGCCAAATCAGCGCTCCCATACCTCGAAAATCGTCGGATAATCGTTCTTTTCGTCGGCGTCGAATTTCTCTTCACTCACCTTGTGCCAGCCATCGCCCCATTCAGGGAAAAGCACATCGCCTTCTACATCGGCGAGGACTCGCGTCACGTAAAGTTTCTGCACCAGAGGCATCGCCTCGCGGTAGACCGCCGCGCCGCCAATGATAAAGCATTCCGTCTCGTGGGCGGCGCGAGCAGATTCAATCGCCTGCGAAAGATTGCTGCACACGACACAACCCGGAGCCTCGAACGCCGGATTCCGCGTAAGCACGTAGTTGGTGCGGTTCGGAAGCGGGCGTCCGATATCGTCGTAATTCTTGCGGCCGAGCACAATCGAATGCCCCGTGGTAATCGCCTTGAAACGCTTGAGATCAGCGGACAGGTGCCACGGCAAGTGTCCGTCGCGCCCGATGACGTTATTCTGTGAAATTGCGACTATAGCGGAAATAAGCATATTAAACAATCCTAAAGATCCTTCGACTTCGGCGCTATGCGCCTCCGCTCAGGATGACACTGCTTGTTATACGGCAATAGGCGCCTTGATTGTCGGCCACGGGTCATAATCCACGAGTTCAAAGTCCTCGAACTTAAATTCGAAGAGGTCCTTGATTTCAGGATTCAGCTTCATGGTCGGCAACTTGCGCGGCGTACGCGAAAGCTGTTCCTTCACCTGGTCAAAATGGTTCGAATAAATATGGGTATCACCTAACGTATGGACGAACTCGCCCGGTTCGTAGTCACAAACCTGGCAGAGCATCAAAGTGAGGAGGGCATAAGAAGCGATATTGAATGGCACACCGAGGAAAGTATCGGCACTACGCTGGTACAGCTGGCAGCTGAGCTTGCGCTTACCCGAAGCCCCTACACCGCCCACGTAGAACTGGAACAGGCAGTGGCAAGGCGGCAGAGCCATCTTGTCAACTTCGGCCACATTCCAGGCGCAAACCAAGTGACGGCGAGAATCGGGGTTATTCTTGAGGCTACTCACCAAATTCTTGATCTGGTCGATATGTCCACCATCGGGAGTCGGCCAGCTGCGCCACTGATGACCATAAACTGGCCCCAGGTCGCCATTTTCGTCGGCCCATTCGTCCCAGATGGTCACCTTGTTGTCGTGCAGATACTTGATATTCGTATCACCCTTGAGGAACCACAAAAGTTCATGGATAATCGAGCGAAGATGAAGCTTCTTTGTCGTCAGGCAAGGGAAACCCTTGGAGAGGTCATAACGGCACTGGCGTCCAAAAACGGAGCGCGTTCCCGTACCGGTACGGTCGGAGCGGTCCACCCCATTTTCCATAATATCTTTGAGCAGGTCTAGGTATTGTTGCATGGTAGGTAATTTAATAATTAGACGAGAGACGAGAGACGAGAGACGAGAGAAAGTATTGTTTTTAGACGAGAGATATATCCTTTTTTACGCGAAGCGACATTATTCCATCTTTCGTCTCTAGTCTGTAGCGAGCTTGCGAGCGTTCTTTCGTCTATTCAAATATCTCCACGCGCTTGTACTGTTTCACCTTCTTATCTTCGGTAACGGCATTCTGCACCAGGTACTTGTTCAGCGCCTGCAGAATCAGGTCCTGCGTATGTTTCGGGACAGGCTTCTTGCCGAGGCGAGCCTTCTGCACCATCTTATGGTTCAGGTTTACAGGAAGCATCTCCACGAGGTCATGGTTCGATGCATTTAGGGATTGAAGAATTTCGTCGAGTTTAGTCATAGTTACATTCACCTGTATCAGTCTTTAAATTAGAAAAAGTCCCCGGCGGTATGCCAGGGACTTTATTCAAAGGTTAGCGAAGATTACTGAACCAAGTTGCTTTCGCACTGGGTACCGTCGTTATCCGGCGTTACGAAGTGCATTTCGATACGGCGGTTCATTTCGCGGCCTTCGGCGGTGCTGTTGTCTTCCACCGGGCAGCTGGAACCCATACCGATAGCCTTGATGCGATCCTTCTTGACGCCCGCCTTGGTGAGCACCTTCATCACTTCCTTGGCGCGGTTTTCGGAAAGCTTCTGGTTGGACTTTTCCTTACCCACGTTGTCGGTGTGACCCTGGATCACGATCTTCAAGTCCTTATAGCTATCGTCTTCGACAAGCTTCTTGGCCACATTCTTGAGGATCTTCTTGGCGTTCGATTCAAGCGTTGCCTTGCCGCTCTTGAAGGTCACGCCATCGAGCTTTTCAACAGCCTTCTTCGGGCAGCCATGGCCGTCGTCACCCGGTTCATCCGGGCAGCGGTCGATACCGGTACAAACGCTTTCGAATTCCTTCTGGAGCTTCTTCGTGGACACCCATTCAGAGCAGACGCCGTCCTTATCCGGGTCCGGATCATCGTCAATCGGGCAGCCCTTGTTCCATTCAGGACCGGCTTCGAGTTCGCAACGGTCATAACCATGGCACATATCCTTGAACTGTTCAAGGGCCTTTTCCTTCGTGACCCACGGAGAGCAGAGGGAGTCGCCATCCGGGTCCGGGCTTTCCTTCGGGCAACCCTGGGCAAACGCTTCGCCGGCTTCGGTCGGGCACTTGTCAACGCCCTGGCAGATTCCATCGTACTGTTCGAGCATATTCTTCTCGGTCACCCACGGATCGCAGAAGCCATCCTGGTCGGTATCCGGATTGCCGAGCGGGCAACCTTCGTTGTTCATCGGGCCAAATTCGGTCGGGCACTTGTCGATACCCTTACAAGACTTCTCGATGAACCATTCCTTCGCCATCGCTTCGTCTTCAGCAGCCTTTTCGAAGTAGAAGCCCATCTTCTTTTCGGTTACCCACGGGTCGCAGAGGCCGTCGTTATCGGCATCCGGATCATCCCATGCGCAACCCTTGTTCGCAGCGGAACCGGCTTCGCCCGGGCACATGTCGTAACCCTTACAGACATCGGCAAATTCATTCAGCACACCTTCGTCGGTGACCCACGGAGAGCAGAGACCGTCTTCATCCGGGTCCGGTTTCTTGGTCGGGCAACCGTTGAAGTTCGGAGAACCGGCCTGGCTCGGGCATTCATCGATGCCTTCGCAAACGCCAGCAAACTTCTTGAGCAACTTCTTCTGAGAAACCCATGCGTCGCAAACGCCATCACCATCGGCATCCGGATTGTCAAGCGGGCAACCATCGTCGCCTTCGCCAGCTTCGTTCGGGCACTGGTCGATGCCTTCGCAAACTTCAGAGAATTCAGATTCGAAACCCTTTTCAGCAACCCAGGAATCGCAAACGCCATCTTCGTCGGCATCCGGATTACCCAGCGGGCAACCCTGGTTCAGACGGTGACCGACATCGTCCGGGCACTTATCTTCATCATCCGTCACGCCGTCGCCATCGCGGTCCTGAGCAAGCAGGTAGCCGCTCCAGGTAAGGCCGCCATAAACGGTGTACTGCGGGTTCACGCGGATACGTTCCACCTGGACACCCCACGGACGTTCGCCGTTTTCAAGAGTGCTGGCGCTGATAAACTTGTCGCCACCCAGGTAGTAAGAAGCACCCATATGCAGGTCGACACCCACCGGCAGGTGGAAGACGAGAGCACCGGTCAGCTGCTTCATGTCAAGCTTGCCGTCGCGGTTGGTGACACATTCTTCACTTCCATCAAGAGGATTGGTAAAGCAACCCTGGTAGTCGTCCAGCTGGATATCCCAGTAGTATTCCACGAACAAAGAGATGAAGTCCATAAAGTAGACTTCAGCAGCGGCGCTCATGAACGGAAGCGACATGTAGTCGCTGTTCGTCGTGTAGCGGTAACCACCGTTCAAGTGCAACAGGAACGGGAATCCGTCACCGCCGTCCATCTTGCTCAGGTCCATAGACACGGCAAGACCGCCCTTGATGGTGGTATTCTTGGTACCGTACGGATAGGCCATGCCGTTTTTCTTGTTGACATATTCCGGTTCGCGGATCCAGAGACCCTGCTTTTCGGTATTGGCCGTTCCGGCAGCGACACCGCCGAACACGGCAACATCCATAATCTGGTCTTCGGGCAGCGGGAAACGAGCCTTCAAGTCCACCTTAAGGTTACCCACATAGCCAACCTTGGTGTTCGGAACAACAGCACCACCCGTGCCGTCGCCATAAACACCTTCAGCATTAAACTGATCATAATAGACGGGCATCGTCACGCCCAAATCAAAGTAGTGCCAGATACCGATAGCGAAACCGATATAGGCGCTTCCACCTACATAGTCCGCAACCGGAGCGCTCTTCTGAACACCGTAAAGATCCGTTTCAGAAATAGCAAGTCCAGTTTGATCGTTATTCGGGAACATGTCGTTACCGAACGTTCCGTCACCCAAGAGGGTAAATACCAGTTTGGAATGACCAAGGGACTGGGCAGACTGGGTCTTATTCACACCCACGAAGCCTTCCTTGTTGATCGTCTGGGGATGTCCTGCAAAGGCGGAAGCCGCCAAAGCAAGGGCCAAGCCCATAGCTACTTTTCTCATAGTAACTCCTTAATAGTGGGTAGCCAACCAAACAACGGCAACCCGATTTAACTCCCCTAAATATAACTTATTAATGAAAAAAACACATTTTGTAAGATAAAAAAGAGACAAAAAATCATTGTTTTCGTGACAACAGTGCCCAAAATGGCGAAATTTCGCCCATTTTTTAGTCTACAGTTGAAAACGTCTTTTCAAAATATTCAGGGTAAAGGCGACAGATACTTGTATGCCCGCACTTCCCCACAATGATATGGTCGAGCACGGGAATCTGCAGAATTCGCCCCGAGGCGCACAGGACACGGGTAATGGAAATGTCCTCGTCACTTGGCTCCGTCGCCCCCGAAGGATGGTTATGCGCAAAAATCACCGACACGGCACGGTCCTCGATTGCCTTCACGAACGCCTCGCGCGGGTGAATCGGCGTGCGGTTGACCAAACCCTTGGTCAGCTCGTGAACGCGGATTACATGGTTCGCGGCATCGAGGGTTACAAGCACAAAGCGCTCCTGCGACTCGTACTTCAAAAAAGAAAGCCGCGCGACAATATCTTCGGGACTCCCCACAAACATCGCCTTTCCGCTCAAGATATAGCGCCCCGAAAGCTCCAGACACGCAAGCACCTGGGTCGCCTTGACACGCCCAAGCCCCCGAATCCGGCGCAGCTTCTGGAGCGTAGGCATTTCGGTCTCTTCCGAAAGGAAGTCCGCCAAATTCCTCGAAAGTTCAAAAACATCGCAATCCTGGCAGCCACTACCGAGAATCAACGCCAAAAGTTCCTCGTTGCTCATGGAAGCAGCCCCCATCCGCTCGATCTTTTCACGCGGAAGAAGAGGTTTCGGCACACAGAGTTCCTTCGTGGAGGATATATAAAGAGATTCTTGAGTCATCATTTTTCCTTTTTTGGGGTTAAACCTATTATATATACGCACAACTCCAGAAAAATGAGAAAATGAGTAGGAACGAGGTCAATGGATTCCCTCCCGTTGGTCGAGAATGACATTAATTGGAGCCGTCATCCTGGAAGGAGTGCAACGACTGACGGAAACTAGGAGAGAAATGGCTTGCAGAAAATTATCTAAAACTTACATTTTTCAATTTTACAAGCAAAAACATTTGTTTTTAATTTATACAAAATCAAAAATTTCAAAAGTTTATCAATTTTACAAGACTTTTTCACGAAACTTTTTGTTCAAAATTTCAAATTTAAGCCAAAAACATTAGGATTTTTCAGAAACAGTACCTTTCAGCGCGGCATTTTTCTCAAAAATTTTCAACTTTTTTCAGTTTTTTAGCATAAATCTCTTGCCACTAGGGGTCATCCGTTCTATATTTTCCGCATATTTTTAAAACAACAACCCGTTAAGTACAGGAAAATCTATGGCAAATTCTCCATTAAGTGGCGCAGAGGTGATCATCGAATGCCTCAAGCGCGAAGGAATCGATACCATTTTCGGTTATCCCGGTGGATCGGCCATCCCGATGTTCGACGCCATTCTGGATTCTAATATTAAGGTAGTGCTCACTCGTCACGAACAGGGAGCCACCCACATGGCTGACGGCTACGCACGCCAGACCGGCAAGGTCGGCGTCGCTCTCGTGACTTCTGGCCCGGGCGCCACCAACACCTTTACCGGTATCTACACCGCCCTTATGGATTCTAGCCCGATCGTGGTTCTTGCCGCCCAGACAACTACCCCGAACTTGGGTAAGGATGCCTTCCAGGAATGCGATACTAGCGGTATGACTTTTGCTGCCGTGAAGCATTCTTACTTGGTGAAGGATTCCAACGATCTTCCGCGTATCATGAAGGAAGCTTTCCACATCGCACGCAGCGGCCGTCCGGGCCCCGTGCTCATTGACTTGCCGAAGGATGTGACCGCAGGCCCCTGCACCGCTCCGTTCACCGACAAGATGGACCTTCCGGGCTACAGGATTCCGAGCTACGCTTCTACTGAAAGTGTCGAAAAGGCCGCCGAATACCTGAAGAAGTCCAAGAAGCCGCTCTTGCTCGTGGGCCACGGCGCCATGATTTCGGGCGCTAGCCGCCAGGTGAAGGAACTCGCCGAAAAGTTGAACGCCCCCGTGGCATGCACTTTGCTCGGCCTCGGCACCTTCCCGACCGACCATGAACTTTCTTTGGGTATGCTCGGCATGCACGGCACCGTGTACGCCAATAAGGCCGTTCTCGACTGCGACTTGATTCTTTCGATTGGTAGCCGCTGGGACGACCGCATTACCGGTAAGCTAGACGTGTTCTGTAAGGACGCTATCAAGATGCACATCGACATCGACCCCGCCGAAGAAGGCAAGGTTTTGCAGCCGGATGTGTTCATGTGCGGTGACGCCAAGCTCGTTCTGGAACAGCTCATTCCGCTCGTGGGCAAGCTTGATTCCGCTGAATGGGTGAAGACCTGCCAGTCCTGGAAAAAGCGTTTCCCGCTGACCTACCCGAAGCAGGGCGGTCTCCGTATGCAGCACGTGATCCAGACTGTCAGCGACCTCACGCAGGGCAAGGCCATCGTCACGACCGACGTGGGCCAGCACCAGATGTGGGTGGCACAGTTCTTCCACACCAACTACCCGCGCCAGCTCCACTCCAGTGGCGGTGCAGGAACCATGGGCTTCGGCCTTCCGTCTTGCATTGGCGCCGCTTTCGGCAACACCACCGGTTGGCCGGTGATTACCTTCTGCGGTGACGGCGGTTTCCAGATGACCGAAGCAGAACTTGCAACGGCCGCTATCCACAAGCTCCCCATCAAGATTTTCGTGATGGACAACAAGTACCTGGGCATGGTGCGCCAGTGGCAGGATATGTTCTACGACAAGCGCTACAGCTGCGTGGACATGAAGGGCAACCCCGACTTCGTGAAGCTCGCTGAAGCCTACGGCATCCTCGGTCTCCGCATCAAGCGCAGTGCCGATGCCGAACGAGTGATTCAGAAGGCTCTCGAATACAACGAAGGCCCGGTGCTCATCCACTGCGAATGCGAAAAGGAAGACAACGTGTTCCCGATGATTCCGGCCGGTGCTCCGATTACGAGCATGATTACCGAACAGCCGAAGACTCAACTTGAAAAGCCCACGGGATCGACCTAAGGAGATAAGCCATGTTAAAGGATAAAGCACATTCTATTAGTTTGTTAGTTGCAAACCGCCCGGGCGTGCTCGTGCGTATCGCCCTCGTGTTCTCCCGCCGTGGTTACAACATCGACTCCCTGGTGGTCTCCCCCACGCTCGACCCGAACTTTAGCCGCATGAACATCATCGCTCACGGCAATCCCGAGATCTTGATGCAGATTATCAAGCAGCTCGAAAAGCTCGTAGACGTGGTGCAGGCGAAGGACCATACCGATACCGACGCCGTGGAAAAGGAACTCGCACTCATCAAGGTGCGTTGCACTCCGGACCAGCGTACCGAAATTCTGCAGCTTTGCGACCACTTCCACGCCAATACCGTGGATATGACCGCTACTTCGATGATTATCCAGATTACCGGAAACAGCCAGAAGGTCGACACGCTCAAGAGCCTGTTGCAGAAGTTCGAAATCGTCGAATACATTCGCACGGGTAAGGTCATCATGCTCCGCGGCGAAGAACAGACGTAGCGAACGCAAAGCGTTCGCAGTAGGCAGTAGACAGTAAACAGTAGACAGTTTTTGTAGACTGCAGCAACTCTTGCGCCTAGATTTTAGGAAATCCGCTCCGAAAGGGCGGATTTTCTTGTATCTGGTCACAGGTTTTTGCAGATTGGATTTTCTTGAAGAAATCGGGAGCCAGTTTATATATATTTTAACCAGAAAGGAGGAGTCCTGCCATGAAAATCGAGAAGAAAATTGTCAAAAACAGCGTTCGTTTCAGTGCCGCCGCCAAAAGCGCAATTGCAGCATCGCTTGGAATTGCCGCAGCGGCATTAACGGCATGCGAAGAAAGTGCCACCGCCGCGTCCCCCGCTCAGAATCCTGAAACTGGGGCTCCCGAAAACGAAACTCCGAGCAGTTCAAGCGTTGTCGATATTCCCCTGAGCCACGAAGCTCTTAGCAGTTCGGCCGTTGAAGCGCTGTCGTCTGCAGCAGAACCTTTGAGCAGTTCATCGTTTGAAGAACCGTATCCACCCCCTGAAGCGGGTACCATCGCCGCACCCACCGACGAAGACATTTACGGTCCGAACTCCAGTTCTTCTTCAGAAGAGGAAGCACAAAGCAGCTCCGCTGAAGAACCGGTACCGCTCGCAGGCGACCCCATCTTTATCGAAGAAGAAAGTTCTTCGAGCGAAGTGGAACAGCCCTCCAGTTCGTCCGTCGATATACATGAAGTATGCCCGGACAACGACCCGTGGTGCATCCAGGTTCACATGTGTAACAACGAAGACGGTTGCATGGCCGCAAGCATGGTTTCCACTTACGAACGCAGCGACATCGCCGGATGAACTTAGTTCTATGCCTTACGGAACAGTGCAACTTGCGCTGTTCCTATTGTTATTACAAGGACACGCAATCCGCACGCCATAACGTGATGGATGACAAAACGCTCGAGCAGGCGATTCGCGTGGGGCTAGAGCGCAGTCTGTTTTTCAAGCAGACTTATCTGAACATCACCTTTTTCGGTGGCGAGCCATTGTTGCGCAAGGACGCCATTTTCAAGGGTGTGAACATAGCCAAGGCATTCCTTGCCGAGGCCATGGACAAAGGCGAAGCGCCCAGTAACTTCAAGCTCAACTTTGCCGTCAACACCAACGGCACGCTCTTTGACGATGCTTTCTTTGACTTTTGCGAGCGGGAGCATTTTCGCATTTACCTTTCACTCGATGGCCCGGAGTACCACCACGACATTGCTCGCCGTACCGTAAATGGCTGCGGAAGTTTCAAGGAAATCGAAAAGAACATTCCGCGATTCGTAAAGTTAGGCGCTGTCGCCTTAAGTACGGTGACGCGCGCCCACATAGAAACGCTTGCCGACAGCGTCAAGTGGCTGCATGAGCAGGGATTCAGGAGCCTTACCACAAGCGTTGACTTTGACGGCAAGTGGACCGGCGAAGACTTTGACAGACTCGCCCTACAATACCAGAAGATGGCTTTGTACTGGAAGGAGTGCCGCGAAAAAGGTGACAAGATGTTCCTTGGCACGATTCAAGACAAAATCAAGTTATACCTTGCGAATTTACGGTATAGGCAATATTCTTGCCATGTATACAACGGAGCCATTGGCGTCGCTACCAATGGCAATATGTTCCCGTGCACCAGGTTCATTACCTCGAACGAGAAACCACCTTACTTACAAGGCAACGTCTTTACCGGATTCAACGAAGACGCTAGCGAACAAATTAGACAGTTCTTGGATAACGACAAAAAAGAATGCGAAGGCTGCGACATACGCTACCGCTGCTGCGCGCACGAATGTGCCTGCACGAGCTTTTACAGCACCGGTTCTATTGAGGGCGTATCACCCGAAGTCTGCACGCATGAACGCATGCTCGCAGAAATTTGTGATTCTGTTATGATAAATAACAGAATCACTTGACTACTGCGGCTCGCAAATGCCCGCGCAAGCGCGGTCGCCCGCTCGCCTTTTTTTCCAAAAAAATAATTATCCCCTCTTTTCGCCTCCTCTTTCAAAAAAATAATGTATATTTCTTTACATGGAAGTATTTGGCAACAACAGCGTAGTTTATAGCGTAACGGCCTTGGACTACAAGCGTCCGTTAAACCAACTACCCCCCCCCTAGTAAATTTTAGTTTACTCACAAAATTTATACAAGGCAACGCCATCCAAGGCGTGTTTGACGCCCGTATTCGCATGGGGTGTTTTTTCAACATTTACCATACAAGGAGTGGATCTTGAAGCACTGGTTTCACTTTTGTATCGAACACGTTCCTGGATATGCACTCGATTGCATTGAACTGGGCTGCCTTAACCGAACTTCAGCCGAAAAAATTTTGCGGTCAAAGTACCCAAACATCAAGTACATCAATTACTTTGGCTGGGGAGACACCCGACCATCTTGGTACAAGTAAGATTTTCAAAAATGCGCCTGACACGCTCCATCCGGCACATTCAACAAAACGGAGCAAAACAATAAACCTTAAGAGGTCCATTATGATTTCAGTCGCAATCCAAAAAGGCAACTTCGTTTACGTGAAGAACGAAAAGAATTCCCAGACAGCCTGCATCACAGGCGAACTTATGGGATACACTTCGACAACAGTCACCGTAAAAAGAGGCAACTTCGCCTACACCTTTGACGAAAAAGGCTCGCAGAAATCCTGCAACAGCATTAAGTAAACAGCCATGCATTATGTGAATCCCGAAAGTTGGACGCAACCTTCGAGATTTTTATCATGCCATACAGACAAGTAAATGCCTTTGCCAGAAAAAAGGAACACAATAATGTGCAAGCAAGAAGAATTAGAAGAAATTCAAGAAAAAAAGAAAGAAATGACTTTGAGTTTAGCTCAAATCAGGGATATGGTCAATAAAGATGTCGTTATATATGAAGTTGGCGACAATGCAATTGAGTTCATCGACAACAAGATTAAATCAAAGCCTTTCACTATCGCATCTAGCTATTACACACAGATAACTCCATCTGACTTGAAAGACGCTAAACAATTTTTCAAGAAAGAGCATCAACAATGGCTTGATAAAGCAGGAGAGTTCGATTTATTAAGAAAAGAAGAGAAAGTTTTGAAAGAAGAATTAGCTATAGAAAGTGATTGTAATTAAACCAACCAAACAATATTCTCAAGGATATTTATATGCCAGTATGTTCTAAATGCGGAGCCGAACTTGATGAGGCTGCAAAATTCTGTATGGAATGCGGGACCCCTGTTTCGCAAAATAAAAAATGCGTCAAATGCGGAGCAGAACTACCAAATAACGCAAAGTTCTGTTTTAGCTGCGGTGCACCACAGGATGTAGCCGCCCCAGCTGTAGAGAAAGCGGAGCCTAAGAATAGTACTGACGAAAGCAGTTCAGCAAAAGAAAACATTGTTGACAACAACAAATCAAGCGACACAGAAGAAACATTCACCGACCCGCGCGACGGTCAAGTTTATAAGACCTGCAAGATTGGCGACCAAATTTGGATGGCTGAGAACTTGAGATACCGCCCATCCAAAGGCGCGTCTTACCCATATGACAAGAATAAAGACAATACTGAAAAATACGGACGATTATACGAATGGGAATGTGCTAAGGAAGCGGTTCCACCGGGATGGCACCTTCCTTCAGAAGAAGAAACCAAGAAAATGATAGCGTTTATCGAAAAAAATTATAACGGATCAGACGCTTTACACTCCGAAGATTGGGACGATGGTATAGACTCATATGGTTTTAATGCTATTCCTTCGGGATTTCGCGGATGGAAAAAAGATATTTATCCCAGTGTTGATGAATTTAGAGGAGATTATAGAAAATTTGTTTTTCTAGGCGATAGTGCCGTATTTTGGATTAATGCTGAAATAAATGTTCTACGCATTGATAGTGAAAGAGTATATATACCACAAAACGATATTGTGGAGTACAGAATTCATAACAAAGAATACACTTTTAATGAAAATCAGTTTCGGCAATATTACGCATGTTCCATCCGCTGCATCAAGGACGCAATCGACGTACAATGCGATTTCTGCAAAAAAATATTTAATGCAGACAAAAATCCCATTAGAACCTTTGAACAAGAGTATATTGACGGAAACCCCATACAAAAAAAGGACATCATCAAAAGAATGTGTTATGGTTGTCAGAACACAATAGGACGGGATTTTATAAAAAAGCAAGCTAAACTAGAAAGAAAATATAAAAAGCAATAAACCACAGGGAGAACGCGATCATGTCATTTTTTAGCAAATTATTCAACAACAAGACTAACGAAGATGAATTTGATTCAATCATTTCAAAAGCATCTCCAAAAAATGAGATGAAGCCGGAAGTCTTGAGCAATCCAATTGTCACCCCCAAGAGTGCAGAAACAAAGACTTCAGGGGTTCAGCCAAAAAACAAAACAGAACTTCAGAAGTTAATCAAAGAAACTATTGAAAAAAACGGCCCAAACTGCGATCTAAATTTCATTGATGTTTCGCAAATTACCGACATGAGCAATCTATTCAAAAGCTCATTTTTAGACAACGTTGACATCAGTAATTTCAATGGGAATATCAGCAATTGGAACGTGTCTAACGTGACGAATATGCATGGAATGTTCTCATCCTGTAAATTCAATGGAGATATCAGTAAATGGGATGTTTCTAGAGTAACAGACATGAGTGAGATGTTTAAAGGAGCTAGCGACCCATTCTTTCCCGATAAAAATCCATTCAATGGAGACATAAGTAAGTGGAATGTTTCTAATGTGAAAAATATGAGCGAAATGTTTTACGACTCACAATTCAACGGCGACATAAGTAAGTGGGATGTTTCTAATGTGTCAGACATGACGGGCTTATTCTATGATTCCCTATTTAATGGAGACATAAGCAAGTGGAATGTTTCCAAGGTAAAAAAAATGTGCGCAAGTAAGGGCATTTTTAGTTCTGGAATATTCTCCCATTCAAAATTCAATGGAGACATCAGTCAATGGGATGTATCGAATATAACTAGCATGTGTGAAATGTTTTCACATTCGCAATTCAACGGAGACATAAGCAATTGGGATGTATCCAACGTAACAGATATGGATCATATGTTTAGCCATTCTCAATTCCATGGCGACATCAGAAAATGGAATCTCACAAAAAAATGGAAATCCGGAACCGATATCACAGATATGTTTGTTGACTCAAAATTCACTAGCGAAGAAATCAACGCCTTGTTTGAATAAGAAAACATTGTTTAAGCATCGGTAAAATTATTTCCCATGAATATCACAGTCACAACTACCATCTGGATGGACGAAGGAAATGTTCAGCGGAGACTGTCCTGATTGGTACGAAAACACTTGTATGCGCTCCAATTGGCGGACGGAGAACTGGGGAACCGTAACCGAAGCAATGGGTATTGAGGATGATGGCCTTGACCTACGGGAAATTCCAATATGATTTCGATTCCGACATAGATGTTTGACTATGCCGACCGACTCTTGATGTATTTATCAATATCCTGCACACAATAGGCAAAACCCGTTGTGTGCAATGCATCGTAATGGCGGATCAAATAATCCATCACGCCAAACTTTTTGAACAGTTCCATAGTGGCACGACCCGTCATTTTGTGCAAGAACTTGTATTCTTCCAAGCAGCAAATCCCGAATTCCATTTCAATACTCATGCTTCCTCCGGGTAAACAATTTTGCCTGTTGTAACTTCTTGATGCCACAATTCAGCCAGTGCAAGCGGACTCAAATGCCAAAGTTTTGTCCGTTCTCGTTCAAGGTCACTATACAGTTGCGACGCATATAAAGCATGCAGTGCTTCAAATTCTTCCATGCCATATTGCTTGCAAATAGTTACAACAACCATTGGAACAAGCATTTGCAATGTTGCCTTGAATTCTTCGTCGGGCATATCAAACCTTCACGGAAAATGAACGATCAAAAGATAAATATTCAACAGCGGCAGCAGTTTTAAACACCAACTGATTGTACAATTTCTTCACTCTCAGCCGTTCAACGGTTTCCTTTTTACTCAGAACTCCATTCTGATACGCAATAAACGTCTTAAAAATAGTGTCATTCGCTACAGGACCAAAAACAAAGTCATAGTGAGAATCAACAATTTTTCCATTGCGATTATCACTTACAAAATCAAGCCATTTTTCTGTAGGGCTCTCAAACCAAAGACCTTGCAAAGAACTTTTCAGTTTTTCCAAATCGACCTTGTAAACAGACACAATCGCATTCGATGAATGTTCGCGTTCAGCCACTTTCGAAGCGAAGTTCTTCGCCTGTTCAAGATTTAGTGTGGTATAAAAACCAGCCCCAAAATCAAGGGCATGAGTAGATGGACGAAGTTCCGGTTTTTCAACCTGAACATTACTGCCATGATAAAGAATTGTACAATCGTTCAAATTCATCTATTTGAAAATAGATTCTTCCATTTTATTTGTCAAGGACTATTCCTTCACAAGGATCTTCTCGATCTCGGCGATGTAGATGGAATGCATGGAATCGCTGGAGCCGATTTCGTAGTTCTGTTCCAGGACTTTCCGATCGATGAAGCCCGCTTCGTCGAGCTTTTGCGTGTACATCTTGCGGCACACAAACACGGTTGTCGCATCATTGAATACGGGTACGTTGTCGAGGGTGGTCACCGCCATACCGGTCTTTGCAATTTTGTCTTCGTCGCGGCCAGAGACACGGCCAAAGTAGCCGAGTTCCTTCTTGAACTTTCCTCCGAAGAAATTGAGCGTAAAGTGGTCGACAGCATCCACGAATTCCTTGGTGTAGCGCGTCTGGCGGATGAACACGAATGCAGCGGGCTTACCCCACATGATGCCCACGCCGCCCCAACTTGCGGTCATGGCGTTCGTCTTGCCACCTTTCTCGGCGGCGATAAGCATCCATTCGCTGCCGATGGCGACAAACGGATTCTGGTTCAGTTCTTCGGGAGAAATCTGCTTGAAAGACATAAAAACCTCGCTGTTAGCCTGAAAATAGAAATTTTTTCTGGTTCTATTTTCTATCTTTGCGCTACTATGTTTTCACAGCTGACTGACTCTCTAGAATCTACTCTCAAGAACCTGCGCGGGCAGGGCAAGCTCACCGAAGAAAATGTCGCCGAATCGTTGCGCGAAGTGCGCCGCGCATTCCTCGAAGCCGACGTGAACTTCAACGTGACCCGCGACTTCGTAAAGGCCGTCAAGGAAAAGGCCCTCGGATCCGAAGTGCTGAACTCGGTGACCCCCGGTCAGCAGATTGTGAAAATCATCCACGATGAACTCGTGGCCGTGATGGGTGGCGAAACCAAGGAAATCAACCTCTCTGGCCCTGCTCCGGTCGGCATCATGATGGTCGGTCTGCAAGGTTCGGGTAAGACAACCTTCGCCGGCAAAATCGCCCTCTGGATGCGCAGCAAAAAGAAGAGGAAGCCGCTTTTGGTGGCCGCTGACGTGTACCGCCCCGCCGCTATCAAGCAGTTGCAAGTGCTCGGCAAGTCTATCGGCATTCCCGTTTACGACGAAGGCCAGGGCAACCCGGTCGAAATCATCAAGCACGGTTACCAGTACGCCAAGGACAACGGCTTTGACCTGGTGATTTACGATACCGCAGGCCGCCTGCAGATCGACGAAGAGCTGATGCAGGAACTCGAAAAGGCCCGCGACGCTGTTCACCCGGACGAAATCCTGTTCGTGGCCGACGCCATGATCGGTCAGGAAGCGGTGAACGTGGCCGAAACCTTCTGGCAGCGCCTCTCGTTCACCGGCGTTTGCCTCTCGAAGATGGACGGTGACACCCGTGGCGGTGCGGCACTTTCCATCAAGAAGATGACGGGCGTGCCTATCTGCTTTATCGGTGTGGGTGAAAAACTCCCCGAAATCGAACTCTTCCACCCCGACCGCATGGCCAGCCGAATCCTCGGCATGGGCGACGTGGTTACCCTCGTGGAGCGTGCACAGCAGGTCATCGACGAAAAAGACGCGAAGGACCTGAAGAAGAAGATTCTCAACAACACCTTCGACCTGAACGACTTCTTGAACCAGCTGCGCACCATCAAGAAGCTCGGCCGCATCAAGGACATTCTGAGCCTGATTCCGGGCCTGAACAAGCTCCCGATCGACCAGATTGACGAAAAGGAACTCGTTTACGTGGAAGCCGTGCTCAGCTCCATGACCCCGAAAGAACGCAAGAAACCTCAGATTCTGGACGGCAGCCGCAAGGCTCGCGTGGCCAAAGGTTCCGGCACCGAAATCGGTCGCGTGAACGCGGTGCTCAAGCAGTACGAAACCATGAAGGAAATGTTCAAGAAGGTCGGCGACATGGCCCGCAAGCAGAACAACGGCGGCGCCGTCGGTTCCAACTACACGCCGCCCAAGGACAAGAAGAAAAAGAAGAAACACTAGTCTTCTCCTAGTTGCGAGCTAAACCATCGCAGACAAACTTGTAAGAATTTTGTATCTTTTATTCCATGAATACGATTTGGAATAAGTTTACCAAAATTACGAACAAAAAAACGATTCTCGGCATCGTCGGGTGCCTCGCCCTGCTCTCCCCTGCATACGCAGAGGAATGCGATGCGGAAGCGATGGACGCTTTCGCCTATGAGGACTGCATCAAGGCAAAATCCGGCGGAAAAGTCTCTACGACCGACTTCGGCGACAAAACCGTTCCTCAAAAGGACAATGGCATTGACAATGCCGACGGAATGGAGACCAAGACGGTCCTTAAGCCGGAAGAGCCGACCTACCGTCCGTTTGAACGCGACGCCTATTTGACTTCGAGTTTCGGAGAAAACCGCGGAACCCGTTACCACGCCGGTTTCGATTATTCCACCCAGATGGAAGAGGGCTGGCCGATCTACGCTCCCGAAGACGGCAAGGTAGTCGAGCTTCGCGTATCGCCCTTCCACTACGGAAAGCTGATGCTCTTCAAGGGCAAGAGCGGCAAGACCTGGGCTTTCGCACACCAGAGCAGCTTCGGCAAACTGGACGACCAGATTATCAAGAAGCAGTATTCCTCCAAGAAGAACGATGTCATCGTCAAACCGGGAACAAGCTACAAGAAAGGCGACACGCTGACCTTCGCGGGCAGCACCGGAATCGGTAACCCGCACCTCCACCTAGAAGTGCGCCTAGACAACGACCGCGTCATCAACCCTGTGCTTGCAGGCGTTGTTGTCACGGACACGATTGCCCCGCAAATTTTCGGCATCGCCGTATGGCAGGGCAACCACCTCGCCATCACTACCCCCGAAGCAATCGACAAGGGTTGCGTCGAAACTCCGGTCAAGAACGAATTCAACTTGAGCATGGCCGTGAAGGTTGCCGACTATAGCCGCGAACCCAAGGACAACCCGATGTCGGTCCGCCGCATCACGGTATGGCGCTACGATGAAAAGATTTTTGACGAAAGGCTCGACACGCTCCGCTACAGCAGGATGTCGCAGATTCGCGATCAGCTCCTGTGGGCAGAAGAAGCCGATACCGCCGGCGACTGGCACGTCATCAACGCGAAACTCGCCCCACTTTCGACCTACAGGCTCGAAGTGGAAGACTTCAACGGCAACACGACCAGCAAGAAGTTCACCTTCCACGGTCGTTGCAAGAGCGACAAGCCGCTCCAGCTCACCAAGGTGCAGACCTCTCCCCTGTTCACCTTCCTCAGCCGCCCGATGCTAGACCTGTTCCGTTGCGAAAACGGGATGAAGTTCACCGCACTTGCCAAGGACCAGGTAATCGAAGAAGACATGTGCAAGGCGTTCAAGCATAGGCCCATCACTGTCGGACGGCTTCTCGAAATCTACCCCGAAATGACGAACATCCATTACACGGCCGACGCAGGCTCCACCGGCGACGGCAAGGCGGTCGACGAAACCATCGCCATCTATTCCTTCAACCAGTATCAAAAGAGCGTCAACTGGACCACAAAAATTGGCGACATCGGCGTCACGCAAAAAATCACGGGAATTCCCACCGGACGCGACACAACGAAAAAGATACTCGCTGTCACGCGTACCCATACCGACAGTCTCGACTTCCTGGAATTCCACCCGAAGGGGATGCAACTCAAGGATTGGACAGTCTGCGTCGAGAACAGCGAAAACAACCACCCGCTCTACTGGCTAGGCGAAACGAGCCGCAACTGGTTCATCTTCAGCAAGCAGACCAAGGGCAAGAACCGCTGCGCCACGACCAACGAACTGCGCGACATCGCAAACATCAACAACGAAGAGGCTCCGACACTCGGATTCCCCTACTGGGGTGACATGTTTATCGGTGGTATCCGCCAGCCCGCGCTCCGAATTCCGCTGATGTTCAAGTACGACGGAGTTGCCGACGGCAATTCCATCACCGTAACGGTCGGTAAGAAATGGGTCGCTGCAGAATATGATTCCGAACCCCGCGAAATCGTTATCGAAGGAGAAAAGCTCCCCGAAGCAGGCGGCACCTTCAACATCAAGATCGTCGACGAAGCAGGCCACAAGGCAAGCTACGACGTAGATGTTCCGGAGCTCTAGTTTCTAAAAGAAAAAGCCTCGCGCAGGACCACTTGCGCAGGGCAAAATAAATCGGAATTTAGCGGTCGGCCATGCGGCGGACCGCTTCTTTAAATATTGCAGGTTCCTGCAACAAGCTGATTACCACCCAGCCGTCCTCGTCAAAATCGAAGAAGAATCCTGGCTGCACCAGCACATGCTTTTCGCGGAGCAAGCGAAGCGTGAGATCCTCGTCGTCTTCGCCGAGACGCACGACCGCATACCAGCCGCCCAGAACTTCGGGACAGTACTTCGCTGGGAAAGCTTCGCGGAGCGTCTGCCAGTTTTGCAAGAGACGTTCCTTGACGCGCGATTCGTAAGCGGCGGACTGCTTGAGGAGCGCGGAGCCGAGAGCCTGCGCCGGAGCGGACACACTCAAGTAGGCATCTTCCACAAACTCAAGTGCCGCGCGGATTTCTTCGAAGTGTTCACGCGGGGCGTAGAACGCCATCCAGCCGAGCTTAAGTTGCGGCGAGCCAACGGCCTTACTCAAGCCATTCAGCCAGAATATCGGACACTTGGGACCGTCTTCGGGGAGATTGATGAGGTCGTTACCGCCAGCATCCCAAAAATCATTAAACCTGCAATGTATGGATTCCCTCCCTTCGGTCGAGAATGACTTGGAAGGCGAAGATTGCGACAACGACGGTTCAGGAGGACACAATCCAAAAACATACTCCCACGTGCGTTTTACTTTATCCGTAAGCGCATAATCGCCGAAGACTTCATCGACCACGAGAACCATGTCGTTCTCTTCGCAGAAGCGGACTGCCGCATTCCATTCTTCGCGGGAAACGCAATGTCCCGTCGGGTTGTGCGGCGAAACCAGCAGCACGATTTTCGCTTTTTCAGGAGCGGCCAGCAAACTGTCGGTATCGAGAACGAATCTAAACGCCGCGCCCTCTCGTCTCTCGTCTGTAGCGAGTTTACGAGCGTTCTCTCGTCTAAGTTGCAGAAAATAGGGCGCACATTCCAGATGTTCCAGTTGCGCAAGCGTATCCAAGAGCGGGTACCCCGGCATCGGCGTCAAGATGACATCGCCCGGATCGCAGAATGTCTTGAACAAAACAGAGTACGCTTCGCTAGTGCTCGCCGTCAAAAGAATCTGCCCTGCCGTAAAGTTACCACCACGTTCGCGGTAGTACTCCACCACCGCCTCGCGTGCCGACTTCCACCCCGCCGCATCCGGATTCCAGCAACCAAAGCCGCTTCGAGCTGACTCCACCGCCGCGTCCATTTCCACCGGCAGCCCCGCCTTCACAGGCGAACTCACCGTCATGTCGATAAATGGGAGGCCTTCACCGCGAGCTGTTTCAGCGGACACCTGTGCCTTTACGCGCTCCAGTTCAGCAAAGAACGGAGACGGCGACAGATCTTTAGGCAAGCGGGAAGAGAGCATCAATCCTCGCCCGATTCGGATTCATCCAGCAAGTCGTTCAAATCGAGGCAGCGTTCCATGATGCGGTCGAAGAACTCGTCACGCACCACATCCGTATAGGTCGTGTCATCCTCGTCCATGTGGTAGGCATTCATATATTCCTTGAAATTCACCGTAGATTCGTCGACCCAGGTATATTCTTCGGAAATGTTCCATGTAGAGTAGGAGAACTTCCACACGTTATCGGACTTTTTAAAGCCGCACACGGAAGCCACCTTGTCATCACCACCGTTGCCGCCATTAACTTTGTTCTTGTCGCTTGGATCAATCGTATTACCCGAATTCGGGCTCGACGAGCTCTCGCCACCGCACGCAGCAAGCACAATAGAAAATGCAAGCACAAGAGCGGAAGCAACGAATTGCTTCGTTTTTTTCATATTCAATTCTGTATTCACTTGTTTCCTCCTAAACCACCACAGAAAGCACTACTTCTTTCTGCGCAGGAATCCCGCGAGTGCAACCGCAATAATGATGCCCGCCGGGAGCACCACTGCAATCGTCAAAAGAATCAGCTTCTGCAAGTCCGAAAGCCCCTTGAGCGAATTCTTGAAATCCTTGAACTTCGCGACAAAGCCTTTGAGGCCCGTCGGCTTTGCTGCGGCATCGACAACGGCACCTTCAGCATTCTCGCCCGCCAAATCCTCGGAACCCGCAAAGGCTTCCATCTTCGGGAGCATCGCGAACAACTTGGACGCGGATTCCTTGACGGGCCCGGCAAAGTTCCCCGCATAAGTGCGGACCTTGTCGTAGCGTTTCTTGAAAGGGCGTTTCAGTTGGTCAAGCATAATGGCCTCCCAGAGGTTACTTCTTATACAGCAGGTTCACGCCACCGAAGAGTGCGCGCATGTTGGCCTTGAGCGTATCGCTAGACACACCACGACCTTCGACCTCGACATCACCTGCCTTCAAGAGCATGCGGCTGAGGCCTCGGCCCGCCCACATTTTGTCCTTTTCGGGAACCACGAGCTGGCGATACTTCACGAGTTCGACCGGCATGCCAATTTCGCGCATGAGCATGAGGGCAGCCTCGATCGGGCCTTCGGCCGTCACGGACTTTACCAAAGATTCGCCATCTTTCTTGAAGTGGAAAATGAAGCGGTTCTCGTCGGGAATGACCTCGATGTTGTTGAACACCAGACGGCCGTTCACATTTACGAAATGTTCGCGGAACACATCCAGCACGCGTTCGGCAGAGAGTTCGCCTTCCTTTTCGCTGCAGGCCTTCAGAATCGGCTGCAGTTCAGCGGCTTCGGCGAGAGACATCTTGTAGCCGAACTTCGTGATGATTTCGTACACGGCGGTACGGCCACTCTGGCTCGTAAAGCTGAGCGAATCGTTCTGGTGACGACCGATGATGGAGTAGTCGATCGGGCGGTAGGCGCCCTTCTTCATGTCCTTCGTCTTGGAGGCGCCATCCTGGTGGATGCCGCTACGGTGCACGATGGCTTCGGCGCCGATCAGCGGGGCGCGACTATAGATGCTGATACCCGACCACTGCGAAATGAGAATAGCCGTTTCATAAATGCGTTCCATGTGCAGGCCCGTATTCACGCCGGAGTTGTGCAGCGCGACTGCGACTTCGTAGAAGTTCGTATTGCCGCAGCGTTCGCCCAGGCCGTTCAGCGCGACTTCCAGCTGGGTCGCACCCACGAAGAAACTTTCGACGGTCGCAGCCGTTGCCATACCCAAGTCGTTGTGGCAGTGGACTGAAATCGTGATATTCTTCGGCAGGGCTTCGTACACCTGCTTGATTTGATTCACGTACAGGAACGGACGATAACGTTCGACCGTATTCGGCAGGTTGATGGTCGTCGCACCGGCTTCGACCACGGCCTTCAGCACGTCAATCACAAAATCCATGTTTTCGAGGCAGTCGCCAAAGTGTTCGGCGCTGAATTCCACATCGCCCTTGTCACCCACGAGCGACTTCGCAAACTTCACGCAATGAACAGCCTTCTCCTTCACCTGTTCCGGCGTCATGTGCAGCACATGTTCCATAGACAAGGGGCTTGTCGCCAGGAAGGTATGGATACGCGGATGCGGAGCGTACTGCACCGCTTCCCAGCAGCGTTGAATGTCGCTTTCCACGCAGCGGGCCAAGCCAGAGACCACGATGCGCTTCGCGACCTCGTCGCCTTCTTCGGCCATCTTGGCGGTCAGCTGGGCAAGTTCCTTACACGATTCGAAATCCATTTCGGACGAAGCCGGGAAACCGACTTCGGCACCCTGCACGCCGAGTTTCAAGAGTTGCAGGTACACGTCCTTTTTCTGGGCATTGTTCCAGGGCTTCGGAAGAGCCTGGTTACCGTCACGCAGCGTGACGTCGTAAAAGAAGGGTTGTCTTTCAATCGTGTTCTTATTCTCGTTCATCTTTTATCTCCTTGCCTCTCCAATAAGGCGGCAAGCTCATTTTTCGTCTAAAAAATAGAAATTTGACTCAAAAACGAAAGCCCGCATCCTTATTGGAGCGGGCCTTATGGTTTAAATCCTTGGGTTAAAACTCTAAAATCGTCTTGAACCTATGCTTAAAAACCGGCGTTCGCTCCGAGAGCACGTCCTAGTAGGTTAATAAGTCGTAGATCCAAAATCTTGTTCATGTGCAGAAAGTTAATAAATGTAGGGATTTTTGGCAAGAGTCATCCCAAAAGCAAAGCCGTCATAACAGATAAGGCACCCCTTGATTTTATAGACCATTTTTGATGTAAATTTTTCTTGTGTTGACAACTTGTTAGTTGCTGCAAACAGTTGTTTGCAAAAATCGCTTTTTTATGAAAACGGCCATTTTTCCTTTTCAGATTTGCACTCCTGAACTTAACGGAGTTACATCCATGACAAAAAAATTTTCGCACGACCCTTACGTCCGCTCGGTGCTGAAAGATCCCGCACGGACTGCGGAACTTCTTCGCCTTGCATCTCGTAAAAACAGCAACCTGGCGCAATTCCTTGCGACGGTAAATCTTGACACATTACAAGAAATCTCCGAAGCATACAGCGATACAATCACCCACGGCGACAGCGATTTGGCCTTCACCGTAAAGATTGCAAGCGACGAACCCAAGCAGGCAGAACTTCTCGTTGGCTTTATCGAAGAACATAAGAGCTATCCCGATACGGGAATCATTCCCCAGCTGGTAAAGTACTGGTTTCAAATTATGTTCCGCAATCAGAAGAACATTCCGACGGTTGCAATCATTCTCTACAACGGAAAGGAACCTTGGCACGTCGAAAAGGAAGTTATGTTCCCGAACTATCCCGAATACTACCACAAGATTGGATTGCCGTTCTTGTTGGAAGTCGTTGACGTGAGCGACATTTTCGAGGACTATGAAATTCCGCAGATTTCGCCCAAGATTGCGCTCGCGCTGGTCGCACTGAAGTATGTTTTCAACGGAGAAAAGCTCAAAAAGCACCTGAAGGCGGCCATGGCCGGTCTCAAGTCGCTCCCACATGACGAGGCAGAAGACTTTTTGTCCCAAACATTTGTATATTTGAAGCAGTGGTTCAACGGCGAGGCCAAGGAGCAATTCAAAATGGATTTCAAGAAATGCAGTGAAGTTTACGGCTACAAGTCCATCGCCGAAGTTGAAGAAGAAGAGCTTGCCGAAAAGATTGCCGCAAGGGATCGCGATTGGATCAAGGCTATGATTAATCTTGGCGATTCCAATGAAAAAATCGCAGCAGTTTCCAACTACCCCGAAGATATTATTCAGAAAATCAGAGAATCTTCGTAATTCCGTCTCATCCGTAAAGCAAGACCTCGCCGTTTACTCTTGTCGCTCTCACTGCGATGAAGTATATTTGGGACGAAAGGAAATTCGAAATTACCTTCCGCGAGGCTGCAATGCGTCTGCTCAAGTGGCAGAACACGGACAAGGGGAAGGATTTCATCAAGCAGGGCATTGAACAAGGAGCCAAGCAGGAACGCGAGAGGAACGACGCTGCGAATGCGGCCCGCGACTCCAAGATGGCGGATTTCTTGCGCTCAATCGGAGTTTCCGAGAAAAATGTAGAAACAGCCCTTGCAATCAAGTAAGCAACCCCAGACTTTCAAACCATTCGGCTCCGCGATTGCGGAGCCGTTCTGCTACACATTTCCCTACCAGTTTATTAAAAAAGGTTTATATTAAGCAACAATTCATTTTGGGGCGTTCCCCGGCAAAGGCTCCAAAACAAACCGAAGGGTGCCGGGTCGGGTGCTGCTCGCCGAACTCGCTCGGCTCATCGAGCCGCTGCGCGTCTCGCCACATTCGTGCGACGCCCTCCCCTAAAGGGGACCATAGCCACTAAGCAGTAAAACTGCAAGTGGCTGGAGGCCTAACGCAAAAGGGCGGGCATAGGCCCGCCCTAATTTTCCAAGAAATTACTTCATCCAATTTTCTTCAAGGAATTCTACGAAAATTTGATTATTTTTTTTCCCGCCAATTACTGGTTTGTGCCAACCACCTCGTGACGGATGCTTAGTCCAAATGGATTTTATGTTCATTCTTTTAGCAACATCTTCAAATTTTTCTTTGCAAGCTTGATAATAATCGTCTTTCCAAGCAACGCAGTCATAAACAAATCGAGACGCGAACACGATAAGATTCGGTTGCAAGATTTGAATAACTTGATTGAAATTTTGGGCAGAATAGATTCTATCTTTTATATTGCAAATCTGTTTGAATGAACGTCCTTGATTTGACAGACGTAGAAAATAATTTAAAGAAGCTACATCATTAAAGTCTGCTTTGAAATGAGTAGACAAATCTTTTTCTATTGGGTATTCGAAACATTTGCCGAATGAACTAGATCACGTTTCAACTACTCGAAAAATTCGAGTAGTTCGAAAAGAAGGACAAAGGAACGTCGCAAGACGCATAGATTTCTATAACCTTGATATGATTATATCTATTGGCTATCGCGTCAATAGTAAAACGGGCGTAAGATTCCGTCGTTGGGCGAATCAGGTTCTGAAAGACTACATGCTTAAGGGCTACGCAATAAACCAGCACAAGATCGCTACCGATTTGCAGATTGCAGATCGTTTGCAAGAACAGCGGCAGTTGATCGAAAAGCAAAATGCCGAAATTGAAAATGTTAAACGAGATGTCGCTGAACAAGATTCTCGTCTTTCCGCAGTCGAAAAGCATATTGATTTCTTCGTAAAATCCGCACAAACTCCTACGGGAGGCATCCTGGCAACGGGAACTCGGTTTGACGGATTTGTACTAATCGCTGATTTGGTAAAGTCAGCAAAACGGTCTGTAGTATTTATAGACCCTTTTGCAACTATTGATGTTTTGAAATATGCGGCAATGCGCGCGAAGGGAGTCAATGCAGTTATCTATTCCGCACGTATCACCCCCGAATTTAAGGAGGCAAAGGAGTTACACAATAAACAATATCCTGGCTTGGACTTGAGAACGAGAAGTTATTGCAAAAATTCAGGAAAGTATGAAATAGAAATACGCCTATCGTCTTTATACAAAAAGCGCACGGACACTTATGCATCCGTGCGCCACTCCACACAAAGTTCCCGCGCAGTCCAAACACCTCAGAAAGGCGCGACAAGAACTATGCGACTCTTTACCTTTTCACAATCTTCTGCTGGTAGGCCCTGCCGCCTGCCACCAGGCGCACCAGGTAAACTCCCGGCTTAAGGTTACTCAGGTCAACACTCGACTGCGGCACTGCTTCAGTAGAAAGAAGGACATGTCCGTTCACGCTAACGATATCGAACCTGCGGACATTTTCGGCGAAAATTTCGAGGCGGGCATCGCTTGCGACATAGCGCATCGGAGCCACAGCCTGCATCTTCGTCACAACCGCGGTCGTCCCGCCTTCTTCGCTGGAGCTGCTAGACTCATCCGCCACGCTGCTAGAACTTGCGACAGAGCTGCTGGACGGCACCGACGATTCATCGACATCGACAACAATCAGGAACAGGTTGCCGGAATCGCCCTTAGTAATCTTATGCGCACCGGCAGCAAGTTCAACCGTCACGATTCCCGCCTTTGCCGTCACCTTTTCACCATTGACCTTCACGGACTTTTCGAAATCGGCATTGAACACGAGTTTCACCGTCGCCTTTTTAGACAAAGTAAATTCAATAGAAGTCGAAGTTTCCATCTTGAGGCAACGAGTCAAGGATTCACCATTATATTCCACCGTACCCTTGCTTGTCGAAAGGCTACCGATGAATTCAAAGTAATCACTCGAAGTTGCGTCTTCGGTAAAGTTATGGACGACATCCTTGTCAATCGCCAGGGTGGAACCCGTCTCGGCAGCAGAATTCGAAGAACTGGATTCCGTCGCTCCGCTCCAGGATGACGATGAAGTGGCATTCACGGAAGAAGAACTAGATTCCGCCTTTTGGCTAGAGCTACTTGCTGCAGAGCTGCTGGACACCGGCACATAAATCGGCAGAGTTCCTTCGCCCTGGATAGACTGCACCGTTCCCTTGTATGCAACGAGCGCCGCCTTGAGAGCCGTATTCACCGCGTAAGCAGCGTCATCCACGGAATTGTCGAAGGTCCACTTGAAATCGCCGCCCTGCACACGACCCGCATAAATCATCACGGTCGCCTTCGCCACGGCCGGTTCATCAGCCGTATACGAGTACATCACCGAGCTGTTCAGGTCAAAGTTGTTGTAGGTATTGGCGCCAGACTTCGACGTAACCGAAGAAGGCATCTGCGCCGTACGGCTCGTCACCACGTAGGCATCGAAATCCGTCTTGGAATTGATGGAACCTACAGAGGTTTCTGCGCCCTTCAGCGTGTAGGTGCTGGAACCATACGGAATGAACGTCACCGCGCCTTCCATATAATTGTTGTAAGCCTTGATCGAGCCGCCCGCTTCCTTGCTGAAAGTCGCGTTATCCGTAGAGGCAGTCGTCGTACCGGCATAAAGGTCACTCCCCTGCATCGAGGTCAGCATCGGATACTTACAGTTACGGAAGTAGTTCCCTTCGGCAAACACCGACGAGCCAAGCGTCGAACCGATGCCGTACTTCGCGTTGCCATCGTAGTAATTGTTGTACACGTGGGCGCTGTAGTAACGCACGCGCGGATGGCGGCTATCGGAATGGTCATACCAGTTGTGGTGATAAGTGATATAGTAACCTTCGGTAGTTCCTTCAGAAAGACCGAGCAGGTTCGACTTACCGTTATCCCAGAAGTGGTTGTAGCTGAAGGTGATGTAAGTGGACTTCTTGCAGTCCAGCGCACCGTCGCCCTTCGCCTGGTCGGCATCGGAACCCGCATCGCCGTAGAAGAAGTCATTGTTATGCACCCAGACGTACTGATCGTTCTGCTGCAGGCCGATATTGTCGCCTTCGTTGCTGTTCACGTTCATGATGCCCAGGTTGCGGACTTCCACATTCTGCGCATTCTTGATACGGATGCCCCAACCATTCGCCACGGCATCGTTACCGACACCTTCGACCGTCACGTAGGACTTTTCGGAACTGCCGAGATCAATCATCATGTCGCCCTGCTGTAGCGAATCGGAATCCGTCACGTTACCGATAAAGCGCAAGTCCAGAGGCGTCGTCTCGTAGCCCTTCTTGTAGCAGTTCAGAATGCCCTGGAAGCTCTTGCAGGTCGTCTTCGTGCCCTTGGCGTTTGTCGTCACGTCCATCGTCACTGTATTCTTGGTGTTCTCGGAAATGTAAAGCACCGCGGCACCGCTTTTCAGCGTACCGTCGGCATTGTAGGCACCGGGAACTCGCCCGTTACTGAAAGCAAAACCCGTGCGGTCATGCGGAAGCACCGTCACCGACTTGGTCACGGCAGTGCCTTCGACACCGTTCACCACCGGCGCTATCTTCAAGGTATGCGAGCCGCCCTTGATTCCGAGCACATCGGCACGCATATAGCTACCGTAGCTACGGATCAGCTGATTGTCAATCTTGTTGCCGTCGCAATAGACATTGTAGCTGGTCGCCCCCGAAACAGGAGCCCATTCCGCATAGGCGGATTCCAGCCAGCCTTCGGCCTTGTTCACCGTCACCTGGGCATACGCCCCAGCAAAACCAAGCAGCGCCACACCGAGCGCCACCTTGGAGATATCCTTCGAAACTGTTCCCGAAATTTTAGTCATACATCCATCCTCAGAACACCAAACAAATGTTCTCAAATTCTTTCTCAAAATATATATTCAAATTTTCCAAAAAGCAATAGGCAAATCCGTATTTATTTCATATTTTTAAAGATTTTACATTAAAAATTGTTCTCAAAATCATATTTCAATCACATTAAAGGGGGAAGTCTCCCCCTGGTTCGCACTTCGTCGCTCTCCACCCCCTCGCCTAGGGGGCACCCCTAAAACCCAGAAATTTCACCAAAAACCGCACTTTTCGCCCCCAAAACTTCATATATTAAGGCCATGAAGTTACTGACTAGAGTTTTTTCTGTTCTTATGTTGCTGGCCGCATTCGGATTCGCCGGCACAACCCTAACCACAAACGACTCGATTACCCAAAAGGTGATCCCCGGACAAGCCGGGGATGACAAATTGAGTGTGGGGGCCGACAAATCAAGCACTACGGATTCCGCCGGTCGCGACACCGCCGCTAAAACAGCCGAAAGCAAAAAGCATGCCGTCTGGATTAAGCTGGAAGGCGACGTGGAACCGTCGATGTACGAATTCTGTGCCCGCGCCATCGACGACGCGCTTCAGGAAAACCCCGACTACATCGTCTTCGAAATCAACACCTTCGGCGGCCGACTCGACGCCGCCTTCGACCTGGTGGACACCATTATGGCCGTCAAGGGTCCGACTACCATCGCACTCGTGAAAAAGAAAGCCATCAGCGCGGGTAGCCTCATCGCGCTCGCCTGTAAAAAGCTCTACATGCTCGAGGCCACCACCATCGGCGACTGCGCGCCCATCGTGCAGGGCGGCGACGGCACCCCGCAAATCGTCGGTGAAAAAATCCAGTCCCCGCTCCGCGCCAAATTCAGGAACCTTGCCCAGCGCAACGGCTACCCGGAGCTCCTGAGTTCCGCCTTCGTGACGCCGGAACTTGAAATTCTTGAACTCACCGCCACGCTCGACAAGGACAAGAAATCGCAACGCGACACGGTGCTCATTATCGAAGGAGAAAAATACGCCGTCCTCGACAGCGCCGCCAAGGCCTTCTGGGGCGCCCCCAAAATTCTTGTGAAAGAAGGCGAGCTCCTGACCATGACCGACAAGGAAGCCGAAGAACTCGGATTCTCGCAGGGCACCTTCAAGAACCGCAACGACTTTGAAACCAAGCTCGCCATCGAAAGCCGTAGCGAAGTCGAAACCACCCTCGGCGAAGATATCGCCTCGGCCATCGCGGCGATTTCGGGCATTCTCCTGATTCTCGGCTTCGGCGCGCTCTACATCGAATTCAAGACACCAGGATTCGGCCTGTTCGGAATCCTCGGCATCATCCTCATCGGCATCGTATTCCTCGGACAGTTCGCACCGCAGCTCGACGGCTACATTCCCGCCATCCTGCTCGTGGCAGGCGTGGTGCTGTTCCTGGTCGAAATCTTCGTGATGCCGGGAACATTCCTATTTGGAATCGGCGGCATCGTGTGCATGATCCTTGCGCTCGCACTTTCGTTCGAGCCCTCGGAAATGCCCGAATACGTCCCCGAAACCATCGAGACGACTTTTGACGCCACGCCCTGGCTACTCGGGCTCCTTTACATGCTCTGCTGCGCGGGCATCGCACTCGTGTTCCCGATTGCGGCAAGCAAGTACCTGATTCCGCTCCTGCCCGAAGGCTGGACGCCCATGCTCAAGACTGATTTGGAAACTGCCGCCTCGCCCACCGAGGCCGTGCAAGAAGTCGCCGTCGGTGACAAAGGACTCGCCAAGACATTCCTGCGCCCCGTTGGCCAAGCACTCATCAACGGCAAGTTGTTTGACGTGCAAACCCACGGCGAAATCATCGAAGCAAGCACCCGCATTGAAGTGACCGCCGTACAGGAAGGCCATATCTGGGTGACCGTCGCTAAATCCGAAATGGATGGTTAATTTTTAAAACAAAAACCGGAGAAAAACAAATGGACACTCTCTTGATCGTTGGTATCATTATCGCGGCCATTGCCGTTATCATTTTACTCGCCTTTATCGGCAAGTTCTTCAGCCTGTGGCTGCAGGCCTTGTTCTCCAAGGCAAACGTGAGCATTTTCCAGCTCATCGGCATGCGCCTACGTAAGGTGCCGCCGCAGGTGATCGTGGAAGCCCGAATCCTCAGCTGCAAGGCAGGCCTCCCGGTCGACACGAACCTGCTCGAAGCCCACTACCTTAGCCGCGGTAACGTGCTCCGCGTGATTCAGGCTTTGATTGCCGCCAACAAGGCAAACATCAAGCTCGACTTTAAAGAAGCCGCCGCCATCGACCTTGCCGGCCGTAACGTGCTCGAGGCCGTGCAGATGTCCGTGAACCCGAAGGTGATTGAAACGCCGAAGGTTTCCGCCGTGGCTCTCGACGGTATTCAGCTGCATGCCGTGACCCGTATTACCGTGCGTGCCAGCATCCAGAAGCTGGTCGGTGGCGCCGGTGAAGACACCGTGGTCGCCCGCGTGGGCGAAGGCATTGTGTCTTCTATCGGTTCCGCAAAGAGCCACAAGGACGTGCTCGAAAATCCGAACATGATTTCGAAGAAGGTGCTCGCTTCCGGTCTTGACGCCGGTACCGCCTTCGAAATTCTTTCGATCGACATCGCCGACGTGGACGTGGGCCAGAACATTGGCGCTATCCTCGAAACCGACCGTGCCGAAGCAGACAAGAAGATTGCCCAGGCAAAGGCAGAAGAACGCCGCGCCATGGCTTACGCCGCCGAACAGGAAATGAAGGCAAAGGTCATGGAAATGAAGGCGAAGCTCGTTGAAGCCGAAGCCCAGATTCCGATGGCCATGGCATCGGCCCTTCGCGACGGCAAGCTCGGCGTGATGGACTACTACAACCTCAAGAACATCGAAGCCGACACGCAGATGCGTAAAGAAATCGGCAGCGCTCCCGAGGCCAAGTAACCGACTGTAGGGCATTATGGAAACCCTAATCTTCATTGCAATCGCAGTCGTCATCACCATTATCCAGAAGAAGCTGGAAAAGGCGAAGGAGCAGCAGAACCAGTTGCCCCGTCACCAGGAACAGCGTCGCGAAAATGGAGAAGCCGATGACGATACGCAGGAGGCCGAACACCAGCCCCCGCGTTCGTTGCAGGATCTGATTCGACAGTTCGAAAACGCACAGCGGCAAGCGACTCAAGGAAACATTGAGCCACCGACTCCGCCCGTGCATCGCAAACACCCGGAACAGCTGACGCTCCGCGACATTGCCGAAGTCGTTATCGAAGTGGATTTTATCGACCTGGAATTCTTGATGGAAGAATTCGACGTTGACGAAAACACCGCCGCCGAAATGCTGATGGACTTGCAGGCGCACCGCATCGTGGGCCACGACATGGGCGAAGGCGAATGCGACGTTCTGGTGCACGACCTCGAAGAACTCGACAACTTGCTCAGCCACGAAAAACGCGCCGAGCAAGAAAGAAAAGAAGCCCTTCGACAGGCTGACGAGCGCGAAACCGACGAAGAAGATAGCGCCCGTCAGCGCGAATTGGAACGCCAGCGGGAACTCAACGCCCTCGAAGACCGCGCCAGGTCTGCACGCGAATCGGCTGCCGCCATTACAGAAATGGGCGCTTCGGCTGAAGCGAGCGCAGAACCTGCCGCAGCACCCAAGCGCCCCCTTGTTTCTACAAGGAACCTTGCCGACATGAGAAAAGGATTCATCTGGGCGAAAGTCCTGGACGAGCCCCGCTTCAAGCGCCGCTGGAGTACGCAGTACCGCTAGACAAACAAAATACTTTAGACAAAAAGTCCGCTCCTACGAGCGGACTTTTCTATTAACTATATCTAGCAGAGAACAGCCCCGCCTCGCGACCCCTCGGCGGGCTCGGGGACCTTGGCGAACTACTTCTGCCCTTCGCTGGTGCTGAGCAGGTAGGCGTTGATGAACGGCTTGATTTTACCGTCGAGCACGCCCGCGGTATCAGAGGTTTCGACGCCGGTGCGCAGGTCCTTGACCAGCTGGTAAGGCTGCAGCACGTAGCTACGAATCTGGCTACCCCATTCGACCTTCTTCTTTTCGGCCATACGGGCATCGCGCTTGGCTTCTTCTTCCAGGCGGTAATGTTCAGCAACCATGGTCTTGAGCATCTTGTAGCAGGTTTCGCGGTTCTGAATCTGGCTGCGTTCGGTCTGGCAGCTCGCCATGATACCTGTCGGCAAATGGGTCATACGAACGGCAGAGTCCGTCTTGTTGATGTACTGGCCACCGGCACCGCTACTGCGGTAGGTATCCACACGAACGTCGGCCATGTCCAGGTCGAATTCCACGTCTTCGTGTTCCGGGTAAAGGTACACGGCGGTAAAGCTCGTGTGGCGGCGGGCGTTCGCATCGAACGGGCTGATGCGCACCAGACGGTGCACGCCGATTTCGGAACGGAGGAGTCCGTAAGCATTTTCACAAGTGACTTCGATGGTCGCGCTCTTGAGGCCGGCGTCTTCCGCTTCCTGGAAGTCCACCACCTTGAAGTCCATGTTTTCGCGTTCGAAGAAATGCGTATACATGCGGAAGAGCATCAGCGCCCAGTCCTGCGACTCGGTGCCGCCTGCGCCCGGGTGAATCGACATCAGGCAGTTGCAGGCATCATCGGGGCCGTTCAGCATCTTCTTGAATTCCATCGCCTCAATCTTCGACTTGAGTTCAGCGATATCGGAATCAATCGATGCCGTCAGGTCGGCGGATTCTTCCGCCTTGCTCATTTCGTAAAGTTCGGCAAGGTCGTCGCATGTCTGCGAGACTTCTTTCCACGAGTCCAGCAGGGCGCGCAGATTGCCGATCTTTTTCATCATGGACTGCGCCTTGTCCTGGTCATTCCACAGGTTCGGGTCGGCGGAGTCCTTTTCCAAAACGTAGAGTTCTTCGGTCTTGGCTTCTAAGTCAAAGATACCCCCAGAGCTTGTCGATGCGCGCACGCAAGTCGATCAGCCCGGTGTGTGTAGTTTGGAATGCCATATCAATCCTCAAATTCGGGTAGATATTCTAGCAAATGTGTCATCCTGAGTGTAGAACCGCAGGTTCGAAATCGAAGGATCTAAATCAATCCATAGATTCTTCGACTTCGCTACGCTTCGCTCAGAATGACACCTCTTCTAAGTTCTATTTCTTAAAATTACTTAGCAGCTCCGATAGCCTGCGGCGGAGTGTACTTGGCATCGAGGTACTGCACCTTGTAGACCTTTCCGAGGCCATCGAGGTAAGCCTTGAGCTGAGCCTGGCGGTCCTGTTCGGCCTGCACACGCAGGATGTAGTCGATCTGGTGCTTGTAGCTTTCGTACTTGCCGTCGTTGCGTTCGGTCAGCATGAAGATGGCGATGCCATCCTTGTCGGTATAAGGTTCGGTCATTTCGCCCACCTTGATCTTGCTCACGGCCTTCACGAAGGCTTCACCCTTGGTCTTGGCGACAAACTTGGTCATCACGCCACCGGTCTTCTTGGCAGTCTGGTCGTCGCTATACATGGCGGCGAGCTGGGCAAACGTAGCCTTCTTGCTGCGCACCTGGGCGGCGAGGCCCTTCAGCATGTCCTTGGCATCTTCGATTTCCTGCTTGGACTTGCCCTTGGTAGAAATCACGATGCGGGCACCGCTAATGGAATCGTTGACCTGGACCTTACCCTTGTTGAGTTCCCAGAAAGCTTCCTTCTGCTTTTCGGTCGGATCCTTCGGATACGGAACCTTCTTTTCGAGGATTGCTTCGCTCTTCAGCTGGTCTTCGATCTTTTCCCTGAACTGGGCCATGGTGGTATTCGACTTCTTGAGTTCCTTCTGGAAGGCGTCTTCGCTCGGGAATTGGGCCTTGAAGAGTGCGGTCAAGCTGTCGACCTTGCCCTTGTTCACCTTGATCCCCATCTTCTTGGCTTCGAGCTTGATGAGTTCCTGACCTACCAGGTTGTCAATCACGGCATAACGGAGCTGCGTCATGGTCTGGTCATCAATCTTCTTGCCGCGGAACTGCTGTTCGCCGAGCATCTTGGCGAGGCTATCAATCTTGCCAGCAGAAATACCCGTCTTTTCGACGCGGATCACGTCCAGGCTCTTGGAGTTCAACAACTGAGCAGAAGCGATACCGGCGGCCAGAGCGACCGTCATGATACCGCGAGAAACAAATTTAAAAGAACGCATTTTTATTCCTTTTTAAAATTTTCCATACCAAATATAGCAAAAATGACAGTTTTAAGTCTTATGGGGAAAGAATTCACGCACGCCAAAGGTTTAAAAACTAAAAAAAGAGATGCATTGGAAATAAAATGAGGCGACCTTCCGGCCGCCCGTTCTTATTTAAAGACTATCCACACACTTTTCTACATAAAACGTATCTACCGATATGCAGTTGTAGTAGAGACCGAAATATTCACAATGAGTGTAAAAAGGGTTATCCCCTTCTTCGATTATTCTAATCAACCACATTTCTGCAATATACGGACTCGAAGCATTTATATTCTCAGCAGAAAAAGGCATATTATTGTAGGTACGTACAGACAAGGCATCTTCTATCTTATCATCTGCATTATAAGTTGCATAAACCTGATAATTTATATAACGTTCCTTAAAACATTGCATGCCCTCTGTAGAAGAACCATCCTTGCTACAACTAACAAGAACAAGCAGATTTAAAGCAACCTGCAATGCAACAAGCTTATTCCAAACATTCATACTTTGAACTCGTCGAAATTTTTTTGCGAAATATAACAAAGCAAATATCTTTTTACGCCGGGAAATGCCCACAAAAGCCCTAAACTAGCGTGTATATATATGAATAGGGGTAGTCTCTATTCGCCCAACGGAGGTTCATCCGTTAAAACCGTTATATACACACGAATCAATTGGAAAATTAAAAAAGTCCTTAAACAACTCAATATTGTTCAAAAGGGAATATTTGCTATTGACAAGGAATTCGCTTGTATATATATTATATATATCACATATATGATTTTCGAATGGGACGAAAACAAAGCCAAAACAAATTTTATCAAACACAAGGTGACTTTTGAAGAGGCTCAAACAGTTTTCTATGACGAAAATGCTCTTTTGCTTGCGGATGAAAAACATTCTGATGAAGAAGAACGTTTTATTCTAATGGGAATATCTTCGATGATGAATACGCTTTTGGTGTGTTTTTGCGAACGAGGTTCAGAAGAAAACGAAATCATCCGAATCATTTCTTCTCGAAAAGCAAACAAAAAGGAAACAGAACAATACTGGAAAAGGAGGTTGCCATGAAGAAGAACTACGATTTCTGCAATGCAGTCAAAAACCCATATGCAAAAAAATTGAAGAAGACAATTTGTATAAACATCAGTGAATCGGTTCTCGCTTATTTCAAGGAACTGGCGGAAAAAACAAACATTCCATACCAGACATTAATCAATATGTTCCTTGAACAAGCAAAGGCTGATAAAATGGAACCTAAATTTGTTTCGAAGCCCACTCGTAAAAAACAAGTGGCTTAAACGGCTCAATTTTAAAGGCGGTCATTGACCGCCTTTTTTGGAATGACTGCTACGACGTCCGTTTCTTCGTCGCCGTTTGGAACTCATTCAGCAAACATCTTTTTACACCAAAATTTGCCCACAAACGCCCCAAATTAGCGTGTATATATATGGATAGGGACAGTCTCTATTCGCCCGCGGGGGCGTTCCCGAAGAAAAAATAGAACATGAACATATATTCTGTTGCATTTTGTAAAAAATGTAATTATATTATAATTATACCGCGAGGTTCTGCATGGAAGTAGAATTCGAGTGGGACGAACATAAGAATGCGCTAAACCAAAAGAAACACGGAATTTCATTCGAAGAAGCCAAATCGTGCTTTGAAGATGAACACGCTAGAGTTTTCTTTGATGTAGAACATTCAAAAAACGAGGATAGGTCTATTCTGATTGGATTGTCAGAAAAACTTAGGACTCTTATTGTGGTTTATACGGAACGAAACCTTCTTGATGCCGAGATTATAGTCAATCGAATCATCAGCGCTCGCAAGGCAACGAAAAAAGAATTCCAATACTATTGGAATGAACGAAAAGGAGACGGATTATGAGAAAGGAGTATGATTTTGCGAGCATGAAGGCGATTAAAAATCCCTATGCAGCCGCATTGAAAAAACAGATAACGATTCGTCTGAATTCAAGTACCATTGAATATTTCAAGAATATGGCGAAAGAAGTCGGCATTCCTTACCAGACGCTCATCGACTCATATCTGACAGATTGCGCCCAATGCAAGCGCAAACTGACCATGCATTGGAAATAAAATGAGGCGGTCATTTGACCGCCTTTGCTTTTTACAGTTCTGTTGCGAATTCGCTCATGGGCTTGCGCACGGGGTGTCTCGGCGAGGGACCGCCTTCGGCGGGATCAGCGTAACCCACATCCAGGAAACAGGCAAGCTTCAGGTTTGCCGGGAAGTTGAAGGCCTTTTCGATTTCAGAGGCGTTGAAGCCGCGGGCCCACAAGGTAGCAAGGCCGAGGTCGGTCGCCTGCATCATCATCGAAGTCGTCACGATGCTCGAATCCATGTCGCCACTCACAAAATCGTCGTGGTAAGTCACGGGAGAATAGCACTTGTCCTTGTCGTAGCAGACCATGAGCACCACGGGGGCGTTGTAGGCCATGCGGGTAATGCCGCGGAGCTTGGCGATAGCGGCCTCGGACTTGAGCACCTTCACCGTCACCGGCTGGCCATTCACGGCCGTCGGAGAAAGGCGCCCCGCTTCGAGCACGAGGGAGAGTTTTTCGGGTTCCACAGCCTTGTCGCTAAATTTGCGGCAGCTGTAACGTTCTTTTGCAAGTGTAATAAAATCCATAATAGACCGTGGTTAGTGATTAGTGGTTAGTCGATAGTCATTTTGGAAGGAGCCTTAGGCGACTGACGACGGACAGCACTTGGTTACTAGGAACCTTAGTGCGCATGATCCCCGAATGGGGAGAATCCAGATAGGCATTCTAAAATAGATTCCCTCCCTTCGGTCGAGAATGACATCAGTAAAAAATGTCGTAGATGATGTTGATTTAAGCTTATAAAACATACAACGCAAGAACAACAATCAACGCGACAAACGGGATCGCGAATATCGAGAGGAATCGCAAGCAATAGAGAGCGACTTTCAAGTTCCAGAAGAATAGGCGCCAGCGCCCCCGTTTTGTCGAGGCAATTTCAGCCTGGCAATCGGGGCAAATGTTCCCCACCTTGTTGCGGTAACGGATAGCAAGGTTGCTTTCCATCGGGGACATCCCGACCTTGTCGTTAAAAACCTTGTTGCAAACGGAGCATGTGCACTGCATAACGCTAATTTAGTAAAAATAATTCATAGCAAGATTATCGCCACCACACATAGCTCGTGGCAGGCTATGCAACGTTCCTCGTAATGACGTTGTTCTGAGTCTAGCCACCGAAATCTATTTTCCCTTAAACAGGGTCGTTATGGTCAGCGAATCGCTATCACCCTCGAACCAGCCTCCGAGATAATTGTACCGTAACACCCAAGTGATAACGGTATCTTTTTCGAGCGGCGATTCCAGCTTATTTTCGAGAAAGAACGGCTCCTTTTCATAAGCAGTCGGGTAACTGCCCAAAAGAGACGCCACAACGGCTGTTGTACACACGGTCTTGTCCCCTTGTTTTGTACAAAGGCTCCGGTGGCCTTTTTCCGCCCATTCAGGCAAACCTTCTACCGTAATAAAGTATCCCGTAAACAAGGAATCCATTCCAAAAATCGGTTTTCGGGTATCCAGCGTATCGAGCGCCTTGCGGAATGCAGAAGTATCGAAAGGGGGCGCATTGACAGCCGGAACATAGTCCGTCCAGGCATTAGGGCCATAATTCAGGAAGGTCGTATCGTAAACGTCCTTATAGAGTGTCGGCAAATACATCGTATCGCGATAAACCCGGTCGTGTACGCACTTGTAACCGGAGCGATTGCATAACATGGAACCCATCGCATGCCCTTCAGGAACATAAACAACCGGTGGATTCGGGTACGCCACCACTTGTGATTGAGAGAGTTCAGTTGAATACATGACGCTATAACAAACTATGCCTGTTTGGCAACTAAATGTTTTTTGCAAGGAATCCAGTTCACAATAAACAGGAGGATGGCCACAACGATAAGACGCCCCAGGACGTTCATCAACGCGAATTCCCACAAGCGTATCGTAGTCCTCGGTATACCGGTTAAAATACTTGAAGCCGATATAGTCATGTTTTGTAACCACCGTATCTTCATAAACGGTATCGCCATAGACAATCACCGTATCGCGAATAAAGACCGTATCGCAACGGACCTGCAAAGAGTCCCACTCTTCCTCTGGCAAAATCTGATTTTTCCCGGCACTGCACCTGCCATCGGGATCATACCCCTCCGGTAGCGGATTTAAAGTGCCGCCATCGCATGAAGTCAGCACCACCGCGGCAAGCGACATCAAAAGAGTTAAGAACAAACGAAGCATGCTGGGAATATAGTAAATAGTAGACGGTAGGAAGTAGACGGGAATTAAAGGGTTATTTCTTTACCGCAATCAAAATAGTGGAGCAAAGAATCAGAGCGATGCCCGCCATAATGCGCGTCGTCAGCGTTTCGGCAAACACAGTCACGCCAATCGTCACGGCGGTCACAGGCTCCAGAGCACCCAATATAGCCGTCGGCGTAGAACCCACGATACGCACCGCCTTCACCATGAAAATGAGCGAGAGCACCGTCGGCACAAGGCCGAGCATAAAGCCCCAGCCCCACGAACTTGCCTGCGTAAACACCGGCGGGAGGCCCGAACCGAGCGTCACGGAATAAAGCAGCAAAAACACAAGGCAGAAGCAAATGGCGTAAAAAGTCATCTTGACCGACCCCATCTGCAAGTTGACGCGATTTGCCATCACCATGTAAATGGCGTAACTGATGGACGACAGGAACACGAGCAGGCACCCCACCGTGCTGAGCGTTGCGCCATCTCCCCCGCGGTACAAGAGGGCTATGCCCGCCATAGAAACTGCAATAGAAACAACCGTCCAAACCTTGATTTTTTCCTTGAAGAAAACCGCCATGAGCACCGAGACTTCGAGCGGATAAAGGAACAAGAGCGTCGAGGCAAGGCCCGCGTCCATGTACTTGAACGAGGCGTAATACGTGAGTGAACTCGCGGCAAACAAGAAGCCGAACGCGACTAGCGCACGGAACTCGCGAAACGAAATTTTAAAGTGCGAGCCCTTGGAAAGCATGATGACCATCAGCAACAATGCCGCTGTAAAGAATCGGTAAAAGAGAACCGTCTCGGGAGAATAATTCTGGGCATACAGATGCAACGCACCCAGCGGATTCGTACCGTAACAAATCGCGGAAAGAGCTGCAAAAAAGAAGCCTTTTAATGCGGAGACCCCCGCCTTCGCGGGGATGACATTATTGCGCGAGAAAGGCATATTAAATCGCGAACTTGGTTGCGTCGGCGAGCTGCACGCTCGCGATGCGGGAAATACCCTTGATTTCCTGCGTCACACCGTAGAGCATGTCGGCTTCGGCCATGGTACGCTTGTTATGCGTCACCACGATGAACAAGGTCTGCTTGCTGAATTCGCGGAGCAGCGCCATGAAACGGCCCACGTTAGCGTCATCCAACGGACCGTCGACTTCGTCCAGCACGCAGTACGGCGACGGCTTTTCCATGTAAATGGCAAACAGCAAGGCCGTTGCAGTCAGGGCATGTTCACCACCGGAAAGCGCCTTGATACCGCGCATTTTCTTACCCGTCGGGCGCACGTTGATTTCGATGTCGGCATCGAGGATATCCATGGGCTTGCCCATTTCGTCCACCTTTTCGACAAGGCTCATCTTGGTTTCGCCATTCAGGAACAGCTTACTGAACACGAACTGGAAGTTCTTCTGGATGCGGGCAAACGTATCGAGGTAACGGCTGCGGGCAATGTCGTCGAGCTTGGTGATGGTGCGGTCGAGCGAGGCGCGGGCACGGTCCAGGTCGTCGAACTGCGCTTCCACTTCCAAAAGACGCTTCTTTTCATCTTCGTAGTCTTCCATCACATTCACGTTGATGGGGCCCAGTTCCTTGATCTTTCCGCGGAGTTCACGAATTTCACGGTCGGCTTCGGGCTGCGAATACTCAACGCGTTCCACGTCTTCGGGGTTCGCAAGGTCTACGCTGTATTCGTTGGTGATACGTTCGGTAAGTCGGTCGAGGTTTGCCTGCAAGGCTTCCTGCCTGCGGCCCACATCGTTCAATTCCTTCATCTTCTCGATCATGTCGTCGCGGAGGCGGTTGACTTCACTGCGCCATTCTTCGAGATCGCCCGAAACAAGTTCGTACTTTTCGCGGGCCAAGTCGCGCTGATTTTCCAGTTCACGGAGAGCGGAATCCTTGCTCTGCACCTGGTCGGCGACACCCTTACCGTCCTCCTCGTTCTTCTGGATGGCGGTCTGGTTCTTGTCAATTTCTGCCTTACGGCCCTGAATCGCGTTTTCCAGGAATTCCACCTGTTCGGCGATGTAATTCAGGCGGTTCGTATTCTGCGTGAGCTTTGCGGTCTTGTCCTGAGCGCTGCGTTCCAGTTCGCGGACATCTTCTTCCTTTTCGCGGAACATCGTATCCTGTTCCGAAAGTTCGTCGTTCACGCGGGAATATTCTTCTTCGATCTTTTCGAGAGAAGCCTGGGCGTCCATGAGTTCCTGGTCGCTGTTCTTGGAGGCTTCTGCCGCCTGAATCTTGGATTCGGCGTTCTGCATTTCGCCCTGCAACTGAGCAAGTCTGCGGTCGCAACCGGCGATAATGTTATTCTGGATCGAAATGCCGGCGTTTCCGCCGCGCTTCATATCTTCTTTTTCGCGGATTTCGTCGACCAGCGAGGCAAGCATCTGCGTGTCTTCGTCGACCAAATCCTGCAAGCGGCCAATTTCTTCTTCGGCCTGAGCCACTTCGAGGTTCACGCCTTCCAACAGGCTATTCGCTTCGGCAATTTCATTCTTGCGGCTGAGCGTTCCGGAAGTCGCCGTTCCGCTGCTCATGAGGCCGCTCGTACGCACAATGCCTTCGGGCGCCACAAAGCAAAGGTCTTCACCGCGCATGGCTCGCGCAAGGCGCACCGCCGTCGAGAGCGAATCTACGACAAAGTAACGAGAAAGCAGCGCCTTGAGCCAGCCTGCAATCTGTTCGTCGGCAGTCACGTAATCTTTAAGGCAACCGGTTACACCGTCGCCCTGGAGAGTGCCCGAGTAGGGTTCAGCACCGGCACCCACCAGCGCGAGCACCGCCTTGCCTACGTTTTCGCCCTTCATGGCATCCACCGCGGCAATGGCCGCATCGTCGCTAGCAACGACCACGGCATCCATCAAGTCACCGAGGGCGGCCTCCACCTGGGCGGCATATTCGGGAGCGGCTTCGATACGTTCCGACAGGAGCCCGCCCACCAGGTCCGCCTTATGCTCCATGAGCCAGCGGCTAGCGTCGGTGCCCTCGTTGGCAACGCTCTGTAAAACGTCGATTCGAGAGGTGAGCCTTGCCACCTCGTTCTTCAGTTCCTGCAGTTTCTTCTGGGCGTCAAGCAAGTCGGCGCGTTCGGCATCGAGTCGCTCTTCGCGCGTCGAGCGCTGTTCCGTGAGGCGTTCCAAGTCAGCATCGGCGGCTTCGAGGCCAGCGTTAATATCTGCCAGGGCCGATTCGGCGCTCGCCTTCTGCGACTGCACCTGTTCCATTTCGCTATGCCACTTGGCGAGGTTCGCCTGCAAAAGCCCCGATTCGGCGTCCATACGCTCGAAACGGCTCTTGAGGGAGTTCACCTGGTTCGTCTTCTGCAGGCGTTCATTCGCAAGTTCCCTTGACTGGGTGCGCAGGTCATCCACCTTGTCGCGCATGACCTGCAAAATTTCACGTTCGCGCTCCAACAGGGCGTTCATTTCGTCCACGTCACTGTCGGAACTGAGCACCGCATTTTCTTCTTCGAGACGGGCGCGTTCAGAGAGAAGCTCCTGCACCTTGCCCGTATTGCGGTCAATTTCTTCCTGGGACTTTTCGTTCGCGGCTTCCAAGTTGGAAATCACGTCGCGAATACGGCCCATGCTGTTGTTCAAGTCGTTGAGCTCGATAGTCGCCTTCTGCACCTCGCGTTCCAAGTCGCGGTAGGCGTTTTCGTCTTCGGCAATCAACAGCTTCTTTTCGTCAATCTTTGCCTGCAACACCGTCGCATTCGTCTTCGAATTTTCCACATCGTGGTTCAGACGACGGGTCGCAGTATCGAGGGTCGCAAGGCCCTCCTTCATATCTTCAAACTTGTCGATACTGACCGAGAGGTCCAGTTCACGCAGGCGCTTGCTGAGGCGCTTAAATTCGTTGACCTTTTCGGCCTGGGTTTCGTACAGCTTTACGGAACGGCGCACACTGCGCAGGTTGTCTTCCACGCGTTCCATGTCCATCTGCACGCGTTCGAGCTGCCTGCGGGTTTCCTTACGCTGTTGCTTGTACTTGCTCACGCCAGCGGCTTCTTCGAACAGCACGCGGCGGTCGTCGGCCTTGTCAGAAAGAACCGCCTTGATCATATCGGCGTTCATCTGCGAATAGGTACTGGAACCGAGACCCGAGTCAAAAAGCAGGGCATGCACGTCGCGCAGGCGGCATTCCTGGTTGTTAATCAGATATTCGCCCGAACCGTCACGGTGCACGCGGCGGGTCACAATCACTTCGGAATATTCGGAATTGAGCGTTCCATCGCTGTTATCGATCACAATGGAAACTTCGGCAAGGCTCATGGCGGCACGTTCTTCGGTACCGCTAAAAATCACGTCCTGCATCTTGCTCATACGCAAGGATGCTGCCTTCTGTTCACCCAGAACCCAGCGGATAGCGTCGGTAATGTTCGACTTACCGCACCCGTTCGGCCCCACCACGGCCGTAAGACCCTTCGTGGGGAAGTTGATTTCGGTCCTCTGGGCAAAGGACTTAAAGCCAAAAATCTTTAGTTTTGTAATCTGCACTGGGACTTAATTTAGTAAAGTAGACTCAAGGAAATGGAATGGCATTCCCCAAACTTTGCTTTAGAAACTGCATGGATCCCCTCCCGTTGGTCGAGGATGACGCTACGGCTTACGTCACCAGGAACGAGCCAAGGATAACGTTTCCACCTTCGTCATTCTGGAGCGAGTCGAGGACGACGTTTCCACCTTCGTCATTCTGGAGCGAGTCGAGGACGACGTTTCCACCTTCGTCATTCTGGAACGAGCGGAGCGAGTGACGGAATCCAGCACTTATTTTGACAGCAGAATCCTGCAACTCAAGCGAACCCCGTTCGTCGAGGATGACGTTTCCACCCTCGTCATTCTGGAGCGAGCGGAGCGAGTGACGGAATCCAGCACGTATTTTGACAGCAGAATCCTGCAATTCAAGCGAACCCCGTTCGTCGAGGATGACCTGCTAACGGAATTCCAGCTTAATTTCGCCCTTTTCTTCTTTCACCACCATGTAGTAGCTGCCACCGTCAAAATCCACCGTGAAGTATTCTTTTGTCAAAGTCACGGAGCAGTTACGGACGCAGTCCCCCGTGCAAGCACATTTGTTTTCTGCAACCGGCTCATAACACGTCCCCTTTTCCAACTGCAGACGGACTTGGAACGACCCCACGAAATCTTCTTCGTACACGCGGCTCTTTTCACCGGGGGCGATCGTGTCTTTCACCCATGGCCAGTACGTACCGTCATCCGAGAGAATTCCGAAGCTGACGATATGCGAATCCGTCTTATTTTCCACCTGAAGCCTTGTCGTAGAATCAACGAACAAATGGCTCAGGCAACCCGTGAGCGAAAAAGCACACGCCAAGACCGCGGCAATTACAAATAAATTTCCAAACCTCTTTTTCATCACTTGCCACCCTCCGTGCTAGCAGGGCTACCGACTGCGCCTCCGTTCGAAGCGGAATTCGACTTTTCATAGCGGATTCCCTTCGCCTCGATGGTCTTGGTCGCCCCCGACTTATCGGCATTCAGCGGCGTAATTTCGCTTTGTTTAGGGGACTGGTCCATCTTGATCACATTCGTTTCAAGAGGAGCACTCCTGGCGGCTCCACGATTGAACAGGAGCCCGTCAACGGTCGCCAGGTTGAACTTGATCTCGGCAACAAAGGTTCCCTTGGTTCCAAACAGGTGTTCGTAATCGTAAGCGGCGTTATAGGCAAAACGGACAAACAACAGGTCAATGGCTCCACCCCAGAGGAAATCGTTGGAACCGCTATGCAAGTGCCTGCGCAGGCAGGTCGCCTCGAAACCGATCATGCGGGACGGATCCGGATAGAACTTGAGCGCCGCGCTATGGAAGCCAGCATCGGGCAAGTCATAGGAAACTTCCGCATAAAGCTGCTGACCATAAAGGTTCTGTTCCCAGGTCACTCGCATCGAATCTACATCGGCCTTGTCATCGGCGTTATACATCGCCAAGGACACATTCGGCAAGTAGGTCAACGGTCCCGAAGAACGACCTCCATATACGGCGCGGCTTTCCAAGTCGAGCGAGAACCTAAACAGGCGCCAGTCGGTGCGGTAGAAGTTCGCCTGCGCACTCGCCTTGCTAAAGCGCAAGTGGGCCCAGCTATAAAGCAGCGAATCGTTTTCGTGCGGGTAGACCTTGCCTACATGTTCCACATTCTGGTGCTGCATACCCAAGGCAAGCGTCCAGTCCGCCTTGGAATCCGTAAACGAGAAGCCCCATGTCGCAATCGTCCGCTGAATAGAGAAATCATTATACTGCGGGACAAAGAAAAAGTCCTCGCCATCCCAACCCGAGCGTTCCAGCCACAAAAGCATTCCCAGATGTTTATCGGGAGCCACCTCGCCCGAGCCGAAAACCGCCGCATGATGCCTAAACGCATAACCATCGTGCTTACCGTATTCACTCTGGAGCGGGGTCTGCGTGCGGAACGGCAAATAGTGGAAACCGATATCCAGGTACCCCCCACGGCCACCGCGCATTATATCGCGAATTTCGGAAAGCTGCCGGTCACGGGCTACCGAGCCACCCTTCGAAAGTTCCGAGGGCTTAATCGCATCGGCAAAAGCAAAACCCGAAAAAGCCACTCCAAGCAACAAAATCTTAAACCATAAGCGCATACGAAAAATGTAGCTAAACTTTTCGTTTGTATATGTTCCCCCTAAATGACATAGCCATAGAAAAAGACTACATTTATTTCATATGAATAAGTTTTTTGTAACATTCCTTATGTGCATGGCCGGGACGGCATTTGCGGACCGACTCGTCGTTGACACAACCATGGCCGCAGCCGAAAAAAGCGAACACATGAAATATGAAGACCGTGGTTCGTTCGGCCCTTACGTGGAATTCGGCAACATCAAGATGAAGAATGTTACCTACGACTACAAGATCCACGGCCAGGATTACGACATTTCAATTGACAATACATTTATATACGGCGCATCGGGAAGCCTTCCGCTCACGGAATGGTTCGACATCTACCTGATGGCAGGCTACCAGTACCTCGGCATCAGCCACCATCCGAAAAATCGCGATGAAGTGTACGCCGACATGGAATCCCTCACGGACGAATTCTTCGAAGCCCCCTACGACAGTTCCGATGTTGACGGGCGCCACCAGATCCACACAGCCCTTTTCCAGCTGGGTTTTGACTTTGCGCTTCCGCTCGTTATGAGCTACAACCATCAGTTTATGCTCAAGCTCTACGCCTTCGGCGGAGCCCTGTTCGGCAAGACCTTCTTCGCCGACGACACGCAATTTCTTTCACCGGTCCTTTACGGTTACGCTTACGGTGCCGGCATCCGCACGGCTCTTCACGGTTTCTTCTTTTCTGCTGGATTCCGCAACAGCCACGAATACTTCCACACCTACTTTGAGCGGAAAACAGGCGACAACAAGGACGATGACGAATTCATGCTGGACTTCGACACCTACTTCGTACCTTACATTTCGCTTGGAATCACGCTGTTCTAGCGCTTAATTTTCAGGCGTTCCCCGACCTTCAGTTTGGTATCGTTCAGTCCATTCCACTTCACGATCTCTTCAATAGTCACGTTATACTGGCGAGCGATGTCCCAAAGACCCTCGCCTTTTTTGACGGTGTGAATCTTGAAATCGGCTTCATGTTCGCCGCTGACCTTGAGGCGCTGCCCCACATTGAGATTGGTGGACTGTCCCATATTGTTCAGGCTCTGCAGCTTGGCCACTGTCGTCCCGAACTTGCGGGCGATGACACTCAAGTTGTCGCCGGGCTGAACCACGTAGACGGACACCTTTTCCGTAGAATTCTTGGCAGCCTTCGGAGCCTTTGAGGTCGACGCCTTATCGGACTTGGAAGGTTTCAGGGTCGGCTTGGAACTACGAACAAATTCAGGAATCGTCAAGGAATCCCCAACGGCCAGACGACGAGTAAAGCCCTGATTTTCCTGCATCAGCAGCACGACAGGAACATCATAGGCCTTTGCGATAGAAGCATAATTGTCACCTTCCTGGACCACATACTTTTCACCCTTCGAAAGTTTAGGGCGAGAAACTTCGGCAGCGGGTTTCAGTTCCGGTTTAGAGACAAACAAGGTGTCCCCCGCATTCACAAATGCGGCCGCATCCATAGAATTCCAGGTGCGAAGGCTTTCTTGCGAAACGCCGAACTTACGCGCGACCGAAGCCAGGTTGTCACCTAATTTTACGACATAGGTACGCACCTTTTCCGGTTTCTTACCTACATTCGATTTCGCCTTGGGAGTCACCTTGATCGGAATCAGCAGAGACTGTCCTGCGCGAATGCGGCTACCCTTCATGTCGTTCGCCTGCTGCAGCTCCGAGACCTTGATGCCGTACTGTCGGGCGATAACGCCGAGGCTTTCGCCCTTGCGGACCTTATGGTGATGCCAGCTCGAGAAGTTATTCTTTTCCATCTTGTCGTAGCCTTCGACAAAAGCGGAACGCGTTCCCAGCGGCAAACGCAACAGGTAGGAATCCCTGTTCGGCGGAGTACACCACTTGACCAGTTCCATGTTCAAGCTACGGAGCGTATCTTCGCTGACCTTCAAGAGCTTTGCGACTTCTTCGAGCGGAAAGGAATCGAAAACTGTCACCGTATCGAAATCGGGCCGATACGTTTTCTCGACCGTCATTTCGTACTGTTCCGGATAATGCCCGATGACCATCGCCGCTAGGATTCGCGGCACATAGCGCATGGTTTCCTTCGGGAGTTCTAGATCCCAGTAGGTAATCGGAAGGGTTGAATCGCGGGTGGTATCTTCCTGCATTTCGCGGACAAGTCTACGTACGCGCCCTTCGCCGCAATTATAGGCGGCCATCGCCAACAGCCAGTCGTTGAATTCACTATGCAGGCGGTTCAGGTACTTGAGAGCGGCCATCGTCGCAAGCTCCGGATTGCGGCGCATATCCACCCAGTAGTCCACCTCGAGCCCGTAACGTTTGCCCGTTTCGGGAATAAACTGCCACATGCCCGAAGCCTTCGCGCGGCTGTACGCCTTTACCTTGAAACCCGATTCGACCAACGCAAGGTAAATCAAGTCGCGCGGCATTTTCGCCGCATCGAGCTGGGCATAAATCAACGAATCGTATGCGGTTTTTCGGTTCAAAGATCCGGCCGTAAAGCTACGGGCCGCATTCGTCATGTAGTAGATTTCCTGCAGCACGCGTTCGTTGAACAGCACCGGAAGCGTAAACTGCGACACGTCCAAGGTATCGAGAAAACTTTCAATCACCTGCAAGGCCGCACTATCCGCAGCACTTTCGTCAAGAGCATCGATACCCTCGATCGAGACGTCGTTACGCAAGTAGTTTTCGGCATTTTCACCGAGTTCGGCTACGTTCGGGTAAACTTCGTCCAAGGCCAACACAATGCGAATCGGCATCGTGACACGATAAAGGGAGTCCTCGTGGTCGCTCACGTTCCTGTAAGTGGAATCGTACTTTTCGGCAACAAGCTGACGCAGGGATTCATCCAGATAATGCCTCGCCAAAAGCCATTCCTGATTTTCCATCGCCTGCAAGGCATACTGGTAGTAAGTCCACGACGGACGCACCGACAGCGAATCAGAAACATTCTCCTTTAAAGCCCTTTCCGAAAATGAAATCGGTTCCTGCTCCATCGCCACGGGTTCCACGGCGGGCGCCACCTCGGCAGGTTTGCTCGCACATCCCGCAAGAATCAGGACAAACAATATCGCTGGAATAAAAAGTTTCATTATGGCCTAGTTTCCGACAACGCGCTCAACGCCAAACCAGATGACACCCGCCAACACGAATGCGGCCACCATCTGCAAAATAATGATAATCCGATTAATGCGATACGCCTTTTGCGTTTTACGGTGCCAGGAAGGCAACTCTTCTTTTTCTTGATCCTGATTCATTATAGGGGAAATATAGTAATTAGTCATTTAAAACTATTAACTATATTATATTACAGCGTATGAAAAAACTTTTTGCCGCATTGCTCACCCTCTCTATCGCCGCCTCCGCCCAGGTGGGAATCGTGAGGTCTACAAGCGGCATCCATGCGCCTTCTGCAAAGACTCTTCCGCAAGGCAACCTTTTTATTTCGGGCAGCTTCGAAATCGTCAACGACGGACAGGCCCCCAGCATCGAAGGCTACTACACCGACAAATCGGGGAACCAGACGGAACTCGATAAGGGCTCCCCCTCCAACGACGAAAACCTGTTTGTCAGTTTCGGCATCTTTGACAACCTGGAACTTGGCATCACGCTCCCGTTCCATTACGACGGCGAAATCAACGGGCAGAACCTCAAGGGTCTCGCCCTCGGCGACCTCCAGATTATGGCCAAGGGACATATCCCCATCAACGACTGGTTCCATTTCGGCCTGAGCGGCGAAATTTTTGCACCGACCGGTTCAAAGGACAAGGGGTTCCGCCCAAGGCACCGCTGGTATGTCGGACGCGACGGGAAAGCCTACGCCTATACCGCCGGCAGCTGGGCCGTTGAAGGCAACGTGTACTTCACCCTCGATTTTCGAGACTACATCACCTACAACGCCTATGTAGGCATCTTGAAGACCATCGAGGAAAACGAAAACTATATCATCTGGGGAACCGGGTTCAACTTTTTCCCAAACATGATGATAAGTCCCATTTTCGAGGTCTCCGGAGAAGCGCCCCTACACACCACTCACGCCGAAAACAATTTCTTGAGCAGTCCTTTCCGCCTTACCCCCGGACTCCGGATACATCTCCCCTACGAAAGCAACCTGACCATTTCGGGAGACATCGGGCTCGGCTACTTCCGAAAGAAAAACACCAAGGACGGGCTCCCTGTCACTCTTAAGTCCGGCGACGAACCGATTTACTATACGCAAGCGGGCTCCCCGAACCTGACCATTGCAGTCACCTTTAGCAAGACTCTCAACTTCAGCTGGAACGACGAAGACCGCGACGGCGTCATCGACCGTAAAGACATGTGCCCGAACACAGGAAAGAACCTCAAGGTCAATGACCGCGGATGCCCCGTTGACGAAGACCAGGATGGTGTCCTGAACATCGTAGACCTCTGTCCGGGAACCCCCGTTGGCCTAGTCGTGGACTACTACGGTTGTCCGCTCGACACGGACCACGACGGCGTATTTGACTATCTAGACAAATGCTCCAACACCCCGGCTGGCTTTGCCGTGGACTCTAGCGGTTGCATGCGCGATACCGATGGTGACGGAGTCGACGACAACAACGATAAGTGCACACACACGCCGTTCCGCGAAAGGGTCGGCAGCGACGGTTGCCCCCTGGACCAGGACCACGACGGCGTGCCCAACGACCAGGACCAATGTCCCAACACCCCCGAAGGAATTTCCATTGACAAATTCGGTTGTCCGCTCGACTTTGACGGCGACGGCATTCCCGACGAAATAGACAAGTGCCCGAACACGATCCTCGGCGAAAAAGTGGATTCGCTCGGTTGCCCCATCGATACCGACCTGGACGGCGTCCCCGATTCCAAGGACCTTTGCCCCGAAACCCCGACTGGAGTTTCTGTCAACGCGCAAGGTTGCCGCATCGACCAGGATAACGACGGCATTTTCGATGAAGACGACAAATGCCCCGGCACCCCCGAAGGCGCCCCCATCGACAGTCTGGGCTGCCCCCTGGACAACGACATGGACGGCATTGCCGACTGGAACGACATGTGCCCCGGTACATTCCCGAACGTTCCCGTGAATAGCCAGGGCTGCCCCCTGAACGGCAAACTCAACTTCAACTACATCGCCATGCGCATCCGCTTCAAGGGCGCCGACTCCACCCTGCTGAATTCCAGCTACACCGCCCTGAACGACATCGTCTACATCATGCGGAAAAATCCCATGTCACTCGAAATCCAGTGCAGCGCTGGCGACATTTCGAACGGGGATCCCAACCAGGTTTCCAATGACCGAGCAGAGGCCATCTACAATTATCTGGTCTACAAGGGAATCAGCGAAAAAAGACTGAAGTTTCAGGGTTTCGGGAAGAAACTTCCGCCAACCTCGCCGCGCAAGATGGAAAGCAATTACAGCGTGCGACTCATCCCCTCGCCCGAAGCAAAAAATAATACCGAGAAGCAATAGTTTTTTGCTATATTTGCGCATCCAGTATCTATGCGGAGATTCCGCTCAACCCCAAAGGATTACCCATGAAGATTGCCGACAAGACCGTTGTCCAGATGCACTACACCCTGACCTCCGACGAAGGCAAGGTCATTGATTCTTCCGAAGGCCGCGAACCGCTGCAGTACATTCAGGGCGCCCACATGATCGTCGTGGGTCTCGAAAAGGCGATGGTCGGCCACGACGTGGGCGACAAGTTCGACGTCAAGGTGATTCCTTCTGAAGGCTACGGCGAATACAACGAAGAAATGACGCAGGAAGTCCCGCTGGACGTTTTCCAGGGAGTCGACAAGGTGATCGAAGGCATGATGTTCTATGCCCAGACGCCCGCCGGCCCGATGCCCATCCGCGTGAAGTCCGTAAGCGAAAAGACCGCCGTCATCGACGCAAACCATGAGCTCGCCGGCAAGAACCTGAACTTCGCCATCGAAGTCGTTTCTGTGCGCGAAGCAACCGAAGAAGAGCTCAATCCGCAGGGTCACCACTGCTGCTGTGGCGGCAAGGGCGAAGGCGAAGGATGCTGCGGAGGCAAGGGTGAAGGCGATCACGAATGCAAGTGCGGCGAAGAAGGCCACGAATGCGAATGTGGCGGCGAAGGTCATGAATGCGGTGGCCACGGCCACAAGGAAAACTGCGACGGTAACGGCGGCTGCGGCTGCCCCAACCACGACAAGCACCACGGCAAGTAATTCGGATTTCAGATTTCGGAATTCGGATTTAGGATTTAGGAATTCGGGTTCAGAAACTCGGAAGTCGGGTTCAAAGCATAAAACAATTAACGCGTGTAATTTTTCCAATTACGCGCGTCTTTTTTTGAAATTTATCCGGGATCAACCCGTTTTTTCAGCGTTTATTCGTACTGCGGGAGCGTCCAGTCCTTCGGCATAGACGGCGTGCTGCCATCGTCATGCTTGTAAGTGAAGCCCTTCTGCGGATCAAAGCCTTCGACGGCGCCCTTCACGGACTTTGCGCATTTCGACGGGGACTGGCAACTGGTATTCTTCAGCAGAAGAATATCACCATAGACATCCCACTTTCCAGAACGGACATCTTCAGGATTCTTGCCCTTCGTCGCGTCAAGAGCATAATCTCCCGACTTCTTGAGACTCATGGTCCAGTCGACACCATCCGCATCGGCAACCCATTCGTTCACGAGGCTGTCGCGTTCCACTTCGTCAAACTTGAAGGTCGTCTTTTCGCACTTGAATTCCGCTCCGGTATCCATCGACAGATTGAAATCGCTACTCACCTGGCCAGAAACCAGCGAATAGGCGGACACATCGAAGAACACGGGCGTCATCAGCAAATGGCTACGCTGAATATCGTAGTATCCTGCCGACCAGAAGGAAGAGTCCTTGATCGATTCTTCAACAACATAACGGCCCTTGTAGAAGGAATAGGTCTGCTTCGAATCTTCGTTCTTGCAAGCGAGCCTTACGCCCTGCAGCTTGGTTCCATCCGAGAGCCAGTTCGAAGATGTCTTCACGTCAGCCTTTTCGACATCGGCATAATCACCGCCGTTAATGGAATACTGGAGCTTTTCGCCCTTTACGACAAATTCAATCTTGCCACCCTTTTCGAAGAAGGCGGCCAAGGAATCGGCGACATCGGCATTGGTCGTCATGATGGAGCCATTAGACTTTCCATATTCAAGAACGCCATCCTTGAATTCCGAATGAACCACAATCCACGCCGTATCGGGAATCCAGAGAGAAAATACGCCGAGCTTTGCACCCGTTGCGAGGTAAATATCGGTCCCGAACATCTTGCCCAGGGACATGTTCTTTTGCAAGTCGTCCAGAGTGGCAGCGCGAGTTCCCTCGGGCACGTCGCGCTTTTCAGAAGAAGAGGATGCTTCTGCAGAAGAGGAGGTCGCCGCGACGCTGGAGCTGGAATCCTCGGCACGTTCCACATTCGAAGAATTATCGTCACTGCCACAGGCGGCAAACATCATCGTCGCAGCCACTGCGGCGGGCAAAATTGCAATTCCAAAAGATTTTTTCATAAAAACACGTCCTTCAAGACAATTCTTTTTTCCCGAATATATACAAAAAACGCCACAAAATCAAGAAAAAAGGAAAATCTGTGACCTAAACGACAGATTTTCACCCGTTTTCGAGCGGACAGCCAGGATTATACCCCAAATCGCGCATCGAATCGCCAATATCGGGGGCGGCATCGTACAAAAAGCCCGCCAAAGCCTGTTCCGCCGTCACGCGGCGACCGCCAATCCAGCTTTTCAAGACAGCAAGCCTATTCGCAATCCACCATGGCAGGGGAATCATCCAGTGGCGCATTCCCGCCGACTGCAAAATCAGCCGCGCCATCTGCGCCATGCTCATCACGGTAGAACCGGCCAGCGAGTAAATTTTGCCGCAGGCTTCTTCATTAAGGCCCGCCGCGACAATTCCCTTGACCAAGTCCTCGCTGCGGACAGGGCGTTTGAGGCACTTGCCCCCACCCGGCAAGAAATACACGGGGAAACGCTTCACGTAGGCAGCGAACATGTTGAATTCCACGCCGCCGCCATCACCAATCACTAGGGTCGGCCGCACAATCGTCCAGCGGAGCCCCGATTCCTTGACCACGGATTCACCCGCAAGCTTGCTCGCGCCATATTCTGTAAGGACCGGATATGTCACCGAAATACTCGATACGTAAACCAGTCGGGAAACGCCTGCCTCGCGGGCGGCATGCACCACATTGGCCGTCCCCTGCGCATTGATACGGTCAAACGCCCCCTTTTTTGTCGAAAGGAGAATGGCGGCAAGGTGATAGACTAAATCCACCCCCTTAAACGCAGCACGAATCGAATCGTAATCCGAGACATCCCCGTAAAAGACCTCCACCCCATCGGGTAAAAACCCAGCCTGGGTATCGCCCGGAAGCACAAGAACCCGCACACACACATTGTGGTTCAATAGCTCCCGACAAAGCGCCTTCCCTACGACGCCCGCGCCCCCCGTCACCAAAGCAATCATCGCTAGGCTTCCAGCAAATAGCGGATATCCTGGACCTTGCGAGCAAGGGCCTCGTCTGTATCCATCTGCTTAATCAGTGAACGGACTGCTGCGATCACAGAAGAGTAATCACGGTTAAAAAGCATCCCGATTTTTTCGTGGGAATCCGTCGTCATTTCGCGGCAAAGGTACATCGCCACCTTACGCGGAAGCGAGACACCCGCGTCCTGACGCTTGCTCGCAAGCGCCACCATGTCGGTACCGAACTCGAGAGCCACCACTTCGGCAATTCCCTTGATGGTCAGTTCCTGCATACCGGTAGGGTTCGAAGGAGCCACCAGACGCTTGACTGCGCACAGGTCCAGATTTTCCTGGCAGAACTGGTTCATCGCAGAAAGGCCGTTCAACATCCCCTCAATCACGCGCACATTTTCGCGGCGCGGAATAGAAAGGAACCTGCAAATTTCTTCGCGATCCTTGTCGACAAACGGAATATTCATCGACTTTTTCTGGATAAGCTTCATGCGGGTCGACAAGTCCGGTTCATCGATACCGACCGCCACGCAGGATTCCAGCGGTGCCAAAAGTTCCGCCGAGATGCAAGGAATAGACGAATGACCCGCAGGCTTCTTTTCGCCATCGGCAAGACGGTTGAACTGGGACGGATGCCTATCGCAAGAAAGCACGACCTGTTTTCCCATCGCACGCAAATGCTTAATCAAGATTGCAAGACGCCTCTGGGTCGCCGCGGCATGTTCGAGCAGCTGAACATCATCCAGCAAGAGAATATCGCACTTTTCGTATTTTTCCTGGAACTCTTCGGCCAGTTCGCGAACATTGCCCGACTTGACACTCAACGCCTTGCTCATGGCAGTCGCATCACGCAGGAAATCATAAGCGTGACAATAGACTATACGCGTATGCGCCTTGGCCTTCTGCATCTGCGCGGCCACCGCCTGCAACAAGTGCGTCTTTCCAAGACCCGACTTGCCATACACAAACAGCGGATTCAGCGCCGGGTCGCCCGGATTTTCGGCAACGGACTTGCAAGCCTCGCAAGCGGTAAAGTTGCAGTCGCCCTCAACAAAGTTTTCAAAAGTGTAGCCCGCATACAGCGAAAGCTTACGGCGAATCACCTTCTTCGGTTGCGGCTTCTGAACCGCACGCGGAATGACGGGGAAAACGGGAGCGGCCTTCGGAGTCACCGCCTGCTTTTCCGGCGCCACGATACGGATGCGGAAACCCACATATTCCGAACCCAGCACCTGTGACAAGGCCTTGTTCAGAATGTCCCCGTAATGGGAACGAATCCAGTTTTCACGCAACTCGTCGGGAACGGCAATCTGCACGTATCCGTCAAAAAAACCTTCATAATCGGCCGCATCCAAAATGGTGAGGCCAAAATAGTCGTTGCATTCCTCGCGAAGGAGGTCAAGCACGCGCTGCCAAACAGGGACTGCCTGGAGTCGGGCGGAGGGTTCAACCAAAGAAACAGTGTTTGTCACAATCTACCAATGATCTAAAAAGCAAGGTGAAAGTTAAATAAAGCACCCCGACAAAAACTCACTTTCTTAAAAAAATCTTCCAAAGTGCCTTTTTTGGCGTATTTTGACCTAATTTTTTTTTATCCCCCGCTGTTCCCAAAACTCTACAAACAAATCACGCCTTTAGTCACTCTCCAATCCATTCTCAACCCCTATGATTAACACAACTTATCAACAGAAAAATTTTGAACTATCTCTTGACAAAAAACACAATAAAATTTTACACAAATGAGCAGTATTTCAAGCTTCTTATAAAAAAATAATAGCTGTTTTTTGACAAAAATCGGCAATTTTTCGTAGAAAATCTTGACAGACAACAATTTAGCGATAGGTGTAAAATGCGCCCTTCAGAAAAAGGACCTCGATGAGGTCCCGTCAACAAAATATAAACCGCAATTATTTGTTTTCGTCCAGCTTCGAATGGAGCGTTTCGAGGCGGCGTTCCAGGAGTTTCTGGATTTCGGGCAAGAGGGAATCCTTGATGCGGTCCAGATACAGGCACTGCAGCTGAATCATACGGTTACGGTGACGACCGGCATGTTCCTGAATCCAGTGGCTCACGGCACCCTGACGGTCCTGAACACGTTCCTGCAAGACCTGCTTGATATAGGTCGTCTGCACCGACATGTAGCGCTGCATATTAAAGGGAAGCTTGTAAGTGCGGATGAACTGCTTCAGGTATTCCAGCAGGGAAAGGTTCTGGCAACGACGATCCTGGATGAACTTACGCAGTTCATCGACATGACTTTCAAAAAAAGGCAGGATGGCTTTATCGTCTATCTGATAAAGTTCCAGTTCATCCTGTTTTTTGGTCGCTTCGTCAACAGCCATATAACAAATTTACGAAAAAAATTCTATTTTTTAAGGTTTTTTCTTAAGAAAAAAGAAAAAATTAGCATTTTTATGCATATCCGAGACGGCTTCCGACAGGAATATCCAACCTTCCGTACCCGGGTGAAGCGTATCGGTATCGCCCCCCTTAAAATCCTTCATCGACAGCACTTCGCAAGAAAACTGCCCTGCCGGAGTCATCAATTCCAGAGAATCGTCCAGGGAGAAGCGGTTCTTGACATTCACGCGGCAAGAATTGGTCGCCTCGTCGTAAGAAAGCACCTGCGCGACAACGCAACCACCCTCGGCATCTTCGTGCGTCGACTCGTAATTCTGCGGAAGCGGGCCCTTCATAAAGCCGGTCATAAAACCGCGACCGTCCACGAACGAAATCGCCCTGCGGGCTTCGGCAGAAACTTCAAGCGGTTTACCCGCCTCGGCCTGCGCTGCACAAGCATCGATTGCCATACGGTAGGCACGCACGACCTGACTCAAGTAGTACACCGACTTGGTACGGCCTTCGATTTTAAAGGAATCAAGTCCAGCCATCATCAAGTCCGGAATCACATCCATGGCGCAAAGGTCACGGCTACTCATAAAGTACGTACCCCAGGCATCTTCATCCAAGGCGATGGGGTCAAGTTCCGGACGGTCCGTACGCTGCAAGGTGAATTCGCCTTCGTGTTCGCGATAGTTTTCGCACTGCGGTTCAGGATTGGCGTACAGGCGGTAGGGCATTCGGCAGCTGTTATCGCAGGCACCCTGGTTCGCATCGCGGCGGGTCACCCAGTTGCTCAACATGCAACGTCCCGACATCGACATGCACACAGCACCGTGAACAAAAACTTCAAGTTCCAAGTCCGGGCAACGTTCCTTGATTTCCACCACTTCGGACAAGCGGAGTTCGCGACTCAAGATAATGCGACGCACCCCGAGACCTTGCCAGAACTTCGCAGCCAAATAATTGGTCGTATTCGCCTGCACCGACAAGTGAATTTCAACTTCAGGGCGCACCTCACGCAACCACCCCACAAAACCGGGGTCAGCCACGATCAACGCGTCAGGGCCCAAGTCGATTGCTGCAAGCAAAGCCTTCTGAAAGGCCTCGACCTTGACATTGCGCGGAATCACGTTACTCGTCAGGTAGAATTTCTTCCCGAGACGGTGGGCATATTCGATACCTTCGGCGAGGTCGTCCAGGTTTTTGAATCCGTTTTCGCGGGCGCGGAGTGAAAAGGCGGGCTGCCCCGCATAGACGGCATCGGCACCGTAGGCAAAGGCATACTTCATTCGGGTCAAATCACCCGCAGGAGCTAATAACTCAGGAAGTTTCATAAGTTTCCAACTGCGTCACCCTGGATTCCGTCGCTGCGCTCCAGAATGACTGTTCCTTTTGTGTCATCCTGGAACCACGAAGTGGTGACGGGATCCATAAGCAACATTAAACTACCACTTGAATCCAGTTCTCAAATAAACCTTCTCGTCGTTGAACAGAGTAATCTCACCCAGGAAGAATACATATTGTCCTTCGTAGCTGAGGGACGGCGTGAGAGAATACTCCATCTTTGCGCCACGCAAGAAATGCTTCGGAATTTTCAGATGGTTGTTCGGCGTCGTGTCGTTCACGGCACTGCCGTAATCCGTTCCCTTCCAGAACCAGCTGTTACGAAGCGAGGCGAAAATGCGGTGATCCAGCCTTCCATAGACCGTTGCATCAATCCTCTGGCTATTGGGACCATTCTGGTTACCGAGCGGACGACCGAGATGCTCCATCTGCGCCGTATACTTCTTAAAGTGCGAATACACATAAGGTTCGATGCGGGCATATTCCGCGATGAAGCCCGATTCCAGCAGGTGCGTACCGATGTTGAAATCGTGTGCCCCATGCATACCGGCCATCCACGCCCACTTGGCTTCGATATTGTCGTTACGAGCAAGGCTCACCGGACTTTCCATATCATCCAAGAAGAATTCGCTATAGACACGGAGCGAACGGAACAGGCGGTAGTTGAAATCAAACGAAAGCGAACCGTTGTTGCTATCCTCAGAATAGTTGCCCTTTTCCATGAACAGCGGAACCACCGGTACAAAGAGCCACGGTTTCAGATTGTCGTACTGGATTTGCAGTTCGCTGATACCGAACGTAGCATCACCCACGGCCAATTCGTAACGATGACCGAAAATGTTGCGGGTTTCATCGATATTCTTGGCGCTCATACTCGAATAGATGCGCAGGTCACCATAGAACGACATCACGCGCAAGGGTCCAAGCTTCATGTCGAGCGAAAGCATATTGTACGGGAGCGCAAACTGATTCAGGCTCAAGTTGTTGTAGTAACCAGGGCCCCAATGCATCACGTCGCGGCCGAAGTCGAGGCGAGCCCAGTCGTAGTTCAAGGCAAAATGGGCTCGGTAGCGGGCGTAACTCGTGTATTCCAGTCCCGAATTGTTCTCTTCCTTCTGGACTTCCAGGAATTCTCCGTCGAACGATCTCGGATACTTCGCCGAATGGTCTTCGTCATAAATACGGGCATCCAGAACGAAATCGACGGAATCCGCATAACCGCGCAGGTAAATGCCCCCATCAATTCCCGGCCAAATCGTATCGCCAAGCGCTTCGCCACCACGGTAATCGAGGCCGCCCACCAACGACATCGCCAAGGCCATGCGCGGCACATTCAAGTTCTTGAGTGCGGCATTGCACACCGAATCCTGCGACGAGCAGGAATCGCGATAACCCGAAATAGCGGCACCATGTTCGCTATCGTAATAGAGCAGCGCCTTTCCTTCGGAATTCACAAAATTCTTGCGGAAGGTCGTGTCGCGTTGCGGATAGGCGAAGAACTGGCGGCCCTCGCCCGTCGTCACACGGTGCAGTTCAAACAGCATCGGAGAGTTTTCCAGAAGCCGCAAGTTGCGCACATTTTCGGGACCTACCACCGGCGAGGCGGCAAATGCCTGGATCGCGGCGAAAGCCATCATCAAGGAAACAAGGGACAGGGTTGTTTTCTTCATAAAAATTTCCAAGACAAATTAAGTGAGTACCTGGCCAAGCATTCCGAACAGTTCTGACGGAGTAACCGGTTTGGATATCAGTCCGTTCATTCCCGCCTTGTTCGCGCGCTGACGGTCCTCATCAAAGACATTGGCGGTCAAGGCCAGTATCGGAATCTTCGCATTCCGGGGATTTTCCAGCTGACGAACCTTCCGAGCCGTCTCAAAACCGTCCATTCCAGGGAGGCGCAAATCCATCAAGATGACATCAAACGAACCCGCCACGGAATAATCAATCTTTTGGACGCATTCCGAACCCGATTCCACACAGACAACTCGCATGCCAGCATCCTTCAGGATCTCCCCCACGATTTCGCAGGTTTTCGGATCATCATCGACCAGAAGGGCGTGTTTTCCAGCCAGCTTCACATGGGTTGCGTCCTGGTCCGCCTTCGGGGAAACGTCGTCCTCGTTGGCAGTCCGAAGCGGAAGCGTCAAGACAACTCGCGTACCTTCGCCCACACGACTCGTCACCTTCACGGTACCATGCATCAAGTCCACCAGCTTTTTCACGATGCTGAGACCAAGTCCCGTACCTTCCACGTTGCGAGTCAGGGCAGTCTGTTCGCGTTCAAACTCGTCAAAGATGCGGGGCATGAATTCTTCGGAAATGCCGACACCCGTGTCTTCCACAACAATTTCAACATTGCACATCCCCGGTGTTTCGTGGGCGCAGTCACGCAGAGAAACACGCACCAGCCCGTGCTCACGTGTGAACTTGATTGCATTGCTCACCACGTTCAGCAGGATCTGCTGGATTTTCACCTTGTCCACATAGACATACTGGTTCTTGAAATTTCTGGAGACCTGAAGAAGAACGTTCTTCTGGATCGCCGCCTGTTCAAAGGTCGCAACAATCCAGTTCGTCATTTCCAACGTATAAACCGGTGTCTCGTCCAAGGTTTCTACGCCAGATTCGATTCGGGCCATGTTCAAGACAGAATTAATCAGTTCCAGGAGCAATTCACCCGCATTGTGGATATTGTTCAGGTAGCGTTCGAATATAGACTTCTCTTCCTTGGAAATGTTCATGTTCCAAAGGGTCTTTTTCGCCAGGGCCTCGTAGCCAAGCACCGCATTCATCGGAGTGCGGATGTCATGGCTCATATTGAAGAGGAACTTGGACTTCGCCTTGTCGGCCGTGCGAGCCTGATCCAAGGCGCGGACAAGCTCCATCCGCTGTTCGTTCAAGGCCTTGCGCTTTTCCAGTTCCGCCGACATGACATCGTCAATAATCTTGAAGCCAATCACAAATTCCGGACGAGTCTTGGACGGTTTTACGAAATGCGCCTGAAGATAATGAATATCATTCTTGGCAAAAATGCGGTAGGTTAATTCAAACCGCTCTTGCTTCATGAATTCGCGACGCAGGTTTTCCAGGTTCGCAATCCGTTCAAAGGCGGAACGATCTTCAGAAACGACCATTCTCTTTTGGTAAAGGGACATCAGGGAATCGTAACGGACGCCCTGCCCCGCCACTTCTTGCATCAAATGTTCAATGGTGGGATGAATTCTATAAGCCACCATTTTTCCCGTATCCAGATTGACTTCAAAAGCACTACCATACGATTCGGTCAAGGCGTTGATGACATTCAAATGACGGCCTTCGTTTTCGGAATGCAAACGACGATTCGTCTTGTACACGGAGTGCAGGTAAAGAATGAAAAACAGGGCGACCAGCAGAATGGCGGCAATTGCACGGCTATTATTTTTCCACGAGAATTCCTTCAGGATATGGAACGGCACCATCTGGATGACGACCCATCCCGTATTTGAGACACGCGCTACCCCAGCGACAGAATTACCATAATCCGTAGAGAAGCTAAAGGCCGCCGTAGATCCAGCCACCGCCTCCTTCTTAAACGTTTCTACGACATTTAACGGCATGAATTCCTGGGATTTCTTTTCGAACTGCTGGCCGTAGACATTGTCGTCCATATTCGAAGAGACTATCTTCATGCGGCGATCACAAATCAACGAAACTACTTGTTCACCAAACAGGGAGCAATCCATCATCGAACGGATTTCGGTATTGCCCCCTAGGATACCCGCCACAACCCCCACGATTGAGTCGCGATAGAACAGCGGCGTATAGACCATCACCTGCGCTTCTGACGCATATAGCGGGCGATAATCCACCCATATTCCCGTTTCGCCGTGCATCCCCCGCTGAAAAAATTCACGGTCGGACACATCGTACGAAGAATCGCCATAAGCCGTATTCCAGCCGTCGCCACGAACATATTCTATTCGCGAAAAAGGGGTTTCAGCTTGTTTCGAGCGGAAAAAAGACTCCGGATTTTGCAGGACAGGCCCGGTCATTTGGCGGGTCGCCATAAGAGAAACCAGCTTAACACTGCTCTGCGCATAGCGCATACTGGTTTCTATTTCCGTGGCGACACTTTCTACATTCTGCGCAATGGTGGTTTCAACCTGTTTAAAGAAGTAGACACGAGAAAAAAAGGAATAAAGGCTGATTACGATAATCACTGCGACCGCCATCACGACCACCGCAGGACTAGGAGCCATCCACTTTTTTAACTTTATCTTTTTCATGCTTTCAAAAACAAATCCAATTATAACAAAATTTTTACTAATATATAGGGCGTATGAAGGATTTGACCATCGAACACAAGGCCGAAAAGGAACGTTGCATTCTCGTAGGGATCTCTACCCCGAAGGTTCGCCCCTGGCTTGCCTCCGAACAGCTCGCTGAATTGGGCAGGCTCGCCGAGACCGCAGGCGCCGAAGTAGTGCAGAGTTTTTTGCAGCGGGTACAGAATTTTAGCCCGGCAACGCTCATTGGCGAAGGCAAGGTGAACGAGGTCAAGCTCGCTCTAGAAGAACTGAACGCCAAGATGGTGGTTTTTGATGACGACCTTTCCGGTTCTCAGGTCAGGAACCTGGAACAGAGGCTCCCAGGAATCAAGGTTCTCGACCGCACTGGGCTTATCCTGGACATTTTTGCGAAGCACGCCGTCACGGCAGAAAGCCGCCTGATGGTCGAAGTAGCACAGCTCCAGTACATGATGCCGCGCCTGACCGGCGCATGGACGCACCTTTGCCGTCAGCACAACGGAGGTATCGGCACCAAGGGCCCCGGCGAAACGCAGCTCGAAACGGACCGCCGCATGATCCGCAAGCGCATCCAGGAACTCAAGAAGAAGCTTGAAAAAATCGAGGACGCCCGCGAAAGCCAGGCAGAAAACCGAAACGACATTTTCCACATCGGAATCGTAGGCTACACGAACGCGGGCAAGTCTACGCTGACCAACCGCCTGACCGGCGCCGACGTGTATGTAGAAGACAAGCTTTTCGCCACCCTTGACAGCACCACGCGCAAGCTCTACCTCGACGGAGAAAACATCATTCTATCCGATACCGTAGGCTTTATCCGTAAACTTCCGCATAACTTAATTGAGACCTTCAAGAGCACGCTGGGTGTGGCCGCTCATGCGGACTGTATTTTGGAAGTCGTGGACGGCTCCGCCCCCGACTACCGCGAACACCTGGAAGTCACCCACAAGACACTGGAAGGCATCATCTGTTCCGAGACGCCACGTATCCGCGTATTCAACAAGGCCGAAATCTGCGACGAAGCCCGCCGCACGGAACTCCGCGAGAACTACCCCGAGGCCATCCAGGTGAGCGCCCGCGAAAACATCGGCATGGAACGCCTCCGCGAAACCTTCAAGGAGCAGCTCGCCGCCTGGCACATAAAGCGCGAAGCCCACGAACAGAAAGAGAAAGAACGCAGCGAAGCCCCGTGGCGGGAGTAGTTCCGCTTTCTCACCCCCTTCCGATTTGTAAAAAGCCAATCCCTATGAACCGACTTTTAAGGGCTTGTCAGTTTATTTGCGAGCCATCCCCCATTTTGTCATCAAGATCTATCAAATCATAATACATCAGACGAGTACGCAAAGGATTTTTCCAAAGCATCTTAACATTTATACCTAGCGCCCTTGCTTCATTTTCATCAGAGCCATACAAAAACTTAAAATTATTTTTTCGATAGTAGTGTATAACATCGGGATTATTGACCGCATCCACAATTATAAATCGGCATCCGGTCTTATTTTCATCACTACGGAACCAAGTCTTGATAAAAGTCATCACGGCAGAGCCAAAACCCTGCTTTGCAAATTCTGAGTTTATCCCCAATCGACCAACCAACACGCCCGGATAACGACGCAAATTTTTCTCCCCATTTTCCGTAATATATTCTATTTTAGCCTTGTCCTCAGGAACAAGCTGTTTAATCCGCACGGAATCATTAGACAGCGTAAAGGCCGCTACAATTTTATCGGGAATTTCTTTCAATCGAAAAACATAGGTCTTACCCAAAAGTTTTTTCCCATACAGGAAAGAGTCCTTGACGAAGAAGTCATCAAGATCCTTATTTCCACATTTAAATGGTTTACAATTTTTTAGAAGTTCCGGAGTAAGCCTTGAAAATGAACAACTCGACAAAAATTCAGCAACATTCATTCCTAGAAACCCTGTTCACGTAGAAACTTCTTCACGAGCAGGACTGTTTCGCTAATATCCTGTTTATGCTCATTTTTTTCAGCAATATCGGCAGCTTTGAGAAAACGCTCCGCGTCTTCCCCATAAAGCGTCGGTATTGATCTTATTTCTACAGCCATAGGTTTATCCTCACATTAAAATAGGTTTTAAGTTTTCTATTGTCAATACAGGGATCCTTTCTGATTCCCTATTACTATACACGTATTTTTGAAGCACTCACCCCCCATTTCCCCGAAAAATTTATTTCTTTTTACAAAAACAACTTGGGATATCTTAACGATATTAAAAAAGAAGCAGAAGGAAAATACCAATATGTGCAATGGAAAGAAAGCGATAAAGATGTCAAGCCAATACAAATCGCAATCCGTAAAAAAGAAAAGCAAAAGTCCCTTTTTGTGGGCTATAAATAAAAAAGTCGTTTAAACAAAGAAATTATGTGATGTGCCACAACCAAATTTTGAGGTTCAGTTTCTACCCCACCCATTCCCCAAAATTCTCGGGTGTAACAGTCTCGATTTCGGCTTCAGGGTATCGATTGGTAAACGCCTTGGTGACGCGACTTTTCTTTTTAGGGTTCCACTTGAATTCGAACGCCTTAATTTTTGAGCCGCAGACTTCGAGGTAATCGACTTCCATCTGGTCGGTTGTCCGCCAAAAATAAGGGAGTCCATCGGCACGGTCGGATTACGACTTTGACGTCATTCCTGCCCAAAAGTCAATATTTTGCATTTACGAATGCGGAAAAACTAGATATTTTGCATTTACAAGTGCAAAAAAGCGAATTTTTCTCACCCTCTCGGTCCCAAGAACCTATCCCCATTCAGGTGAATCATGTGTTCCGGCATTTCGGCAATCCACACTTCGGTATCCCAAGCCAAATCAGCTGCAAACTTTTTATAGGTCGCAAAATCAAGGAATGCGGTAACAAAGATTTTCCCAGCCTTGACTTTCTTGGTCAAGTCGCCAAGTTCAACAATTCTCTTTGGGTCCATCGGCCCTACCGATGTAACAGCCTCGACAAAATAAAGCCAGTCTTTCTTTTCATCATAGAGAACGACATCGGGCATTTTGTCATGTAGTGTAGTTGCAAAGCCAAGTTTCTTCAGAGTTTCAACGTCTTTCACCAAGTCTTTTTCTGTGGTGTCGCCTACGTATAGACATTTAGAGTTGGGGGCAAATCTTGGTGCAAAATCTTCAATAATTGCTTTTTGCAGCTTATTATGTTTACCAGGCGAAAGTGTCAGCTGCAATCCATTCACAGAAAGCGCTTGTTTCTGTTTGTCTTTTTTCGAAGCATAGATGCTTTTGAGAGACTCATGTTTTTTCAGGAACGTCTTTACAGATTCTTCAGAACCCTTGTTTTTTAGCACATTCAAGAATTCTTCCGTCAATCGATAACGGTAATTTGGGCTATTGGTCGCTAATCCATTATCTTCAACAAATGCCGCCGTCCTAAAATGATGCAACGCATTTTTACGGACTGTTTCACGAGTGTTTTCGGCATAGGGTGTTTCACGATAGAACATGTTGATGTAACTCATCATATCGTGAATACGAATCCATTCATTCTGTGCGCATTCCCATTTGCTCTTTGGGTAGATTTTTGCCATGACCAGTAACACATAACAGCACAAGTCATTTTGCTGTTTCTCGGGAACGCCTAGCGCAATCAAAATATTACGAATTTTATCAACATTGCTCATGCGCAGGCCTCCTGAAGGATTTCATCACAGTTTTTTTCCGAAAAATCTTTGCTCTTTATAAGCATTCGACCCATTTCTTGAATCTGAAGCAAGTTCGGAATAGGCATAGAATTTACTTCGGTTGAATTGACCTGGGTTGAACCATTCAAAATTCTATAGTACGAATCATAAAGGGTCGAATTGAACAATACATACAGCCCATAAACAGTGCATTCAGAAAGTTCTTCTTCGCCATCTATGAAGTTAATCTTATTTTGCGTGCTGATGAATTGATACCCAGGGAATCTCCGCTTAAGATAAATTCCGCTTTGCAGTCTGCGTTTTTCTTCCTTGGATGTAAAGCGTTTTACGAAAAGGTAATTTCTATTCTTTTGCAGCAGGCTCTGTTTTTCGTTAGACACGAATTCATGCTCAATCCCCACAGGGAATGAAACCTTTCCTTCCTTGATATGGCGGCTATAGAAAAGAGGAACATTGCTTTCAGATTTTTCTGATTCAAGTAATTCAGGGACTCGGAAATCAACGACCAGGCCGGTTTTCATTTTCATTCCCAAGCTGGGCAAAGTGTTTCCAAATGAACCTATTGTCTTCAAGACCTTCAAGTTTTCCTTGTTTGCCGGCAGATAGACATAGTTGGTCAAGGGGGACACAACCGTATCATACGGAGCTTCAAAATGGTGTATTTTACTAAAATCGCCGTTGCCATTGGTTGTTGAAATAGTAACCTTCGTGGAATGTTTTTGTTGCTTTTTCAACTTGAAAATCATCGTTTCTTGTAAAACAGATTCCTTGTCAAACACATCTGTCCTGCTTTCAAACAAGTGAATTCGTTCTAACGAAGTGTTGCCGGTTAAATATTTTCTAAAACTTTCAAAGTAGGCGCCCGATGTCCAAGAGCGTGGCGTAATGTAAACCATCTGCCCGTTTTCTTTAAGATTGAAAATTCCCATCGCTGCAAATAGGAAATATAAATTGGGCGCTCCATGACAAACTTCTCGCATTGCCAAAGCCTCTGGGGCATCCTTCGAAATTTTCTTGTAGGGCGGATTGCCGATAATCAGGTCGAATTTCTTTGGTTCCGAAGCAAAAAGGTTGCTGTTGAAAGAGTCTCTTTGGGAGAGAATATAATTGTCTTCGATGACTTCGTAAGAAAATTTCTTGTATTCCTTTTTAACCAACTCAAGGTTGGACTTGAGCAACGGTAAAACATGCGGATCGTTCTCGTAACACACAACTTCAACTTTTACCGAAGGATCTAGTTGCAAGATCCTTTCTGCAATCGAAATTGCCAATATGCCGGAACCGGCCCCCGCATCTAAAATGGAAACACTCTTTTTTGAATCTGTCAAATCAAATAACGACGCCATAAAACGAGCCGTCTCGACACTCGTAAAAAACTGTCCGTACTCTTTTCTCAGAGTTTTGGGCATCTGCGATATGAAGTCATTTGTTTTTTGGCAGATAATATTCAGCATAATTCAAAAATACATAAAATAAATGTCAGTAAAATGACAGCGATGGGACTATGCATTAAAAAAACAGTCACATTTTATCTATTTTTGCGATATCATTTTTCGTTGGAGAGAATATGAATAGTTTCAAATTTTTGTAATATTTTCATATGTTTTTGACTTTACCCAACCAACCATGGTGCTTTGACCGCGACAGCATGCCGGCCTTGACTTTGGTTGGCCTTGGCGTGACATTTTCAAATCACATACTACACGCTAACTAAAATGAATCAAAAGAAGAGCTTTTTACACATTTTCTTCCTATTCTCGGTTGTCTCCGCATTTGCGGCGACAGACGAAACTAGTGTTTTCGGTGCACTTACCGATGGACACTATACCCTCTCAAGTCAGACCTATACGCTGACGGATGATGTGAACACCGCAAGCTACATCTACGTCCCTGCTGGTGTGACAGCGACGATTGACCTCGCCGGATATACCATTGACCGTGGGTTGACCAGTGAAATGACGAACGGTTCGGTCATCATAGTGGAGGGTACGCTGACGATTACCGATGCCAGCACAGGCGGCAAAATTCAGGGCGGTTATGATGCAGGTGATGGTTATGGTTATTCCACCTCTTGCGTCAAAGTTCTGGAAGGAGCCACATTTAATTTGCAGGGCGGTACGCTCATTGGCAGAGTCCAAGATTACGACTATACAGTATCTGTAGTGGATAACAGTAATTTTACTATGACCGGTGGAAAAATCACCGGAGGATGGACCGGAGTGCTGGTAGTTGGTAATGTCACACTCACGGGCGGAGAAATAAGCGGAAACAATATAGGAGTACGTGTTGGTGAAAATTTTTCTATATCCGGCAACCCAGTCATCACAGGAAATACAGTAATGAATGCTGATCTTAGATCTTCTGGGGGGGGGTAAGATTAACATTACTGGCGCACTAACTGATGGCGCAAATATTGGGATCACCGTTCTTACACCAACAGATAATTCACCTGTTACGGTCACAAGTGGCTATAACACATACAACAGTGTATCACCTGATACTTACTTCTCTCTTGACAAAGACGGTCAAATACAGACAAGCCCGTTCGACTATATGACAGTCGTAATGGGCTGGAATGAGGACAGAACCGAGGTTGCCGTAGGCACAGCGCTCTATACGGTTAATTTTGATATGAACGGACACGGCGATGCCATCAATGCCGTCAGCCTTCTGAGCGGCTACAAAGTGGCTGAGCCGACTGCCACCACGGCAGACGGTTGGTATTTCGTCAGCTGGTTTACCGATGACGCATGTACGACGGGCAATGAATGGAACTTCGACAATGCTGTTACTTCCAACATGACGCTCCACGCCCTGTGGACACAGGAAGCAATTTATTCGATTATTCTGCCTGAGAATATGGTCATAGTCAGCACGGACAAAGAGGCAGTCGGCGGAAAATACCCCGTCGGCACAGTCATCAAGTTCAAGTTAAGTTCGGCGGACCATGTTGTTGACGGCGATGTAAAGAACGGTGACGATGTGCTGACCACCGACGGCGACGGCAACTATACCGTTACGATGGGCGATGCCGACATCACGATTACCGCTACGGTGAAGAAGGCGGTAGAGCCGAACAAGACGCTTTCGGGCAGCGATAACTATACCGCACAGGACGGCGACGTGCTGACAGGCTCGACCTCCGGCACGGTGACGATTGCAAGTGGTGCAAAAATCACGCTCAGCGACGTCACCATCACCGGCGGCATCGTCTGCGAAGGAACAGCGGAGATTACCCTTGTCGGCACGAACAGCGTTAGTGGTGCAATCTATAAGGCCGGCATTCAGGTAGGCGGTTCAGGCACTACGCTCACCATCAAGGGCAATGGCTCGCTGACGGCAAACGGAGGTATTCAATCGGCGGGCATCGGTCTGAGCCGTGCGTGGGAAGTTGATGCCATGGGTGGCGATATTGTCATCGAGGGCGGAAATATCACGGCAACTGGTGATAGGTATGGTGCTGGTATTGGTACAGGCGTGAGCTATGGCAACTCATCAGACAAGACAGCGACGATCGGAAACATCACTATTAAAGGAGGCTCAGTAAGAGCGATCGGTGGAACAGATCAATCCTGTCCAGGCAGTGGTATCGGAAAAGGCAGTGCTTTTTCGTATGGCCATGCGGTTGTCGGTACTATCACCATTTACGATGACATCGACATGGTTGACGCATCGAGCATCAGCGAGAGCATCGTCTATATGCATGAAACAACCGATGTGACCGAAAGCAAGGCCGACTACTTCACCATCGGCGAGGACGGTAATCGCAGACTTATTGTACAGAAACCAGTGATTGCTGATATTCCCGACCAGACCTACACAGGCAGCGAAATCACCCCCGAGCCGCTCGTCATAGCCGGCTCGCTCAACCTCACCAAAGGCACGGACTATGTATATTCCTACACAAATAATACGAATGCTGGCACGGCGACGGTAAGAGCCACCTTCAAAGGCACCTATGCATCGCTGGGCTATGTGGAGAAGACATTTAGAATTATTAAACTCCTCACTCATTCTGATATCACCATCGACACCATCCCCGACCAGACTTACTCTGGTTCTGAGATTTGTCCCGAAATTTCCGTGAAAGACGGAGAAACAACGCTCATCCTTGGTACCGATTATACGGTCGAATGTGCTGATAACGTATCGGCAGGAACCGCCAACATGACCATCACCGGCATGGGCGACTACCCTGGCTCCATTTCGAAGACTTTTGAAATTATCAAGGCTCCCTTGACAATCACCGCCAAGGACAAAACCATTGTCTACGGTGATGAACCTACAAACGACGGCGTTGAATACAGCGGGTTTGTCGGCTCAGATGATGCGTCTGTTTTGGGCGGAACACTGACTTATGGATACAACTACGAAATTTTGAATGATACAGGTGAATACACCATTACGCCAAACGGCTTGACTGCAGACAACTACAACATCACTTTCGTGAACGGAACGCTGACTGTCGAACCCAAGAGAAGAAAATTTGCCGCAGTCACGATTGAAGAAGACCAAGACGGTAGAACGGCTGTTCTCGATTGTTCGTATGACCGAGATGATGAAATTAACCTCCCCGAGTACGAAGATGGAATCGTAGTCAAAGCAATCAAAGTTAAAAGGACGTTTGGTATAAACACTCCTGCAACAATCGTCCTCCCTTTCAAACTACCAACTGAAACAAGAACTAACGCAGATTTTTATGATTTGTATTCTGTTGAGCAGGTAGGGAATACATGGAAAGCAAGAATGGAGAAAATACCAGATGGACATATTCAACCGCTTCACCCCTATGCAATCATCGTCTACGAAGAAGAATTGACATTCGATTTGCAAGGAAAGCATGTCACTGTATATATGGACGAAAATGAAATTGACACCGTCAAAAGCCAGGATAAATTATGGTACTTTGTAGGCGTTTATCAGTACAAAACTTGGGGTGGTGATGAAGACAAAGAGCTCGGGCTCGCCTACGCCTTCGCAGGCCGCAACGAACATAACATAGCCAAGGGGCAGTTCGGAAAGATTGCTGCAGGGGGATATGCTTACCCATTGCGCGCCTACCTGAGAAAAAAGGACGCCAGCGTGCAGCTAAAGCCCGTACAGAACCGTCCGCTAGCATCGGGCGAACAGCGTGCGGCAAGTGTCGCAAGTCTTTTCAACGAAGACAACATTCCTGAAACGATTGAGGTCGAATTCTTCGAAAAGGACCAGAACGGCGAAGAACATACAACCTTCATCGGGAGAATGGATACCCGTACGGGAGAATTCAGCAGCATACGTCCAAGCCGAACCTTCGACCTGAAGGGACGCCATGTCGGAAAGCCGAAAGCTAAAGGGGCTTATTTCAAGAAGTGAGCGGAAAAGGGGATGCCCGCCTTCTCCACAAAGAGGATTACTCTACTATGGCAACAAGTTGCCTAGTATCGTATAGCGGGCATGACACGTAGCAATCATCAACTATAAACTATTGACTTATGGAAAAGACTCAAGCAAACCGATCCGAACAGAAAAAAGAATATATCGCCCCAACCGTAAAAATCGTCGAATTTAGGCAGCAGTCCACCCTGCTGCAATGCAGCACCTGCAACGATGACACTATTGAAGTTGAATTCAATTAGCAACAGTACGCTTTTAGTTAGGATAGCCAGAATGAAAAAGGTCTACGAAAAGCCTTGCATCAAGGTCATTACGCTAACGCCACAGTCGACTCTATTGCAATGCAGCACTTGCGAATCGACTCCATCCGTCTATGAAGTCGGAATGGCCAATGTTGACAAGCCGGACAAAATGTAAAAGTCAGGACAATTCTTCCATCACCCGCTTGAGCGGAAAATCGAACTGGATGGCACGCGGGGTCTCAATTTTATCGAATTTAATCTGGTAGCAGAGGGCCTGTTCGTCGACCTTGGCGACGGTTCCAAAGCCCATGATGCGGTGGAAAACACGGTCGCCCACGGCAAATTCCGCGGCAGGAGCCTTTTTCACGAGGCCCAAAGTTTCGTCGCTGAAAAGTTCTCGGTTGCGGTCAGATTCAGCGATGTAGGCGCGAGCCTCCTGCAGCAGTTTTTCTGAAACGCCACGGACCACATGCAAGTCGGTCATATCCATTTCGAGCAGGAACCGCGACGGGTACCGGCTCGATTCTTCGCCGACGCCGTCTTCGGCATCGCTCAGGAACAGCACATTTTCGGCGCGGGTGAGCGCCACGTACGCAAGCCGCCGCTCTTCTTCCAGCTGCATCTTGTTCTCGATGCGCTTGACCGGGAAAAAGCCCTCGTTCATTCCACATACGAACACGTAGGGAAATTCCAGTCCCTTGGAATTGTGAATGGTCATCAGCTGCACGCGGTCACGGTCGCCGTCATTTTCGTCGGCATTCGTAAACAGGACAATGTTCTGCAAGAATTCGTCGAGCGTCGCATCTTCTTCGAGAATGTTTTCAAATTCGAGCAGGCCCTGCTTGAGTTCCGCAAGGTTGTCGAGGCGGTTCTCGTCGCCATCGAGACGCAGCATTTCTTCGTAGCGAGATTCGCGCATCAGCCGCGTAAACACTTCGGTAATAGGCTTTTCGCGGTACTTGAAACGGAACTTTTCAATGAGCGCGACGAACTCCACCACCTTGCTTTTCGCAAGAAAGGCCTTGCACTGCTCCGCACTCAGCGCAAAGGGTTTCGCAACCGCCACATCCGCAACCGCCGCATCCGCAACCGCCGCATCCTTCGCCTGGGCAAGCGGCAAAGCTCCCGCCGCAGAACATATCTGCAGCAAGGTCTCGTACAGCGACAATCCCTGTTCATCGGCAAGAGCCGCAAGTGCCGCCACCTTTTTCGGGCCGAACTGCCGCTTAGGCGTATTCACAGTGCGCAAGAAAGCCATGTCGTCGCCGTACACCAGCATGCGCAAGTAGCAAATGGCATCCTTGATTTCGGCCCGCTGGTAAAAACCCACGCCGCTATAAACCTTGTAGGGAATATCGGCGGTCATCAGCGCCTCTTCGACGGAACGCGACTGCGCGTGCATGCGGTAAAGCACCGCGATATCCTTTTTCGCGACCCCGTTCGCAATCGCCTCCTGGATGTTTTCGACAATCCACGAAGCCTCATCGCGGGTATTTTTCGCATGGCAGAACACGGGCGTCTTTCCGCCGCTGCGCATGGGGCGCAACACTTTCTCGATACGGAACTCGTTGTTCCTGATAACCGCATCGGGGAGTTTCAAGATGCTCGGCGTGCTGCGGTAATTGTTCTGCAAAAGAATCGTTTTCGCATCCTTGTGCACCTTGTCGAATTCCAGGATGCGGTTCACGTCGGCACCGCGCCAGCCGTAAATCGTCTGGTCCGGATCACCGACCACGAACAAATTATGATGGTAGCTCGAAAGGAGTTCGGCGAGCTGGTACTGCTGCAGGTCTATGTCCTGGAACTCATCGACCATCACGTACATCATGCGTTCGCTCCACTTCTTGAGCTTTTCGGGGAAACGTTGCAATATGTACAGGGTCACCAATATCAAGTCATCAAAGTCAAGCGCAAAGTTCTTTTTCTGTTCATAAAGATAGCGGAAATAGACCTTATGCCACTTGTCAGGGGCATTTTCCACCATCTTGAGCAAGTCGTCGTTGGCCGAGGCCGAATCACGCCCCGCAAACCACTGCACATACGAAATGTCGTTGCCCTTGCGGCCGCCAATAAAATCGATAACACTGCTGATGCGCAAATCCTTGAGAGAATAGCCGAGTTCGGTATAGGCCTTTTTCACCAGCGACTTCTGGTCCTCTTCGTCGAGCACCAGAAATTCCCTGGGAAACTGCAGCACATGAATGTCTTCGCGCAAAAGCCGCACGCAGAAGCTGTGGAAAGTCGAAATGTAGCCCGAATCATCGCCCTTCAGCATGGTGCGGATTCGCTTTTTCATCTCGAAGGCGGCCTTGTTCGAAAAAGTCGCACACAAGATGTTCGACGGCGAAATACCCAATTCCTTAGCCAGGTACAGGTAACGGTGCGTGAGCGTCCGGGTCTTGCCGGAACCCGCCCCCGCAATCACGCGGATATAGCCTTCGGTCGTCTCTACAGCGAGCCTCTGTTCGTTATCGAGCCCGTCCGTGATTGCCGAAACCGGTCCATTTGTCAAGTCAAAATTACCCATCATAACCTATATATCGCCGTTTATCCCAAAATTATAAAATCTATTATGTAAATTTTTCTTCTTTTGCTAAATTTGCGCACAATGGAAGGAAGGACCATTACTCTACCCGTAGCCCTTACCGCAACAAACAGCAAAGAATTGTTGCGGGAGTGTCGGCGCACGCTCTACAAGGAGCCGCTCAACCTCGACGGTTCTTCCCTCACGCGTATGGACTACAGCGGCGATGCGTTCTTTGCGCTCCTTGCCGACTTAAGCGAAAAGACCGGCAACAAGCTCACGCTCGCTCACTTCAACGAAGAAATCAAGGCGCAGCTCAAGGCGCTCAAGAAAGAGAAAATCCCTGAAAAAGTCAAGACGGGCTACAGCAACTTCCTCGAAGCACTCGGCGCAAAGACCATCGTCATCGCCAAGGAAGTTGCCGAGGTGTTCATCCTCTTGAACATGAGCATCTACTGGATGATCTGCGGGCCTTTCGACAAAGGGCGCAGCAAGTTCGGCGGCACCGCCAAGCAGGTCTTTATGCTCGGCACCGAAGCCACAGGCATCTGCTTTCTGATGGTCGCCCTCATCTGCTTCACCATGGCGCTCCAGAGTTCGTTCATGCTCAAGGCCGTGGGCGGCGGTTCCTACCTCGCCTCGGGGCTTGGCTACCTAATCTTTGCAGAAATCAGCCCGCTACTCACCACCATTATCTTGGCGGGGCGTTCTGGCAGCTCCATCGCGGCAGAAATTGCAAACATGTCCGTCTGCGAAGAAATCAAGGCCATCAAGACCATGGCGATTTCGCCGGTGCAGTACCTGGTGGTTCCCCGCTTTATCGCGATGACCATCTGCACGCCGATTCTTGCCTTCTGCGCTGGTATCGCGGGCTGCCTCGCCGGCTTCCTGATCGGTTACTTTTTCTTTGACATTTCTTTTGCGAACTACTTCCAGTCTATTCGCGACGGGATTCCGCCGATTCTTTTCTTAAAGAGCACCGTGAAATCCATCGCATTCGGTTGGCTAGTCACGCTGATTTCTTGCAACAAGGGCCTCAACGCCGAAGGCGGTGCCGAAGCGGTGGGCCTTGCAACGACCTCCAGCGTCGTGGTTTCGATTTCTGCCATCATCGTCGCAGACTGCGCATTCAGCTTTATATTCTACTAGGGGCAACAATGGACGACATTACACTCAAAGTAGATCACCTGAAAGCGGGTTACGACGGAAAGACCGTGTTGAACGACATTTCGTTCGACGTCAAGAAGGGCGAAATCCGCATGATTCTCGGCAGTTCGGGGTGCGGCAAGTCCACGCTCATGAACAACATCCTCAAGCTCTACAAGTCCGAAAGCGGAACCATTACCTATTTCGGAAAACAATTCGGAGCCAAGGAAGGGCTCGATTTCGAGACTCGCCTGCGTACGGGCGTATTGTTCCAGAACGGAGCGCTCCTTTCGGATTTGACTGTGGCCGAAAACGCCATGCTCCCGCTGATTCGCAGCATGCCCTACATGCCCCGGAAACAGATGGAAGCGATTGTGGCCGACCGCCTAGAAAAAGTACACCTTCTGCACGCCTTCCACAAGTACCCCTCCGAACTTTCGGGCGGTATGAAGCGCCGTGCAGCCCTCGCCCGCGCCATTGCCCTCAAGCCTGAACTGCTCTTTTGCGACGAACCCTCGACTGGTCTAGACCCGGTGACCGCCCGTTCGCTCGACGAACTTTTGTTGGAACTCCGCGACACGCTCGGGGTATCGATGGTCATCGTGAGCCACGAACTAGAAAGCATCAAGATTGTCTGCGACCGCTTTATTTACCTGAAAGACGGCTACGTGCTCATGGACGGCACCTTGCAGCAGGGGCTCGATAGCGACGATCCCATCCTGCGGCATTTCTTCAACAGGCAATGTCCCAAGGAAGAGGACCACAATGAGTATTACCATTTTAACTTTATTGACTGATTTGGAGTAACCATGGAAACCACACGTGCCGAAAGAATCAAGATTGGCGCCTTCATGCTCCTCTGCGGAATCATGATATGCGTGTTCTTGGGCTATGTGCTCTCGCGTTTCTTGAACAAGGAATTCGACAACTATTATACCATATTCAACGAATCCGTTATCGGCCTTTACAAGGATGCGCAGGTCAAGCTGAACGGTATCGATGTCGGTAACGTGACCGAAATTGCGATCGATTCTTCGAACCTGAACCAGGTGGTCGTCCGTTTCCGCGTGAACAAGGGAACACCCATCAAGCTCGGCACCCGTGCGGGCATGACGCACGGAATTTCACTCACCGGCGAAAAGCAGATCGTGCTTTCGGGGGGCCGTTTTGATGAACCGGACGTCGCCGAAGGCGGTTTCGTTCCCGCCGAAAAAACGGCATTCGACGCTATCGCCAACAAGGCGACCGACATCATTGGCCACGTCGATTCCCTGATGACGAACCTCAACAGCATTTTCTCCGAAGAAAACTCGCAAAGCATCAGCAATTCGCTCAAGAATTTCGAAAATGCCACGCAGAACCTGAACCGGCTGACACAGAACCTGAACGCGCCCATCAACAACATCTCGAATGCGGCGAACTCCATGAAGAACGTTCTCTCCGAAATCGAAGAAGCCAAGATTGCCGCCAAGGCGGGCGAAAACATGGATGTCCTTAAGGAAAAGCTCGAAGCCATCGACACGAAGGCGATGAACGAGAACCTGACGCAGGCGATGGAATCCATCAAGCAGCTCACGCAGCGGCTTGACCAGGTGGTGTACAAGAACCAGGACCAGGTGGGCGACGCCGTCGTGGAACTCAACGCCGTCCTCGAGAACCTCGAAGAATTTACGCAGAAAATCAAGAACAATCCGTCGGTGCTGATTCACGCCGAAAACAAGAGCCGGAGGAAATAGCCATTGAATTGTCATGCCGGACTTGTTCCGGCATCAAAAAGGGACATTTATGATTCACAAAATCACATTAATTCTTTTCACCTTAGCGTTAGCGTTCTCGCTCACGGCCTGCCTGGGTGGCGGCTCCAGCGAACCCACCAAGTACTACACTATCGCTGTCGAAAACATCAGCATGCCCTCGGCAGCAGCTTTCGCCGACAAGCGCCTGCAAGTGCGCAAGTTCACTATTGAACCCGCCTACCAGCGCACCAACATCGTCTACCGCGAATCGGCCTACGACTTCATGTTCTACGACCTGGACCTGTGGGCCAGCCGCCCCGAACACATGATGGCGCAAGTCGCAAGCGAATACCTCGCCAAAAGTGGCCTTTTCAAGAGCGTCGAGACCAAGGCAAACGGCAAGCCCGACTATGAACTCCTCGGAAACATCGTCGCCATCGAAGAAGTGGACGAAGGCTCCTCGCAGTACGCACGCCTCGCCGTGCAGCTTACCTTCCGCAAGACAGAAAGCGACGAAGCCCTCTGGGAAAAATCCTTCGACCAGAAAATGAGCATGAGCGACCGCGAACCGCGAACCACCGCCGAGACGGTCTCAAAACTCTACGGCAAAATCATGGAAGAAGCGCTCGGGGATATATCTCGCAAGCTCTAGAAATTTTCTCCGATTTTAGGCTCTTTTTTGTGATTTGTACCTATAAAAATGCGGTTTTTCCCATTTTATAGGTACAAAACAATCCCGCAAGGCAAATTATATTGAACTTGTACCTATAAGCAATGTCAAAAGGCTAGTCTTATAGGTGCTTTTTTTGAGCCTTTAGCATTAATTTATTCACAAAATAAGAAAAACGTACCTATAAAAGGATTGATTTTCAAAACTTTATAGGTACGAAATAAAAAAATCATTTTCCAAATACCTATAAAAAGAACTTGTCGCCCTATTTTATAGGTACCGAAATTACAAATTCCGAAATTACAGGTTCAGCAATTACAGGTCCCGCAACGGACAAAGCTAGAGCCTGTCGCCAAAGCTCGAAGTCGGCATTATCTAAAGCCAATCGCCGAAACTCGAATCGCTGGGCATACGCCAGTCGGCACGCGGCGACAGGGAAATCGTTCCGACCTTTGGGCCGTCCGGAATACAGCTGCGCTTAAACTGCTGTGTAAAGAATCGGCGCACGAATACGGCAAGCGCCTTTTCCAGTTCCTCGTCGCTATATTTCCCTGCAAAGGCGTACTTCGCCAGGAACAGCATCTTTTGCGGAGTCGCACCGTACTTGGCGAAATGGTACAGGTAGAAGTCGTGGATTTCGTAGGCACCCAAGATACTTTCGGTCTTCTGCGCAATCTGTCCGTTGGCATCGGCAGGTAACAGTTCCGGCGAAACCGGTGTATCAAGAATATCGCGGAGAACCAGGGAAAGTTCATCGGCCGTCTTTTCATCGGCAATGAAGTTTCTCGCACGGTCCGCATACCAGCCCACCACGTGGCGCACGAGCGTTTTCGGAATATCGCAGTTTACCGCATACATCGACATATGGTCGGCATTGTAGGTGCTCCAGCCAAGCGCAATTTCAGAAAGGTCACCCGTTCCCACCACGATACCGCCTTCCTTGTTCGCGATATCCATCAGGATCTGGGTGCGTTCACGGGCCTGCACATTTTCGTAGGTCACGTTGAGCGTATTCGGGTCGTGGCCGATGTCCGCAAAATGCTGCATGCACGCCTTCTGGATATCGATCGTACGAAGTTCCACGCCCAACAGTTCCGCCATCGTAACAGCGTTGTTCTTGGTGCGTTTCGTCGTTCCAAAGCCAGGCATCGTGAGCACGAGAATTTCGCTTGCAGGGCGTTTCAGCAACTTGAATGTTTCCGAAATCACGAGCAATGCCAACGTCGAATCGAGTCCGCCGCTAAGCCCCACGACCGCACGTTTGGTATGCGAAGCCTCGATGCGTTTCGCAAGCCCCGCACACTGGATATTGAAAATTTCCTTGCAGTTCTGGTCACGGGTTTCGGCATTCCCCGGAACAAACGGAGTTGGAGCCACGAAACGGTACTTGAGGCTCTCCATTGAGCGTAGCCCGTCGAAACTCGCCGCACGCGCATAAAATTCGCGGCTATCGAAATCCTGGAACGAGCCTTCGCTCAATCGCTGCATGTTCAGGCGTTCCACGTCGACATCGGCGTAGATGATTTCAGATTCGCGGCTGTAATTTTTCGTCTCGGCAAGCATTGTCCCGTTTTCGGCAATCATCAAGTGACCGCTAAAGACCATATCCGTCGTCGATTCGTGCACCCCCGCCGAAGCATACACATAGGCGGCCATGCAACGGGCCGACTGGTTCATCACCAGGTTGCGGCGATAGTCGCCCTTGCCCACCAAGGCGTCACTTGCGGAAAGGTTCACAATCACATTCGCACCGGCCAGGGCAAGTTCACCGCTCGGAGGCACAGGCGTCCACAAGTCTTCGCAGAGTTCCACGCCGACACGTACCTCGGAACCCTCGCCATTCACCGTAAAGAAATTCGTCACCGGCACATCGCCAAGCCCTTCGACTCGGCAAATCGGCGCAGCCCCTGCCGCACCGCCACGCAACAAGTCGCGGCCACTCGAGAAATGACGTTTTTCGTAGAACTCGCGCTGGTTCGGCAAATGAATCTTGGGCGTCACCGCCACAAGCTTACCCTTCTGCACAAAGGCGGCGCAGTTGTAGAGGCAACCGAACATACGAAGCGGAAGCCCCACCGCAATCACCGCATCGCTATCCGCAAAAGCCTTCGCAATCTCCGAAAGCGATTCCAGGCTCTTTTTAAGCAACAGCTCCTGATGGAACAGGTCACTGCAGGTGTACCCCGTAATGCAGAGTTCGGGGAACACGACAAAGGCCGCTCCCCCGTCAATCGCCTCGCGGGCGCAACGGATAATTTCAGCCGTATTGTAGGCGGTATCGGCGACTTTCAGCGTCGGGCAAACAGATGCGAATCGGTAAAATCCAAACATAACCTAAATATAGATTAGTTCGGGAATAAACAATATGTAGACAAACAAAATTTAGCTATTGGCGTAGCAAAATCATCTTAGCAGGCGAATAATTAGAACGATATTTTCTTGAAACTAATGAGCCTTACATAAAATCTATCTAAATGTGATTTCTGTCAAAATTTCGATACTGTCAGTCTTCATCGAACTTTGAGCACCCAAATACAAATCAAAGCCATAACTTTTCCCCCAAGAAGAATCGGTTCCGACAATAACGGAATTCTGCTGTGTACTTTGATAATTACATGCGAAAATGCCCTGACATAAGCTGTCATAAATTCTATGGGTACTACAATAAGGGCACTCAATTGAAATTTTAGAAAATCCATTTTCCGGCATTTTTATTTCTACGGAATCTCCTTTGAATGTGTAAGAATGGATTATTTCGGTAAGATCGATGTCATACGACTTTTCAACATTGTTCTTGTCAAAAAGCGAAAAACGGACATGTTCGTCAGAGTCTAGAACGTTGTACAAATTGTCATATTTATGAATTTTTTTCGTTTCTTTATTAGATACATATTTATATTCGTAATCGGCATAACATTCGCTATAGGTATTTGGATTTTTTTTCCTAAAAATATCAAAAAATAGACTTGATTCATAAACACTATTATGGGAAATTCCTAAACTAATAGATATATTCATGCTGTCGGGATGCTCTTTCAATGTTCCCTGACATTTCCAGTCAGAATTAGGGTCTCCTCCGACTGTAGAAAAACCACAGGAAAGCAAACATATAAATATACCTATAAAAAGAATCTTTCGAATCATATTATATTCTCCTTCTTAATTATTGGTGTAATAAAATGATGTTTGCTGGCAAATAAACAGAATTGTGCGACTTAGAAACAGATAAACCATCTGATTTCTTGTAGGAAAAATTTTTTTGAGATAGAGTCACAGACTCTAGTTTTACTTCGACTCCATTTTCCTCAGTTGTCAAATCACCATCTAAAATAAAACCAAGGCCAGTGTTCCACCTGGCGTCGGAAGATTTTACGAACATTGTAATTGCAGAAGATTTTCCTGATCCTGTACACTCACTTTTGGGAACAGCATCACACAATTCAAATTTTTCATTCAATGGAGGGACTACCAAACGTTTATTTTTTGCCTTATTTTCAAAACATTGACTATTCTTAGGACAATTTTCAGCCAACAACACCGATAGGCCCAATTTTTTCATACGATAGTCCTTCTTATACACTATCGTATAATAAAAATCTTTTCTTATTTCGTCAAGCAACAAACAGGGTTTCAGAACAGATCAATGTCCGGACTTGATTCCGAGCTTGTTCATGCGGTAATTCATCATGCGCGGAGAAACGCCCAGGTCGCGACCAGCGGCAGAAAGGTTGCCGTTGTTGCGCTTGATGGCCTCGGTGATGATTTCCCGTTCATAATTGTTCATCATGACATCGAGAGGAGCCATCTTCGAAGTCACCGCGCCGACCGTTCCCGCACTCAGGCTTGTCTGCAGCGAAGGCGGCAAGTTGTAGCTGTGAATGCAGTCGTCGCTTGCGGTAAGCACCGCGCGTTCCATGCAGTTTTCCAGTTCACGCACGTTGCCCGGCCAGTGGTAACTCATGAGCAAGTTGATGGCCGTCGTCGAAAGGCGCACAATCTTCTTGTTGTAGCGAAGGTTCATCTTTTCGATGAAATGTTCCGCGAGCAAGATGATATCGGACTTACGCTTCGCAAGATCCGGCATGGTAATCGGGAAAATGTTCAGGCGGTAGAACAAGTCTTCACGGAACTTGCCCTGAGAAATCAGCTCTTCCAGGTTACGACTCGTGGCCGCCAAGAAGCGCACATCGGAATGGAGTTCTTCGTTGCTACCCACACGGCTAAAGGTGCGCTCCTGCAAGAAACGCAAAAGCTTTACCTGCGTTTGCATCGTCAGGTCGCCAATTTCATCGAGGAAAAGCGTTCCCCCGTCGGCAGCCTCGGCGCGACCGATACGGCGGTTCATCGCACCCGTAAAGGCGCCCTTCTCGTGGCCAAAAAGTTCACTTTCCACAAGATTCTCGGGCAGAGCGGCGCAGTTGAGCGTAATGAAAGGCTTATCCTTTCTTGCAGACAAATTCACAATCGCGCGGGCAATCATTTCCTTACCCGTACCGCTACCGCCGCGAATCAAGACAGTCGCATCGCTAGGAGCCACCTGGCGCACCTGTTCGTAAATCTGCTGCATTTCGCGGCAGTTACCCACGAGTTCGCCGGGATTGTTTGAAAGCATATCGCGAAGCTTGCGGTTTTCTTCGAGCATGGCCTCGCGTTCATTGTGCAACTCGATGCATTCGTTGGCGGCATCACCGGTGATGTTTGCGATAATTTCAAGGAGCGCCACATCGCGGTCCAAGTCCGTAGAGCCGTCTACCGGGCGGTCAATCGAAAGAGTCCCGATGACCTGGCCATCGTGAATCAGGGGCACGCAAATAAACGCCACCTGGGAATCATAATGGCGGCTACCCGTGCGGTTCAAGAAGCGGGAATCCTTGCGCAGGTCCGGAATCACATGGCTAATACCGCGTTCTGCGACATGGCCCGTAATGCCTTCACCCATGCGGTAAGAGCCACGCTGCTTTTCGGATTCGTCAAGCCCACGGGAGGCTTCAATCTTCAAAGTATCACCAAACAGAAGCGCGAACGTTCCGCGCAACATGCCAAGTTCGGATTCCAGAATACCAAGGACGTTTTCCAGCAACTTTTCCACATTGCGCTCGTGAATGATCGCGACGCTGATTTTCTGGATGACAGAAATTTCGGAACCTATTGGGGACGGCATGGACATAAGATAGTAATTGGCTAGGGGTTAAAGTTTTTCCCTGATTCTCCTAAGGGCTTCGCAGGTGCGTTCGTAGTCACCGAAGGCGGTCAAGCGGAAGTATCCTTCGCCGCAGGGGCCAAAGCCGCTACCCGGAGTACCCACGACTTCGCAGGTGGCAAGCAAGCGGTCAAAGAAATCGAAGGATTTTTCGCCGTCCGCGATTTTCCACCAGATGTACGGGGCATGTTCGCCACCGAACACCGTGTAACCGGCGGCTGTCAGTTCCTTGCGGATTACGCCTGCGGTACGCATGTAGCCCGCAATGACTTCTTTTGTCTGTAACCAGCCTACCGGCGAATAGATCGCCTCGGCGGCACGCTGGGTCACGTAGCTTACGCCATTGAACTTGGTGCACTGTCTGCGGTTCCACATGGCACGGAGTTTAGAAAGTTCGTGCGGAATCACCGTATAGGCGCAACGCACGCCTGTAAAGCCGGCCGTCTTGCTGAAACTGCGGAATTCAATGGCGCACGTGCGCGCACCCGGAATTTCGAAGATGGAATGCGGCAGGGTTTCGTCCTGGATGTAGCAGTTATAGGCGCCGTCGAACAGAATCAATGCTCCGTTTTCGTTTGCGTAGTTGACGAACGTCTGCAAAGTTTCGCGGCTAAGGACTGTACCCGTGGGGTTGTTCGGGCTGCAAAGGTAAATCAGCTGCACCGGTTCCTTGGGCAAATCCGGCTGGAAATTGTTTTCGGCAGTCGATGCAAGGTAGGTCACCTTAGAAAAATGGCCGTCACTTTGCAACACGCCTGCACGGCCAGCCATTACGTTGGAGTCCAAATAGACCGGATAAACCGGATCCGGAATCGCAACCTTTACATTTTCTGTAAAAAGCTCCTGAATGTTTGCCACATCGCACTTGGATCCGTCACTCACGAAGATGTCATCCGGGTCCATTTCGATGCCGCGGGCGGTGTATTCGCCACGAACGATCGCCTCGCGAACAAAATCGTAGCCCTGCTCGGGGCCGTAACCGCGGAAAGTTCCCTTTTCGGCCATTTCGTCCACGGCCTTGTGCATGGCCTTGATAACTTCCGGAATCAAGGGCGTGGTCACGTCGCCAATACCCAGTCGAATGATGTCTGCATCGGGCTTTTTCGCCTGATATTCCTTGATTTTCTGGGCGATAGTCGAGAAAAGGTAGCTGCCAGGCAGCAAGTCGTAATTGGTGTTGAGAATAGATGAATTCATAATGATCCAGGATGACTTAACTTTTTTAATGTCTTTTTTATTGTCATGCCCGACTTGATCGGGCATCTCCATTTCTACTTAAGTAGGATAGGAGATTCCCACCTTGGTAGCCATGCGCACTAAAGAGCTATGCTCTAAGTGCTGTCCGCCCGCCTTCGCGGAAATGACATAAGTGTTAGTCGATAATTCCTCTAAACACTTCTTCTGCGGGGCCGGTCATCAGGACGGGGCCACCTTCTTCGTGCTTGATGTGGAGAACGCCGCCGTCGAGGATTACGTCGGCTTCGACGCCCACGCGGCCCGTGCGCTGGGCCGCAACGAGGGTTGCGCAACTGCCGGTGCCGCAGGCCATGGTGACTCCGCACCCCCGTTCCCAAACCCGCATGCGGATTTGGGTGGGCGCCGCTCCTGCAGCGGGAATCACCTGGGCAAATTCAATGTTGCAACGGTCGGGGAACTGCTTGTCTACTTCTAGAACGCTTCCCCACTTTTCCAGCTGAATCTTTTCGATGTCATCCACGAAAATCACCGCGTGCGGATTCCCCATCGAGACCGTCTCGGCGGTAAAGTCGAAGCTGTCGGCCGTGAGCTTGATCGAGCCCAAGAAGTTTCTCGGAAGTCCCATATCCACGCACACGCGACCGTCATCCAAAAGCGCAGGCTTCACCAGGCCGCTCTTGGTATGCAGATTAAAAACCTTCGTGCTATCGTCTTTTGCAAGGCCGCGACTGCGGATGTACTTTGCCACACAACGCGTCGCATTACCGCACATGGCTGCTTCGGAACCGTCGGCATTAAAGATGCGCATTTCGAAATCGACACCGTTCGGCACGGATTTCGCAGCAGGCCCCACGCTAGCACCGACGCCCGAATCGCCGAGCACCAGGCAACCGTCCTTATCCATGGGCGTTACAATCACCACACCATCGGCTCCGATACCAAAGCGGCGGTCGCAAAGCTTGATGACGCGATCCGTAAAGGCGGCACCGTATTCAGGAGTCTGCCCCGGTTCATACAACACGAAATCGTTGCCCAATCCGGTCCATTTTGAAAATTTCAATGACATATACTACTCACCGTGTATTTTGTTCGCCCTCTATTTTATTCGCCCCCTATTTGCAAAAAATGTGCCAACTTTACAAAAATTGTTAAATTCAATCAAAAACGCCATTTTTAACGCAAACAAGGTAATTTCAAAAATTTTCTTATTTACATTTATTGTAAAATACGTCATATGTATTTACATATTTTGTAAAATAATTTATCATAGAATGTAAGACGCATCTCTAGTTGCAGAGGGGGCGTTGCGGGGGGCGTCCCCGCCAGAAGGGGTAGCGTAAGACACGGAGTGGCTGAAGCGAGGGGAAAACGTTCCCCTTTAGCGACCGCTCGGCTCTATAACCTATTAGAAATACGATATCGCCTCGCTCTGTTTTTTCTAAATTACGCGCGTTATGGCAAGAATTAAAAGTGCACCGAACCTCGTCTGGATGGACCTCGAAATGTCGGGGCTCGAGCCGGAGAGGGATGTTATCCTCGAAATCGCGACAATCGTTACAGACCCGAACCTGAATATTTTGGCCGAAGGGCCCGTCCTAGCAATTCACCAGACCGAAAACGTCTTCGAAGGTATGGACGACTGGAACAAGCGTCACCACACCCAGAGCGGACTCGTGGAACGCTGCCGAAAGTCGACCCTCACCATGGCCGACGCCGACAAGATGACCCTCGACTTTATCAAGCCTTTCACCACCGAACGCGGAAACGTGCTCTGCGGAAATTCCATTACGCAGGACAGGCGTTTTCTGTACAAGTACATGCCGCGGATTTCGGGCTGGCTCAACTACCGCAATATCGACGTAAGCTCCATCAAGGAGCTGACTTTCCGCTGGTACCCCACGCTACCCGAATTCGAGAAGATGGAAAAGCACCAGGCCCTTGACGACATCCGCGAAAGCATCGCCGAACTCGAATACTACCGCAAGACGATTTTCAAGACAAGTTTATAAGCCTTTTTCAAGATGGATTTCAACAAGTACCCCCGTCACAACTACAAGCCGATTGAACGACTCCCCTACGCCGTGAGGATGCGTAACCGCATTATTGTTTTCGCCGTCTTTATGGGAATCTGCGCCCTGCTGGGCACCTGCATTTTCGGCGGTAACGAACCCGAGAAAATCGAAAACGACACGGAAATCGCAACCGAAAATACCGACGGCGACATCGAAGGTTCCCGCACAGACTCCCCCCGCACCGAAGCCGGTGAACAGCAGACACAAGGCGAAATTCCGACCGGGCTATTCCCTAAAGCCGACTCCGAAGACATCGCAAACATGCAGAGCGCCATTGCCGCCTCTGTCGCACCGACCGAGATGCCGCCCGAAGTGGAAGTAATCGACAGCACGCATATCAAGGCGCAGACCGACGTGTTCATGGCCGAAAAGATCGACAACCTGCTGCGCCGTTTCCGCCCCGAGCACGCGATTATATTGATGGTGGACCCGAAGAGCAACGAGATTATCGCCTGGGGTGAACGCCGCGACAATCACGTGCAGGAAAAACCGGACTATTTCATCAAGAACACCTTCCCTGCCGCATCGCTTGCCAAGACGATTACGATTGCAGCCGCCATGGAAAGCAACCGCTACTCGCTCACGAGCCAGATTCCGATGATTGGCGCAAGCCACACGCTTTACCGCAACCAGCTGCGCGTGAAGGACGGATTCAAGGGACCGTTCATCGAGATGCAAGACGCCTACGCGAAGTCCGCGAACCCGCCGCTCGCCCTAATCGGCATGAACGTGGGTGCAGACCGACTGAAATCTGCCGCCAAGAAACTCGGCTACAATATGAACTTCCCCGCCGGACTCCCCGGACGCTCCGTGTACGCTCCGCCTGACACCGGCTACGGACTCGCCGAGGCAAGCTGCGGTTTTACCGAAGCGACGACACTCACGCCGCTCCTGGCCGCCGCCCAAGTCCGCGCCATTCTCACGAAACAGCCTCTTGAAATTCCCTGGGCCAAGAACCTCGACGGTTACGCCCCCAAGAGCCGCATCGCCCTCGAAGTCGGCAAGTTCACCGAGAATACCTACTACGGGCTCCGCGAAGCGATGGTCCGCAGCGTGACCAACGGAACCGCTCGCAAGAACATTTCGACAAGGCACATGGCCCGCAAGAACTTCAGCGCATTGACGATCGGCGGCAAGACCGGTTCGCTCGACGGACACGACCCGTACGGACGCTACGAGTGGTTCATGGGTTTTGCCCAGTCCAAGGAAGATCCCAGCAAGGCCGTGGTACTCGTGATCATGCAGGTTCACGACTTGCAGGGCGTGCGCTCGCAGCCGGCAACACAGGTCGCCGCGATGCTCTTTAACTACTGGGCTCATCAGAATCTCCCCAAACAAGGAAAGTAAAATGGAACCGACTTGGTGGAACCTTATCCCTTCTTATTTTGACGGAACGGCCTTTACGCTCGGAAGTTTCCCAGTGCGTTGGTACGGCATCATGTACATCTTCGCCTTCGTGACGGGCTACCTCACACTGATGCACGTGAACAAGAAAGAAAAGCTGGGCTACACCAAGGACCAGTTCGACAGCCTGTTCACCTGGATTATCGCGGGCATCATTATCGGCGCACGCCTCGGCTACGTGTTCTTCTACAAGCCGGGCTACTACCTCGCGAACCCGACCGAAATCATTTTCCCGATGACCCACGATGCGCTCGGCTACCACTTTACGGGTATTTCGGGAATGAGCTACCACGGTGGTATGATCCTCGGAACGATTTTCACCTACATCGGCCTCAAACGCAACAAGATGAAGGTGTGGGAAGGGTTGAACCTTTGCTTTATGCTTGCTCCGCTCGCCTACACCTGGGGCCGCTGGGGCAACTTCATTAACGGCGAACTTTTTGGCGAAGTCACCACTAGCGGAATCGGCATGTGGTTTCCGCTCGCCCACGACAGTCCCATTACCAACCCAATTCTGCACCACCCGAGCCAGCTTTATGAGATGCTTTTTGAGGGTGTTATCTTATTCGCAATCTTGTACAACTTAAGGCGCATTCCGCTGTTACGCGACAAGATGCCCTGCCTGTATCTGATGGGCTACGGCTTCTTCAGGTTCTTCATCGAATTTTTCCGCAGGCCCGACGCACACCTCGGCCGCGTAGACCTGTTCGGCATGAGCCGCGGACAGACGCTTTGCAGCGTCATGTTCCTGACAGGACTCATATGGCTTATCGTGTTGATTTATAGACAGAAGAAGAACGTAGTAGACAGTAGGAAATAGGACAAATGCGTAAGGCGAGAGCCGCGAGCAAGTTTACTTGAGCATGGCCGAGCCGAGCATTTGGTACTTGAGCGAAGCGACGCCCCCCCCTAGATTCCCTCCCGCGTTACACTTGGTCGAGAATGACTTAAATACCAAGAAAAGCGATAGAGTACTAGCAGCTCACAGCAAGTTCAGAAATAGCGAGGGCGGGCACCTTCACGCTGGAGAACGGATTGTAGTATTCGTTGCCTACACCAACGACATTTTGAATGATATCGAAGTAATTCCCGGACAACGTAACGCCATCGACAGGGTGCTGGATAACGCCGTTTTCGCACCAGAAACCATGGGCCCCGATGCTGAGTTCGCCACTCACGGAGCTACAGCCGGAGCCACCTTCCAGGCGCGCCACTAGAAGACACTTGGGGAAAAGCTTTAAGAGGTCTGCAGAAGAGTATTCCCCTGCAGGAACGAGAATGTTCCAGAACGCCGTAGACATCTTGGAGCCGAAGTCGCGAGCACCATTGCCTGTCGTGGCTCGGCCTGCCTTGGCTGCAGTTTCCAGATTGTAGAGCGCTTCGTTAAAGACGCCGTCCTTGATGACTTCGACACGGCGCGTCAGGCTGCCTTCGGAATCGAAGAATACCTTGTTGCAGAAGTTTTCACCCAGCGGATCGCTCCACAGCGAAAGCTTCTCGGATGCAATTTTCTGGCCTTCCTTACCAGCGAGGCGCGAAGTTCCCTTCTGCATAGATTCAGCAATGAACGGAGATCCGTACATCCCCATGAACCGCCCCGAGATGCGTTCCGAGAACACGACTGGAATCTTGCCGCCTTCAATTTTCTTCGCACCGAAAAGTTCGGTGGCATAAGTGGCGGCCTTGTCGGCGATTTCACCCACGGTGAATTCACTCCAGTCGCGACCACTCTTGACAAAGTTGCCTAGTTTGCTGATACCATCGCGCACAGCGACTGCACCTGCCCCCACCGACACGGAGTTTCCCTTATCGGTATAGAAAAGGCCCTTGTGGTTTGCGACAATCGAAAAGTCTCGGTTCAGGTCGGCTCCCAAGTACGGAATATTCTTGATGTCGGCAGAACGTGCAAACGTTTCTTTTTCAAGCTCGATGCAGAAGTCCTTGAGGTCTGCAAGCGTGAGCGATTCCAGCGCCGGATTGTAGTTGGGATTGCCTTCAGGAATCTTTGCAGGGGCAGGAAGTTCGATATCCACTTTTTCGGTCCACTGCGTGTGGCAAACCGCATCCTTGATGGTCTGCGCAATCGCTTCCTTGGTCAAGCGTTCCGTATGCGCATAGCCCGGACGGCCATCCTTGATTACACGGATGCCAAGCCCTACGGAATCCGAGATTTCGGTATTCTGCACCTGGCCCTGAAAAACAGACAGGCCCTCGGAATGGGAATTCGAGGCAATTACGTCAAACTGTTCCGCCTCGCCCTTCGCGAGGTCACACATACAATTTACTGCTTCAATAATATTCATAACAGATCCTTCGGCTCCGTTGCACTCCGCTCAGGATGACACTCACGCTCTCTTGGCTTTGCTGGCGAGCATGCGCCAGTAGGCGGCGGGACTTCCCGTCACAGATTCAAGCGATTCGGCGAGTTCACGGGTAATCTCAACCGTTCCCGCAATCAAACCTTCAAGAATTTCCATCGAGACCCCGATGCGGCGAGCAAATTCTGCCTTGTCCATCTTGAGCCATTCAATGCCTTCTAAAATTGCCTGCCCCGGAGTGGGAGTTCCATGCCTTGCCATAGTCAATTCCTAAAATTCAATCGTTTTCCAGCCTTCGGCGCCAAAGCGCAGGTCGCGTTCTACAAATTCCCAAATCAGGAGTTTCTTGCCCTTGAGCACGCCCGCCTTGCGGGCAAGCTTTTCACGCACGAGTGTAGACGCGCCGCCGTCGCTCACAATCGAGGACACCGGGCGGCTGATATTCTTTGCAAAATGAGCAATCCAGCCTGCATTCACGGGCGAATCGGTCTGGTAAATGCGACTGAAGCTATCACCGAGAATCAAGATCTTGGACTTGCGGAAATCGTCCTTGAAAGGTGTCTTGACCGTATCACGTACCACCGTAGAATCCGAAAGCGAATCTGCCGGAGCTTCCATGTGCTCCGAAATTTCTTGTTGAGACACCACGTGGCCAGTCACCTGCTGCGCCTTGAACACGTTGAACTTATTGAGTCCGCTCATTTCACCAATGTCGCCCATACGGTCTGCCAAGGAATCGGACACCACATAATCCATGGACGGTTCGCCGATATTGACCTGTCCCGCATCAACCATCGCGTTCACCTTCTTCGCAATTTCACCTGCGGCAAGCTCTGCGCCACGCGGCGTCCAGTGAGTGTCATCGTCAAGATAGAGCGCACCCAGTTTTGCATCGTCCGCCTTTGCAGAGAGGAGCGGCGTATAAAGGTCTACCGTATTCAGCCCGAGTTTCGTCAGAGAATCCAAAATCGCCTTGCCATGTCCAGCAAGCTTCAAGCCATCGATACCGGTCAAACGTTCTGGGTAAATACTCGGCTTGCCAGGAGTAATGACCACCAGGAGTTCTACGCCCTTCGCCTTGAGTTGATCCCGGAACTTGAGAATCGCCTGAATCGGGTTATCGAGCTTGGCGCTGCGCACATCCAGCGGTGACGGCTGCACCAGGAATTCCACATCCTGCCGGTAGAAAAGCCAACGGCCTTCGCCTGCCCCCAGAACAACCTTTTCGCCAGGATCATTGAAAACATTCCACACCGCCAATTGGTACTTGGGTCGGAAAGCAAGCACAAGCGCGTTTTCATCTTCAACCTTGTTTTCGAACGCACGCAGATAGCGGCTCGTCCACACGCCATAATGCTTGATACCGCAAAGCGCGCGCCAAACCGAGAAATGCCCGAATTCAGCCACCACGGCCTTCAGCGTCGAGTCCACCGTTTTGAAGGTTTCCGGTTCATCTTCGAGAGCGGCCACCAAGGTATCCGCGAGCTTCAGTAACTTATAGTCCGATTCGGCCGTATCGAGTTCGGCATAGCCGTTCACCGAAAGCACAACCGCCTCCAGATCCGAAAGCGCGCTGACCACACCTTCCAGCGACTCGCCTACTTCGCCACCACCGGCAATGGATTCACGAGCTGCAAACCAGGCATCGTTCAACTTGGCAGCCGATTCTGCCATCTTGGATTCGCGCACAAACGGCGTATAGACGATGTCCTTAAATATATCTAGACTGACGAACCGCTTTTCGCCGCGTAAATCAGCAACCGTCTGCACCGAAAACGGCAACAACAATAAAACTGCAAAAACGACGACAAAGGCAATATAGAGTTTCTTCACACTAGAAAAATAAAAATTTCAGCTTGAAAAGGGGATCCCCGCCTACGCGGGGATGACATAAAAAAAGCTGGCAGCCGAAGCTACCAGCGATATACCCGGATCGCGATTCGAACGCGAGTCTGATCCTTAGGAGGGACCCGTTCTATCCAACTGAACTATCCAGGCAACTCACTATTGATATCAATAGAGCGGGCAAAATATAGCAAACAAGCAAAAATCCATCAACTTGGGCCAATTTTCTACAAAAACGAAACTTTTCGTTCCATCCGTTTGTTAAATATCACACAAAAATCACAAAAATAATATTTTTGCAATAATTTTAGCAGTAAATTCCTTGCCTAGACTCAAAAAATTTTGTATCTTATTGTGCAGAACTCTTTGTTCTCCTCCTAACCCCCAAAAAACTAGTCCGGCTCTGCTGGGCTAGTTTTTTTTTTTTTTGCCGAAAAAAGCAAAAAAAGCTAAATTTTGGGATACTATGAAAAAGTCAGTACCTATTACGCTGCTCACCGGCTACCTCGGAGCCGGAAAAACCACCCTCCTCAACTTTGTACTTAATAACCAACAGGGTTACCACGTCGCCGTCATCGTGAACGACATCGGCGAAGTGAACATCGACCAGACGCTCATTGAAAAGGGCGGAAACATCACCAAGGAAGACTCCGGCAAGGTGGTGCCGCTTTCGAACGGCTGCATTTGCTGCTCCCTGAAGACCGACCTTTTGGAACAAATTGCCGAACTTCTGGAAATGAACAAGTTCGACTATATTCTGATTGAAGCGAGCGGTATTTGCGAACCGATTCCTATCGCACAAACGATTTGCATGGCCGGCGCCCAGTTGCAGAGCCGCGACGGTCGTCCGCTCCCCTGCCACCTGGACAACATCGTTTCCGTTGTTGACGTGGCTCGCCTCGCCGACGAATTCGCCGGCGGACAGAAACTGCTCGACAAGGATCTCGAAGAAGAAGACATTGCGAACTTGCTCATTCAGCAGATCGAATTCTGCAACACCATCGTGATGAACAAGGTTGATAGTTTGTCTAAAACCGACCTTGAACACGTGAAGGCCGTGGTTCGCGCCTTGCAGCCCGAAGCCAAGATGATCGAGACGAACTACGGCAAGGTCGAAATGAAGGATATCCTGGACACCAAGCAGTTCGACTTCGAAAAGGTCGGAAACTCCGCTGCCTGGGCCAAGGAACTCATGAAGGAAACATCGCCTGAAGACGAAGATGACGATGACCACGACGAGCATGAGCACCACCATCATGACCACGATGACGATCATGACGAACACGAGCATCACCACCATCACGATGATGACGACCATGACCACGATCATGAAGACCACTGTCACTGCGACCATGAACACGGCGTGTGCCATTGCGGCCACCACCATGACAAGGATCATCCGCATGGTGACGAATACGGCATTAGCACGTTTGTGTACGAACGCCGCCGTCCGCTGATCCGTGAACGTTTCGAAGTGTTGCTCGACGACTACCCGACCAGCATTATCCGCACCAAGGGTCTCGTGTGGTTCGAAGATGAACGCGACAACAGCTACCTGTTCGAACAGGCCGGCAAGCAGGCGTCCGCCCAGAATTTCGGACCTTGGTTCGCGAGCGAAAGCGAAGCCGAACAGAAGCGCATCCTGCGCGAAAATCCGGACCTTCTCAAGGTGTGGGACGAAAAGTACGGCGACCGCATTATTCGCCTCGTCTTTATCGGCCAGCACATGGACAAGAAGAAGATTATCGCTGCGATGGATTCCTGCTTAGGTGAGTAACAGACCGAGCTGGCTAAACTTAACAGAATCCTTACTCTGAAGCCAGCTCTCTCGCCACCGCCCCAGCTTAACGCATGGGGCTTTGTGGCTCACAAAAGACCGGACAGGCTAATCCCTGCAGATTCCTTACGCTGGAGCCAGTCCTCTCGCCACCGCCCCTGTTTAATAACAGGGGCTTTGTGGCTCACAGAAGACCGAGCTGGCTTAACAAGACCGTTCGTGACAATTCAAGATAAGTCTGCACCTAAATGGTGTGGACTTTTTTCTATCTTTACGCCCGAAAGAAGTAAACAGTATACAGTGATCAGTAAACAGGAATGTAAAAGGAACATTCTTATTACAATCCCAACCACTAATCACTAACCACTAATCACTAACCACTAACCGCTATTATGCTTTTCAATTTCGACATGATCCAGGGCGTGTATGCCCGCATTCCTGCCCGCGTTGAAGCTGCCCGCAAGCAGCTGGGCCGTCCACTCACCCTCGCCGAAAAGATTATCTACAGCCACCTGATCGATGGCGCCGAGAACAGGACTTACGAACGCGGCAAGGATTTTGCCGAATTCCACCCCGACCGCGTGGCCATGCAGGACGCTACCGCCCAGATGGCCCTGCTCCAGTTCACCACCGCCGGTAAGGCCCGCGTGGCAGTGCCGAGCTCCGTGCACTGCGACCACCTGATTATCGCCCGCGAAGGTGTCGAAAAGGACCTCCCCCGCGCGAAGGAAGAAAGCAAGGAAGTTTACGATTTCCTCCAGTCCGTGTCTGCCAAGTACGGCATTGACTGCTGGCTCCCGGGTGCTGGCATCATCCACCAGGTGGTGCTCGAAAACTACGCCTTCCCGGGCGGAATGATGATCGGTACCGACTCCCACACCGTGAACGCCGGCGGCCTCGGCATGCTCGCGATTGGCGTGGGCGGTGCAGACGCTGTGGATGCCATGGTCGGCCTCCCGTGGGAACTCAAGTACCCGAAGATGATCGGCGTGAAGCTCACCGGCAAACTCCAGGGCTTCGCTACCGCCAAGGACATCATCCTCAAGCTCGCAGGCATCTTGACCGTGAAGGGTGGCACCAACGCCATTATCGAATACTTCGGCGAAGGCGCTCGCAGCCTCTCCGCAACAGGCAAGGCAACGATTGCCAACATGGGTGCCGAAGTGGGCGCCACCTGCTCCACCTTCAGCTACGACGATTCCATGAGCCGCTACCTCAAGGTCACCGGCCGCGCCGACGTTGCCGCCGCTGCCGACAAGATTGCAGAACACCTCAAGGCCGACCCGGAAGTCGAAGCAAATCCGGAAAAGTATTTCGACCGCGTCGTGGAAATTGACCTGAGCACGCTCGTGCCGCACTTCAACGGCCCGTTCAGCCCGGACCGCGCCTACGCCGTGACCGACATGGCAGAAAGCCTCAAGGCCACCGAAACCAAGCCGGAATCTACGCCGGTCGTAAGCGCAGCCCTCATTGGTTCTTGCACGAACTCCAGCTACGAAGACCTCTTCATGGCTGCCAACATGATCAAGCAGGCCCTCGCCAAGGGTCTTTCCCCGAAGTGCCCGCTCCTCATCAACCCGGGTTCCGAACAAGTTCGCTACACTGCCGAACGCGATGGCCTCATCGACTTGTTCAAGCAGTTCGGTGCAACGATTATGACGAACGCTTGCGGTCCTTGCATTGGCCGCTGGGACCGTGCCGGAAGCGACAAGAAGGAACTCAACACCATCGTCCACAGCTTTAACCGCAACTTCGCGAAGCGCGCCGACGGCAACCCGAACACGCACGCATTCGTCGCCTCCCCGCTCATGGCCGTAATCGCCGCCCTCTCTGGCGACATCCGCTTCAACCCGATGACCGATACCCTCGTCAATAACGAAGGCAAGGCAGTGAAGCTCGACCCGCCGGAACAGTGCGAACTCCCGCCGAAGGGCTTTGAAGTCAAGGACGCTGGCTACCAGGCTCCGGCAGAAGACGGTTCCAAGATTACCGTTTCCATCAACCCCGAAAGCAAGCGCCTCCAGGCTCTCGCCCCGTTTGCGGCTTGGGACGGCAAGGACATCGCCGGTGCCCCGCTCCTCATCAAGGCCAAGGGCAAGTGCACCACCGACCATATCTCCATGGCCGGCCCGTGGCTCAACTACCGCGGTCACCTCGAAAACATTTCGAACAACATGCTCATCGGCGCCGTGAACGCCTTCAACGGCGAAACGAACAAGGTTCTCTGCCAGTGCGGTGAATACAAGGAAGTCCCTGAACTTGCGAAGATTTACAAAGCCAAGGGCACGGGCTCCATCGTCATCGGTGACGAAAACTACGGTGAAGGTTCTAGCCGCGAACACGCCGCCATGGAACCGCGCTTCCTCGGCGTAAAGGCCGTGATCGTGAAGAGTTTCGCCCGCATCCACGAAACGAACCTCAAGAAGCAGGGCATGCTCGCCCTCACCTTCAAGAACGCCGCCGACTACGACAAAATCCAGGAACAGGACGTATTCGACATCGTGGGCCTCACCAAGTTCGCTCCGGGTTCCGAGTTCACCCTCGTCGCCCACCACAAGGACGGCTCCGTGGACAACATCGCGCTCAGCCACACCTACAACGAACAGCAGTGGGCATGGTTTAAGGCGGGTTCCGCCCTCAACCTCATCCGTGCGAACAGCAAATAAGTTTATCGAAAAATTTTTCGATTTACACCTCATGTAAAAGATTTTCGCGAATCGCGAAAATCTTTTTCATATTATGTTAAACTCGGTGAAAAGGCTTAAAAAAAAATTTTTTTGACAGCTTTTTTGACCTATCCAACAAATAAAGTCCTTTTTATATTTGCCTTGCCCGCTTTCCCGCTTGCACCCATACGGGTGGGCAATGACCATCGAGGTAAGGAAAGCACACATTCCAGAGAGGCGTTATGCTCGACGAATTGCACGAAGAATGCGGCGTCATCGGCATCTATAATGGCGATACCGTCGTAAGGAATATTACCATGGGGCTCTACGCCCTGCAGCACCGCGGTCAGGAAAGCGCCGGATTCGCAGTCACCGATGGGGAAAAGATCCGCGTCCGCAAATCCATGGGACTTGTATCGACCCTGCTCCGCGAACACAATATCGACGAATTCGACGGTTTTGCAGGCATCGGACACGTGCGTTACAGCACCACCGGAGCCTCCACGCTCGCCAACGCACAACCGATTCTCGTAAGTTGCAAATGGGGCCAGATTGCAGTCGCCCACAACGGCAACATCACGAACGCCGCCGAGCTCCGCGCCGAAATGGAAGCCGACGGACACATTTTCCAGACCACCTCCGATTCCGAAATTCTTCTACACGAAATAGCACGCACCCAGGCCGATGACCTGGGTGAAGCCATTAAGAAGGCTATTGCAAAATTTACCGGTAGTTTCTGCCTCGTCTTTATCAGCAAGGATTCCATGTACGTGGCCCGCGACGGCTTCGGTTTCCGCCCGCTCTCGCTTGCCCGCATGGGCAAGGCCTGGTGCGTTGCCAGCGAAACATGTGCCTTCGACCTGCTCGGAGCAAACTACGTTCGCGACATCCAGCCCGGTGAATTCCTGACAATTACAAAGAACGGGCTCCATTCGGAACGCTTTACGCACAAGGACCGCCTTGCGCACTGCATTTTCGAATACATCTACTTCAGCCGACCCGATTCCAAGATTTTCGAACAGAGCTGCGACAAGATCCGCCGCAAGATGGGCAAGCAGCTCGCCAAGGAATGCCCTGTCGATGCTGACATCGTCATCTCCGTTCCCGACAGCGCCACCACGGCGGCATTAGGTTATTCGCAGGCCAGCGGCATCCGCTTCGAAATCGGATTGCTCCGTAACCACTATGTGGGCCGCACCTTCATCGACCCGACACAAAATGTGCGCGAGCAGAAGGTCAAGCTCAAGTTCAACCCCATCGAGGGCGTCCTCAAGAACAAGCGCGTCTGTGTCGTAGAAGATTCCATTGTACGCGGCACGACCCTCAAGATTCTTTCCAGGATGCTCCGTGACGCGGGCGCTCTCGAAGTGCATATCCGCATCGCATCGCCACCTGTCGCACACCCGTGCTTCTTCGGTATGGATTTTCCGAGCCAAGGCGAACTCGCCGCAAGCTCCATGACGCCCGACGAAATTGCCAAGATGCTCGGCGTCGAAAGCCTCGGCTACTTAAGCGTCGAAGGCATGAAGGAATGTACCGGCGAAGGCGAAAACTACTGCGCCGCCTGCTTCGACAACGACTACCCCGACTACATCGGCAGCGATTCCAGCAAAACAAGGTGCGGGTAAAAATTTACCATTAAAAAATAAAAGGCGAGAGATTCATTCTCTCGTCTTTCTTCTGTAGGTACAAAGAGCCGTTCTTTCGTCTAAACCTGGCTATACGTCCACTTGACGTGATCCATCATGAAATCATGCGCATCGAAGGCCAGTCCGAACTGGTCCTTGATTTTGCTGACATCGAAAAGCATCGGTTCATCACCCCAGCCCAGATCCGTTTCGACAATCTTCGACTTGCAGCCGGGCTTCTGGGAAATCATCATTTCGGCGATTTCCTTCCAGCTCATCCACACTTCACCGAGACCGAGGAAAATCTCCTCATTCTTGTCGGATTCAAGCAAGCTCAGGTAAAGCTGCGCCTGCTGACTGGCATGGATAAACTGAGTACCGTCATTCTTGATGACATTGATATCCTTGTTTTCCTTGACGGCCTGAGCCATGGCAAAGAATCGGCGGTCCGGTTGGCTACAGCCATCGGGCCAGGCGGGATTGCCAAACGTGTACCCGGGGCGAATAATGTTGCGGGTCATCTTGACTTCGGGGAACTGCGTCCCGTAACCGTGCGTAAAGCCGAGGACAAAAGCTTCTCCGGCGGCCTTGGTCGCCCCGTAAAGATCCATCGGCAGGTTGCTCGTGATTTCGCGCATCGTGGGACGCATACGTCCCATGGCAGCGGTACTGCTCGTGTAAATAAACTTCTTGCAACCAGCCCTTGCCGCACTTTCGAGCAGCATGACCGTCGCACGCGTGTCGTTCATCATCATGGCACTCGGAGTATCGCCCCAGCCGAGCGCAATATGGATACAGGCATCGCAACCCTGCAGGCCTTCGGCCATGGCATCGAAATCGGTCAGCGCACATTCTACAAAGGATACGTTGGGCATCGCCTTGAGCGTGGGCACCTTGTTCGGATGCCTCGTGGCAATAACCACCTCATGGCCTTTTTCCAGAATGGCCTTGACGACGTAGTGACCAATAAAACCTGTTCCACCAGTAACGAATACTCGCATAACAACCTCTTTTTCCCTAAAATACAAACCTTTTAGGATCAAGGCAACCCTTTTTTGTGCAAGATGTTCAAACCCGCAAAGAAAAGGGCACACCTTATAAAACACGAACAAACCGACACACTCAGTGTATCGGCCTATTCAAAAGTTTCGGCAATTTGCCGAGATTCGCTAATTAAGCGAGGCTGTTGACGACCTTAGCGGCCTTAGCCTTGTAGTTAGCGGCGCGGTTGGCGCAGAAACCGGCACGACCCTTGGCGGCAGCCTTGTCAAGCATGCTGAACAGAGCCGGCATAGCCTTGAGGGCTTCTTCCTTAGAGGTAGCAGTACGCACAGCCTTGAGAGCGGTACGGATAGCAGAACGAGTCGAACGGTTCATGGCGTTGGCCTTTTCAGCCTGACGCAGACGCTTTTTGCAAGATTTGTGTTGAGGCACCTTATTATCTCCGGGTGAAAACCTACTTAAAAATGTTGGCACAAAGTTAGTAAATTATTCAAAGATTTCAAGGGGTAGTCAAAAAATTCTAACTTTGAAGGCATGATTCCCTTCGTAAACCTCACTGGACAGCGCGAAAAATACCGTTTTGAACTCGAAAAAGCCGAACAGGCGGTGCTGGACAGCGGATGTTTTATCGGAGGGCCCCAGGTCGAAGCCCTGGAAAACGAGCTTTCGGACTACCTGGGCGGGTGCCACGTCCAGACCTGCGCAAGCGGGACCGACGCCTTGACGATAGCCCTGATGGCACTCGGACTACAACCGGAAGACGAAGTCATCGTCCCCGATTTTACCTTTATCGCCCCCGCCGAATGCGTCGCCTTTCTTGGAGCGACCCCGGTATTCGCCGATATTGACCGCGAAACCCTGCAAATTTCCCCTGAAAGCGTCCGTTCGCTGATCGGATCGAAAACCAGGGGAATCATCGCCGTTGACCTTTTCGGACAGTGCGCCCCCTTTGAGGAATTGAGGAAAATCGCCAACGAGCACGGGCTTTGGATTATAGAGGATGCCGCCCAGGCTTTCGGCGCCACCGTCCGTGAAGCAGGAAACGCCAGCAAAGCATGCACCTTCGGCGACATATCCATCACGAGTTTCTACCCGAGCAAGCCCCTCGGCTGCTACGGGGACGGCGGAGCGCTCTTCACCGCGAGCAAAGACCTCGCCGACAAGATGCGCATGATAGCGAACCACGGGTCTTCGGGTAGGTACTGCCACGAAATCATCGGGATCAACAGCCGATTGGACGCCCTGCAAGCAGCCGTCCTCCGGGTGAAGCTTGGTCACCTATCCGAGGAACTCCCCGTCAGGCAGCAAAACGCCCAGAAATACGACCATTTTTTCACGGAATACAACCGAACCGCCCCCGACGGACAAAAGATTCTGTTGCAGAAAATCGCCACAGGCAACACGAGCACTTACGCGCAGTACACCGTGCTCGCCGAAGACCGTGATTTGTTCATTGGCAAGATGAAGCAAGCCGAAATCCCCTGCTGTATCCATTACCCCATGCCGCTGCACAAGCAGCCCTGCTTTTCGAAGGGGAACGAGCAACTCTGCCCAAATGCGGAATGGGCTTCGAAACACGTCGTGAGCCTCCCCGTCTGCGCCTTTACCGATGCTGCCGGAATTACAAACAAATTAAAGCAAATTTTTTCGGTAAACAGCCTCAATTCGCCTGCAATTTAGGGCGTGAATCGTTGTGAATTTACAATAGACAGCCCTATTATTTTCTAAATTGCGTGCCACTATGAGTATTTCTATCCCTCAGTTGCCCAAGGGCACACGCGATTTTTACCCGGAAGCCGAGCGCATCCAGAACTACATTTTTGACACCTGGCGTAGTGTCGCCGAATCTTTTGCCTACGAAGAATACGAAGGCCCGATGTTTGAACATCTGGAGCTTTATACGGGCAAGTCCGGCGAAGAAATCGTAAGCCAGCTTTACAACTTTAAAGACAAGGGCGACCGCGAAATTGCGCTCCGCCCCGAAATGACCCCGACACTCGCTCGCCTCGTGATCCAGAAGGCCCGCGAACTCAAGAAGCCTTTCAAATGGTTCAGCATGCCGCGCCTGTTCCGTTACGAAAAGGCACAGAAGGGCCGTCTCCGCGAATTCTTCCAGCTGAACATGGACATTATCGGTACCGAAAGCATTTACGCCGAAGCTGACCTGATGGCAGCCATCGCCACGATGCTCCGCAAGTTCGGCCTCAAGGACGGCGAATTTGCGATTGGCGTTTCTAGCCGCAAGCTCTTGGCCACCTACCTCGAAGAAATCGGTGCACCGAATCCGGCGCTTGTTTACCCGGTGCTTGATCGCCGCTTAAAAATCGGGCCCGAAGCATTTGCCAAGGCTCTGGCCGATGCAGGCCTCAGCGAAGACCAGGTGAAAAAGCTCGATGACTTCATGAGCTGCAAGAGCATCGAAGAAGTCAAGTGCAAGGTGCATAGCGAAAATGCGACTGCCGCTCTCCAGGAAATCGAAGACCTGTTCGCAACCCTTACCGCCGCAGGTTACGGCGAATGCGTGAACCTCGACCTCTCTATCGTTCGTGGCCTCGCCTACTACACCGGCATCGTATTCGAAGTCTTTGACAAGGGTAAATCTATGCGCGCTATCGCTGGCGGTGGCCGTTACGACAGCCTCACCGAAAAGCTCGGTGGCGAACGCATCCCGGGCGTGGGCTTTGGTATGGGCGACGTGGTACTCGCCGACTTGCTCGCCGAACACAAGTTGCTCCCGAGCCCGAAACAGAGTGTCGACTTCTACATCGCAAGTTTCACAAACGACATGAAGAAGGTGTTCGAAACCGCCCAGGTGTTCCGCAGTGCAAGCAGCGGCAAGCCGTTCTCGGTCGCTCACCCGCTCGCCGCCATGAAGATGGGTAAGCAGCTGGACCAGGCCAACTATCAAGGCGCCAAAATCGTCGTGTACGTAGACGGTTCCAAGGCTGCCGAAGGTGAATTCGAATACAAGGACATGCGCACCGGCGAAATGTTCGTCGGAAACGTCGCAGCGATTATTGACCGTCTATGATGTCCCCCTTAAAAGTTCTCTTATCCATCATCAGCCTGTTCGCCGTGCTGGGGCTAATCGCCCTGATTTACCCCGACGGCGGCATCCATGTCGGAGAATACACGCTCCGTTACCCGAAGCTCACCGAAATCTTCGAGAAACAGAACTCCGTTACAGGGGACTCGCTTGCGGATTCTTCTGCGGCGGACCCCGAAGACGCCATCCGAGAAATGATGGAAGCGACCAAGCGGAAGGAATTTGCGGCCTTCAGCGACTCGCTCAAGTTCTATGAGGACTTTTTCAAGAAGGGCAAGACCCGTTTCGACCTGCCGAACAACGATCCGACTTGGTTTGACCGATTCTTTTTGCACCTGGAACTGGCGAGCCTCGATTCAAACGTGGTCCACATCGTACACTACGGCGACTCGCAGCTCGAAGAAGACCGCATTTCGGCGACCATCCGCGAAGACTTGCAGGACGAGTTCGGCGGTGCAGGCCCCGGCATGATGCCGCCGATTATGACCGTACCCTCGATGACGACGAGCCACTCCAATTCCGGAGCCCTTTCGCGTTACATCCTGTTCGGCCCCAAGGAAGAAGAAGCGGACCACAGCCGCTACGGACCGCTAGCCCAGTTCGCGAAACTCGAAGGCGAAGCCGCGATTACAATTCAGAAGCGCAAGGAACGCAAGAACGCGTTCAGCCACGTAGGCGGCTACAGCACCGTCAAGATTCTGATGAACAAGGGCGCGCACCTCAAGGCGAAGCTCAACGTGAACCAGACTTTTGTGGAAGTCGTCGGTGAAGATGCCGAAGGCAACCCGAAAGAAAAGCGCACAACCAAGGTGGTTGACGCAGGCGAGCCCACCGTCGAGACCTACAACAAGCTGAAGGTCTACACCTGGAAACTCCAGGACACGACCTCGATTGCCAAGATGTACCTTTCCGGTAACGCCGAAATCTACGCCATTGCGGCAGACGGCGCCTACGGTGTCGCGGTTGACAACGTCGCCATGCGCGGATCTTCGGGCACGATTTTCCACCGCATTGACTCGGAACTTCTTGCGGAATCGTACAAGGCAATGAACGCACGCCTAATTATCATGGAATACGGCGGCAACCTCGTTCCGGGCACGAATTCCGGCAACATCGAATGGACCAAGAAAATCATCACCCGCCAGATTCAAGCCATTCAAAAGGCGAACCCCGATGCAGACATTCTTTTCATCGGCCCTGCCGACATGGCACGCCAAAAAGACGGGCAATGGCAAACCTACGCCGGGCTTAACATGACCATCAAGGCGCTCCGCGAAGTGGCCCTTGATAATGGCGCCGCCTACTGGGATATGCACCGCGTCATGGGTGGAAACGGATCGATGATCAAATGGGTCAACAAGGAACCCGCGCTCGGTTTCACGGACCACATCCACTTTACCCGCAGGGGTGCGGCCTACATGGGAGACCTTTTCTGCGCGGCACTCCGCATGCACTACGACTACTTCAAGTTCCGCGATCGCCATCACATCAGCGACGAAAAGCTGAAGGACATCCACGAGTGGAAAAAAAGCGAAAAGGATAGCGCAAAGGAGAAAAGCAAGTGAAGCGTCTCTTCCTTCTTGTGACATTCATCGCATTGGTCGCCACGAACGCCCTCGCAGGCGAGACAAAGCAACCAACCGCACCGGGAGCATATTCCATTGACCTGTCGCGCTACGACTTTATCGATTCTTCGCTGAACGTAATCCAGTTTCCCAAGGGGAACGCCTCGTTCACGCCGTTCTTCAACAAGCTCGATACGCTCGTATTTGAAAACAAGGGACAAGTCCGCATCTTGCATGTCGGCGGTTCGCACCTGCAGGCAGACGTGATTTCCGGACGCATCCGCGAGCACTTTATCAAGGAATATCCGGGAGCATCCGCCGGTCGCGGTTTTGTTTTCCCCTACTCCGCGGCACGCACCAACACGCCCGCCAGCTACGCCAGTTACTATAAAGGCATCTGGGACATGAACAAGAACGTGCAACGCGAAATCAAGAAGCCGCTCGGACTTCTCGGCATCGCTGTCAGCACCTCCGACCCGCGCGCCGAAATTTCGATTCTTCTGGACAAGTACAATTCGACACCGCTCTGGGGCGAAACCAAATTCCGCCTGTTCGGCTATAGCGACAACAACGATGTCATTCCCGTACTTCGGGTTGACTCGACCGATATCTACGGCACATTGGATACCGCAAGTCAAAGTTACGTGTTCACCTCCCCACGGCCGATTGATTCCATACAAATTGCATTCCGCTGGATGGATTCTTTACAGCAGGCGACTGTTGCGCAGTTTATTACCGACTCCCTGTTGCAGGATTCCATCGCCCGCGCCGTCGAGGATTCGCTGAAAAAAGCGAATGGAGACACACTCGCAAACGACAAACGTGGTTCGGCAGGCTCGCCGACCTCAAAAATCGAAACCGATGCTCCCGCCAAGATTCCGAACAACGTAGCGATACCGCAACCCGATGTCGCCCGCGACTCCATGTTCCAGGGAGAATGCGACGTTCTCGACACCGCCTGCCTCGCTCGCGAAGAAGCGAAGAACAAGGCTGCAAGCAACGGTTCCCGCAGCTGTGCCAACATGGCGAAGAAGCCCTCCGTCAACTACGCCGAAGGCGAACTTGATTCCACGAACATCGCCGAGGAACACTGCATCGCCGACACCGTCGCCGTTCCCGATTCCGTAAAGCAGAACGCCCGTCCGCGATTTACGCTCACCGGCATCCTCACCGAAACCGACGCCCCCGGCATTACCTATACGGGCGTGGGTATCAACGGCGCCAAGGTACACGACTATTTTGAGGAGGTCTGCCCGCTGTTCGAAAAGCAGCTCGCCTACTACAAGCCCGACCTTGTGATTTTTGCCATCGGCATCAACGACGCAAACGTCCAGCACTTTAACGACAAGCAATTCAAGGACGACTACGACAAGCTCATCGCCCGCATCAAGAACGTGAACCCGAATGTGGCGATTATCTTCGAGACCAACAACGACATGTTCCGCAAGGTCAAGAAGAAGCGCTACGTGCAGCACCCGAATGGAGACATCGCCCGCAAGGCGTTCTTCGCTCTCGCCGAAAAGCACCAGGCAGGCGTCTGGGACAAGTTCAGCATCATGGGCGGCCTCGGTTCCATGGCCAAGTGGGAAAAAGCGGACCTCGCCAAGGCTGACAAGGTTCACTTCAAGCTTTCGGGCTACAATCTGCTCGGCGACCTGTTCTACAAGGCTATCATCAACAGCTATCAGGAACACATCGCAAATTTACCCGCACAAACGAGGAGCGAATAAAAAGGAACTTAGAACTTAGACCGCTTCGCTCTTAGAGCTTAGACAAAAGATAGTACTAAGTTCTAAGATCTAAGCTCTGCCAACTAATTCATATGCTTGACTATTTAATACCATACCTCACTCGCACATTCTCGTTTGACCCGAACAGTCCGCTGCTGTTTACGCAGTTCTACTTCTGGGGTTTCTTCGCTGTCGTCTTTGCTTTCCTCACCCTCGTCAAGAACCGCATCCTGCTCCGCAACGCCTTCCTGTTTGCGACCAGTATGTTTTTCTACTACAAGACGAGCGGCAGCTATGTGTGCATCCTGGTATTCTGCGTTATTGCGAACTTCTTTATCGGCAAGTGGATTGAACGCGCCGAAGAGCATTGGAAAAAGAAACTCTGGATGATCATCATCGTCATTATTGACCTGCTTGTATTGTGCTACTATAAATATTCCTACTTCTTCTTGGACGCCCTTTACGACTTTACCGGCATCGAACTTCACGTCTACAATTTCTTTGCCGCCGCCAGCAACAAGCTGTTTGGCACGAATTCCCTCGTCGACACCATCATCCTGCCCGTAGGCATTTCGTTCTTCACCTTCCAGGCAATCAGTTACTGTATCGACATTTACCGCGGCAAAATTTCGGCCGTCAAGAACATTCTCGATTTCGGATTCTACCTCACGTTTTTCCCGCAGCTGGTCGCAGGTCCGATCGTTCGCGCCGACAAGTTCGTTCCGCAGCTTTACCGCAAGTACTTCTTGCCGCGCCGCACCTTCGGCATCGCCGTCTTCTGGATACTGAACGGACTTGCCAAGAAGATTATCCTGAGCGACTACCTCGCCACCAATTTCGTGGACCGCGTTTTCGACACGCCGCTCCTGTTCACGGGACTTGAAAACCTCATCGCCCTGTTCGCCTACTCGCTGCAGGTTTACGCCGACTTCTCCGGCTACACCGACATCGCCATCGGCGTCGCCCTCCTGATGGGTTTCCGCCTGCCGCAGAACTTCAACAGCCCCTACAAGGCGCTCAGCCCCACCGAATTCTGGCGTCGCTGGCACATTTCCCTTTCGAGCTGGTGGCGCGACTACCTGTACATTCCGCTAGGCGGTAACCGCAACGCCACCCTCGGCACCTACTTCTGGATGGGATTCTTGAGCCTCGTGGCCATTCTCCTTTCTGGTAGCGTCTGGGTCGGCATCGCCCTCGGCCTGTTCTTCCTCTACATCGCTATTTATGCTTATTTCAAGCCGGATTCCCGCAAGTTCATCACCACCAACATGAACGCCATGTCCACGCAGATTGTGGGCGGCTGGTGGCACGGAGCGAGCTGGAACTTCATCATCTGGGGTGGCCTCAATGGTTTCGGCCAGGTGTTCAACAAGTTCTGGGTCAAGCGCGGCATCACCTTCCGCGCCTCGGCCGCTTTCCTGCTTTTCGCCGCTAGCGCCATCATCTTCAAGCAGACGCACACCGCCATCTTCGCAATTACCGCGGTCTATTTCGGCGTTCTCTTCGCAGGCATCTACGCCGTCATGATTTTCCGTCTGTTTAGCGACAAATACTTCCACGGCCTTTACGTTGCCTGGAACGTCACCCTGACCTTCGTGTTCATCACGTTTACGCGACTTTTCTTCCGCGCCGGTTCGAACCTCGACCCCGCCGAAGCCAACGAAGTCGCCTGGAACACTGCTAAGAACATGGTGCAGCAGATGGGTACCGCCTGGAAATGGGACACGCTCGGCACCATCGCCTGGGAACACATCAACATCATCCTCGTGTTTGTCGCGGGCATGCTCATCCACTGGGTTCCGAAAAAGTTCAAGAGCCGCTACCGCATCACATTTGCTTCGCAGCCGCTCCCCCTGATGGTGATTTCAACTGCGTTCATCATCTTCGTCATTTACCAGTTCATGAGCGCAGACAGCTGCCCGTTCATCTACTTCCAGTTCTAATTTAGACGAAGTATTTCAGGTGTGGCATGGATAATGTCATTGCGAGCGAAGCGCGGCAAGCCAAGGAGCATAAAAGTTCCGCTTTAGAAAAACGGCTCAAGCGGCAAGTCATCGGCAAGCCGCACCGGTTTCAGGCGGTCGTCCCGCTCGGTTTCGAACAAACGCTCTTCCACGAACTTTGCAGCATTTTAAAAAGTGACGATTCCGCCGAGGCTTCCGATACGAATTTCCTCCCGCACATCACCGGAGACGGCAAGGTCGAATTCACCGCGAAAATTACCGATGCTTGGAAAGCTGTTGCCTACAGCCGCGTCGCAAACCGCATCCTGATGCACCTCGCCGACTTCAAGGCAGAAAACTTCCGCGAACTCGAAAAGAAAGCCGCCGAAATTCCCTGGGAGCTTTATTTAGCACAAAAGGGCGTCCACATCCACGTCTCCTGCAAGCATTCCCGACTGTACCACAGTGACGCCATCGCCGAACGTTTGTATAAAATAATAGAAGGGGTAGGTGTGGGACAAAAGTCCCAACTGCTCGGCTCAGTTATGCCAGCCCGCAAGCGGTCTGTCGCAACACTCGCCTTATGCAGTTGTCCCCTCGCTCCTGTTTCGCCAAACAATGCAAAATCAAAAGTAGACAATAAGTTCCCTGAGCCTGCCGAAGGGAGCGAAACATCCGCTACCCCCTCGCCTAGGGGCTCCGCCCCTAATACCCCGCCGCAGAACCTCTTCGCCACCCTCATCAATGACCGCTGCACCATTTGGCTAGACCTCGCCGGAGAAGAGCTCTATAGACGCGGCCACGAACGATTCGTCAACGACGCCCCGCTCAAGGAAACGATTGCCGCCGGCATGATTCTTGAAGCGATCGAGATCCTTCGACTTCGTGCCACGCACGGAGTTTATCCTGAGCAAAGTCGAAGGGCTCAGGAAGACACAGTCCCCATCACGCTTATCGACCCGATGGCAGGCAGTGGCACATTCAGCCTCGAAGCCGCCTACATGGCAAGCAGTCTCATCCCCGGCATTTGCCGCGACTTTGCACTCAAGCACCAGCCCGCTTTCAAAGAAGCGACGTGGAAGTTCTTAACTAGACGAGAGAACGGGCAAAGCCCTACAGACGAAAGACGAGAGGTTGCTGCCGCAACAATCACCAAAATTGTCACGAGCGACATCTCGGAACACGCTATCGAAATCATCAGGCACAACATCGAATGTAGCCCGCTCGCAAGCATCGCTCCGAGCGAAAATTCGCCCACCATCACCCCGCAAATCCGCGACTTTTTCAGCTACACCGCCAAAGATATCGCAGACACCTGCGGCGAATCTGCACCTATTATCGTGCTGAACCCGCCCTACGGCAAGCGCCTCGACTTTGACGCCCCCAAGCTCTATACTAAAATCGGACGTCATCTCGCTGCACTCGCAAGCGGATTAAAGCAACTCGGCAAGACTCTCACCGTCGCTATCCTTGCCCCGAAAGACGATACACGCGACGGTGCCAAGTACACCTGCACCGCAAATCTTTTGCGTGAATGCCCCGCCCTTTCGCCGGAGAACAACGCTGCAGCCAAACACATCGTCACAAGCCACGGCGGCCTTACGCTGAATGTGCTTATTGCAAAAATCTAGTGACATTCACAGGCGCAGACCATTTTTCGCCAAAGTATTTTTAAATAGAGCTATTTTACCTATAAACCAAGCTAAAGCCAATCATTTATAGGTACGTCCCCCAAGCAAATATAAAAGTGTACCTATAAAAGACTCAAAATAAGAATGTTTATAGGTAGTCGGCCTTAAATCACAAACAAACTAAGTAAACGTTTTTTATCATTTTTATTATTTTTACCTATAAGACCCTATTTAAACAAACCGTTATAGGTACAATGCCCCAAACATCAACCAATTACAGAAGTAAAAAAAAGGCTTTTCGTACCTATAAACTTCATTTTTCCCGATGTTTATAGGTACACCTAGCGAAAAACTACTCTGTCGGTAGCACCTTCGTGCGACGCATAAACGCAAGCGTTTCTTTTTCGCCCTTTTCGGCAAGCATCTTTAGCAGGTAAAACAACTTCTTGTAAGTCGTCTCCGTCATCTTTTCACGGGCCGTACTTTTCGTCAGATACAAAAGCGGCGATTCCTGCGTATACTTGGCCTTGTTGTATGTCTTGGAGGCCGCCACACGGTCACAGAACATTTCCTTGATGAACCGGTCGGGCATATCGATCGGCACCAGTTTCTTGGTCGCCATCTCGTAATCGTACCAGAACTCAAAATGGTGTTTGTTGCGGCCCTTGTGGTGCATCCATGCGAGGCTGTAGCCCTTGTCGTTGCGTTCACCGTTATTTGGCGACTGGTCTCCCAAATAATACTTCGCCCCGGGAATAAACTCCGTCGGACTGTACTTGGACAAATCATGAAACAGGCCCTGAAAGCCAATTCCCGCCTTAAAGCAAAGCCGAATCACCTCGTTGCGGTGCTTAGTTATCGTCAAGAAATGTTTTATTGGGTGAAACATAGCACGCATAAAAATAGAATTTTCTACATTTTCATTCGAAATTTGGCGTTTTCATCCGTAATTTTTTACGGGTAGCGTCGCAGAGCTTAAAGACACAAAAAGAGGATTATTATGCCGAAACTTCGTTCGCTCAAGACTATGGAAGGCCGCGAAATGGCCGGTGCACGCGCCCTGTGGCACGCAACAGGAACCAAGGTGGAAGACTTTGGCAAGCCGGTGATTTGCGTGGTGAACAGCTATACCCAGTTTGTTCCGGGCCACGTTCACCTGAAGGACTTGGGCCAGGTGGTCGCCCGCGCGATTGAAGCCGCCGGCGGTGTCGCCAAAGAAATGAACACCATCGCGGTCGATGACGGTATCGCCATGGGCCACGACGGCATGCTCTACAGCCTCCCGAGCCGCGACCTGATTGCGGACTCCACCGAATACATGGCTAATGCCCACCGCGCAGACGCCCTCGTGTGCATCTCCAACTGCGACAAAGTGACCCCGGGCATGCTCATGGCCGCCATGCGCCTCAACATTCCGGCAATCTTCGTGAGCGGCGGCCCAATGGAAGCTGGCCACGTGACCACGAAGGACGGCAAGGATCGCGCCCTTGACCTGATTGACGCCATGATCGATTCCGCCGACAGCACAATCAGCGACGAAGAAGTGGCCGCCATCGAAGCGAACTCCTGCCCCACTTGCGGTTCCTGCTCCGGCATGTTCACCGCGAACTCCATGAACTCCCTCACCGAAGCCCTGGGCCTCAGCCTCCCGGGTAACGGCACCATCGTCGCGACCCACGCCGAACGCAAGAAGCTGTTTGAAGCCGCCGGCAAACGCATCGTGGAACTCTGCCACCAGTATTACGACTTAAACGACGACAGCATCCTCCCGCGTAGCATCGCCACGAAGGACGCCTTCGAAAACGCCATGCGCCTCGACATCGCCATGGGCGGCTCCTCCAACACCGTGCTTCACTTGCTGGCCGTGGCCCAGGAAGCAGGCGTTGACTTCACCATGAAGGACATCGACCGCCTCTCCCGCAACACGCCCTGCATCTGCAAGGTGGCCCCCACCGTTCACAACATCCACATCGAAAACGTGAACCGCGCCGGAGGCATCATGGGTATCCTCGGTGAACTCGACCGCATGGGACTCCTCCACAAGGACGCGAAGACCGTCCACGCAAAGACCATGGGCGAAGCTCTCGAAGTGAACGACCTCAAGCGTAACCCCAGCGAAGAAGCCAAGCAGCGCTACCTCGCTGGCCCGGGCCGCAAGTACAACATTGAAGCCTTCTCTCAGAACTTCATGTACCCCGACCACGACCTCGACCGCGCAAACGGCGCTATCCGCGACGGCGAACATGCCTACACCAAGGACGGCGGCCTCGCTGTTCTGTACGGTAACCTCGCTATCGACGGTTGCATCGTGAAGACCGCAGGTGTCGATGAATCCATCTGGAAGTTCACTGGTCCGGCCATCGTGTTCGAAAGCCAGGAAGAAGCTGTCGAAGGCATCCTCGGCAACAAGGTGAAGGCTGGCGACGTGGTTGTGATTCGCTACGAAGGCCCGAAGGGTGGCCCCGGCATGCAGGAAATGCTCTACCCCACCAGCTACCTCAAGAGCCGTCACCTTGGCAAGTCCTGCGCCCTCCTCACCGACGGACGCTTCTCCGGCGGTACGAGCGGTCTCTCCATCGGCCACGCTTCTCCGGAAGCCGCCAACAAGGGTAACATCGGCCTCGTGCACACGGGCGACGTCATCGAAATCGACATTCCGAACCGCAGCATCAACGTGCAGCTCACCGACGAAGAGCTGGCCGAACGCCGCAAGGAAATGGAAGCCCGCGGCGCCAAGGCATGGCAGCCGGAACACCGTGACCGCAAGGTGTCCAAGGCTCTGCAGGCATACGCCGCCATGGCATCCAGTGCTGACAAGGGCGCCGTGCGCGACCTGAGCCTCATCGGTGTGAAGTAATCTTCACCCCACAGAAATTTTAGACAACAAAGGAAAAATCATGTCCGAAGAACTCGTTTTGAAATTCGTTGACCCGAAGCCGATGCGCTACGGTGAAAACTCCCACCAGTCCGCAGTGTTCTACCGCGACCCGACTTGCACCGAAGCAAGCCTCGCCACCGCAAAGCAGCTCTGGGGTAAGGAACTTTCTTACAACAACATCGTCGACGCTGACGCCGCACTCGAAATGGCCCGCGAATTCAGCGAAGGCAATGCCGTCGTGATCGTGAAGCACATGAACCCCTGCGGACTTGCAACGGGTGAATCCCTCCGCGAAGCTATGGAAGCCGCTTGGGCAGGTGACCCGGTGTCGGCCTTCGGTTCCGTGATTGCCGTGACCCGCAAGGTGGACCTCAAGACCGCCGAATTCCTGAAGGGCCGCTTCGTCGAAATTCTGCTCGCCCCGGCATTCGACGACGACGCTCTTGAATTCCTCAAGAACAAGTCCAAGGACATCCGCCTCCTCGAAGTGGGCGAAATCAAGAAGGCAACGCACTGCAAGGTGTACAAGCACGTGATTGGCGGCATGCTCGTTCAGGACCGCGATGTGGACACCTACGAAAAGTTTGAATGCGTGACCAAGGCACAGTTCCCGAAGAACAAGGAAGACCTCGCCCGCTTTACTTGGCTCGTCACCAAGCACACCAAGTCCAACGCCATCGTGATGGGCTACGAATACAAGCCCGGCTACTTCCAGGTGATGGGTCTTGGCCCCGGCCAGCCGAACCGCATCGACTCCAACCTCCGTCTTTGCCAGCCGCGCGTGCGCGACAACGTCGCCCGCATGGAAGAAGCCAAGGCTTTCTTTGACGAAAACGGCAAGTGCATCAACGAAGCCGGCCTCAAGGCTCTCGAAAAGAAGGTCTTCGGCGAAGTCGTGATGGGTTCCGACGCCTTCTTCCCGTTCCCGGACAACGTCGAAGCCGCCCACGATGCAGGCGTACGCTACATTGTACAGCCGGGTGGATCCAAGAAGGACGACCTCTCTATCGAGAAGTGCGACGAATTCGGCATCGCCATGGTGTTCACCGGCATGAGGCACTTCCGCCACTAAGGGTCGCCTATGGTTCCAACCTCCCAAAAGGAAATCAATCAGCGGGAAAAGGACCTGTATTACACGGTCCTTTCCTTCCTGAAAAAAATTCGCAAGGCGGGCAAGACTACCGCGAAAGAGTGGGACGAATACCGTTCCGCTATCAAGAATGTAGCCATGACCGCCGATATGGGTAAGGCCGCTGACTTGTGGACCATGGATAACTTGGACCAGTTCAGCCCCGACAACACGCAGCTTCCGCCGCTCAACGACATGGAATACGTGGCACGTGTGTCACCGGAATTCTTGTCACAGCTCATGGAAGCTCTGTATTACGGGATGCTGAACCCGACCCAGGCGAACATGATTTCCGACGAGATTCAGGACGCCGATCCGGAATACGTAACTTCGGCCTCGCTCGAGGAACTGCTCGTAAAACTCTGGATCGGTAACGCCAAAAGCTACCGGAAGATGATTGCAAACTAGGTGTGAGGTGTGAGCTCGGTCGCGAAGCTCCCTCTGAGGTTTGTGTAAAGAGGGGCAAGTTTTCCCCTCGCTCGCACTTCGTAGCTCGCTACCCTTTCTCCTAGGGGACACCCCTAAAACCCCGAATCTAGCAACACAAGACCTCAAAGCAAATGAAATGAATGAACAGCAACGTGTACGTGTAATTGGCGGTGGTCTCGCAGGTTGCGAGGCGGCTTTGCAACTGGCGAGCCGCGGTTTTAAGGTTGACCTATATGAAATGCGCCCGGTAAAAAATACACCTGCGCACAAAGACGGTCATCTCGCCCAATTAGTTTGTTCCAACAGCTTTAAGGCTTTGGGCATTACATCTGCCCATGGGCTCCTGAAGCAGGAACTCACGATGCTCGGAAGTTTCCTGTTGGATTCTGCCCGCGAAGCGGCCGTGCCCGCAGGTGACTCGCTCACCGTGAACCGCGATATCTTCAGCGAATCGGTTGAAAAAAAGATTGCAGAGAGCCCGAACATTACGCTCCACCGCGAAGAAGTCACAAGCCTCGAAGGCGACTGCCCCACTCTTGTAGCCGCGGGCCCCCTGGCAAGCGACACGCTCGCCGATGACATTTTCAAGCGCCTCGGCAGCAACCGCCTGCATTTTTTTGACGCCATCGCCCCGGTTGTCGAAACGGACAGCATCGACTTTGACCACGCCTTCTACATGAACCGCTGGGAAAAAGGCGAAACGGCAGACTTTATCAACTGCCCCTTGGACAAAGAAACCTACGCCGAGTTTGTACGCAAGCTCTGCGAAGCCGAAAGCACCGAGCCGCGCCCGTTCGAAAAGAACGAACTGTTCGAAGGCTGCTTACCTGTTGAAGAAATGGCCCGCCGCGGTTACGAGACGCTCCGCCACGGTCCCATGCGTCCGATTGGCCTTGGGCTAGGCAACAACGGGAAATTGTGGTACGCAGTCATCCAGCTCCGCGCTGAAAACAAGCAGAAGACTTTGTTCAACATGGTGGGTTTCCAGACGCGCCTCAAGTGGGGCACGCAAAAAGAAATCTTCACCATGGTGCCGGCGCTCAAGAACGCGAAATTTGCGCGCCTCGGCTGCATGCACCGCAATACCTTCATCGAATCGCCCAAGTTCCTTGATGCAACACTCCGCCTGCGTCCGGATCTTGAATGCGCCAAGGGCATTCCGCCTACATGGTTTGCGGGCCAGATTACGGGTTCCGAAGGTTATACCGAAGCAGTGGCCACAGGCTGGTACGCCGCCTGGAACATGGCGCAGACCCTTTTGCACGGGCATGCCGACCCGCTCCCCGACGAGAGTTGCATCGGTTCCTTGATGAACCGCCTGGTCGAAGAAAACGAGGACTTCCAACCGATGAATTTCAACTTCGGGCTGCTCCCCCACCACGAAGGTCTCAAGAAGAAGAACAAGAAAGAAATTCTTGCCTCCCGCGCCGAAGAAGCCGTCCGCAAGTGGATTGCGGATCGCAAAATCGTATAAACCACCCTACTGGGTCAATTGTTGCTTGGCCTGTTCCGAACGGCGTTCGCCTTCTTCAACAGAGACTTTTTCTCCGTTTGCACACTTGTAACCGGACAAGCTGCCTTCAGCCTTGAAATTTGCCATTGAGCATTTTCCAAGTTGTTCTGCAACTCTATTATAAGCCCCGTTCACGGGATATTCTGCACACCCCTCATAAGACGATGGCTGTGTCGGCGTTGTGCAATAGAGTTGTTCCGACTCAAAGAAACTACCATAGAACACGCCCTTGTTCAGAAGCGTCGAGTCTGCACATTTATCATTACAGTCTGCCAACTTCTTTATTTCATCTGCAATGGTCAGCTCGCATGCATCGTAGCCCTGCCCAGACATCTTGTTCACATCAAAAATCGGGTTGCACATTAACGAATTATCTACTTCGGGCACGTCATCGTCTACGCCATAGGCACAAGCAATATGCTGAACGGCCCAAAATCCTGCAAAAACGCTGCACAAAAAGCGTTTCTTGTTGCCCCAAAAACAGGCAAAGATTCCAGCAAGCATTTTTCCAATAAATGTTCTCATCATGCGTTTAATATACAAATTAATTTGAAAATGGGATGTTTTTTGTCGAACTGATCAGTTCGAACTCATAATATATCACGATACACAAAAGGCCTCCCATTGGGGAGGCACTTTGTGTATCGGGGTAACCAGATTCGAACTGATGACATTCTGCTCCCAAAGCAGACGCTCTACCAGGCTGAGCTACACCCCGAGTGAGTGCAAATATAACAAAATATTTCACCTTTTGGTAATAAATTTAAAGAAAAACATGGTCCTGACGGACCGGGGTAACCAGATGGCCAAAATACTCACTTCATTTCGTATTTTGCCCTTCGGGCTTACTTGAACTTCGTTCAAGATAAGGCCTAGAATCGTCATGTTCGCTTCGCTCTCGACGATTCTAGTTGAACTGATGACATTCTGCTCCCCAATAAGACTGCAAAGTCCTACAGACGTTGCTCTCGCAACCACCCTCGGTTTACACCCGAGGGCGTGTTGGCTCACGACAGACGCTCTACCAGGCTGCGTCTTAAAAAGAAAAACCGATTCTAGAAAATCTAGAACCGGTTTCCTGAGCTACGAAGGGCTCGAACCTTCGACCCACGCCTTAAAAGGGCGTTGCTCTACCAACTGAGCTAGTAGCCCGAACGCACCCAAATATATTAAACCTTTCGCCATTTGTAAAGGCGAAACTCGCCTTTACCCCAAAAAAACATCGCATTTTTCCTCAAATTTCACATATCCGAACCACATTATTTGTAAATTTCAACCATGAATTTTAAACGCTTTTTGACCTCGGCTTTCGCGCTGCTCGCGATACCTGCAGCAAGCCACGCCTACTTTACCCAGGGCGACGCCGGACAAGAAGTTTTTTCCTTCATCAACACGTTCGACAGCCCCCGAAACGCCGCCCTCGAAAAGTCCGCAGGCGCAGGTCTTTCGAACGACCCGACCATTACGCAGCTAAACCCGGCCGCCTTTGTCATGCCCGAAAACAAGGACCACGTGGCATCGGCTCACTGGCAAACGGGAGACATGGCCGACAACCAGGGAAGCCTGTTCTACACGGGACATTCCGGCAAATACATTTACCAGATTTCCTACAACTGGCTCTCCTACGGTACCATCGACGGCTATGACGAATATGGCGAGGCTACGGGCAAGGACTACGAACCTTTCAGCCAGTTGGCAACGGCGACCTTCGCCTTTCCGCTCAAGCATTTCCGGTTCGGCGCCACGCTCAAGTTCGCCGCAGACAAATTGACAGACGATTCCGGTGACCGTACAGCCCTAGGTGCCGCATTTGACTGGGGTATCGCCTGGCAAGCCGAGAGCAAACTTTACGGTTTCGCCTTCATGGCCCGCGACTTCGGTTGCCTGTTACGTGACTATGTCGACGATGGCGAAGACAAGTATTACCCGATGTCGCAGACATTTGCGATTTCGTCCTACTTCCGTCCCAAGCTTCTGCCCCGACTCACGGTCTTTGTCGATAGCGACTTTCCTCGCTATCAGGAATCGTTCCTCAGTCTGGGTGGCGAATATGCCATCGGGCAGCACTTCTTTGCACGCGTCGGTTTCCAGCGCACCTGGCTTGACCTGACCCGCGACTTCAAGGAACTGTTCGCCTCCGAAGACCGCCCCGACGAGACCAACAATGCCCACATGATGAGCGCAGGTCTCGGTTACGCCATGGATCTTTTCGCACTGGACTACAGTTTCTCGTACCTTGCCGAAGGAATGGGGCATGAGCACCGGCTCGGTTTACGGCTGAATTTCTAGGCAGTCAAGATGCGTCAATTCGACGTTTTTGTTTTTGAAAAAGACTCTCCCCGCTTTGAGCAATGGAGCCCATCCTTTGAAGATCCGGCGCTCGGCTGGTTTCACGACTCCGACTGGAACCGCCCGTTGCATAACATCGATGCCGAGTGGGTCGTGTTCGCCCACCCCGCCGTTACGGTCGACCGCAACTTCCTGAACAACCTGGCTCAAGTCATCGAAGGGTTTCCGATGGTGGATGCCTTCGCACCCAGGGTAAAATTCAACGGGCATTTTTACGGTGGATTGCTGCTCAACAAGGGGAAAGAATTTGCACCCATTTCAGAAAACGAGACGATGCGATTTGTCGCAGCACCGAATCCGACAATAGCCGTTTTTTCAAGCAGGATTATACAACGCACGGGTCTTTTTGACCTAGACCTGCCACCTGAATTCAGACTCCTGGATTACGCACTTCGCATGGCACATGCGGGCGGCAAGATGTTCAACGTGCCGTACCTAGTCGCAGAAGCCACAGACTCTTCACCGCTAATCGACAACTCCCTCTTAAAGCAGGTCGCCCCGCTGTGGGAAATCTACTACAAGAACCTTCCCGCAGGCATGCTTACGGCCTTCACGTTCCGCCACCCGACCATGCTCCCCAAGTTCCTGGGATTTGACAAGAGCAAAAAGCGCAGACAATTCAAGCGCGACAAGGCCACGGCACTGTCGAAACTCAATGCGGATTACCTGAAAGAAATATCCTCAAAAAATGTGTAATGAATAATGTGGAATGAAAAATAAATCACCACTCATTCCACATCGCCCATTCTAAAAGAACACCCAGACGGCAATCCAAAACACCATCAGGCAAAATTCCATTTCCTTCGATATCTTGGAAAGGAACGTACTGCAGAACGTCATGCCAAGGATTGCTAGGATTCGCATCCAGGCAATATCAAATCCACGATAAAAAAGCGCAATTCCACCAAAGAGTTCTATCCAGAACCACAGCGCTTGCGCTAGCACCAGGTAACGCCTGCGATACAGTGCGAGCGATGTCGTCGAAAAGCAAAGGCTCAGTGCCATCATGCGGAACGGGTAATGTTCCAGCATCGGATCGGCAACGCGAGCATCGAACATTTCGCCGCCGAAATAGGTGAACACGCAGAACAGCAGCAAGGCACCAACAAGCAGGGCTCCGTTGCGGTACGGCGAAGAGCCCTTCTTCCACAGGAACGAGGCACAGCCAAGGGCAATCAGGCAAGCAAGCGCATTGACCAGCGGAATCATCTTGCACCCTCCCCAGAATCACGTGCCGCAAGCGACCGCATATAGTTTACCAAGCCGAATGCTTCGGCAGGAGTCAACCGGTTCGCATAAGCACTCATATTTACCCGGCCATTCAAAATAACCTTGACCAAGGAATCCGTTCCCAGGCTATCGAGTCTCTGCAAATTCAACTTCGGCGGGACCGGATAATACTCGCGCACAAATTTTTCGTTGAATTTTCCGTCGCGCCCATGGCAAGTGGCACACCTCGCATTCCACACCAAAGCGGATTGCGCCAAGTCAACATTAGTGTTTTCGCCGAAAGCCGCCACATCAACCGAAGCCTGAGATGTTTCAGATGCGCCCCCCGCAAAGAAAGCGCCTGCGCAAGCACCCGCCAAAACCAGGAAAAGAACTCCCATAATTTTTTCACGGCGATACAGCTCAAAGGATTTTTCTACAAAGTAAATCCGCGCAAGCAGCGTCATCACCGTCGCCAAGGCCATAACCGGATAAACCAAGGGAAGCACATTGGCAAGCGAAAGCTCCACATTCACAAAAGGCAACTGTTCCCAGGCCCAGACCACAAAAATCAACGCCACCGCAATCCCAACCAGCAGCGGGAGCCGCAGAATGCGATATTCCTCGGAAGACCACGGCTGGATGTAGAACCCCTTCTTCGATTTTTCAACGCCAAGTCCTGAAGCGGCTTCGCGTTCAGCCTTCTCCGCTTCCTCGACCTTCGCCATATCGCTGCCGTCCACTTCGCCAAAGTAGGCCCCCGCGTTTTCCGCATAGCGGTTCAACAGGCGACGCACTCCGAAAAACAGCAACATAAATCCGCCGACAGAAAAGGCGACGAGTCCCAGGTCAATCCAGCCGAACGACGATGAGGTTCCGTACTCCGGTGAAACTAGGTAGAAGCGTTCGAGGAACAAGCCGAAAAGAACACTCACCGAAAGGGCGGCGCGGCCCCAGCGGTTCTCGCGGAAGACTGATACCATACGAAGTTGCGGTAGAACTCCCGCAAAAATAAATGCCGAAGCAAAGAAAGTTCCCTTGAGCAAAAAATCCCAGAACCAGATGGCGCAAAGGAGCCAGGAACAAATCAGCTGCAGGCGTTCCAGAAGGCGCACGCGGTAACCTTCGGTACAAAGGAGCAAGTTCACTAGCGCAATTCCCGAGAAAATCGCCCCCGCAATAAAGTAGACCGGGAAAAAGGCGCCACGCCACTCGGGCACAAATGTCGTCGCAAAATCGAGGCTCACCACCGTATGCACCCAGAGCACTAACGGGAAAAGAAGCCACGCCATGGGCTTACGGTACTTATCCAAAGCAGGATTTACCCGCGCCTTCAGGTGCACCCCAAAGAAAATCAACGAAAGGATTGCGTAGACGGCAATGCAGCAGAAGTCCCAGACAAGCGGCGAACTGACATTCGCAAAGTTTCCCCGCGCATCGAGAAATGGAGCCACCATATAGAAGTTTTGAAGATATCCCAGATGCATCAGCGGGAAAATTCCCGCAAACACGAGGCTAGCAAGAGTCGAAAGTTCCGCAATCAAGGCCGTGCGGCGGTCCAGTTTGATATCAAGCGCCAGGAACACGGCCGACAGGAGAGTCCCGGCATGGGCAAGCCCCACCCAGAACACAAACAAGCTAATCGGCGTTCCCCAGAAGGTACGCGAATCGAGCATCCACGACGAAGGCCCCTCGTACAGCGAATAGCCCAAGGCACAAAGTCCCGGCAGGAACAGCGCAAGCCCCGCAAGCATCAGGTAACGGAACATCAGCGTCTCCCTCGCATAAACACGACCGACGGATCAAGGTCGGCAATTTCACGCGGCGCGTACAGGACGCGGTCCTTTGTCAACTGGACCAGCGGAGACTTTTCGTCGAGCCAGTTGCCAAAGATGATCGCACGCCTCTTGCAGGCGTCCGAGCATGCGGTGGTCACACCGCGACCGCGCCATTCCGAGGCGTTTTCCGCGGCATTCTTCACCGACACATTCCCAGCTGCAGCAACCGCAACCGAAAGCTGCGTCTTGAACTTAAGCCGATCATTCTGCAGGCGGTGCAGGCAGAGGCTGCATTTTTCCATGACGCCCTTGTCACGGAGCGGGACTTCCTTGTTGAACTTGCGGGCAAGTCCCAGTTTCTGGGCGTCGTTAAAATTGAGCTTGCGGGCCTGCACGGGGCAATTCGCCCCACAGAAGCGGCTCCCGGCACAACGCTTATACACCATCGCCGAAAGTCCATCGGGCGTATGGTTCGCCGCCCCCGTCGGGCACACGCGTTCGCAAGGAGCCTTACCGCAGTGGGCGCACATAAACGGTGCTCCGCTACGCATATCGACCCAATGCATAAAACGTCCACGAGCCGCATCGTCTTCGGGCACCAGCGGCACATTATTTTCCAGGTTGCACGCAAGAATACATTCGCCACAACCATCGCAAAGGTCCAGGTCTATCGCCATCCCGAAACGATTCAACGGAGAGGCCCCCGGAATACTCAAGGGACCAGGACGCGAGACCTTCACCAAATCCAGTTGCCTTTTCGCCTGCGAAACCGCAAGCTTTACCTCGTCCTCGAATTGCTTAAGCGTCGGGCCATCGCCCAACCTCGCCACCTCGTCGAGCGGCAACTTGCGGCAGCCATACAGCAGTCCCATCACCGCCACCAGCGAGCAACTCTTGATGAATTCGCGACGATCCATACCCATAAGATACCTTCACGCCTCAACGGTGGCAAGCGGCACAATAAGTCGCCGCCGGTTTAAAGTCTCGATCCTTGAAGGTTTCACCCCGATGGCACCGAATACACGACTGCATATCGAACTTTTCGCCGCCATAACGGTTCTCTCGATAGCCCGTTCCGTGGCAATCTGCACAAGCGACTCCCGCCGCCGCGTGAACCCCATGATGGAACACGACATGGTCAGGCAAGTGACGCTTATGCGACCAGGGCTTTTCAGACAGGTCCACCTGCATTTCTTCTTCCGCAAGCTTGTCGTTCATCGGGAGCCGGTGGCAATCCATACAGTCCGCCATCGAAGGCATATACGCATTCGCCGAGGCACGTGCCCCCGTATGGCAGGCGGAACAGTCCAGGCCAATCGAATCACCGTGAATGGCGTGGTCAAAAGGAATCGAGGACATTCCCCGTTCAGGAACTGCAGGTTCTTCCAGCAGAAAATCAGCGAGGAACATCGAGAACACAACAACGAAAAGGACGACCGCCCAACGGAACAGTCCTCCCTTCAAAAGCCCAGGCATTTTAATGCCCGAAAACCTCATATAGGCGAAAACAGAATACCTTTAAAAGGTGACTAGAGCAGTCCCTTCTTGGCGGAACGCATCAAGTTCTTGATCTGCTTGTTGTTCAGCTTGGGAACCTCGGCATCCTCCTGTGCGCGAGACTTCGGAGCACAGTCTTCACAAAGGTGCTTCGTCACCGTTCCGAAACTTGCGGCGCCGTTGCTCACGGACGTTTCCTTGAAGCGGTAAGAACGAAGCAGGGCTTCCTTCTTGCACTTGTCGCAAATGCCCATCTTGGGAGCGGCAGCTTCGTGCGAGCGTTCCTTCTTGGGAGCATCGCTGGTTTCTTCCCAGGCCTTGCTCTGGGCGGCAATCTTACGTGCAAAATGATCGTCTGTCAAGCTCATATTAACCCTTCCTTTTTTATTTCAACTCTATCTTTATAAAATCATACAGGAACAGCGAGAGGAACGTGTTGCAGATCGATGTCGGCAAGCCCTCGTCGGTATACAGGCTTCGCCCGAACTTTCCACGCTGCAGCTGCTTATCCTTGAAATCCGCCACATAGGCGGCATAATCCATAATCCGAACGCGCTTGTCATCCTTGGCGGCAAGTCCCCGAATCAAATCGTTCAGGGCGACCACCTGCGAAGGGGCCTGCGGAAACATGTCCTCAGGAATCGTCAAGAAATGAACCGTCGCAATCGTCTTGTTCAGGATTTCGTGGGCAAGAGCCTGGTACAGGGTAAAGACCCCGTTGTAATCGGTTCCGCCACGCTTAAGTTCCTTGAGTCCAAGTCCAATGATAATCCGCCCCGCCTTCTTGCCGATAATGTCAGCCGAGGCTCGATCAAAAAGCTGACGCAAGCTCTGGGGCGCGGGCGCGTTGATCGAAAACTGTACAGGTCTGTTGGCATCACGACAAAGGAGGATTTCAGCAAAGCGATTGGCAGCCTCGCCCTGTTCTCCGAGAAGTTCGTCGCCGATAATCAGAATCCTGTTTTCCATTACCTCTATAATCTACACTCTTGAAGAGCGTTTGACCACTGAAAGTAACCAAAAATCCTCTTTTTTTTGCCTGTTTTTGACAATATGGCCATCCGCGACCAAGGCGCCAGGCACATTTTCTATGGGGGAACCGTCATCCAGATAAATGTCGAGGGACGCCCCTTCCGGAAGCCCCGCCATCACCAAGCGACTCCGCATCGCATTATTCGGACAAACTACTCCACGCAAGTCCAGAAGCTTCGGAAAATCACCCTTCAAGGCCTCCGGCAAAGGCAAAGCCTTCGTTTTTTCGCAAAAATCGGCAATTTCGGGGGCAAACCTCGCAGGCGAGTCCAACCATTTTCCAAGAGGATATTCAGGCATATCGGTCGCAAGGACACGCGCAAGGGCCTCTTCCGGGGCATATGCAACCAAATTTTCGCGACGGAACCATTCCGCACAGGCGTACGAAACCAGCTTCCGAAGCGCCACCTCGAACCCAGGATTTCCCTTTTGGGCGTCAATCCACTTTTCGAGGGGGCTTTTATCCATATCCATAGCCTATAACCGATTTTATTTGATAATTTTTTGTGAAAACTCAGTTAACAATGTAGCAAACTTCACCTTGGGTTTCTATATTTGGCCGCAAGTTCCGAATGGGACATTGGGTTTTAAAATAGGTTATACGGTTTTATGGCAATCAGTACAATCCTACTCGACATTATGTTCGTCGTCTACGTCATCGCAGGCATCGGACTGGTCATTTACGGTTTCAGCTGTTACTATAGCATCTATCTCTTCCTGAAGAATAGCCGCACCACGCGACTTTCCGACCGCAAAAAGATTCTGCAGTTCTATCGTGAACACTCCATGGCAGATCTCCCCCAGGTCACCACACAACTCCCCGTCTTTAACGAAGCCAACTGCGTTGAACGCCTGCTCGAAGCCGTCTGCGCCATCGACTACCCCAAGGACAAGCACGAGATCCAGGTGCTGGACGATTCCACCGACGAATGCTACGAAGTCGCAAAGAAAAAGGTCGCCGAACTTGCCGCCAAGGGCTACGACATCAAGCTGATTCACCGCACGAACCGCTCCGAATTCAAGGCCGGCGCCCTTAAAGAAGCCATGCAGATTGCCAAGGGTGAATTCCTGGCCATCTTCGACGCCGACTTCGTCCCCGAGAAGGACTTCCTCCTCAAGACCATCCCCTACTTGGTGATGGACGAAAAGATTGGCCTGGTCCAGGGCCGCTGGGGCCACCTGAACCGCACCGAATCCGGTCTTACTCTCGCTCAGTCTATCGGTATCGACGGCCACTTCGTGGTGGAACAGTCGGCACGCAGCTGGGGTAAGCTCTTCATGAACTTCAACGGTACCGCCGGCGTGTGGCGCAAGCAGGCCATCTACGGCGGTGGCGGCTGGGAAGGCGACACCCTGACCGAAGACATGGACCTTTCTTACCGCAGCCAGCTCGCTGGTTGGAAGATGAAGTTCGTGTTCGACGTGATCGTTCCGGCCGAACTCCCCAACGACATCAACGCCTTCAAGGCACAGCAGTTCCGCTGGGCAAAGGGTTCTATCCAGACCGCCATCAAGATTCTTCCGAAGGTTCTCAAGTCCGACGTTCCTTTCCGCGTAAAGATCGGCGCTATCCTCCATACGACGCACTACTCGATTCACCCCTGCATGCTCTTTACCGCCCTCTGCGCATGGCCGCTGCTCGCGTTCTTTGAACCGGTCGCACACCTGCCGGGTTGGGCCTACACAATCGGCTTTGGATTCATCTTCCTCGCCGCAATCGCTCCTTCCGTTCTTTATTTCGTGGCACAGCGCTGCTCCGGCTACACCGGTTGGAAGATCCGCCTGCTTAGCCTCCCCATCCTGATGGCCCTTGGCGTTGGCATTGCCGTAAGCAACTCCCGCGCCGTGTTCTCCGCAGTCATCGGTAGCAAGGGCAGCTTCGTCCGCACCCCGAAGAGCGGCGGATCCAAGAAGAAGGCCAAGAGCCACTACGCCCAGAAGTTCCCGTGGATGGCCATGCTCGAACTCCTCGTCGGAGTCTACTGCATCTTCGGTCTCCTGGAATACATCGGTGCGCAGAAGTTCATTATCGGACCGTTCCTCGCCCTTTACTCCGTTGGCTTCCTCTCGGTGAGCGTGCTTAGCTTTATGCACTACATCGGCAACCTCATCGAAATGCACAAGGCCCACGCCGCAGAAAAGGCTGCCGCCAAGGCAGAAAAGGCTACCGCTTAATTCTAGCGCCAAAGCAATAAGGATTTATCCGCCGCAGTTCTTCTAGGATTGCGGCGGTTTCTTTTTGATATTCTCCGTAAAGATGCAGGTAGAGTCTGTAGTAGCCCGAATAGACACCAAGCGCTCCAATCGAAACAACAGAAGCCGCCACGACAGCCACCAGGAGTTCAGCCAGCGTAAAACCGCAGTTCATCCGATTTTTCGCAGGGTACAGCGGATTTTTTATGGGTTCTGGCGGATTTTTTGGCACCGGACAAGCCTCCGTAGTTTGACCTCGGGCATCGACGCCGAAGTCGCCTCGACCCACGCTAGCAGTTTCGCCCCGGGGACAGCATTTAGGACAACATTCACCTCGTTACGAACAAAAGAGGAATCCCTGCACCAGGGCGGCTTTCGGACAAGTTCTTCTATGGTTCCACTCACGGCAATCACGGATTTCGCCTTCGTCCGCTCCAAGGCCTGCAAGCGATTGAATCCATCCAGGAACCGCCCAAACACGAGTACCCCCGCCGAAAGGACGGCAAGGGCGACACAGACTTCCATCAAGGTAAAGCCGTTTTTCATTTCAAGTTCCATTCAAAGGCTTGCAACTGGCCCGAAACGAATGCGGGTATCAGCATCGAATCCGACTCCGATCTTTCAGCATTTTCAAGCGACATCGCGAACGAAGGATACCGACGGCGTACCTTTCGCACCCCGTTCGGGAACAGCACCTCTCGGCGCGCCACAACAACGCCCGAGAAATCAAACCCCTGCGAAATTTCGATGCGGTCTTCGCTAAAAGCTTCTAGCCAACGCACCCGAACATTTCCGCGCAGAGAAATCGGTCCCCGAGCATAAATCCGCAACGTATCGAAGCTCACGCTCCCCCGCACCTCTGCGGAGCCGTCTACCCTAAAGCGCGCCGACGAAGTTTCCCCGTCCAAATTCAGTGTCAAGTCGCCCTCCTGCACCCAAAGCGACATAGGATGCAGCCGCCCCAAAAAACGCCGGTTTCCCGACTTGACCTTCAAGGAGAGCGGAGGTTTCGCCATTGAGATTTCACGGAGCAGTTCCTGACGAAAGCCCTCGTAAATTTCACGGCGACGCTCATAGGAATTCAACAGACTGCAGGCGCTATCGCAGGGAACACCCGCCAAGACATGGACGGACACCGCATCATCCGCTCGAAACGGCATAGTTGCCGAAGGTAAAGCAGCCGACAAAGTCGCCCAGGGGCCGAGATGCCCCCGCTCTACTTTTGGAAGCGCCTTGTTCCATGGCGGACGCTCAAAGAAATCTGCAGGCAATCCCGACAGGTTCGCGATCAGCGCCGATTCCGCATCATAAATCCGCTGCTGTTTCTGCAACTGCCGAAGAGCAACGCGCCGCACTCCACCCGGCATCTGCAAAAGGGATGTCAGCAGGAGCGTCACCGCCAAAAGAATCCCTAAAACCAGCGGCAAAACAGCCCCGCAACGATCCTTTGCAAAACAGAGCACCCCCTTATTCATCACCCACACCCCGAACCACAACCGAATCTCCACAGACAAGCCGCACTCCTGCACGGCGAATGGACTCCACCACAAAATCTCCGATAGAATCCCCTGGAGATGCGACGCGATATTCTGCCGCCACTGTAAACATCGCCAATTTTTCGCCGACCACCCCGTTCAGGCGGAAATCAGGCAACGAGCATTTTTTTCGCACAACCGCCGATTCTTCGGCGAACAGTTTTTCGACATAGTCCTTTTCTACGGGTTCCGCCGATTCAAGCGTTTCGGGGGCAGGCAGGAGTTCCACCGGAGCGGCTTCTACGCAATCCTTGCACGACAAGGAATCCTTTTCGCGATACACCCATAACTCGTACAAAAGCGCCAAGCATAAGAGCAACACCGTACCGAGCATTTTCCAGGGAATCTCCAAACGGATATTTCGACGAATGCCTTGCAAGTTCACCTCGCTCCAGAAAGTGTTCCGCGCCGACTTCTTGAAATTTCGCCTATCAAAACGGAACTGCAGCTCCATTTCCGCAAAATGGCCTATCCGCGAAAAAAGCACATCCGTCTTCAGGAAACACCGAATGCGGCGCAAATAAGCCTCCAGCGAAGCGCTCTCTCCACCGACGCCGCGCTCCTCGGACCAATACACTAATCGTCCTTCGCAAAATACCAGCGAATAAAGGCCCCCTTCAACCAACGCATAGCACCAGAAATTGCCTCCATTATCTTCTGTAGTTGCCTGCCGAACAGCCTCTTCTGCAACAGAATACAAAGCGATTTGCCGCGGCAAAAGACGTCCCCGATTCGGCAATAGTTGCAATACGCGCCCACGGCACAATCTGCAAGCCCGCTCCGTCACCGAACTCGCAGCAACTAGGCATCGCGAGACAGTTTTATGCGACTCCTGGAACGAGACCAGCGGCAATACGGCAAAGTTTCCCCCATTCGATTTCAAATGCCAACAGGTTTCAGGAAACACCTTCGCAAAAGCAATTTCAGCATCCCTCGGCGAAAAATCGCCACCATATTCCGTCGGACAATCCCAAGTGAATATCTTTGCATCTATCGGATACGCGCGCGACATCAGCGCCCCGCCTTTTCGACATGCGGCGTAATGAATATCGCCAGTTCATTTTCTTCTTCCTGTTCCGAAGTGTAGCTGAAGAGCCGCCCCAGCAGCGGAATGCTCCCCAGGAACGGCACTGCAGAACGCACCTCGGACTTGCTTTTACGAATAAGACCTCCTAGGCAAAGTGTTTCACCGTTTTCAAGCACCACAACCGTCTTCAGGTTACGCGTACTGATGTCACGGGGGCCGTCACCGGAGCTGCGCCCCGCTGTCTTGATTTCAGGAGAAACCTCCAGGGTTATGCGGCCATCCTGCGTCACCGACGGAGTGAGTTCCAGCGAAATACCGTCGTTGAACGAGCGATAATCCGTAATCGGGTAACCGTCAGCAGAAACCTGGCTGACCAGATAGTAGACGGTATTCGTCACGTTGAGTTCCGCCTTGTTGCCGTTGAGAGTCGTAAGACGCGGCCGCGCCAAAACTTCAGCCACATTATTTTCTTCCATCGAGGCAAGCTCCATTTCAAACCGGTCGGGCAGCAAGCCGATTTTTCCGAACGCTCCCGACACGGAGAAATCCTTGTTCATAAAATCAAGATAACCGCGCGCCCCGATATCGCGTTCGCCCGTTTTCCGCGTCGCACCGCTGTGGAGGCCAATTTCAAAACCGTGCCCTCGCTTGAATTCCACAACGATACACGAAAGAGTCACCTGCATCGCGGGGATATCCACCTGTTTCAGCAAATCAACCGCCATCTGAATTTCGGAAAGCGAACCTGCCAAAAGCAGGGCGTTCTGTTCCTTGACTTCCGTCGAGACAAAGTTCGCACTCGGAGAAACCTTTCCCAGATAAGCCAGCGCTCGCTCCGAATGGATATGACGCAACGGATAAAGCCGCGTCGTAGAAAGGGCGTTGCGCGTTCCCCCTTCGGACACAAATAAAGCGTTGCTGTCAAGCGCATAGCTGTAGCGACGCCCCCTGAAAAGCGACTCCACCAACTTTTCGAGAGTCTCCCCCTCGAACTTGAGGCGAACCGTTTCGTGAACATCCCCGTAGACCGCCAAGTTGAGCCCCGAAAGATCAGCCAGCTCGTCAAGCACTTGCAATAGCTCCCCTTCTGCGATTTCCGCCGAGTACAAGTCGCCGTCGCGTTCCAGGCGAATGTTACCTGACGAATTTCCGCCGCGGTCATTCGCCCCGGCTTTCGCGCTCTGACGGAGCCTTTCACCAACGCGGAGGCATTCCCCCTCGCGCCACACGCGAAAGCCGTGCGCCCCCATGAGGGCGCGGAACGCCCCTTCCGCAGGCATTCCCCTGAGAGTTCCCGTAATGCGCCCCTCAAGCCCCGGCGATGCCAAAATGTTCAGCCCCGAATTCAGTGCAAACTCTCGCACGAACTCGTTCACCTCCTGCCCCTTGACCGAAAGAGTCACCAGCGAATCCTGCATACGGAATTCCGACTCGCCGCGCGCTCTCGCCCGCCGCACATGGAAAACAGAGCCTTCCTGCACGACCTCTAGGCCATGCGCCGAACAAAGGGCAGTAAGCCCCTCCATGACGCCCACGCCGTCCAAGTGGAACGTCACCCTGATATTAAGCGAATCGTCCACCAGCATCGGCGTATCGTAAGCACGCGACATCGCACGCACAACATCCGCCAAGGGCGTATCTACGAAATCAAGTGTCGCCCCCCGCAGATACGAAAGCGGGAGCAATAAACAAATAAGGATTTTAAGGAATCCCAAAGATCTGGACAAATGTCTCTCGGGATAGGCAATGACCCTGCCGCGGGATATACCAATAACCACCGATTTGGCGGATAGATCTAATATACAAAAATTTCTCGGTCAAGGCAAACGAGAACGACCTATTCCTTATCCTTGATGCAACGGATGGACAAGGCGTCATTCCTGCTATTCCGAGAGAAAGCATGATATCCTTCACAATCGGTAATTCTTAACCAATAGGAATGAGCATAAAGACTGTCGGATTCTGTAGAAGACCAGAAGAATGCTCCATTAATATCATATTCTTCTTTTGATGAGTTATAATACCCCACCGGGAGTGCGGAGAAGCCAATTCCATCAATGCTACTAAATTTTATATTGATCATGCACATTCGCGGTTCGCCATACCAGCCAAGCTTTGTCTTCAATACATAGGCATACCAAGAGAAGTCATCCCAGACTCTATAATTGGGCAAATGCCAGCCTTCCGGACAGACCCCTCGCACCTGAGCCGATCTTAAACAAGTCGTATCGCCATCACAAGCATTCAATGGACTATTTGGATCAGCTGCCATCGCCACGGAATCTATTGCTGCAGCCCAAGTATACAGGCGTCCGCCAACATCACAATGTTCGTCAATATCGTCATGACACCGGGTGTTTCCCTTTAAGCTAGGAGTTTCTATGCTATCCGCGTAGTTCAGGTTTTCGGCCATCCACGTTTCGCCGTCAAATTGTATCGTTTTATAGACCTTTCCATCTCTTTTGTCAACAAGAGTACCAAATTCCTTATCAGGATTCAACCAAATTTCCTTTGGAAGATCCCATGACCAATTTCTCATATCAACCCAACCATTCTTAGAGCATGCAAATTTTTTATCCTCACGATGATGCCCTTCAATAATTTTTCCGATATCACTATTTGTACATATTTCACCGTATATATCTCTTTCTTCGTCGGTAGCACGCCGCCAGAGCTCATTTTCACAAACAAAGTCCATCGTATCCTTAGGCAACATCACACCTTCATTGTCCTTATCGCATTTTGGAAGCAATTCCGACGTATTCCCTGTCTTAGAGCTATATTCGCTATTCAACACACAACGCGCGGCAAAATTACCACCTTTACCACCCGCCTTGCTAACAGCTTCTTCTGACGGAAGGCGATCCCAATCCGTATCCCATAGAAAATACCATACCTCATACTCGCTATATTCTGTCGCAGTAGCCAGTTCCACCCATCCCCACGACAAAGGAGTTAAAGCGAATTTAGACATGTTGGCAGAATCAAGCGCTGTTGTTAGATCCTGAAATTCCTTTTTATTAGGAATATGCCACCCTTCTGGGCACAACCCTTGATGGTTGATGTCCGATATGTTCGACAAGAAATTTGTACTACATAACGAATCCGGGAGGCCAACCAAACCACACCAAGTATATCGACAACCAGCAAGTTCGTGAAGTTCTCTGCAATGTTCTTTGAATCTTAGATTCTGAGCAAACCATACCTGTCGGCCTACTTTGGCAACCTTATAAACGCGGTTATCACGGTCATCAAGAAATTCTCCATAAATCTTATTTGCAGGCAAAGAATCTGTCGGGACACAATCATATTCATCACAATCAAAAGTCCCTGACGGGAAAATAATCTTTCCGTCGATCCATTCATACATATCGGGATAGACGATTTTTTCCTTATTCGGGTCCGTGCTGCTACTGGAAACCTCATCATCTTCTATTTCGGAAGAATATTCATCATTCCAATCATCACTCGACGAAGTCCTCTCTTCATCTCTGCCGGACGAAGATCTTGCGGAACTAGAACTTGACCTAGCCTGATCGTAGGACTTGAACCACCGATCGCCATCACATTCGTAGTACTGCGCTATGTCTGTAACATAGACCCTTTCGCCGATAACACCGTCGTTACACTCGTAGAATTCAAGAGCATCTTTGTTTGCCACTTCATCCGGCAAAGAAAAGCCATTCGTCGTCGACGACTTGCCGCTACACGCAACAAACGCAATGCTAAGCATCCCCACCAGGGAACATGCTAAAAATTTATTCATAAAGCCTCCAGGTCCCAAACGTTACATCTAGAATAAAATTAGAAAAAAACTTGTATTGCACTGAATTTCTGAAATAAACACACCAATTTACAACCAACTCTCTACAGTTTACCGGCTACTTTATTATATTATAGTCACTATGCAGATTACTAACGCTTCTCAACTTACTGGTGTTTTCCCCGCGTTGTTCACCCCACTCAAGAACGACGACCCCAAGAACCTTCGCAACTCCATCGACTACAAGAAGATGGGTCAGATGATCGACGATGTGATCGCGGGCGGTGCAAGTGGCGTGCTCCCTGCCGTGACCACGGGTCAGAGTGCGACGGTCTCTCCGCAGCAGCACCTGGATATCATCAAGTTTACGCTCGACTATGTGGACGGCCGCGTGCCCGTGATTGCCGGTGCCGGATCCAACTGCACTCGCGAATCTATCGAAATGATCGAAAATGTTCAGAAGATTGCCCCGGTGGCAGTCCTCTGCGTGACTGGCTATTACAACAACCCGCCGCAGGAAGGCCTCCTGAAGCACTACCGCACGCTCAGCAGCGAAACGGGTGCCAAGATTGTGATTTACAACGTTCCGGGCCGTACCTCCAGCTACGTGCACCCCGACACTCTGATTGAACTTGCCGAAGACAAGAACATCATCGGTCTGAAGCAGGCTGTCGAATTCGGCTTTGGTGAAAAGTTCCACGAAGACACGATGCGCGTGATCAAGGAAACGAAGGGCAAGGACTTCGCCGTCATGAGCGGTGAAGACGGTCTCTTCGCGGACCTCCTCGAAATGGGTGGCACGGGGCTCATCAGCGCTTCGGGCAACATCCCCGAAGCAACGAAGACCTTCGTAGACTTGTACAAGGCTTTCCAAGCTGGCGACAAGGAAAAGGCTCACAACCTGCAGAAGGATGCTCGCGACTTTATCGACATCACGTTCTGCCGCAAGAACCCGATTCCGCTGGGCACGCTGTTCAACAGCCCGCTGTTCCAGCCGCTCGTGAGCGTGAAGGATACCGCAAACGGTGCAGACGCAGTCGCCCGCATCATGAAGTTGATTGAAGAAAAGGCACCGAGCCTGAAGAAGTATCATATTTAGACGAAAGAACGCCGCTACGCGGCTACAGACGAAAGACGAGAGATTGGTAAATAAATCTTTAAATCTTTTCAAAAAATTTCTCTCGTCTGTAGCGAAGCAACGCAATTGCGAAGCGTTCTCTCGTCCCTCGTCTATTTTTAACAGGAGAATCCCATGGCTAAGACACAGAAATCCATCAGTGACGAAATCTGCGACTACCTCAAGAAGCAGAAGCTCTCCCCCATTCCCGTTCAGACACTGAACGAAGACATGGAAACCACCCGCTACTTCGGTGGCGACCTCAAGGAATTCATTGCCGCAGCAAAGACGCTCGGTGCAAAGGGAATCTTTGTTGAAACCCTTTACCTCGAAGAAGACGAATTCTACTACGACAGCGGCATGGACGACGAAGAATACGCCGCCCTCTATGGTAACGACGACTGCTGCTGTGGCGGAGAATGCAAGTGCGGCAAGTGCGACGACAAGAAGAGCAAGAAAAAGGCTAAGGATGACGACAGCGATGTCGACGGCGTTTACTTTGAACCCGAAGACCTCGACGGTCTCGACCTCACGCTCCTCAAGCCGCAGATGGCCAAGTACCTCGACCGCGTGGGCGAAGCCTGCGGCGCACGCCTCACTGTTCCGGGCGTTGACCACCTCGAAGTGGAAATTTTCGCTGACTGGTACGATGACTTCGCCGAACTCGTAGACGAAGCCTCCGAAGCAATCGAAATCGACCCGACCGACGCACTCCGTCAGGCCCAGGCAATTTTCGAAGCCGAAGAAGCGGAACTCGCCAAGGATGAAGACAAGAGCGTCAAGAAGATTGCGGTACACCCTCCGAAGGGTGGCAAGAAGGCTTCTAAGAAGAAGTAATTCTTCCAAGCAAACAAAGTAATTGCATACAAGTTAAAAAGTCGCGACATTGTCGCGGCCTTTTTTCATATTAAAACATTTTCCTAGAACGTTGGATTAGCGAGCATAGCAAGGTCCTAATCACTATCTTGTAGCGGAAACAAGTTTCCGACAAGATAGGATTACGACATCCTTCGACGAACAATGAGCAAAGCTCATTTCCCGCACTAAAGTGCGGAGTCTCAGTAGCCGCAGCCCCTAATTAGCCGTGGTATAGCTTACTCGTCTGATACGTCGGTTCAGTAGTCAGATTAACACCGAGGCGGCGGAACACGCCCACATCCACCTGAGAAAGGATCACGCTGGAATGCACTTCGCAGTGACGGAGTTCCGGCAACTTTTCAAGCGCAATCTTTGCGTTGTAATCGGTGAGGGCGCAAACAGAGAGTGCCACGAGGACTTCGTCCATGTGCAAGCGCGGATTCTTGTGGCCAAGCTGCTTGGTCTTCAGGTTCTGAATCGGTTCGATCACCATCGGCGAAAGCAGACGCACTTCGTCGGGGATTCCTGCTAGGTGTTTGAGAGAATCCAGGAGCATTGCAGAAGAGGCGCCAAGTAACGAAGAAGTCTTACCCGTAATAATGGCACCGTCGTTCAGCTGGATTGCCACCGCCGGACCACTCGTCAATTCAGCCTTTTCGACAGCGGCAGCAATCACCGGACGGTTTGCAGTACTGATCTGGGCCTGTTCCATAATCAGTTCCTGCTTGTAAATTTGGTCCTTGTCAGCATTGCCCTTACGAACGTCGCAAAGTGTATTGTAGTAGCGGCGGATGATTTCCTGACGGGCGGCTTCGCAGACAGCATCGTCATCGACAATGCAGTTGCCAGCCATGTTCACGCCCATATCCGTCGGGCTCTTGTACGGAGACTCACCGAGAATACGAGTAAACAGCGCATTCAGCACCGGGAAGATTTCCACGTCGCGGTTGTAGTTGATGGTCGTCTTGCCGTAAGCTTCCAGGTGGAACGGGTCGATCATGTTCACGTCGTTCAAGTCAGCCGTCGCGGCTTCGTACGCGAGGTTCACCGGATGCTTGAGAGGAATGTTCCAGATCGGGAAAGTCTCGAACTTGGCGTACCCCGCCTTGATTCCACGCTTGTTTTCGTGGTAAATCTGCGAAAGGCACACGGCCATCTTTCCACTTCCCGGGCCCGGTGCGGTCACCACCACGAGTTCGCGGGTGGTTTCAACAAATTCATTCTTGCCGTAACCATCGTCGCTCACCACCAGCGGGATGTTGCTCGGATAGCCAGCAATCGGATAATGACGGTAAACCTTGAGGCCTAAACCTTCGAGTTTTTTCTGGTAGGCAACGGCACTCGGCTGTTCCTGCCAGCGGGTCAATACCACGGAGCTCACATAAAGACCGTAACCACGGAAGGCATCAATCAGGCGCAAGACATCTTGATCGTAGGTAATGCCCAAGTCGCCACGGACCTTGTTTTTTTCGATATCGCCGGCGTTAATGGCGATAATGACTTCGGCCTTGTCCTTGAGCTTTTCGAGCATGCGGATTTTACTATCGGGCGCAAAGCCAGGCAACACGCGGGATGCGTGATGGTCATCGAACAGTTTTCCACCAAATTCCAGATAAAGTTTTCCACCGAACTTCGCAATGCGCTCGGCGATTTTCTCGGACTGCGTCCTCAGGTACGCGTCGTTATCAAACCCAACTTTAAACATCTTTTTGTCCATCTAAAAAATATCTGCACAAAAATAAAAAAAAGAAAGATTCCCGCATACGCGGGGATGACATTTTAGTGGAGATGCAGGCCGAGCATAAAAGGCTCTAAATAGTCGTTCTGGCTCCAATCGTTCGAATAATTGTATTGATGATTTCGTCGCGACCGCCCTTCATGGTTATTTTGTTCTTATACATCAGGGCATCGGCACGTTCAAAGACGGCCGATACGTTCTTGTCGTGAGCCTGGTCAAAAACGGAAATTCCACAAGCCACCGAAACCCTGTCGCTTTCGGAATTCACCTTTACCATTTCAACAAAATCATGTTCCAACTTTTCGCGATTTTCAAAATCGGAACCGCGCAGAATTGCCACAAATTCGTCACCACCCACGCGGAACACGGGACTGTGCTTGAAGGTCTCGCACACAAGTTTCGAAGCATCCCTGATATAAGAATCCCCCGCCTTATGGCCCCGCGTGTCATTCACAAGCTTTAGACCATTCACATCACAAATAGCAATGGCAAATTCCGGAGCTTCACCTGACTGGATTTGCTGGTTAAGTCTCGTTTCGAACTCGCCGTAGGCATTCTTATTCTTGATGCCCGTCAAATCGTCACGACGCGCCTTTTCGTAGTTGGCACTAGACTCTTCCCTAATTTTCTGTTCGCGGCGCACATAGGCATCCACGTTCGTCACGCTTATCACCACATGATTTTTGTCGGCATAAACAGCCACCAGGTTCACATACTGCGGGCCCGTCGACGTATTCAGACGATACGTCAAGGAGAACATGCCGTGTTCATCGAGTTCCCTCAAAAGACTCTCTCTTTCCAATCCGGTCGCAATCAGGGGAATATCTTCCTTATAGATGACGGTCATCGCGTCTTTCTGCAACTGGTTGAAGAAATCTTCACCTTCGAAAGCGACACTGAGTTCGCAGAACAGGCGTTCACTCTTGTACAGAGCATAATGGTCCGTCTTCAAATCCACCATGTAAAGGGCGTCGTAGCGTTCCGCAAGCGCCATCACGATCTGGCCGTACGTCTGACTCTTGTCGGCCTTTTTTTCTAGTTCAATGCGTTCGCGTTCACGCTTATCGACATTGTTCACGCCGATAATCAAATATTCACGCCCCTGGGAACGAGCCTGGACAGCCTTCATCTGAAACCAGACGGGCTCCCCTTCGACCAACAGACGGTACTTGAAATCAAAGACTTTGTCGTCCTGAATGGCCTTTAGCAGCGACTCACGGTTGATACGCTCCCCAAAAGCCTGTTTGTCTTCCGGATACACGACCGCCGCCATATTGACTTTGGTGTCGGCCCAAAAATCACGGGAATCCACCAAATTCAGCTTCTGGTGCTTACCACGGAAAGCGAACATCGAATAATTATTCGTTTCAATATCAACAAAGAAGACGCACTCGTAGTCAAGCGAAAGTGCCGAAGCGACATCTTCAAAGGTGAGCTGCATATTCATATTTTCTTCCCAAACTTGTGTCTATGTAAAAATTAACCTTTTTTTTAGGAAATGGCAGTTTTTCACAAAATAAAATAAGAAAATCGTCACCTTTTTGACACTTTAGGCTTTGTCGGACCTCCCTTCGGTCGAGGAGGACTTGGAAGGCGAGGCGAAGCAGAAATGCCTAATTTCATAAAAAAACGGCATTTTCAGCGTATTTTGAGGTTATTCGGCCCACAAAATATAGTTAATTTATACGCAAAGAACGGAAAATTTTTACATTCCGTCCTTTACACACAAGATTTTTTTTGCTATCTTTGGCCCAAAACAATAAAACAAACCCCATTTTCCCCGAAAACGGGAAAATAAACAAATAAGAGGTTAAAATGGCAACCGTTATCCGTCTCGCTCGTTTCGGCAAGCGTCACAACCCCATCTACCGCGCCGTGGTGATTGATTCCCGCAAGGCTCGCGACGATAGCTTTATCGAACAGGTGGGCTTCTACAACCCGAACACCAAGGCTCCTGAAATCAAGTTCGAACAGGAAAAGGTGCTCAAGTGGCTCCAGACCGGTGCACAGCCGTCTGACACCGTCCGCAGCCTCCTCAAGAAGGTCGGCATCATGGACCTGTTCCACGAAATCCGCGCTGGCCGTTCCATCGAAGGCAAGTCCGCTACTCCGCGTGCTGAAAAGGCCAAGAAGGCCAAGCTCGGTCCTAAGGCTCTCGCCAAGATCGAAGCTGAAAAGGCCGCCAAGGAAGCCGCCGCTGCTGAAGCCGCTGCCGCCGCTGAAGCTCCGGCCGAAGCACCTGCTGCCGAAGCATAATTTTCGCTTGAAAGGAAACCTCGTGCCGACCACACAAATTGGCACGGGGCTTTTTTATCTGGCAAAATCCGCTTGAACCAAGGTAACCACCTTCCGCTGATTCAAAACCCCACTAAGTCTTTCATGTCTGAGTCCCAAGATTACATCACCGTATGCCAGCTCATGCGCACGCATGGCGTCAAGGGATACATCAAGGCGATGCCGCTTACTCACGACCTCACGCGTCATGAGAAGCTCAAGGACGTGATGCTAAAGAAGACCAATGGTGAACAGGTACAATTGACTCTGGAAGATTCCAGGCTTGCAAACAATCTGTGGTTACTCAAGTTCAAGGGGTACGATACGCCGGAATCCCTGACCCATTTCGTGAATGCAGACGTAATGATTCCCGAATCGGAGAGGCTCCCCGCCCCCGAAGGCGAATATTACCTGGACGATTTGGAAGGTTTCCGCGTAAAACTGGAAGATGGCCGAGACATTGGCGAAGTTCTTGAAGTCGAGGAACTGCCTACCGTGAACGCGTTTCACGTCAAGTTCGACGCAGCCTTCCAACGCGAATTTTCCGCGAAAACAATCCTCGCCCCCTGGATAGACGACTGTGTCTTGGACGTGGACGAAGATGGCAAGAGCATCATTTTCAGCGCAGACTATTTAAAGAGTCTGTGCCCGGAGGAAAGGTGAAAATCGACTGCATCACCATTTTCCCCGAGATGTTTGCCCCCATGAAGCAATCAATCATGGGTCGCGCCCAGAGCAAAGGACTGATGGAGTTCAACACCGTCTACCTGCGCGACTTTGCCATCAACGACTACGGCCAGGTGGACGACGTGCCCTATGGCGGCGAACCGGGAATGGTCTTAAGGCCGGAACCGCTCGCAAAAGCCATTCGCAGCACGGGAGTCAAGGAAGATGGCGGCAAGGTCATCTACCTGACTGCAGACGGCGTCCCCTTTACACACAAGATGGCCAAGGAACTTTCCAAGGAAAGCCACCTGGTCCTCATCTGCGGGCACTACAAGGGAATCGACGACCGCATCCGCCAGTCCGAGGTCGACCTGGAGATTTCTATCGGCGACTTTGTCGTGAGCGGGGGCGAACTCCCTGCCATGCTCGTGACGGACGCCGTAGTGAGACTCCTGGACGGGGCTCTCGGCAACAAGGAATCCGGCGAAACGGACTCCTTTGCGCAGGGGGTACTGGGTTGGCCAGTCTATACCCGACCCGAAGTTTTTGAAGGAAAAAAGGTCCCCGAAGTGCTCCTTTCGGGCCACCACGCGAACATCAAAGCCTGGAGGCGCCAAGAATCGTTAAAAAGAACGCAAGAAAGACGCCCAGACATCTTTAAAAATCTTGAAGAAGATACTAAATTTGGCATCAAATAAAAACGAGGTACACAAATGTCCCTGAACATTGAAGCAATCCACAACGAAAATTTGAAGACCGACCTTCCCGAACTCCGCGCCGGTGACACCGTTACCGTGAACGTGAAGGTGATCGAAGGCACCAAGGAACGTATCCAGCCGTTCAAGGGCGTCGTGATCCAGAAGAAGAACACCGGTATTTCTGCAACTCTTACCGTCCGCAAGATGAGCGGCTCTGTGGCTGTGGAACGTATTTTCCCGCTCCACTCCCCCCGCATCGACTCCATCGTGCTCGACCGTCCGGGTAAGGTTCGCCAGGCTCGCATCTACTACATGCGCGACCTCCGCGGTAAGGCTGCTCGTATCGACGAACGTCAGGCTTAATTAGCCTTTCATCGAGGCGTTTGCATTCCTATGAATATGGGAAATTCAAATCAGCCCTCGCGTCAAGAGATTATCCCGCCCACGCACCAAAGCGTGAAGGCGGGTTTTATTGTATACTCCCCCAAGAGCGAAGAACGCTGCATCGTCATTCTCGAAGAAGGCGAACTCGTCGCCCGTGAGACCACTCCGCCCCATTCGGTCGTGTTTACCATGCGACCGGGAGACCTGGTCGGGGTGGCGTCGCTTTTGGAAAGGGAACCGTTCAAGTACGAACTTTCGGCAAGCAAGGATTCGCGCATTACCATCGTCGACGAAGACTGCATGGAATCGGAACTCAAGCGGCTCCCCCTCTGGCTGTTGGCGCTTATCCGCAAGATGTCCTCCAAGACGCACCAGCTCAAGCGCGCCACTGTTGAGACCCGTGTCAAGAACACGCTCAAGAGCCTCACCGAGTACCTGTGCCACAAGCCCGAAAAGGTGAATTTCAACCTCACCGAACTGATCCGCGAATTCCGCTTCTTGACCAAGATTCCGGCGGCAACCATCCAGGAAGACGTGAAGGCGATTTTCCGCAGGCACCTGATCAAGCTTTCGCAAAAGGACGAACGCATTTACTGCAGGGTCGTTGACTCCGAACTGATGCGGATTTTTGCAGACTACCAGCAAAGCATTGACAGCGGAAAGGACTTTATTCCTTACAAATTAAGTATCCTGCAAAAGAGGCTCCTGATATTCCTTGCGCCCCTCGAAATGACCGAGCCCAAGACCAGCCCCGAATGGATTTCGTTTATCCAGGAGAAGTTCAAGGACGTCGAAGTATCGCAGTGGATTAACCTGCTGAGGCTCGAATGGTTTCGTAAGGTGGACGGCGACAATGACCGCTACGAAATGGACAAGAAAACGATCCGCTACTTTTTGAAGGCACTCCGTTACGAGACCAACATTCGGGGGGTGCTATGATTCTTAGCGAAGGACAGATTCTTTTTCATGAAGGCGATAGCGGCAACAACCTTTACGTTGTCCGTAGCGGCATCCTTCAAGGGCGCAACACCCGCGGCGACAGCAACACCTACGAGGCAGGAGACCTGATCGGAGAGCTTTCGCTCCTGAAAAACGAGCCGTGTTCCGAGACAGTGATCGCTACAGAAGACAGCGAACTTCTGGAAATCACGCCCGAGAACCTGAACGAGACCCAGGAACAGGAGCCCGTGTGGTTCAAGTCGATTATCCAGTTCATGACGGGACGGCTTTCCATCGCGCAAAGCAACAAGCACAAGAGCGACAAGATCAAGGCGCTGCCGAGCCTGCTCTACATTCTGGATTCCAAGGCGACCCTCGCCGCAAGCAACGAAATTGCGCTGGACGAAATTCTCCAGGCGGTCCACAACCTTTTCAATATCTCGCGCGACGACATCAAGGACGTCCTGCTACTTCTCGAAGAACTTGAAATACTCAAGGTGCAGGGCGACAACGTGGTTTTCAAGAACAAGAACGTGGTGCATCTGCTGTACGAAACCATCCGGTACCGCGCCCGCTACCAGAAGATGCCTCCCCAGATTCTTTCGATGACAGAACAGATGGTGCTGAACGCCGTCATCAGGACCGTGCAGCAAAGCAACGAACCACTCAAGAACGGCATGTTTACCGTGATGACCCCCGATTTGCTGAAGATTTCGCGCCGAGCCATGCACGGAGCAACGCTCACGACGCGCACCCTGCTTCCGCTATTGCAGCGAAAACTGCTGAACGCCTCCGTGACACTTGGTGACAAAACGTCACTCCCCGAAATTGAAACAATCCCGTTTTTCTTCGGCGACTTCGACAATATCCTCGACCTGATGGAACTCAACCGCATTTACCCGCTGTTAGACAAGAAACTGGTATAGCGGCTGCGCCGCAATGTGGAGTGTGAAATGTGAAATGTGGAATGACTTATTTCACATCACACATTACACATTTTCTATATTTTATTCCGTAAAACAATTCACCCCCTAGCAGGTAAAAACATGAAACTTTCTGCACTTCTCGTGACCCTCTCCTCCATCGCCGCATTCGCCCAGGAAGCAGCCCCCGAACAGCAACAGGGTGGCATCGTGAGCTTCTTGCCGCTCATTCTCCTGTTCGTGGTGATGTGGCTTTTCTTCATCCGTCCGAAGAACAAGGAAATGAAGAAGATGGAAGAAATGCGCAAGGCGCTCAAGAAGGGCGACAAGGTAATCACCACCGCTGGCATTATCGGCACCGTCACCAACATTGACGAAACCGGCACGAGCATCACTGTCCGTACCGCCTCTACCACGCTGATTGAATTCGAAAAGTCCGCTATTCTCCGTGTTCTGAACGCCGAAGCCGCTCCGGCCGCTGCCGCCAAGACCGAAGAAAAGAAGTAAGGAGTAGCCGATGGCTCTTCTCGAAATTAAGACCTACGGCGATCCGGTGCTCCGCAAGAAATGCGAGCCGGTCACCGAGATTACGCCCGAACTGCGACAGCTCGCCAAGGACATGCTCGAAACCATGTACGACGCTCCGGGCTGCGGCCTTGCCGCTCCGCAGATTGGCAAGAACATCCGACTGGTCGTCATCGACACCGCTGTTCCCGGCGAAGAGGAACCGCGCCCCTACATCATGTTCAATCCCGAATGGGAAGCTGAACCCGATGCAAAGGTCGTTCCCTACGACGAAGGATGCCTTTCGGTACCGGATATCTTCTGCAACGTGATGCGCCCCGACAAGGTGTGCGTGCGTTTCTTCGATATCAACGGCGAACCGCAGGAACTGCATGACTGCGACGGACTCTTTGGCCGCTGCATTCAGCACGAGACGGACCACCTGAACGGCGATTTGTTCGTTGACAAGATTTCGACTGCCGACCGCACCATGAACCAGTCCAAGCTGCGCAAAATGGCCAAGGAAACTCAGGCGAGACTGAAGAAGAAGTAAAACTCTTCTCAAAAAAATTTCAAAGTCATGCCCGCCGCAGAGCGGGCATCTCCGTTTCAAGAAACCCAAAATGCATTTTAGACTTTCAGCGATTCTAACTCTATCTATCGGGATTTCGGCTGCATTTGCAGACGACGATTTTGGCTTACCCGATGACGTGCAGAGTACGGAAGTCGTGCGTTTTGTGCCGATTGAAGCGACAACGACCGTGACTACGGATTCGTCTAAAAAGGAGAAGCCAGCAGCGTTCAAGGAGCACCAGATTCCCGAAGAACTGAGCCGTCCGCTCCGCGTAGGGATTTTCACGGGAGTCAAGGAACTTTACTTTAAGTACCAAGGTGAAACCGTCCACGTGACCGCCTCCAAGAACAAGGTCAAGTTCGAGGCAGGGGGAAATTCCACCGAAGATATTTCGCGCGAATTCAATAGCGAAGAAGGCGGTTGCCTCGCCGTCGCCCCCGACACGAAAACCCTCGGCAAGGCGTGTTACCCAGGAAGCATTCTATTCCGCAACACGAACGGCAAGCTGGACGCCATCAATTCGGTCGATGTCGAAGACTACTTGCGCGGAGTCGTGCCTTACGAAATCGGAAAACTGGACAGCAGCCGCATCGAAGCCCTCAAGGCACAGGCCGTAGCCGCCCGCACCTACGCGTACAAGCATTTCAACAGCCGAGAGGCGGTCGGTTTCGATGTCTTCGCCGACACCAAGGATCAGGTGTACAAGGGACTCGAATCGGCAACGCCCCTGACCGACGCAGCCGTCAAGGCAACAGCAGGCGTCGTGATGACCTACGGCGGGGAATTCATTATCGCCTACTACCATTCCACCTGTGGAGGCATCACCGAAACGCTCGCCACGTGGAACCGCGCCGATCTCCCTTATTTAAAATCCGTCCCAGACAGGCGCCCCAATGGAAAGCCCTGGTGCGACGAATCCAGCTACACAAAGTGGGAGCGCCGCTTTGCGGACAAGGAAATCGTCAAGCTTTTCAAGGCGAATATCGTCGAAGCCAAGGCAATCTTCAGCAGTGCAAACGGAAAAAATTTCAAGAAAATTAAGTCCATCAAGATCAAGGACAAGCTAAAAAGCGGACGCATCATGACACTCCGCGTCGAAACAGACAAGGGGCATTTTGACGTATTGACAGACCGCACGCGCTGGCTATTCAAGAAAGCAGGGACGATTCTCCCCTCCTCCTTCTTTTCGGTAAAAAAAGAGGGCAAGGAATGGGTGCTGACAGGGACCGGATTCGGACACGGCGTAGGGATGTGCCAGATGGGCGTTCGCGCCCGAGCCCAGGCAGGGCAGAGCTACCAGGAAATCTTGAGCCATTACTACCAGGGAATCACTCTGGAAAAATTCGATCGGTAAGGCCGTGGATTATTCCAACGAAAAACCGCTACTTGCCGTGATTAGCCAAGGTTGCGCAGCCAACTTTGGCGACGGTGAAAAAATTGCCCGCGTTTTCGCTGAAGACTACCGCGTTGTCTTTGGAATGCCCGAAGAAGTTACTGGCGACGCAGAAAAGCCCGCGGCCTTTGTGCTGAACGTATGCACCGTGAAAGGGAACTCAGGCGCTTTAAAATTGCTACGAGAAGCCATGAGCACGGCCCCAGAGGCGAGATTATTTATTACGGGATGTGCGCCTAAAGATTTTCGCGAAGAAGTCGCAAAGATTACAGATAAAGTAATATACGCAAGTTTAAAGGAACTGCTAGCTAGTGATTGCCACGCCCCTCACGGGGCTCGCAATGACGCACAAGATTTTCGCGACCATCGCGGGGCTCGCAATGACATTCCGTTGCGGGAATCGCCGCTGGTGGGTATCGTGAACATTGAGGAAGGTTGTCTCGATGCCTGCGCCTACTGTTCCACGCGACTCGTAAAAGGCCGCTTGCACAGCTACCCCGTCGCCGATATCGTGCAACAGGTCAAGAGCCTCGTTGCTGACGGCTGCATCGAGATTCAGCTGACAGGCCAAGATTGCGGCTGCTACGGATTCGATACGGGAACGAACCTCGCCGAACTTGTGGCGCAGATTCTCGACGAAGTTCCTGGAAACTACAAGATGCGCCTCGGCATGGGCAATCCGCGCCACATGCAGCGTTACACAGACGCCCTCCTGAAATGTTTCGACGACGAGCGCGTCTATAAGTTCATCCATCTGCCCGTCCAGAGCGGAAGCGAAGATATCCTCAAGGCGATGAACCGCAAGCATTCCGCCCAGGACTACATCGATCTCGCCGAAGCCTTCAACAGGATTCCCCGATTCACGCTTAGCACCGACCTCATCGTCGGTTTTCCTGGCGAATCGGAGCGGGACTTTCAAGACACCTTGGCCATCCTCGAAAAGACCCGCCCGACGGTCTGCAACATTACCCGCTTCGTGCCGCGCCCGAATACACCGGCCTACAACATGACCGGCGCCGTTCCCGACAGCATCAAGCACGAGCGTTCCGCCGCCCTTGCAGAAGCCTTCCAGCGGATTGCCGCCGAAAACAATTCCCGTTGGATTGGCACTACCGAAACGGTCGTCGTCGAAAAGCCCGGCTACCGCAAGGGCACCTACATTGCCCGGAACGCCGCCTACCGCCCCGTCGCCATTACCAGCGAAGCGCCGCTACAGCCGGGCGAAAGGTTCACCGTCACGATAACCGCCGCAGAACCCTTCGCCCTTATCGGCGAAAGAATCTAATTTTCTAACTTTATCCCCAAAATAAAGGGATAAAAAATGAAAAACTCTAGAGACAACTGGGGTTCCAAACTCGGCGTCATCCTCGCAGTCGCAGGTTCTGCCGTCGGCCTTGGAAACTTTTTGCGATTTCCTGTTCAAGCCGCTACAAACGGTGGTGGCGCCTTCATTATTCCTTACCTCATCGCCTTCCTGCTCCTGGGCATTCCTCTTTCTTGGATGGAATGGACGCTTGGCCGCGCCGCAGGTAACAAGCACCACGGTACCGCTCCGGGAGGATTCCACTACATTCTGAACAAGAAGCCCTGGGCCAAGCATCTCGGTTCGCTAGGACTTCTTCCCCCGCTGTTCATCAGTTTCTACTACATCTTTATCCAATCTTGGATTTTGGCGTTCACCTACTATTCCGCCACAGGGAAACTGATGGAAGTCGTCGCCGGTGGTTACGAGCCCATGAAGGAATTCTTCGGCAACTACATCATGCTGAATACCAAAATCGGTCCAATTCCTGCGGCCATTCTCTTCTTCTTGCTCACGTTCGCCTGCAACATGGGACTCCTTTCGTTCGGCGTGCGCAAGGGCATTGAACGCGTGAACAAGATTACCATGCCGATTCTTTTGATTATGGGCATTATCCTCGTGGTGCGCGTGCTTACGATTACCGACATCGGTAAGGGTCTTGCTTTCGTGTGGAACCCGAACCTTTCCGAAATTCTCAACCCCACGGTTTGGCTTGCGGCTTCTGGCCAGGTATTCTTTACCATGAGCCTCGGTATGGGCATCGTTTTCTGCTACGCCAGTTACCTGAAGCCCAAGGAAGACCTGGTGCTTTCGTCCCTCACGGCAGGCGCCACCAACGGCTTTGCCGAAATTATCCTCGGCGGCACCATCGTGATTCCGATGGCAGTTCTTATTGCCGGCAACAACATTGAAGAATGTGCGAAGCTCGGTACCTTCGGCCTCGGTTTCCAGACCATGCCGTTCGTGTTCGGCCAGCTGCCCTTTGGCGGATTCTTCCAGACGCTTTGGTTCGCGATGCTCTTTATCGCAGGCGTCACCAGCGCCATCTCGATTATCCAGCCGCTGATCAGTTTCTGCGAAGACGACCTGAAGTTTAGCCGAAAAGGCTCCATTACCGCCACGGGTACCGTGACCTTCTTGGGAGGTCTTGTGGGTATTTTCGGCCTTGCCGCGGGTGCAGTTGACGAGCTCGACTTCTGGGGAGGCAGCTTCCTGCTGGTGGTTCTCGGAACCATTCAGGCATTCATATTCTCGTTTGTACTCGGCCGCCGCAAGTCCGACGTGATTGGCGAAGACGGCAAGCCGGAATGCGAAGCCTTCGCCTTGATGAACGACGGCGCCGCCTTGAAACTCCCCCGTTTCTTTAGGCCGATCATTATGTACGTGTGCCCGATTTACTTGGCTGTCGTGCTGGTCGCCTGGATCATTCACGACGGCATGGGCGTGCTCCTGTTGAGTAACGTTCCGGCCGATGCCAAGGTGACATTCCTCGGCAGCGAATTCTCGCAGATTGGCTTTACCTGGGGCGTTCGCGGGTTCTTGCTCGCTCTCGTGGTGCTCTTGAATGTTGCCATCTACTACGCCTGGAAAAAGAACGGCCCCGCCGAGACCCAAGCAAATACACACAAGCAGAACATGGCTATCGGTGATTCCGACAACGAGGAGGCATAACATGGAATTTTCTACAAGCGGCCTGATTTTTATGGTCCTTTCGTGGGCAGGTATTATCGGGATGTGCACCTTCTGCTTTTACAAGGTGTTCAAGAAGAAGTAATCTTGAGGATTTATGAAACTTACCAAGTACAAGAGTTCCGTTGCGTACCTGATTTTTGTTTTCTGTAGCATTTTTGTGCAAATGGGCCTGTTCGTCCATTTCCAGCGGTGGCTGTCCTTTTCGTTCGAAGGGTCCGCCTTCTGGTGGCGCAGCATGTTGCTTCAGTTTGCCATTTTTGCACCGAGCATCTTTATGATGCCTGCCGCCAGCTACTTTGCTGGCCGTTACCACAAGGGCCGCGTCATGGCGTGGAGCTCCGTGGGAATGCTCGCTTCGGTGATTGCCGTCGTGGTCTGCTACGTGGCGGGAGCAGAATGGGTCGCCTACGGTCTATTGCTCTTGTACGGTATCTTCCTTGCAATTTTGAGCCCGGCCAAGCTCGGCATCATGAAAGAGATGGTCGAAAGCGAAGACCTCGTGAAGGTGAACTCCTGGTACATGGCGCTTTCTGTTCTCGGAACCGCTGCAGCCGCCTTCTTTGCCATGGGACTTTCGGGCCGCCCCGACTCGCCCGTCAGCATCGACCTTACGCTGTGGATATACCTTGGATTGAGCGTCGTCACGACGATTGCAGGTTTCTGCATCAAGGTCGGCGAAACGCACGACAACCTCAAAATGCGCTCCCCCATGCGGAACTTTTCTGCCACCTGGAGTCATCCGATTGTACGCCTTTCAATTCTCGGTCTTGCCGCCTTCTGGGGCGTCACGCAGATTTTCTTGATTCTTATCCAGAACATGACCGACATGCTGAACACCGCCGTCATTCCCATTTCGATGTTCATCGTCACAATCGGCTATGTCATTGGAGCGTTCTCGGCTAGCAAGGCATCGAAGGGTTTCGTCGAAACCGGCCTCATCCCGTTTGCTGCGGCAGCATCCGCTATCACCATGTTCGCCCTCCCGTTCGTGCATAACGCCTGGTTGCAGGCAATCCTTTACGGTATCATCGGCTGGAGCGCCGGCTGCGCATTCGTCATCTTGCGAACTGTCATTCAAAGTTACACCCGTCCCGATACGGCGGGCCGCATCCACGCCGTCGCGAACAGCATCCAGATGGCCGTCCTCGTACTCATCATGGGTGGCCAAACGTTGCTCCTCATCTTTACGCCAATCACGCTCGATTACTGCTTCATGATTTTAGCGGTAATTCTTGCGCTGTGCTTTATCGCAACCCTCAAGAACAACCCGATGGCCCTTTTGCGAGCGGCACTCCGCTTTGCGTTCGCCTTCGTATTCCATTACCGAGTCAAGGTGATGGGCGTACAGAACATCCCCGAAAACGGTCCGGTCCTTCTCGTGGGTCCGCACTTCAGCTTTATTGACTGGGCTGTCCTCCAGATCGCATCTCCCAGGCCGCTCCGCATCGCAAGCAACCGCAACACTTTTGCCGACTGGTACCAGCGCTGGTTCTTCCACGGAAACTTCCTGATTAGCATTAACCGCCGCGACCCGGCCCCTGCCATGGAAGAAATCCACAAGGCGCTCCTGAACGGAGAAGCGGTAGTCATCTTCCCCGAAGGCGAAGTATCGAAAACTCCGTTCGTCTCGACATTCTCTCTCGATTACAGCAAGGCCATCGAAGGCACCGAAGCGCAGATCGTTCCGTTCTACATTCAGGGACTCTGGGGCAGCCGCTATAGCCATGCCTCGGAATGCGTGAACCGCCCCCAGTCCTTCAACCGCGTCATCAGTGTCGGTTTTTCGAAACCGCTCCCGGCGAACGCCTCCGAAAAAGACATCCGCCACGACCTTGAACTTCTGGACACCGACATCTGGAACGCCGCCATGGACTGCTCCGCATCCATCGTTCCGCTTTGGTTCAAGGCCATGCGCAAGCGCCGCTCCCGCGTGATCCTGATCGACCCCGCCGGTAACCACGTGAACGGTTACGGCATGATCCGCCTGTGCCACTATTTCGGTAAAATCATCAAGTCCGCCGCGAAAAACGATCGCCACGTGGGCTTTATGCTTCCCACCAGCCGCGACGCCGCACTCGGCATTATGTCGATCCTCGGCACCGGTAAGACGACGGTGAACCTGAACTACTCCGCACCGGTCGACACGATTCTCGGTTGCATCGAAAAGGCGGACCTTACTACAGTCGTCACGACTCACGCCTTCTTCGACAAGCTCTGCGGAAAGAACGCCGCCTTCGCACAAATCGCAGGCAAGTGCCAGATGATTTACCTGGACGAAGAAGAAGCAAAGATGTCGACGATATGCCGTTTTGTTTCGGCATTCATCATCCACTTCTGCCCGGCCGCAATACTTCGCCGTCTGTGGTTTACCGCCGCGAACCTGAACGACGACGCAGTCATCCTTTTCAGTTCGGGTTCCGAAGGTACGCCGAAGGGTGTCGAGCTTACACACAAGAACGTGATTTCGAACGCCCAGCAGTGCGACCACATCGTAAAGCTCTGCCGCACCGACGTGATGACAGCACTCCTCCCGCTGTTCCATTCGTTCGGCTTTACCATGACCTACATGATGCCGCTTCTGGACGGAGTCCCGATGGTGCTCTGCCCCGACCCGACGGATATCAAGACGCTCGCCCGCGTGTGCGCCCAGTACAAGACCACCATCATGATGGGCACGCCGACCTTCCTCCGCGCCATCGCCATCAACCGCTGGGTTCACCCGATGTGTCTGGATTCGCTGCGCTACATTATCGCCGGTGCCGAAAAGCTCCGCCCCGAAATGCGCGAATCCTTCAAGCTCAAGTTCGGCAAGGACGTCTACGAAGGTTACGGTTGTACAGAACTTACGCCGCTCACGACGCTCAACGCCCCGAATGTCCTGCTCGACGACTTCCTGACCATGGAAAAGTGCTCAGACACCTCGAGTATCGGCATGTCCGTGCCGGGCTCCATCTGCGCCATCATCGACCCGGAAACCAACGAATTCCTGCCGCAAGGTGAAGAAGGTATGCTGGTCGTTACCGGCCCCCAGGTGATGAAGGGCTACCTCAAGGACAAGGAAAAGACGGACAATGTCATCCTTGAAATTGATGGACGCCGCTGGTACAAGACCGGCGACAAGTGCAAGATTACCCCGGACGGATTCGTGCAGATCCTCGGCCGCTACAGCCGCTTTGCCAAGCTCGGTGGCGAAATGATTTCTCTCACCGCCGTGGAACTCCGTATCGCCGAATCCAAGATTATGGACGACCACGAATTCGCCGTGACCGCCGTTCCCGATTCCGCCAAGGGCGAACGCATCGTTCTTTTGGTAAAGGACGGCGATGCCGAAGAAATTTCCCGCAAGCTCCGCAAGTCGGGCATTCCGCCGCTCATGCAACCGGGTGCCGTATTCAGTGTCGATCAGATTCCGAAGCTCGGATCCGGCAAATGGGACTTCAACGGGATGAAGAAACTCGCCCTGGAACTGATCGAAAAGAAGGCCTAACATACATCCATAAAAAAGCTTTTGCACGGCAATTTGTACTTTTAATACAAATTGCCGTTCTTTTTTATAGATAAAATTGTATATTAAATAACATAGGAGTTGAACAACAAGGAGATTACATGGATCAAATCGTCAAAAAAGTACAAGAACTGGGGCTAACGCTCCCCCAATGCCCGGCACCGATTGCCGCATACGTCCCGGCCACCCGCAACGGCGACACCATTTTTGTTTCGGGTCAGCTTCCGTCAGTCAACGGAGATTTCTCGGCGTTCTGTGGATCGGTTCCGAAAGATATTTCAGTTGAAAAGGCCGCCGAAGGCGCTGCCATCTGCCTTATGAACAACGTGGCCGCCGCCCTTACCCTGCTCGAAGAAGACGAAACCCTTCGACTCGTGCAGATGCAGGGCTTTGTGCAGTCCTCCGAAGGTTTCCATGAACAGCCCGCCGTGCTGAACGGCGCAAGCGAACTGGCCGTCAAGATTTTCGGCGAAAACGGTAAACACGCCCGAACCGCAGTCGGCGTTTCTAATTTGCCTAAAAACGTCGCCGTCGAAATCAGCTGCACCTTCCAGGTCATCAAGGCCGAAGCCAAGTTCACCGGCCGCTACGGCTGGATCGAAGGATAACCTCGATTAAATCTTATTATTACGCCCGCTCGACACCGAGTGGGCTTTTCTTATAACGTAACAGTCTTTATCCAATCACGCATCTTGTAGACATCGACTTTCGCCTGCAACGACTTGTGGGCGATTCTTGCCCCCGGCATCGTCGCCATTTTTTTCGGATTAAGCGACATGCCCACGCGGCCGAGGTCTAGGCGATCGGCGTCGTAGCAGGTATTGATGGTCGGATCATCGGTCTGATGTTCCTTGGTGTGATAAAAGCAGGCGTGATAAAGTTGGTCGAACTGTTCCTGCGTGATTTCGAGAAGACCCTTTTCGAAGCATTCCTTGGCAAAGGCGGCTCCGCGCTCGCCATGTTCGCCATCGTAGCCGTCATCTTCGCGCTTGCAGTCGTGAAAGAGAGCGAACAGCCGCACGACCGTCACGTCGGCACCTGTAATAGGCGCAAGGAGCAAACCGTTGAATTCCACCTGCCGCCAATGAGAAAGTCCATGAATCGTCGAATCCACGATTCGGTTACTATAGACAAACTCCTGTAAGGCGGCAAAATCTAGCATAGATCCTTCGACTTCACTTCGTTACGCTCAGGATGACACACAACGTGTCATTTTCCATAATGTTCCTTCAGGTCCATCAGGCATTGAAGCGCCTGCATCGGAGTCATTTCTTCGGGTTTCAAGCGGCGGATTTCTTCTTTAAGGAGCTGCGTGGATTCGTCAGGGGGAGCGAACAGGTCGACCTGCGGCTTTTCCATGAGCTTCTTGTGGGTAGCGCCATCGCTCGGGTCAATCTTCTGCTTTTCGAGGCGCAAAAGAATCTTGCGGGCACGGCGCAGCACGTTGTTCGGGAGGCCCGCCATTTCCGCCACGTGAATGCCGTAACTGGAGTCGCAGGCGCCTTCCAAAATCTTGTGCAAGAATATCAGCTTGTCGCCCTTTTCCTGGACGCCCACCTGGAAGTTGCCGGCATGTTCAAGGCTTTCGACAAGGCCCGTAAGTTCGTGATAATGCGTTGCAAACAGCGTAATAGCGGCGCGGGCCGGTTCATCGTGCAGCGTTTCTACAATCGCCCATGCAATCGAGAGGCCGTCAAAGGTACTCGTTCCGCGACCGATTTCGTCGAGGAGCACCAGGCTGTGGGAAGTCGCATTGCGCAAGATGTTTGCGGTTTCAATCATTTCCACCATGAAGGTCGAAAGGCCGCGGCTCAGGCGGTCGCTGGCACCCACGCGGGTAAAGATGCGGTCCACCACGCCGATGCGTGCACTTTCAGCAGGCACAAAGCAGCCGATTTGCGCCATGAGCACAATAAGCCCCGTCTGGCGCAGGTAAGTCGATTTACCGGCCATGTTCGGGCCCGTAATGAGCATCAGGCGGGTCGCTTCGGGCGAAAGGTTCACATCGTTCGGGATAAAGTCGAGGTCGGAATTGACCGCGACAATCACCGGATGGAAACCACCCTTGATTTCGATACCCGAGCCTTCGAAGACTTCGGGGCGAACGTAATTGTACTTGCGGGCAGCGCGGGCAAAGCTGTAAAGCGTATCGACATGCGCAATGGCATTTGCGATTTCTTGCAGTTCGGCACGCCAGCTGTTCACGCGTTCGCGCAGTTCGCAGAAAATCTTGTATTCCAGCGCATGAATGTTGACTTCGGCATTGCTGATGATGGATTCGCATTCCTTCATCTCGGGCGTAATGTAGCGTTCGCCATTCACCGTCGTCTGCTTGCGAATGTATTCGTCGGGAATCGGGCTCGTGGCCTTCGCCATCTGCGCCTTGGTAATTTCGATGTAGTAACCGAAAACGCGGTTATAGCCAACCTTCAGGCTCGGGATGCCGAGGCGTTCACGCTCGCGGACTTCCAAGGAGGCAATCCATTCGCGGCGTTCCTTGATGTCTTCGTTCATGGCATCGAGTTCCGCGTTTGCTCCCGCGCGAATCATGCCGCCCTCGCGCACGGTCAGCGGCAAATCATCGTTAAATTGCGAGAGAAGTTCTTCGCCGCGGCCTCGGGCGGCAATGAGGGCCGCTCGCATCGGTTCAAAAATCGGCGAATTCAAACCTTCAAGTACATCGGCCACCTTGGACGCCTGCGAAAGCGAACGGCCCATGCCCGCCAAATCGCGGGCATTCGCGCGGCCAGAACCGACACGACCCATCAAGCGTTCCATATCGAGAATCGAAGTCAGCGATTCCTTCAATTCGTCTAGCGCGACCGGATTATTGACAAGTTCCTCGACGGCCTCTTCGCGTTCCTTGATGCGGTCCACCGAAATCAGCGGGTGGCTCACCCACTCCTTCAGATTGCGGCCGCCCATGGCAGTCACCGTAAAGTCGAGCACGTAGCAAAGCGTGCTGCTGATATCGTCGGCATTCAGCGGGCGCACCAGTTCCAGGTTACGCAGTGTGCTCGGGTCAAGCGTCATGTAGTCGTCGAGATTCAGAATCTCAAGCGTCGTAAAGTGCGAAAGTTCGGACTTCTTCTGGTCCATCAGGTACTGGAGAAGCGCTCCCGTCACCTGCGTTTCGACCACTCGCCCATCGAGACCGAGACCGTCCAAAGCCTCGACCTTAAAATGCGTAAACAGCACGTCCTTCGCGGAATCTTCGCCGAACAGGAAAGCCGGAAGCTCCGTCACCAGAATGTTTTCGGAGCGGATCAAGTCCATGACGCCGCTAGGAATCGAAGTTCCTTCGGGCACCACAACTTCTTTCGGCATACGGCGGCAGAATTCACATTCGAACGCCTGCACCGAACTCTTGCAAGCGGCCAAGTAGCCAGTCGTCACGTCGGCAATCGCAAACGAGACCGAGTCCTTCTCGGGAATGAAGGCGCAAAGGTAATTCGCCTCCTTCGCATTCAAGTTCGATTCGTCCATCGCGGTGCCGGCACTGATGATTTCTACAATGTCGCGCTTGACGATTCCCTTTGCAAGTTTCGGATCTTCCACCTGTTCGCAAATGGCAATGCGGTAACCCGCCGCCACCATCTTGGGCACGTAGCGGTCCGCGGCATGGTGCGGGAACCCGCACAAGGGTGTCGCACCCGAGGCGCCGTTGTTGCGGCTCGTGAGCGTGAGTCCTAAAATCTTCGAGGCAACCACGGCATCGTCTTCGAAAAGTTCAAAGAAGTCGCCCATTCTAAAAAACAAGATGCAGCCAGGATTCTGTTTCTTGATCTCGTAATACTGCTGCATTAACGGGGTCACAGCCATTAGGCATCTCCCATCGACAATTCAACCACTCTGTCAGTCATATGCGAAAAATAACAACATTTTCTTGCGATGTTTTGACCTACCGCTAAACAAGGTTACTTATTTCTGTCTCCGACCAAAGCGAAAACAGGTTCTCGCGCCCGACTCGCGATGCACTCTATTGTCGCGACGCTCATCTTTATGTATATTAACGTCATGGCGTTAAAGAGATTCCCTATCGGCGTTCAGGATTTTGCGAGAATTCGCGAAGACGGTATGTATTATGTAGACAAAACAGACCTTGTCTATAAGTTGACTCATACAGACCTGTATTACTTCCTATCCCGTCCGCGCCGTTTCGGAAAGTCGTTGCTTGTAAGTACGCTCCAGTACTATTTCGAGGGCCGCAAGGACCTGTTCTCCGGTCTTGCAATGGAAAAGCTTGAGACCGAGTGGAAGAAATATCCCGTGTTCAAGTTGAGTTTTGCCGGGAACAAGTATATCACCGAAGAAGACCTGGCGGACACACTCAACCTAAAACTCGGCGAATGGGAACGCCAGTATGGGCTTACACCGTCCGACAAGTCCGCCTGGGGAGTCCGTTTTGAATTGCTCATCAAGGCGGCCTACGAATCTACAGGATTGCCCCCCGTGGTACTCGTTGACGAATACGATGCCCCACTTCTTGATAGTATGGAAACCCCGGAGCTCCAGCTTACGCTCAAAAACGAGATGCGAAAATTGTTCAGTCCGCTCAAGGATTTGGGCGGCATTCTCAGGTTCGTATTTCTCACGGGCATCAGCAAGTTCAGCCAACTCAGCATATTCAGCGAACTCAACAACCTGAAAGCCATCACGATGAATGACGAGTACGCAGCCATCTGTGGCATTACCAAGGAAGAAGTCCTGACGCAGATGCAGCCCGAAATCCAGGCACTCGCCAACAAGAATGGCCTTACCTACGACGGGGCGTGCAATGCATTGCAAAAGCAATACGACGGCTACCACTTCAGCAAGAACTCGCCCGATGTATACAACCCGTTCAGCCTGATAAATGCACTAAGCGACAAGGAACTTGCCAACTACTGGTTTTCCACGGGCACACCGACCATCTTGACGCGGCTTATGCGCAAGTACAAGGTTGACCCTGTTCCGTTCGAAACGGGGTTCGAGGCCTCGCAGGACATGTTTGACGCACCCACAGAAACGGCGAAGAATCCCATCCCCATGCTATACCAAAGCGGCTACCTGACCATCAAGTCAACAAAAGCCGGCAACCGCTATGTGCTCGGTTTTCCGAATAACGAGGTCCGTCTTGGCTTTTTGAAGGCCTTAATGCCCTATTATGCCATGGACGATGTCGTCGACAATGATTCGTTCCTATTGCGCTTTGTTGACGCCTTAGAAGAAAAGGACATTGAAAAGGCTCTGGTGCAGATTCGGGCGTTCATGAGTGGCATCCCATACAACGCGGAACACAAGGACGAGAACCACTACAAGACGGTCCTGTTCCTAATTTTCAAGCTATGTACACCTTACGTTGTACGCACCGAAGAATGCAGCGCCGCAGGCCGCAGCGACGCCGTTGTCGAGACCGCCGATGCGGTCTATATGTTCGAGTTCAAATTAAACAAGAACGGCACCGCAGACGACGCATTGAAACAGATTGATGATAAAGGATATTTAATCCCCTATACCGCAAACCAAGCCTTGGACGGAATGCCGAAAAGGCTCTTCAAGATTGGCGTGAGCTTTGACGCCGAAAGGCGCACCCTCGGCGAATGGAAAGTTGCGGAAGAGTAAAATCGGGCTAGCAGCAGCAAAAAATTTGCTTGAGCATGTCGCCGGAAGGAGAAATGCTTACTTTAAAGGCCCCTGCGGTTATGAGCATGGCGAGCAGGAAAATGCCGCCGACTTTCATGTACTTGCGTGAAGCGGCCCAGCAATGTGATTTTAGTTTATTTGAGTCACTGTTGACAAGCGAGCGAGCGGCACTTTCGGCAATGAGCCTGTATTTGATTTCGGACGCAAGGTCATGGCTTTCGGAATCGGGAATTTTTCGACCATCGGCATCCTTGCCCTGCAACAGAAACCTTACGCCGTCATCGGCGGAATCGGGAATCTTGTATGTAAGCTTGAACGATTCCAGCAAGAAGGTCGCAGATACGACAATGCAGAACAGCGCAGGTAACGCAACCGAAAGGAACAGCACAAAGAACCCAATGCAATCCATATACATCAGTTGCTTTGCGAGGTAGATAAATGCCGACACCATGCCCAAGAAAACCGCCGTCATCGAGAAAACGGACTGGTTTTCCTGACCTCGAAGGTCGAACGAGTTCTTCAGGTTTTCGCGGGCTTCCGAAAGGAGCGTATCCGTAGGCGACTGCCCTCCCTTGGAAAATCGCCAACCGAAGAAGTTCCGTTCCTTTGGAACTTTCGCATCGGCATCGCGCATAATCTGCACGAACTCGTCATTCCGCTTGCGGGCACTTTCAAGCCTTCCGTCGAAGTCGTCGTGGCGGATATCCGAAAGCAGCTTGAAATCCATGAAGACACCGTCGTTCCCGTAAACAAGAAGAATGAGAATGCCGGCCCATGCCACAGCAACGAGAATGACGAATAGCGGTGTCATGATTTACTCCTTTGATTAGGGTTCTACGGGGTCGTCTTCGATGCAACGGACAAATGTATGTCTTTCTTTAAAATACCAGCCAAAAGAAATGCTGCTAATGGAGTAGGAGGAAATTTTAGCGATTTGTGCACCTGCGATGATGTCGAGATAAATCCCGTCAGAATAGGTCCTTTCTACCGCACTCCAGTAACCAAAATCATTGCCGTTATAAATAGCTGAAAAACCAGATGCATCCGTTGCCATAGGCCATCTAGCAAGACCTCTTATCACCAAAGCAGAACCATCAAAGGTATCAAGGCTTTTCCATTCTGTAGTATCTGGAATATGCCAACCATCTGGGCAGATTCCCCTATGTGGCGCAGAAATGATAGCACTCGCCCTTGCCGATTGCCATTTTGGATCCAAATCCATGGCGGCCGTCCAAGTATAGCGAGCACCCTCAATTGCACATTTTTCAGACAAACCGTCATCACACGAAATATTTCCATATGTTGTTCCCAATTTCTTCAAGTTGATTGAAGACAAACTATCCGTATAACGCAAATTTTCCGCCATCCAACGTTTGCCACCAATAAATACAGTCTTATAGACATTTCCATCGCGAGCATCTACCAAGTCTTCACCATATACGGCATCAGGATGCATTTCTGAAGTATAATAATTCGCCTTTTTCTTATTCCACTGTTCAAGAGTATATTCTACAATATAATCTAACGGATGCCAACGAGAATATCCACTTCGACATGAGTAATCTACCTTGAAGTTTCCCAAATCTTCACAATCCCAGACCACAGAATCATACAATGCTGGCACGCATAAACTTCTCACTTTTGATTCCGCACAATTAGCCACTCTCCAGTTATCTTCACATACATAGACCACCCCATCTCGTTCATCAAAAGTATTCCATCGACGTTCATTACATGTTTTTACCCCCTGACAAACACCATTTGCCCTACAATTCGATTCTTCATCGGGCGCAGCCTCTCGCCAAGCAAAGTCTTCACACACAAAGTAAGCGTCATTCACCAAGCCGAGTTTCATTTCTCCGTCGTTGCTGTCAAGGCAATCCCATCCCTTGGTATTAAGCAATATACGGTCATCAATTTTCGTCCAAGTATTATTCGCGCAGTTGTAGTAATCGCCTGTATTTGGCGACTTGAGAATCTTGCCCGCGCGGCCTGCTGTACAACCCAGCAAGCCAAGAGAACAATCGTAATCCGTTCCCGCTCGCCATCCTCTGTATGCAGCACTAGTATCATATACATAGCAATTCTTGCTACCATAAGTCACCACGCCAATGGAGTCACCCCACTTGGCATAGCCGTCTTCGCCTTCGCTCCACAACTGCGTATCAATCATGATGTCGTTCTTGAACAGCACCCAGTCGTGTGTCTGTTCCTGACACTGGTAGTAGCCGCCCTCCTTATTGTCATAGCGGAACGCTCCGTATAACCTCTTGTTGCAGCCGCCATATAGCCCTTCAAGGTAGGCGGCCTCGCGCCAGCCCTTCACGCCGCCGTTGCGCACCCCGGTCGAGTCGAACACATAAGTCTTCCCCGTAATCGCACCCGCCTTGAGCGCGCCGTCGGTAGAGTCCTTCCACTGGTAGGTATCCTTCTCGAAGTCGCTTGCCACATGCCATAGACTATCTGCGCGGCAAATGTAGCGGCGGGTCGCAATTCCCTTGTTGGCGGCAACCACCTTGCCGATGTTCTCGTCGTTGCATTCGCCCATGCCGAATTCGGTGGTCCAGAACTTGCGCACATGCTTCTCGAAGTTCGGCACGATGCTCGAAAGTCCCCAGCCTTCCACGTTTGTGCGTATTCTCTGGATGCGATCGCTGCTGTCGATGGCGGCAGCAAAGTCGGCCAGTTCGCTACGCCGGGCTTCGTCGTCCCAAACGCCGTCCGTTTCCATGTCGGTTGCAATCTTCTGCAAAAGTTCAGAAAGCTGCGACACGCTGCGGTCGCCCTGCAATATGATAGAGAACGCAAGCAGGGCAGCGTCTTCGTCGCTTGCGCCTGCAATATTCAGGTCTTCGGAATTGCTGAAATTCGTCGCATCAATGTTCAAGAGACCGAATACTTCCTTTTGCGCCTGTTTCTTGGCCGCACGGACCTTCATTTTCTTCTGCGTCACCAGGTAAATCACGCGTTCGTATTCCAAGTGCGTCAGCAGGTTCACGTTCACGATGTTGCGGTCGTTCACGTCCGTAATTGCAAACAAGGTAAGTTCCGAGTTCGAGTTTTCACCGGTCACTTCGTTGCGGTAGTAGCCGGTTGCTTCGAGCATCACATACTGGCTTACGAGCATGCGGGCGTTTATCTTGAATTCGCCATTGTCGTTTAGAATCTTGCCGTTAAATGAATTACCCGTCTGCGTCAGAGTGCGTCCATCTTCCATCTCGCGAACAAGTACCTTGGAACCGCTCAGAAACGGTCCTTTCTGCGTTACGCCAGAAACTTCGTCCAAAGAAATTGCAATCTTTTCAGAGTCAAGGACAACCTCGCCCTGCCCAGTGGTATCGGGAAGTTCACCGACATAAAGGACTGTCGATTCCGTGCCACAGGTTACGCGGACAGACAACTCGTCAATCTTTTCCATTGAGCAGCCCGCACCTGAAGCGCCATCGTTACCATCTGCACCATCTTCGCCATCCTTGCCATCAGCACCATCCTTACCGGCAACACCCTGCTTGCCTTGAACGCCCGGCTTCCCTTGGATGCCTTGCGCACCATCCTTGCCGTTGAGCACAACGCCAATGGAATCGCCGCCACAAAGAATTTTTATGCCGCTACCATCGAGCAACGGCTGAGTAGAGCAAGTCGCAGCCACGCTCCCTTCGGCAATGGCATACCACAAGCCAGCAGAACACATACGCGGAGTCGTCTCACCCTTCACCCACACCAGTTCGCCCTCGTTCGTTGCAGAACAGGGCGGCAACAGCGACACATCCGTCACGACTTCAACGCCAGAGCCTGCCACTTCAACGATCTTTTCGGTCGTGGTATTCTCACCGCAAGCGGAGAGAAGGAATGCGATAGACAGGGAGATTCCTAAACACTTCGACAAGCTCAGTGCATCGCAAGTCAAGAAAGACAAGCAAGTGGCGTTTGTAGGTTTCATGGTGAAGTTCCTTGTTTATTAAGGTGAGGGGAAGAGTGCTAAGGTTCTATAGGGTAATCTTGGATGCAACGGACTGCATCACCATGGTATTTGCGAATGTTAAAACTGTGACTGAGATACGCACTACTATTATCCACCCCATAATTAGCAGCACTGTAGCTATAGTCGCTTGCCTCTGAAGAACTCCAGAAGACAGCATGAGCCCCAAGACCAGGAAAATCGCTGTAATACTCTGTTGAGTCGTAATGACCAATAGGAAGAGCGCACATAACGCATTCTTCTGCCGCAGAAGTCCAATTGCTAAAGCCAGCCTTTTTGTCCACATAATGTAAGGTATTCCATTCCCCATTATTTGGCACATGCCAGCCATCAGGACAAATTCCCTGGTGTTGTTCGCCAATTAGGCTACTAGCGAACACCGATTGCCACTTACTATCCAGATTTACAGCAGCAGTCCATGTGTAATAAGCCCCCCCTATTTCGCAGTTCTTCGCTTCATTGTTGTAGCACCAAGCCTGGCCCTTCAAATTAACTGTTTCACTGCTGTCCACATAGCGCAAGTTCTCGGCAAATATGCGAAACCCTTCAATGACGACAGTTCTATATGTCTTGCCGTCGCGTGGATCAATAATCATCGAATCGGAATTCGCTCCGGCCTCTACCGCCGCGGCATTGTAAGCATCGCGCTTTGCGTTCCAGTATTCAAGCGTATATTCAAACGGATTGCGCACGGGGTGCCACACCAGTTTATTTTTGGCTCCGGGATCCTGAGAGCAGATGTAATCTATTTTGAAATTGCCCAGATCTTCGCATTCCGCCACCACGGAACTGTCATTTGTCGTGCAAAGGCTTCCCGTCGCAATCTCGGCACAGTTTGGAGTCCGCCATGTCTTATCATCACAAACTAATTGACTATCATCATGCTTCCAGAATATCCCTTGGCTATTCTCCGTGCATGCCTTGCAAAGACCGTCATTCCTGCAAGAAAGCTCTTCATCTGTTTTCGCTTCTCGCCAAGCGTTCGCATCGCAAACGAAGTAAACATCGGTATTGTAAAGACCCAACTTCATTTCGCCAGCGTTGCTATCAAGGCAGGCCCAGCCTGTCGTATTGTACTGCACCCGGTCAGAGACTTTTGTCCAAATGTTATTTGCACAGTTATAGAAATTATCGTCTACCGCTTTGTTCATACGTCCCGCACGCCCCAATGTGCAACCAAGTAAACCCAAAGTGCAATCTTTATCGTTGCCCTCGCGCCAACCCTTATAAGTAGCACTCGTGTCATACACGTAGCAAATCTTGTTGCCGCCCGTCACAACGCCGATGGAGTCTCCCCACTTGGAGAATCCATCTTCGTCTTCCGCCCATTGTTGCGTATCGATAAGTAGATTATTGTACACAAGTTCCCACTTAAGGCTTTCTTCTTGGCACTGATAGAATCCCCCATTTTTGGTATCGCGACGAATTTCGCCGAAAATAGCTTTGCGACAACCGCCGTTCACTTTTTCGATGTCTTCAGCCTGTCGCCAACCCTTAGTTGACCAGTCGCCATAATAGGAACCCGTTGAATCAAATACATACTTTGTTCCGGTCACAATACCATCCTTGAGAGCCCCATCAGTTGTGTCCTTCCATCCGTAGGTGTCCTTCTCGAAATCGTTTACAATTTGCCAGCGGTTATCGCGACAGATATAGCGGGTTGCCGTATTCTTGCGCTTGCCCGCCGTCGCAGCTTTCACCCTGCCAACGCTATCAGCGGTGCAACTGTCAAGGCCATATTCTTTATACCAAAAATTGCGTACATACTGCTCAAAGTTCGGCACAGTGCTCGAAAGTTTCCATTCCCCTACATTGTTACGGATTGTTGCAAGCCTGCCCGCACTATCCGCATCGGCACTCCATTCGGCAATCTTCATACGGGTCGTAGCATCGTCCCATGTTCCGTCTTTTTCCATGTCGTTCGCCACAGTCTGCAAGAGAGCCGTAAGGTCCGCCACGGAGCGGTCGCCCTGGAACATCAGCGAGAACGCAAGCAAAGCACCGTCTTCGTCACTGGCGCCCGCGATGTTCAGGTCTTCGGAGTTACTGAAGTCCGTCGCATCAATGCCAAGCAAGCCAAACACTTCCTTCTGCGCCTGTTTCTTGGCCGCACGGACCTTCATTTTCTTCTGCGTCACCAGGTAAACCACGCGCTCGTATTCCAAGTGCGTCAGCAGGTTCACGTTCACGATGTTGCGGTCGTTCACGTCCGTAATCGCAAACAACGTAAGTTCGGAATTCGAATTTTCGCCAGTCACCTCGTTGCGGAAGTAGCCCGTCGCTTCGAGCATCACGTACTGGCTCACGAGCATACGCGCGTTAATCTTGAATTCGCCCTTGTCGTTCAGAATCTTGCCGTTGAAACTGTTGCCGGTCTGGGTAAGCGTGCGGCCATCTTCCATCTCGCGCACAAGCACCTTGGAACCCATCAGGAACGGACCTTTCTGCGTCACGCCGGAAACTTCGTCCAAAGAAATTGCAATCTTTTCGGAGTCGAGAACGACTTCGCCTTGCCCCGTGGTATCGGGAAGTTCGCCGACATAAAGGACTGTCGATTCCGTGCCACAGGTTACGCGCACGGACAATTCGTCAATAGTTTCCATCGAGCAACCTGCACCTGTAGCACCTGTTGCTCCAATCGCTCCGGTGTCACCCTTCTCGCCTTGAGCCCCGGTCGCGCCAGTATCGCCCTTGTCGCCTTTTTCACCCTGAGCACCGGTCGCTCCTGTTTTTCCAGCAACGCCCTGAGCACCCGTGTCACCCTTGTCCCCCTTTTCGCCGGGTTCACCCTTCGGTCCGTTCAACACCACGCCAATGGAATCGCCACCACAAAGAATCTTCACGCCACTGCCATCGGGCAACGGCTCCGTGGAGCAAGTCGCGGCCACGCTCCCTTCGGCAACGGCATACCACAAGCCTGCAGAACACATGCGCGGGGTCGCCTCATTTTTCACCCACACCAGTTCACCTTCGTTCGATGCAGAACACGGTGGCAACAGCGACACATCCGTCACGACTTCAACGCCTGAGGATGCGACTTCGACGATTTTTTCAGTCGTGGTATTCTCACCGCAAGCGGAGAGAAGGAATGCGACGGAAGCAATCGTCACAATCATTTTGGACTCTATCGCCTTACGGCTCCAGAGTGACATCAAGGTATTTTTTGTGGGTTTCATGGCGGCGCTCCTTGTTAAACTTATTTCTTCACGCATCTCACGGAGATGTACTGGTCGTTGTCCATGATGTTCGCGGCGGTAAACGAACTGCCGTCACCATTGAGGTACAACGCGTAATGACTCGTATTCTTGACTTTTTCGGTCGATGTCCACCAGTAGCCGGATGTACCGATTTTAGAACAGGTCTGTTCCTCGTCGCACTTGCCGCCGGGAAGTGCCGTAAATTCGAGCAGGTCGTCGCCATTTTCGCCGATCCAGCCGCTTTTCGCCTTGAAATGCGCTCCCGCATCGTACATATCGGCACCGGAATAGTCGGCCAGGTCTTCAAGTTCCGTCTTCGTCGGCAGCCGCCAGCCTGTGGGGCAAGCTAGGTTTGCCGCTTCGAAATCGTACAAACGTCCGTATATTTCGCAGTTTGCAGCAACGCCACCGTAGCAAAGGGTTGATCCGGAGCTCGGCTCGTATTGCAGGTTTTCTTTAAGCCAGCACTGTTTGTTTATCAGGACCGTTACATATTCGCGGTCGCCGCGCGTTATGGTGGAGTCGCCGCAAGTCCAGGCGGCAACGCTGCTAGAGGAAACAGGCTCGTCTTTGCTGCTCGACGACGGCGGTTTCACGCTGCTTGATGATTGCGTAGGTGTCTCTGAAGATGTTACAGGTGTTTCGCTGCTGGAGGAAACAAGCTCGTCTTTGCTGCTGCTCGATGATTTTGGTTCGTTCTTGCAGCTCGATGACGGAGGGAGAGGTTCTTCGCTGCTTGACGATGTTTCTAGCGTTTCGGAAGATGTTACAGGGGTTTCGCCGCTGGAGGAGATTTCGACAGGTTCGTCTTCCTTGCTACTGGAACTGGATTCTTCGCGGCTATCATCGCTCAGGATGACAGAAGAGGAAGATTCCGGGGCATCAACAACCGCCACATAGTTTTCTGCCCCCGGGTCCAGCGGGTTATCACGGTCGCCTATATCGCTACAAGCGACAAGAAGAACGACGAGAAGAACTAAGCAATAGATTGCCGCGCCCTTCGGGCTCGCAATGACGTGCGGTTCAGATTGCTTCGCCCGCTCTTCGACAAGCTCAGGGACCTTAGCACATAATGACGCACAGGAGGCCTTTCCTAATTGCATATTTCGATTTCTGATTTTCATAGTTAAAACCTTCCTACTGTCTACTATCCTCAGAACACAAAGAACACAACGGCACCCGCACCAATCAGGCCACCGCCGATTCCATAGAAAATGTTCCGCATCGTCTTCGCCGATTCCACCTTGTCCCACTGATCGTCAAAATCCTTCTGGTTGTCAAACGTCGCTTCGTCGTATTTTTTACGTTCATCGCTTGCAACCATGTTCTCGTAGACGCCGACACCGACGCTTGCAAGCCCGAGCACCATCATGGCTATAGATACCGGTTTCGCTATCGCCGAGCGCTTTTCCTTGGCAGCGGCTGCACGGGCGGCCTCTTCTGCGGCCATCTGCTCGGCCATGCGTTCCACAGAAGCAAGTGAATCTGCACGGAGTTCTTCGGCGGTGGGTTTCGCATTCTTTAGGTTGTGTGCAATTTCGAGTTTTTCCTTACCCGACCATTCCAGCACCACCATCTCGCGGAACTCATCCTCGCCCGCTTCTACCTTCGCGCAAATCGGCACACGCCCCGTAAACGGGGTACGCCCCGCCATCACGCCGTTCACGAACACGGGCACCTCGCGGAACGCGCCATTGAAATTAGTAGTCAGCGAAAAATTCCCCATCGTGGCATCGAGCGAATTGTTCACCGTCACGGTCTTCCCGCTCTGCACGTTCACCTTGAATTTTTGCGATTCATAGCAGCGGTGTTCGAATTCAATTTCGTGGATACCCGGCGCCAGTTCCCATGTACCGCGGACATATTTGCGACCATCCTTCTTGCTTTCGCCGTCAATCCTTATCACGAGTTCGGCCTCGTGCCCCACCTTGTCGGCAAGTACCGGTTGCAAATCCACCTTTCCTAGGGAACTGGCCAATATGCGCGAGAAAAGCCCGCTTGACTTTTGGCGGATTTCCGTTTCCAACGATTCGATATTCGGGGCCTTGGAGCTGAAACTGCCCATGAGCTTGTTGCCCGCCGTTTCGTAAAGTTCCACGGTAATCGTCAAGTTGTTTGCAAACCGCCCCACGTGCCCCTGGGCGACATAATCGGCAGAGATGTTCTTGCCCGTTTCCACAAGGCAGCTACCTTCGCAGTCTTCCACGGCCTTGCCCGGCGGAAGCATCATGCTGATATTTTCGCGCGTCATGATGGTGTAATTCTGCTCGGCGGGGAGCGACTTCACCGCCTCGGACCTAAGCACGTCGGTCAGGTACTGCTTTTCTTCAAGCGTGATCACGTCCTTTGCGGCGGTAGTTTCGAGAACCGCCACATGCGTCGCAAGCGCAGGGAGTGCAAGGAACAGGAATGCTACTATAGATTGCAACGCCTGCCTACGGCAAGCTCGCAATGACGATCCTATCATATTCACGGAATTCATTTTTCACCTTTCAGAATCTGGATGTAGTCGGCGCCTTCGGCACCAATCATGAAACTCGGATGCATTTTTTTATCGACCACGACTGTTCGTGGAAGGTCAATGTTTTCGCCTTCCTTAATCAGCCCGAAGCCTTCCGTAAGCCTGCCGAACGGATCCACCACGGCGGGCATCTTTTCTAGCGAAAACTGTTCGAGGAATTTCGTAATTGAATCCTTTTCCCGTTCCCCTACGTTTACAAGGACCACGGCTGTCTTTGCGGCGGCAAGGGCTTCTGCATTTGTTGAAATCTGCTTCAGTCCTTCGCGACACGGAATGCACCAGGTTGCGAAATAGACAAGCGCTACCCGCTCGTTTTTTTGCGCGAGTGCGTTCAGGTGGTTGCGCGTAAAGGGAGCATTATCGTTCTGCAGTTCAAACACAGCAAACCACGGGAGCGAATCCCGGATAGCTGCCGGGAGCGGAATCTTTTGCGATTGAGTAGCCGCCTCTGCCGCAAACGATGCAGAAGAAAACAGCAGGACAACGAAAAACAATACAACTAGGGATTGCCTCGTCGCCTTCCGGCTCCACGCAATGACATTTTTCATATTTGTAAAGTTCATATCGCACTACCTCGCAAACCAGCGGCTGATTTCCTTTTTCCAGTCGGTAACAAAGTCGTTCTTCGACGCGTTCTTCAAAAGCTTCGCCTTCGCCTCGTTTTCGTCGGAGCGTCCAATCCCCTTGAGCGTGCCCCCCAGGGTAAAATACGTCTCGCCCTTGCAGGACTTACCGTTCAAGGCCACCACCTCGGTGCAGCTCACGCCAAGTGCGCCTTCCTTACAGGAAGGTGCCGAAATTTCGAGTTCAAGCACGAGTCCCACATCGCAGGAATCTTCCAGGCTCTGTAGCTTTACATCGTCCGAAATCTGTTCGAACAGGATTTTGCCTTCTTCGCTTTCAAAGGCTCCGTCGATGTAGACCTTGTACTTGCTCCTGAACTCGATGTAGTTTTCAACCGCCTTCGCATAGCCGTCTTCGACTTCGGCAGAGGTCTCGTTAAAGCCCAGCGACGAAAGGACCTGCAGCGCCTCCCTGTACTTGGAATATGCCGCAGTTACCTTCTTGTAACTGCCGAACTTGTCCAAGGGATGGCTCGTCACCGAAAGCACCGCAACGGCGGCCACCAGCGCATCGCGGGCGCCCAGGTAATCTTCGCGGAAAGGCTTTGCGGCATCGGCCCTCGACATGCACGCCACGACACCGACGACACCGTCATGGGCGATTGTCTCCCGCACGTGCACATCCTGCCTGTTGCGGATTTCTGCCTGCACCTGCGACTTTCTGTCGAACGACGAAGAAATTTCCTCGTTGCCGCTAGCAGAAACATCGGACCTTGTCTGCATCACGCTCGTCGAAACGACCGAACTCTGGATTTGCGTCGCAATCTGCGAAACCGCGTAACTCAGCGCCTGGTCGTAATCACCGGCAAGTCCCGAACCACGCAATTCACCTTCGGAACAGGCGATAGCGTTCAGTTCCTGCGACACGGGAACCTTGGGAGCCTGCGCAACAGAAGGCTGCGTTTGGACCGTAGCCTCATTGGATGCGCAACCCAAAAGCACCGCAAGCGCAACAAGCGATGCAAGAGAAATGCAGACAAGTTTGCTGTTCATAGGCTACTTCGTTTCGGCATCGATTTCGGCGTAGGCCTTTTCGGCGGCGGCGCGAATCTTGTTCTTCATAGCCTCGTTCGCGGCATCGGTATCCACCAGGGTCTTGAGGTATTCTTCCACAAGGCTAACGTCCAGCGTCATGATGCCGTAAATCTTGAACTGTCCATCCTCGGTCGTTTCGATTTTCACATCGGTGAGGGTCGCCCCGTTCAGGCGCGTATCGACGACAGTTTTCGATGCGCTCTGGAAATGTTCGGCAATGTCCCCGCCCACTTCTTCCTTGAAGTTCTTGGTCAGCGCCTTCACCTGGGCATCAATCTCCCTGGCCAAATCGACTCGGGCGTTCTGGTCGGCCTTTTCCATGGCCACCTGCTCGTCCTTGGAGACGCCTATGCCAAGCCCCGCCGGAACGTGGTCCTTTTTAATCAGGTTCGTCTTTTTCATCTGCATTTCCACAAGCACGCTGGCGGCCTTTTCTTGCGGGGTGCCGGCGCAACCAGCCAGGAATACGACGATAGCGAATGCGACAAGCGCGGTGAGCATTTTTTTCATGGTAAGCCTCCGTTTATAGGTAAGTGTTAAATTCCACGTAACGCAAAAAAAGCCCATAGCCGAAAATGGCCACGAGCCTAGAGCGTAAATACAGATAAATTCTACTGCCTAAATGGGCAGCTCCCCCCTGCAAAACTCGTGCCAAACCAGGAAACGGCGCAAGACACGGCAAGACGCCTACCGGCGGTCAAAGCCGGACGTCCACTCCCGGAATTTTTGCAAAGCGAGGAAATCATAACATAAATATATACAAAAGGGTCCCCCAAGTCAATAGGCGCCCTAACAAAAGTTTACCGTTCCCAAAAGGATACATATTCTAAGTTGGAATAGCCGGACCCGCAGGTCAAACGCCATTAGGCATCTCCCATCGACAATTCAACCTGGTCCGGATTTTCTTCGGGCTGCACCGGTTCTTCGGGGCTCACCGATTCGGGTTTCGCGTACTGCGGCACCAAGGCGCCCGCTTCCAGAAGTTCACTGAATTCGCGGAGTCGCGGCAGGTCCTCGGGAATGCGGTTGATGCCAAAATACTTCATGAATTCCTGCGTGGTCACGTAGGTGTAAGGGTTTCCGACCGTATCGGCTCGGCTACCCAATGCAATAAAGCCCTTGTCGAGCAGGTTACGGATCGGGCCGTCCACCGACGACACGCCACGCACCTGTTCAATGGCCGCCTTGGTAATCGGCTGCTGGTAGGCGATGACCGCCAAGGTTTCGAGCGCCGCCTGGCTGAGCCTACGGGCGTTTGCTTCGGGGAACAGCTTGCGCACCCACGGGTAGTACTTGGCACGCGTGCGGAAACGGTAACCGCCCGCCTGTTCCACGATTTCGAACGGGGAATTAATCTTGTTCAGCGAATCGTTCGCCGCAATCAAGGCATCGGACACCAAGCGGGCATCCAAGAAGTCGCCCAGAATTTCACGCAGCTTTTTAAGCGTCACAATGTCAGGAGACGCAAACACCAGCGCCTGGATAATGCGGGCCAAATCCTCTTGGCTCTCGACTTTCGGGAGTTCCGCCGATTCTTCGGCCAAATCGTCCAAATTCTGATTTTCTTCCATACATCCGCAAAATAAAAATTTTCACCGCGGCGAATACGCCGCCACCCCAGGAACACCCTCTTTTGGGCGTTTCTCGGCTTCAAGAAGTTCCTTTTTTACTTCACAGCAATCTTGCGGGAGAATTTCCCCACTTTCACGATATAGGTTCCAGAGTGTGCCACGGGAATGTTTTGGTTCTGGCTAGAAATTCTGCCGCGGGAAACGGATTTTCCTAACAACGTAAACACTCCGTACGGAGCGCCCACTTTCGCACCAGACACAAGGATGTTCAAGCCATCCGTTTGCAGGTTGAACGGTGCCGTAAAATTGCTCGGGAGCCTTTCAGGAATCGAAAGTTTTTCCTTGCCTTCCTTCAGCAGGCTTTCCATGTCGGCGATAATCGGGTACGGATAAAGCTTGGTCAGGGTCCACACCTTGGAATTCGTATTGGTCGAATCAACATAGTTCAGTTCCTTCACGAAATCGCTGGACTGCATATGCGCAGTGGTACGCCCGTTATTTTCATATAGTTCCTTACGCAACCAATTGTTCTCCAAATCTTCGGGTTCCGTATTTCTCCCTTCATAAACATTCCAGTTATAGTAGGTATGGTAGAACCTAATTTCCGGAAACCCCTTATAATGCGTATTCTTATTAGAGAATGGATGTCCCTTGTAGACAGAATCTGTGGAAACATTTTTGATAACTTTTCCTGCGTTATAGGAATTGAAAAAATCCTCGTAGGATTCTCCGGCAAGGCCACCGATACTTTTGCATGTAGAATCCGTCGCAGTTACATTTCCCCAATTGGCCATATTCGTTAAATACTGTGGATCACGAGAACAATTTCCTGCATTCATAAAGCACCCCCCATGCAAAGCTCCGATGATTCCCCCAAGGTAAGTTGCCTTGTTTGCTTTCACATCGGCAAAATTCATTACTTTCAGGACATCGGCTTCGTCCAACATGCCAACGATGCCTCCTACATATTCAACAGATTCGGTATTCACTGTTCCAAAGTTGGCAGAATTTTCGATTTTTCCACCGATATTTCCCGCAATTCCCCCGACTCCGGTAAAATACCATAGGCTTTCTTCTTTTGGTGTTTTGTTTACGGATGCATGAATTGTACCGACATTCATTGCGTTTTTGACATATCCCGCCGAACCGAAGACACCTCCGATTCTTATCGAGCCTCCACGTCCTTTAAAGTCTCCAAGATGAATATCCAGATTTCCCTCGTTGAGCAAGTTTTCTACAGAATCAGCTGGATGAGCAAAACAACCGCCTATATAATGTTCTCCATGATATCCGGTATATCCAGACCGATTGGCTAAGACGCTTATATTTCCGCGATTTTCTGCCTTTGCAAATTTCCGGTAGGTATGGGAACCTGGACTAAGAGAAAGCCCCGCAATATCAAAAAGGCCTATGGAATCTGTTTTTATCGATATATTTCCTTCGTTATAGAGCTCTAGAGGGTATAGAGATGTATCTCGATAATCGCCAATTCCTGCAATATAGATGCTAGTTATGCTATCTTGGGCATCTACGGTGATATTCCCATAATTTGAAATTTTGTGCAAGTTTTCGTTCACATTGCAACCGCCGTCATAAATGGGGCATACCCCATTCACCTTGATTCCTCTAGCTCGTTTTGCCTTGATAGAAATATCTGCGTAATTGACTGCTTCTGTAACAAGGGTAGAATCGATTCCGTAGTAATTCGCTAACGCAACGCCTGAAATACTGACATTTGCATAATTCGCATCCACGGTAATAGTAGTCCTGTTTTCAAGCACTCCATCTATAAAACTTCCACCCAAAACCGCGGCCGACACGGAATCTCCAGTCAACTTGATAGTCCCCTCGGCAATCACATTCCCTTCGACATTACGGATGCAATTCCATCCCAAGCGGACCGCGGAAACAAAATGATTACTTTGGCTCCAAGAAGAATCCTTGACATGGATTTCAAAATTCTTAAAGCTTATATCCTTGAATTTGACTTCATTTCCACAGGTGACAAAAGGTTTTTCTTCGCTATAGGCACCGTAAACGGAATAACCGTTAAAATCGACATGTATATAATAAAAACTAATTGGTTTCAACTGGTGTTCCCGATGGACAGAATTTTTGTCCTTTCCCAAAACGATATCTGAAACTAACTTAAAACAATTGTCGTATCGGCTTTCGGGTCGAGTAACCATCCATGCGTATTCTTCGGGCGTACTGATTTGATAGCAGCCGTCAACGTATGGGGCGCGTATCGTATCGCCGCTCCACTCCGCCATGACGTTTGAAGAAAAAGCCAGGACTAAAAGTAGTAGAGAAAGAATTCGTTCGCTCATCGTGTATAGCAAACCCTTCGTACTCGGCGAAGACGACCCGTCGTCCCCGCAACCGATAAACGCAGCACCAAGCACCCCCGCAAGGGCGCAGACCGTAAACTTTCTAGAGAATGTTTTTTTCATAGGAAAACCTTTGGGAATTTACTCAGAATCCTTAATGCAACGAATTGCCTTATAATCACTGCAAGCGCCATCGTCGTTTAAATCCCAATGAAGCGGCTGAACACGCATGCCTTTATCATACCGCATATAAAAATCTGCAAAAACAATGGGCTTGTTATCGCTGCTATTGCCGTAACCAACTGTACTCGTCCAAATTTCAGCCCGAGCCATAGCCTCTAACGGACTTTCCTTCCAAGCAGTCGGAAGAACGCCAAAGCCATAAACATTGACACCCAGGGAATCGGGCCGCAACAAATCGTCATTCCATTCGCCGGCACTGGCAAGCGGGACGCCTCCTCCATCACTATAGAACACTGCGCCCGTAGTCTTTCTTAGAATTTCAAAATCAATCCTATTCGGCAATCTCCAGCCATCAGGACAAATTCCTTGATGCTTTCTTTCTAACTTGCAGACATATTTGCAACCACAGGAAGAATCTTTTGGAGAGGTGTAATAGCGAGCCGAATCCATCGCTGCAAGCCAGGAATAAAGTCGTCCGTATTTTTCACAATTAGCATCAAGACTGTCCCGGCAGAGTGTCCGTCTCTTTAGACTCGGAGTTTTGGCGCTATCTGCGTAGCGTAAATTTTCCGCCATCCACTCCTGTTCCCCAATCTTGATTGTCTTGTACACCTTGCTGTCTCGTTTATCCGTAAGTGTTCCGTAATCACAGTTATCTGCGCCGTCTACATTGCATGAATCCGCCAATCTCACCTTTGCTGGGTAACGAATGGCGCTTCCATCCTTTATGCAGCGCAGCTGTCCCAATAAGCTGCTAGCATACATTTTTCTTTCTAGAGACAGGTTACTAATCGAGTTGCGTTCCTCTAGATAGAGCATATTGAAAGATGCATTTCCCCAAGTGTCAAGATGTCCCGATGCTGTTAGGTAAGACGCACGTATTCTATTAAAGGCAGGCAGCAGCGAGAAACCGTAATCATCGGTATGAGACATGCCATATAACCACAATTTTTTGGAAGACAACTTTGGCGCCGATTCCTTAAAGGATATTTCCCTAATATAATGCAAGGTATCTGAGGAAGCCGGCATCAGCAGGGTACCCCACTCATTTTCCGTGGGAACATGCCAGCCCGAAGGACAAATGCCTTGAACAACGGTATCGCCCTGAATCGGATGCTCCTTCGCAAGGCCAATTCCCGCGGAATCGATGGCCGTGGTCCATGTATATTGCCGCCCAAAAACTTCGCAGATTTGCTCGTCATCTTCAAAGCAGACGCTCCTACCATCGGGAGTCTTGTAATTCAAGTTTTGAGCCATCCAGGTTTGTCCATCAATTTCGATGGTCTTGTAAACATGGCCGTCACGCTCGTCCGTAAACTCTCCATAAATCTTGTCGGAATTCAGATAGTATTCTATAGGATGTGGCCTATGTGTCGTAACCGAAACGGGATCGCTCGCAAGCGTTCCGGAATAAGGCTCATCGCGAAGGCAACGAATTGATTGCGCATTCCGATAATTCACGACCAGCGAAGAAATCACCTCGGTCGCGGCGGAATCGTCACCGCCGAATTGATAATCGAAATTGATACCACAGGCTTTTTCTGTACCCGCAGTCCAAAAGGACGCTTGAGTGAAGGCGGCATTTGCGCCGTCTATATTTTGCTTCGGCGATGGGACAATTGAGAAACCATAAAGATCCAAGCCTTTCGTGCCTTCCTTTTCGTACTTTTCCCAGCCCTTGCTACTTCGCAGATTGATTCCCGCTGCCCGCCCGCCGGCATTACGTGACAAGACCTTCCATTCGTCGAGACTCGGGATATGCCAGCCGTCGGGACACGCCCCCTTGATATTCACATTTACAGGACAAGTTGCTGGGGAACTTCCATAGCCAGAATTTACGGAGTCCACTGCCGCCGACCATTCGTAATGCCTACCCAAAATTTCGCAATCGTTGGCATGTAGGCAAAAAGAGAGATCGTCTCCAGAATCATAATTTAGATTCTCGGCCATCCACACCTGTTCGCCAACGACAACAGTCTTGTAGCTACGTCCATCTCGACCATCAGTCAATACCCCGTAAATGCAGGTGTCGATTTTATCGTTTCTGCAAGGTGGAAGCACAAAAGAGCTGGAGCTTCCTGGATTATTGACATTTCCGGAACTTCCCCGTACGGCGGACGAACTCGACCCCTTTTTCGAATCGCTAGACAAATTAGAGAAGTCGCAGTCCATCTTCTCGATGAGAGTCCCGATGACCCAGCCGTTGTTACCATCGCACACAGCCATGTCATGGTATTCCGTCAGGTAGGTGGCAACGCACTTCTGACTCTTGCCGCAGTCGTAATCCGACAGTTCCATGAATGTCTCGACGGTGTCAGGAATTCCACCACGGTTCCCGCCGCTACCGCCCTCACCATCCGCCGACGAAGAATCGCCACAGCCCCAAAGGGCGAAGAACGCCGCTAATAGAAAGATGGTCAAGAGTCGGCCCTTCGACAAGCTCAGGGGCCTTGTAGCTATGTCTTTTTTCATAAGAACACCCGTTATAATCTTTACCCCCTAAAAATAACAAAGCACCCCCGTGCATCGCAAGTCTTTAATGCGCAGAAAAACGAACTTTTTATGCCGCGTCGGGGCGAAAAATTTCTATATGTCTCACATTGCGACATATGGAGAATTTTCTTGGAGCACGAGCGGTTTCTTTTCGGCGAAGCACTTGCCAATATATTCAAGCAAAACATCTTCGCCCACCCCCTGGACTCTTTTTTCATTCCACAAGACGATCGTAGGCTTTTCTCTGGATTTCCATAAACGCCCCATTTCAATAGTGCGCAAGTTTTTTTTCGTAAAAAATGCCAATAAAGCGCAAAATAACGCGTTTCTAGGACAGAATTTAGCGATTAGACAACTCGCTGGCGGATTATTCCGATTGCATCTTCGCCGTTGCTACTGATATCGGTAGGATTGACAACAATCCCCTTTTTACATATATTTATAGTGAACAAATGTGTAATTAAGGTGGTTTATGCCGAACGAAAACGAGATTTTGCCGCTACAGTCCGATTTTGAGCAAATCAAAAGGACCGACGCCGACGGGCGCATTTTCTGGAGCGCGAGGGAACTATCTTCCGCTATGGGCTATAGCACCTACCAGAAATTCTGCCGTATTTTGGATAAATCAATGGCGTCGGCACAGGCGAAAGGCCTGAATTTGGCAGACCATTTTAACCGAGAGGTTGAAATGGTCAAGCTCGGGTCAGGGGCATTCCGCGAGGTTGAAAATGTCCATCTTTCACGCGAAGCATGTCTTTTAGTCGCTGAAAATGCCGACCGCAAAAAGCCTCAAGTGCAAATAGCCCTTACATATTTTTCTCAAGGCGAAAAAGCCCTTCCAACCGTCGCAAGCGCCGATTTTTCAAGCATTCTGCTGTACAAGACGGCCCAAGGGGAATCTCGCATCGAGGTGATTTTCAACAGCGACACGTTCTGGATGCCTCAAAAGCGTATGGCGGAATTGTACGGGGTGGAAGTCAACACGATAAACTACCATCTCAAGGAAATTTATGCTAGCGGAGAGCTCACGGAATCGGCAACTATTCGAAAAATTGGAATAGTTCAAAACGAAGGTGAACGTGAGGTAACCCGCCCGCAAATGCTGTATAATCTCGACGCCATTATCGCCGTCGGCTACCGAGTGAACAGTTACCAGGCGACCCAGTTCCGCATCTGGGCGACAACGGTGCTGAAAGAAATGATTGTAAAGGGGTTCGTGCTGGACGACGAGCGTCTCAAGCAGGGGACGCACTTTGGCAAGGACTACTTCGACGACTTGCTAGAACGGATTCGGGAAATCCGCGCGTCAGAACGCAGGTACTACCAGAAAATCACCGACATCTATGCGGAATGCAGCGCCGACTACGACCCCAAAGCCGAAACGACGCAGCAGTTCTTCAAGATTGTCCAGAACATGATGCACTGGGCGGTCACACACCAGACTGCCGCCGAAATCATCTACTCCAGGGCAGATGCCGAAAGGCCGCACATGGGTTTAACTACGTGGAAAAAGGCGCCCGACGGTCGCGTGCAAAGGTCCGATACGGTTGTCGCGAAGAACTATCTTTCCGACAAGGAAGTCTCTGCGCTGAACCGAATTTCGACAGCATTCCTAGACCTAGCCGAAAGCCAGGCAGAACGCCACATCATCATGAGCATGAACGATTGGCGACAGCAACTTGAGGAATTCCTCGGGCTCTACAAGTACGACATTCTCCAGAACGCCGGAACCGTATCCGCAGAAGACGCAAAGCAAAAAGCCTTTGCGGAATATAACAAGTTCAAACTTGTTCAGGACCGCGAATTTCTTTCTGATTTCGACAAAGTGGTCAAGAAACTTGAAATAGAAAAATCTCGATAACCAATGTTAGGGGGCAGGATTTAGGGGATAGGGATTATTCCGAGTCCTTGATGCAACGGACGGAGGAGGCATGCCATTTTTCCCTTCTCCTAACATCTAGGCTATAGTTGATGTAGTGAAAACCCACTTGGTAAGCCATTGTTCCATAAAAAGTTTCATCTGTTGAACTCCAAAAACTCGTGGAGACGTTATTATCGGTGTAATTAAAGAGTCCGTAACCTGAAGGAAGAACCGAGAATCCAAAGGAATCCATACCATTACCATCATCAAGCCAACCAAACGTGGACTTCAGCCTAGCACCGGTAGAACTGTTATCTGTTTTAAGCAGGATCCTCCATTCCTCAATAGTCGGCAGATGCCACCCCTCAGGACATGCACCACGCATAGGCGGTGGTAACGGACATCCATTAATTTGAAACAAATTTCCTATATGACTCAACCTGGGACATATAAGAGTTATAACTTGCCAAATGTAGGCATTTTATGGTAGATTTGGGTAAAATAAATTATTCATCAGAAAAATAATTTTCCTACTAAATAATTTTAAGGACATCTTCCGGCAAAAAGACAATTCCATCCGTCTTGTCGCGAGGTTTTTCTTTCAAAAAAAGAACCGGGACGATTTTTTTATACTTGTGGACGAACGGCAATTTCTGGACTTGCTCATTCAGATGAGCAAACAGGCGCCCCGCATTTTCGCCATTCGTCCATTTGCATTCCCCGACAAGTAGCGTTTTCTTGTCCATGCTTTCGGCAACGACATCGATTTCGATCCGTTCTGACTTGCCGACATTGCCCCACCACCTGGAAGCCACATTGAACATCTCGCCACCGACAACCTGCCCGCTAACCGCCTGCCGGCAAAGGCGTTCCCAGCAAAAACCTTCAAATTCAGGGAAATGCTGTTTTACGATTTCTTCCACGTAATCAACACGCCCCAGTTCCAACAGCGAACGATACGGGCTGATAAACCGGTAATAGAAATTAATGAACGGGTCGGACAAGTGGTAAATGCCGTGCTTGCTGTTTTTAGGATTTTCACCGAAAGGGATTTCCCGGTCCACAAGCTGCATGGTCACGAGCCTTTTTAAAGGGGCGCTCAAAGTCGCCGCATTCTTTTCGGCACGCGCCGCAATCTCCGAAATTCGGTTCGCACCGTTCCCGATGATTCCAAGAAGTGTGGAAGCCTGCACCAGGTCGCGCATGTCGTCGCGCAAAATGTGCACAGGCTCGTCGTGAAGGACGCCCAAGGGAGAGAGGGCCAAATCCCTCAGGGCCGACTTGAAATTCCGATACCGTTCACGCAATTCCCAATAGCGGGGCACTCCGCCCCAAACGGCATATTCAGAAACGGCCTCCTTTGCCGAAATTTTCAACGCAGAAGGCAAATAAGAAACCGGAATAGGCTTCAACCGGAGAATTTCATGGGCACGCCCATACAATGGCGATTTTTCGTCAAGAGCGACATCGAACATCATCTGTTGCGACGAGCCGCAAATCACCAGGTTGAAGTTCAAGGACTTTTCGTCCAGCAACTTCTGCAGCGTAGAGGGCAACATCTCGCAGGATTTCACAAGATACGGGAACTCGTCCAGGCAGAGCGTAGAACCCTTCGCGCACCTGTAGTTGAAAGCCCTAAAAAGCGACTCCCAGTCGGGGTATGCAACGGAATCGAAACCCTCATACCGGACTGCAATCGCCATGGCCAGGAAACGCCGCTGGGCGGATTCTTCCGAACGGTCCGCCATAAAATAGATATCGTTTTCCTTCAAGACGCGCTTTAACAAGGTGGACTTGCCCAACCTGCGACGGCCATAGACAACGACAAAAGACGCCCCCTTCCGGGAGAGTTCCGCCTTCAGCCTTTTCGATTCTTCTTCACGATCTAGGAATTCCATACCCCTAATATAACAAATTATTTAGCAGAAAAATAATTTTCCTACTAAATAATTTTCGAATTTCAGTCCACAAGCAACCTTCTGTTGAACTCTTGGGCGTTCCCCGGCCACAGGCCGGGTCGGGTGCTGCTCGCCTCTCGTCACCCCGGACCTGATCCGGGGTCGGCTCATCGAGCCTTGCGATGTGTCATCCTGAGCGAAGCCCGTCAGGGCGAAGTCGATATACGAAACTTGGCAACTTGTTGCCTTAGTTGAGTTAGGTTCGAAGGAGCAGGATCTATCGCAAGTCTCGCCACCGCAATGGCGGTGCGACGCCCCCTAACGCAGAAGCGGGTGTGAAATGTGAAGTGTGGGGTGTGGAATGATTGTTTATCGGCGGGTTAATCGGAGTCCTTGACGCAACGGATGGAGTACCCGTCGCCCTTATAGCTGATGCCCGGATTCGCCGCTTTCTCGTTGAGGTAGTCCAAGTGCATGCGGTACGCGTCGCCGGTATGGTACTCTGTTGAACACCAGAAGCGCACGTTGCGGCCACCATAGTTGAATTGGCCATCGGCGTACCTGTTGCCGGCGGGCAAGGCACTGAACCCGAAAGCATCCGTGCCGTTACCGTTGCTATACCATCCGCTCTGCGACTTGAGTACCTTGCCCGCAGTTGATTGGCCGCCCACCGCCGTGAACAGAACGTTCCATTCGGCATAAGTCGGCAAGTGCCAATTCGGCGGGCAGACACCCTGAGCAGGCAAGGTCGGAGAGCAATTCTCGTAACCGCAGCCAGTCTTTACAGAATCCATTGCCGCTGCCCAGGTGTACAGGCGACCAGTCACGTCGCAGTTTGCCGCAACATTGTTGTAGCACCAGTTCCTGCGCTTCAGGCTCGGGGTCTTTACGCTATCGGCGTAGTTCAGGTTCTCCGCCATCCATACCTGGTCGCCAATCGTTACTGTCCTATAAACCTTGCCGTCACGCTCATCAGTCATAGAGCCGTAGTCAATGTCAGGATTGAAGCGGCATTCCTTCGGCACATCCCAACTCCAGCCCGTATTTCCTTCCAGAAGAGCTGAACAATCCTCCTTGCCAGCAGAGCTGTTGCTGGACTTTGTGCCATTTCCAGATGTATTCGAATTGCTGGATTTGGTCGACGTTCCTGCCGAAGAAGGGCTATCCTTGCTGTCGCTGGAGTCATCGGTCACTTCGGCTGAGTCGTTGGACTTGCTATCGCTCGACTTGACACTCGATGAAGAAAAGTCGCAGTCCATCTTCTCGATGAGAGTCCCGATGACCCAGCCGTTGTTACCATCGCACACAGCCATGTCATGGTATTCCGTCAGGTAGGTGGCAACGCACTTCTGACTCTTGCCGCAGTCGTAGTCCGACAGTTCCATGAATGTCTCGACGGTGTCAGGAATACCACCACGATTGCTGCCGCTACCATTATCACCCCCCGCCGACGACGAATCGTCACAGGCGGAAAGGGCAAAACCGATCACCCACGCAAGGGCGCAGACCGTAAACTTTTTCGCGAATGTGTTTTTCATAGCAAAACCTTTTGAGATTTAGTCCGAGTCCTTGAGACAACGCACCGCGTAGCCGGACTCCTCGTTGCCGCGCTCTATGTATGCGTCCGCGACGTTGCAGCGCAGGCCCATTTCGTACGCGACGAGGCCCGTGATGTACTCAAAAGAGGACCAGATGTACGCATAGCCGCCGGCGGTGTGGTAGTCCCCGCCTCTGCTCCTGTAGCCGGACGGGAGCGCCGAGAAGCCGAACGCATCCGTGCCGTTGCCATCGTTCCCCCACCTATCGTTCTCCCACCCGGAGGTCGATCTCAACTTTGCTCCCGCGGAATACTGTCCGCCGGCAGCTACGATGAGATCGTGCCAATCGGTCGTATCGGGCAAATGCCAGCCGCTCGGGCAGATGCCCTGGACGGGATGCGTCGCCGTGCAGGACTTGCCGAAACCACAATAGGTCGTAGCGGAGTCCATCGCGGCGGCCCAGGTGTAGAGCCGCCCGTATTTGGCGCAATTGGAAGGGTCGTCGTCATAGCACCATGACCAATCGTATGCCGACGAACCTGAACCACCCTGTCCAGGGTCATAGTTCAGGTTTTCTGCCATCCAAGTCTGGGTGCCGATTTGAATCGTCTTGTAAACTTGACCATCTCGCTCATCGAGAATTTCGCCATACTTCCCTGCTTCCAGAAATACCTGATTCAGGTTTTCAGTCGTAAAACAATTGTATTTGGAACAGTCGAATGTTCCCGATGGCATGACCTTCGTTTCGGCGTAACTTTTCGAAACATCACCTATACTAGACGAAGACTCCACCTTGCCCGCAGAACTGCTGCTGGACGAGTCACCCGACTTCACAGAACTTGAACTCTTGGAATCAGAAGACTCCACCGACGAACTGGACACTTCGGCAGGCTCGCTATCCTTATCAGTGACCTTGCCGCTGCTGGAGATTGCTTCGTCCTTATCGTTGGAACGAGAATCACTGGATTCTTCGCGGCTATCGCCGCTCAGAATGACGTTATTGTCATCACCACTTGCCGATGAAGAGTCGTCGCAGGCGGTCAGGGCAAATATTGCCGCCAACAAGAAGATGATGAGAGATTGCTTCCCCTGAAACAAGTTCAGGGTCGCAATGACACGCTGGAAAGACTTTCTCATAAAAAACATCCCTTTGTAAACCTTACCCCCTAAAAATAACAAAGCACCTCCCTGCACCGCAAGCCTTCAGCGCACATAAAAACAACTTTTTTCAAGATTTTCTATCAGAAATTTTCTATATGACTCAAGTTGAGACATATAGGAGATTCTTCAAGGTTCCCATGACAGGAACGGCAATCCTGGGACAAGACCATCAGCACCACAGGCGACAGGACAAGCCATAAAACCATAGGTTCTTACGTCGATTATTTGTGCAAGGCATTGGCTTTCTACAGCGGCTCTTTACGAGACAAAGGAAAAAGACGGACCTGGCCACGCCATGGCCGCCCTGCAAGGTTGCCCCTCGCCGAAATTTATGTATATTTCGGGCATGTGCTTGACCAATGTCGATTTCAGCAAGTTCTCGAAGCACCTGTTCTGGGATACGGACAGGAATTCTCTGGACGCCCAAAAGAACAGGGGCTACATAGTCAAGCAGGTTCTGGAATACGGCTACGACAACGACTGGCGACTTCTCAAGTCCATTTACGGTATCGACGAAATCAAGGACGCCGTCATGGGCATGAGAACCCTTGAAAAGCGGGCGTTGAGTTTTGTCGCCTGTATCACGCACACCGACATACGCGATTTCCGATGCTATTCTACGAAACAATCGAGCCCAGCACCCTGGATCTTTTAAGGCGTATCCAGTCCGAAGCCCTTTTCAAGGAATGCCGCCTTGTCGGCGGGACATCCCTTGCCCTGCAGTTCGGGCACAGAAAGTCCATTGACCTGGATTTCTTCGGAAAATTCGAGCCAGACCCGTTACAGATAAAAGATTTGCTGAAAGGAATCGGTTCCGTTCAGGTCTTACAGGAATCGAAATTTATTTTTCAATACGTTGTGAACGACGTAAAGGTCGATTTCGTCAACTATCCCTATGGCTGGATTTCAGAAAGAGTCGATGAAGACAATCTGTATCTCGCAGGCCCAAGGGACATTGCCGCCATGAAACTTGCAGCCATTACGAACAGGGGGACAAAAAAGGATTTTATCGACCTGTTCGAGTTGCTCGGTCATTTCTCGCTTGCGCAGATGCTGGACTTCTACAAGGACAAATACGCCGACGGCATTCCTTTCACGACACTGAAAAGCCTGACCTGGTTTGAGGATGCCGAAGACGACCCAATGCCCACCATGCTCCGCGACTATTCGTGGGAAAAGGTAAAGGACAGGATTTCAGCCGAAGTCGGCCAGTTGGTGTAATCCGCCGGCAGGTTAATCGGAGTCCTTGACGCAACGGACAGAGTACCCGTTGTACTTATTGAGGTGGCCCATTCTCGCATTAGCGCCGGCGTAGTCCATGTTCATGTAGTACGCGTCGTCGCTATTGTACTTGTACTCCGTAGAACTCCAGAAGTCCGCATCTTCGCCCTCGTAGCCGAAGTCGCCATCGCCGTACCTGAAGCCAGCAGGCAACGCCGCAAACGAGTAGGTGTCCGTGCCGTTGCCGCTGTTCCAGCCTGTCAGGGACTTGAGCTTGGTCCCTGCCTTGGAACTGCCGCCCACCGCCGTGAACAGGGCATACCATTCGTCATAACTTGGCAGGTGCCATCCACTCGGGCAAATGCCCCGGACATCGCCAGAAGGCAGGCCGCATTCGTGACCGTAGCCGCATTCGTCTTCAGACCTTCCGACTGCCGCAGCCCAGGTATAAAGGCGACCGTACTTGGCGCAGTTGGCAGGGTCGTCTTTGTAGCACCAACTGTTTTCAGTCTCATAGTTGAGGTTCTGTGCCATCCAGGTCTGTGTACCAATGGTCACCGTCTTGTAAGTCTGGCCATCGCGGTCATCCGTCAGCGAGCCATGTTCAACATATATCTGCCATTCATTCTCCCGACAGATCACTTTTATGCCTGTGGTATCGACGCCAATTACTCCTTCAAGGCTAGCGTTGCATTCTGGCAAAGCCTTTATTACCGTATCCTTTACGCAATTCTTTACTTTGTTGTCGTTCCCGCCGCCGTTCTTGCAGGTGGACTTTGCAGCGTTGAAGGCCATTTCCACGCCCGCTTCGGATTCCATATTATACATAGAATAGGTCTTGGAACTTGTCGAGCCGTCGGCACTCTTGATGGTCACGATAAGGTCCTTGCCGTCCACCGTGTAGGTGTATTCGGCGTCGTCGCCAAAATCGTCCTTGCGGACAAAGTGCCATGTGCTGACATCGGTCTTGACCATGGCGTCGCATGCGCCCACTTCGGTGCAGGTCTCGTTCACGGTGATTTCGGGTTCAAGGATTTCGGTCGGCCGCGAACTGCTGGACATGGCGGAACTGCTTGATTTCGCCTCGCCCTTGTCGTTGCCCGAAGAACCTTCCTTATCAGAATTCTTGGAGTCGCTGGAGTCGTCGGTGTCCTTGCTGCCCGACGACTTTGTAGAACTCGGCTTTGTCTGGTCGTAGGACTTGAACCACGCATCACCATCACACTCATACAGAAGGTCTTCGCTTTCCACGAACACTTTTTCGCCGATGACGCTCATATCGCACTTGTGCTCTTCAAGTTCCTTCAGGTCCTTGACCTCGGTCGGCAACTTTGTCGCCGGGCTAGATGTGGAACTATCATCGCTGCAGGCGTTGAGCGCAACGGCAAGGGGAATAACGCTTACAAGCGCCAAAACATTCAACAAACCAAACTTCATAAAAATTTCCTCATACTTTTACAACTAAATAGTAGAAAAGAACCAAGCGACTCCCGACCGCCCGCAGCAACCGCTTTCCCTCAAACGCCCCTCATTTTCCACGCATTTTTAGCCGAATTTTCTATATGTAACACTCTGTTACATATAGGCTGTTTTCATAGTCAATTCATGAAATTTTACAAGAAACAGCCCAACAAAATGTCTTGCATAATTTATTTGTTCAAACTATATTCCTCCACATCATAATTCTCTAGAAGCAAAATATGAAAAAAAACTGATTCTTCTTTCTGCTATTGCCATAGCTGTTGTTTTTGACAAATGGGCTTGCAGAACTCACTTTACGGCTCTGCAAGGCCTGGTTGAACATTTTCCATTAGTTATATTAGGCGTACTATTGTGCTAGATAAATTTGGAGGCATAATGAAAAAAAACTTGTTCTCGATAACTATGGCTCTTGGCTTTGCTTTGACGCTAATTGCCTGCGGCGACAGCGGTACCAATTCCGGTAGTGAAGACGAGACTGGCTCCGGCGACAAAAATTCTTTTGAGAATTCAGGAACAAAAGACGGCGTCGTCAAAATGAGCTCCATGGTTGACCCGCGTGATGGAACAACCTATAAAATTGCTCGGGTCGGTACTCAAGTATGGATGGCCGAAAATCTAGCTTTCTACGACACGCTGTGGAATCCGGAGATGGCTACAAACAATGTTGAGCAGTCTTCTGATGGTGAGTCTGGACGCAAGTATTCCTATGAAGTGGCAATGAATTTTGCCTACTATGATGATAGCTTGTATAACGATGGAATATGTCCTCCGGGCTGGCATTTGCCGACCATGGCTGAGTTTGACGAGCTTAAGACGTTGGTAACCTCTAAATGCGATTCCACTACATTCTGTGGCTTGGCTGAACATGGTTGGGGTGGCTCCAACACTTATTGGACCAGTACATCTACGGATTATGGTGTTCGCATCGATACGGAGTACGGATACAAGTACGAATCCAATTCCCGAATGGCAGTCTGCTATTCCATTGATCTAGGCGGCCGTAAGCCATTTGAACCCTATTTTTTAGGAAAGTCTTCTGAAATGTATGTTCGCTGTCTTTTGGGTTCCAGGGCGGATTCCGCCGATGCCATGAAAAAGTTTCAAAGTGTTCGCCAAAACCGTCTTGATTCCATAAAAATAGCGCAAACTCAATTGGCCCATGACTTGAACGGAGCAAAAAATCATTTCAACGGCGATCTTGAATACAGCTATTTTACAGATGAGCGCGACAGCAATGTTTACGGATATCTAAAAATCGGCAATTATACCTGGATGGCAGAAAATTTGAGATACGCACCAGGAAAATATCTGCGTGACCGTCAGGATACAATTGAGTATTATTCAATAGGAAGTGTTTATTATGGCAGCCAGAGAGATTCAATCTGCCCTAGTGGCTGGCATGTGCCGTCGGTGGCTGAATGGCAAGATTTGTTCACGGTCGCAGATAATATGGGAAACCTCATGGCAACAAATTCCTATTGGGATCCTTCTGAGGTAAAGCCTACGAATACGACCGGTTTTACCATGTTGCCGACTAGGAAGTTTTTGGGGAAAGTGGAAAAGAGTTCCTTCAATGAAACCGAGTTTTGGACAAGCGAAGACTCTTTGGAGGTAAGAATGGTAATTGATACTGTTTACACCGATTCTGTTGAGGCTGAAAATTTCACCTTGGATACGACATACGTTGATAAGCTCTATAATTTATACTATGAATATAGCTGGATATGGAAAAATTTTGATTTAGAGATGGGCAGTTCTACTCATGGGCTCTACGTTCGTTGCGTGAAGGATTATTAAAATAACAAAGTAATGGATAGCGCAAGCCACTTGCGCCTCAACAGTTTCAAGTTCGTCTGCCGTCTTCGTGAAGTTGACCAGATCGATAATAATATACTTAATTTTTTCGGTTACCGGATGCGGGGCATTCTTTGCAATCGAATTTTCACTGTAGATGCGCCAGGCATCGCGGTAATTTTTATCCGAATTGATCGGGAAATTACAAATCCAGACTGCGAACACGAATGGAATTTCGTAGCAACGCTTTTCGCGCTCGGCAATGTCCTTCGGGTCATTTGACGGATACTTCTTCTTGATTTCATCGTCCAAGTGCAGGATGGCGTTCAAGAAACTTACCATCGCGACTTCGTTTTTCAGCAGCCGCTTGAAACCCGGATCGAGCGTCACGCCAAACGTTCTACCGTCTAATCTTTTAGACAACGGACCGGGGATCCATAATCACTTGCACTATCTCCAATCCTTCCGACACTTTTCCCAAAACTTGTTCCTATTTTTAGAGCGATTGCGTATCCCTCACGCGCGTTGTTGCTATCTGCAGCCCAGAAATTCACTTGATCTCCCGCATCTTGTATTTTACGATACCAGGTACTGTAATAGCCGATAAGTTTTGCCGAGAATCCATAAATGTCAGAACCTCCATCATCAACACTCTTTAGGTTGATTCCTGCTGAGTCTTCCCCTCCCACATAAACAAGCAAAGATTCAAAATCGGCTGGACTAGGAACATGCCAACCTTCGGGGCATATACCTCGTACAATACGGGGGAGATTGTCTTCATCAAAGAGTTTTTCGTCATTCAGAGCCGAAGTCCATGTGTAGAAATATTCACTGTCAGCAACCCAGAAACGGCCTTCACATTTGAATTTCATGTTCTCTGCCATCCAAGTCTGGTCGCCAATTTTAACCGTCTTGTAAGTATGACCGTCACGTTCGTCAAGTAATGAACCATACTTTATGCCAACCGACGAGTACACCGTATCCTGCACGCAGGTCTTTGTAACAACATCGTTTCCGCCGCCGTCTTCACAGGTAGCTTTTGCGGCGTTGAAGGCCATTTCCATGCCAACCTCAGATTCCATGTTGTACATGGAGTAAGTCTTGCTGTTCTTGGAACCATCGGCGTTCTTGATTGTTATGATGAGGTCCTTGCCGTCCGCAGCGTAGGTATATTCGGCATCGTCGCCAAAAGCATCCTTGCGCACAAAGTGCCAAGTGCTGATATCGGTCTTGACCATGGCGTCGCAAGCGCCCACTTCGGTGCAGGTTTCCTTAACTTCAAACCCCAGCCCGTCATCTACTTCTGCAGAACTGCTAGACCCTTCGACATCGCTCGGAGCGACGCTTGAAGAACTACCCTTCTCGCTATCAGGGGAATTTTCGTCACCACCTTCGTCGCCCTTACCATCTGCCCTCGTGCTGCTCGACGACTTTGTAGAACTCGGCTTTGTCTGGTCGTAGGACTTGAACCACTTCTCGCCGTCGCATTCGTAGTTCTCTTCGAGTTCGGTCACATAGACCTTCTCGCCGATGACATCCATGCTGCACTCGTATGTTTCGAGTTCTTCCATGTCGGCCACTTCGGCGGGGAGCCCCGTCCCTTTCGGCGAAGACGACCCGTCGTCCCCGCAACCGATAAACGCAGCACCAAGCACCCCCGCAAGGGTGCAAATCGTAAACTTTCTGGAGAATGTATTTTTCATAGCGAAACCTTTTGAAAATCTTTACCCCCTAAAAATAACAAAGCACCCCCGTGCATCGCAAGCCTTCAATGCGCAGAAAAACAACTTTTTTCAAGATTTTCTATCAGAAATTTTCTATATGACTCATATTGAGACATATAGGAGATTCTTCCAGATTCCCATGACAGGAACGGCAATCCAGGGGCCTTTCCGGTTCAAGAAATTGCAAACCCGGGAACAATAAGGTAAATTTAAAGAACGATGAAACCGATTTCCGACTACGACAACTACCGAACCTACATCAGGGATTTTTACGAAGAGCGCAAGATGATGACCGGCCTGTCCTGGCGCGGCTTCAACAAGATGGCCGGATACGCCAGCACAAAGTTCTTGAAACTCGTTTGCGACGGGAAGTCGAAATTGAGCTGCGTCGGCGCCGCCCGCCTGTCAAAAGTCATGGGCCTTTCCAAGATCCAGACATCCTACTTCTTGGCGCTGGTCACCTACTGCAATTCCCCCGTAGAAAAGAAAAGGCAGACCGCCCTTGAACAGATGCACACCCTGGCAAAGGACGACAGGGTCAGGGTCGTAGGGGGCGACGGCTACGAATACTTCAAGAACTGGTGGAACCCGGTGCTCCGGGAACTTGCCCCCAGGGTCGCCAATGCCACGCCGTCAAAAATCGCGAACATGTTCCACGAAAACGTAACTCCCGAGAATGTGAAGCACTCCCTGGAATTCCTGGTCCAGGCGGGGTTTCTGAAAGAGCGCCGGAACAGGTACGTGCAATCCGACAAGGCAATCCTTGGCTCGTCCGAGAAGATTCCGCGGGCCATCCGCGGCATGCACAGGCAGATGGCAAGGCTTGCGGAGAAGGCCGTCGAGGCATTCCCCGTAACGGAGCGCAACTTTTCGGGAATGACGGTCGCCGTGAATCGTGCGGCATACGAGCAGATTGTAAAGGAACTGGACATCTGCCGCAAGAAAATCGCCGGAATCGTTTCTGCCACGGAGAGTTGTGACCGAATTTACAGGGTGAACCTGCAGTTGTTCCCGTTGACAAAAGAGATTAAAAAATGAGATTTTCCCCGAACATTCTATCCATCCCCTGCCTTGCGTTCCTGTTCTGCACCGCCTGCAGCGATTCGGAAAAGGAAATCGCCAACGGCTACACCGAAGAGCAGAACGCCAGCCTGGACAGCGCCGCCTATGCAAGGCTCATGACATGGGAACCCAAGGTCGCCCTGAGGCTCGTGGAAGTCAAGGACAAGGAACGGGGCTTGTCGTGGTTCGATGTCGATTTTACCACAGCCGCCAAGCCCTACTACGAGCATGCGGGCGAAACCGTCAGCGAAGCCTGCACCGTGGAGCTGTATGCCGAACAGAACGGCGTCCGCATGAACTTGACTCGCACCTACAAGAAGAACATCTATACGGAATTTTTGAATCGGGATTCGCTGGACGCTGTAGTGGAGGATCACCTGGACAATTCTTACGGCGACAGCGCCACAGCAAGTTGCCGGGCGGATTCTACGGCCTTCGCAGACTACTGTGCCGAAAACGGGGGCGATGTTACAGACTATTTCAAACTGGAAAAATGCAGCGTTCTGCACCTCTCGTGCGTCATGAAGTTCACGCCGAAAGTTGCCGCCGATGAATACTTGCAGGCTACGGCCAAGAGAATGAAGGATATCTGCATTGCCGAATTCTACGCCCCGGGAGACGACCCCGCAGAAGCCGATTCCACGCTCCTTGTGGACAAGCGGGACGGTCAAGTGTACAGGACGGTAAAAATCGGCGAACAGGTGTGGATGGCGGAGAACCTGAACTACGCCTATCGGGCTTCTTCGGAAACCATGGATTCCCTCAGTTACTGCCCGGAAGGAAATCCCGCCAACTGCGAAAAATACGGGCGGCTCTATACATGGGCCGCGGCAGTGGGCTGCACCGAAGAGCCCTGCGATATCGGGCGCAATGTCCAGGGGATATGCCCAGAGGGCTGGCGCGTGCCGAACCTTGACGACTTCGAGATTCTCGAAGAAGAAATGGGCGGGCGCGACGTCGCCGGGAAAAAGGCGGCGGCAGAAGAGTTCATGGGAACGGACGATTACGGGTTTACGGCACTGTTCCCGGGTTATTCCGTTCTGCCGCCCGAAACGGAAAGGCAGGAAAAGTATTTCGGCTACGGGGCCTTCTTTATCATGGCTTCGACGAACATGGGAATCCCGCAACATTGGAGACTCCTTTTCGGCGATACCAGCTCGAATGTTGAATTGGCTTCGCCATACGCATTCGAATCGCTCCGCTGCATAAAGGACGCGGCGACGGATATTCCCTGGGGCGCCGTGGACCCTGCTCAGGTTGTCGCCGGGACCTTCACGGACGAGCGCGACGGGCGGACTTACGCCACCACGACGATAGGCTCGCAGACCTGGCTGGCCGAGAACCTGAAATACAAGGGGGATTTCACGAGTTACTGCTACGAAAACGACGACGAGAACTGCGAAAAATACGGCAGGATGTATTCTCCCGACGACGCCAAGACGGCCTGCCCGGAGGGTTGGCGGCTGCCGTCCGCCCAGGACTTTGTAGACCTGGAGGATAACACCGGGAAGGACATGACTGCTCTCAGGACGACCGAAGGCTGGGAAAGCGGAAACGGAAGCGATCTTTACGGATTCAGCCTTTACCCGGCAGGACGCTACAGCATCATCGGGAACACCCTGAAATTCGTGCAAATGGGAGTGGCGGCCTACCTATGGACGGACACGGAAAGCGAATTCGGGACGCTCGTTTTTGACGGACTCAACATCGGTTACCCGGCAACGTCCATGACATCGGGCAACTACCTGAACGTGCGATGCGTGAAGGATTGACGAAGCGGTGGGGGCGCACCGCAACCGTGCCGGGACGCCATGTGCGAAACGCATGGATAGGCGACAATAAAAGCCCCGTGCATTTGCGCGGGGCTTATCATCATATATAAGGAGTATTGGTGACGGTTACTTCTTCTGGAGCGGGGTATCCTTCAGGATTTCTTCGACCAGGTTCTTCATGTTTTCTTCCCAGTCGCCCTTGCCCATGGCAAAGCCGAGGTGGACGCGAGCCTTGAGAGTGCCGCTTGCAACGACAGTCTTGGCGTCGGCGTTAGCAATGGAGTATTCACCGGTGAACTGGAGGTAGCTCTTGGTTTCGGCGCTCATGGTGAGCGGGTTCATCTTGGTTTCAGAAAGACGAGAAACTTCGAGGTTGCTCATGGAGATGATGAGGCCGGAAACACCTTCGTCGAAC
>JAGAHT010000030.1:0-53852 GCA_017626945.1 Fibrobacter sp.
ATCTGGCAAGCCCAGCAAGGTAGCCTTGATTGCAGTTGCAAACAAGTTGATTCGTCAACTTTATGCGGTGCTTACAAAAAAAGAGGCCTATGTACCGAATTTTTGTACAAAAGCCTCTTGACATTTAATACAGTATGTCATAGCCGTGCAAGCACGGCTGCGACTCTCGCCTTGCGGGCAGTCGAACGTTCCGTTCTCATCGAAATTAAGAATAAATAAAAGGACATCCCTTTTTGGATGTCCTTTTATTCATACCCTTGATGCGATTCGAACGCATGACCTTCAACTTCGGAGGCTGACACTCTATCCAACTGAGCTACAAGGGCGTGTGGTGCAAAGATAGTAAATTACACCAGCTTCACAATCAGTTCGTGCGGCTCGGCGTCCACCACCAGCGCATCGCGGAATTCGCCCACGTCGGCGTCACCCTCGAGCACCTTCACGATGTCGTCGTTTTCCATGGAATTGCCTTCGGTGCGTCCGTAGAAATGGTATTCGCTTTCTTCGGCAACCTGGTCGATGATAATGCGGACAGTCTTTCCGATCATCGCCTCGGCATGCTCTGCGTCGAGTTCTTCTTGCAAGTCGTTTACGGCATCGAGTCTTGCGCGTGCTTCGCTTTCGTCTACCGCAGGCAGGTCCATTTCCATGACGGGCGTGCCTTCTTCGGGGCTGAAAACGAATCCGCCCAGATGGTCGAACTGAATGTCTTCCAACAGTTCCATCAGCTCTTCAAAATCTTCGTGCGTTTCGCCGGGGAAGCCTACCAGGACGGTCGTACGGAGCGTGACTCCGGGAATGCGCTCGCGGATCTTGTGCAGGATGTCCACGAGTTCCTTCTTGCGGTAATTGCGCTTCATGTTCTTGAGCACGTTGTCGCTCGCGTGTTGGATCGGCATGTCCACGTACTTTACGAGGCGCGGCTCGTTTGCCATCAGGTCCAAAAGTTCATCGTCCACGAACATCGGGTACCAGTAAAGTGTACGGATCCAGGGAATGTTCGTGTTGTCGAGAATTGCGCGTAAAAGCTGCGCGAGCGTTCCGCCCTTCTTGCCCTTTTCGCGGCCGAAGTAGGTCGTGTCCTGTGCGATAAGCGTGATTTCCTGGACGCCTTGCGCTTCGAGTTCCTTGGCTTCGGCGACGATGTCGTCGATACTGCGCGAAACCTGTTTCCTGCGGATGAGCGGAATGGCGCAGTAGGCGCAGCGGCGGTTGCATCCTTCTGCAATTTTCAGATAGGCATGGTGCTTGAATCCGCCGAGGTTCATTCGTGGCAGATTTTCGGCGTCGCAGGTTTGCGGTGCCACGATGCCCATTTTCTTTAAAAGTTCGCCAGGCTTGTAGGTGCCTACCCAGTAATCGACTTCGGGGAGTTCTTTGATGAGTTCGTCGCCGTAGCGGCCCGAAAGGCATCCCGAAACGATCAGCTTCTGCTTGGGCTTCTTGCCGTTAATTTGTGCGAGAATCGCGTTGATGGATTCCTCTTTCGCGGCTTCGATAAATCCGCAGGTGTTCACCAGGATGTAGTCCGCCTTGGCGGCGGAGTCGCAGGTGGCAAAACCGGCGTGCAGCATTTCGCCGACCAGGTTTTCCGCATCGACCTGGTTCTTGGCGCATCCAAGATGAACGACAAAAACTTTGGGCTTCTTTGTAGGCATAGCCTCAAATTTAGAAAATGAAACTCCTATAAAAAAAGAAACACCGACAGGGTCGGTGCTTCCTGGAATTTCGAACAAATTCTCTTGTTATTCCCAGTCGTCGAAGTTGTCGGCCGGTGCGGGTGCTGCAGGAGCCTGCTGTGCGGGCTCGGGTGCAGGTGCCGGTGCGGGAACCGGTTCAGGCTCGGGTGCAGGTGCCGGTGCGGGGGCCGGTTCAGGCTCGGGTGCGGGAGCGGGCTCCGGTGCGGGGGCCGGTTCAGGCTCGGGTGCGGGAGCGGGTTCCGGTGCAGGAGCCGGTTCGGGCTCGGAATAGGTCGAATTGGAATAGGAGTTGTTGGAGTAGGAATCGGAATCTCCGCCGGGGTTACCCACGTCGTCGTTCTTGCTCATGTCCACCCACCAGGCGTAGTTGAGCGGAGAAAGAACCTGCTTGCCGTATTCCTGGGCGTTGGCGCTCGATTCGAAGTAGCCGACGCGGATGCGGTAGTAGGTGCCTTCGAGTTCGCCCGGGTTTTCCACTTCGGCGATGTAGGCCTTCACGTTGCTTTCGGCGAGCTTCTTCACGATGCCGTCGGCGGCCTTCTTGGAAGACTGGATGCTGACCTGGATGACGAAGTCGCCCTTGTCAAGCTGCTGCACGCTGCCTGCAGGAGCGGGTGCCTTTTTCTGGGCGTCTTCGGCCGGAGCTTCGGCCTTGGTTGCGGAGAGGGACTGGAGGGGCACGAGTTCCGGTTCTTCGGCCTTGGGCTGTTCCTCGACCTTGGGAGCGGGTGCCTGGGCGGCCGGCTTGGCCGGTTCCATCTGCGGAACGAGTTCTTCTTCGTCATTGCATGCGACCAGCATAGAGCTGGCGAGCGCGATGGCGGCGAGCGAAATGATAGACTTTTTCATCCAATTCTCCATTTTTTTTCGAAAAATCCGGGGATTTAAACTTTTGTATTAAAAATATACATAAGTCTTTGACAGTCCGCAAGTTATGGGCAAAAAAATGCCCCAAAAATGCCTAAAAAATGTCAAATTTTTATACCCTTGACGAAATCCGTACAATTAGATATATTTGGCTATCCAAAAACGAATTTCTAATTTAACCAAAGGATAATCGTGATCGGCGTAATTGTTAAGTCCAACGAACCTTTCGAACGCGCTCTCAAGCGTTTCACCAAGTCTTGCGAAAAGAACGGCATCATTTCCGATGTCAAGAAGCGTCAGCGCTTCGAAAAGCCTTCTGAAGAAAAGAAGCGCATCGAAACGGCTGCCCGTCGCAAGCGCCTGAAGGAAATCGCTGACCAGAACCGCAAGCGTCTCTACTAGTCGTCGACTGGCTGTGCCAGTTCGTCGTAGTGGAATCGCCAAGGCTTTCTAGGACATCGTTTCTAGCCTTGTTTCTTGTAATGAGTCGTCGGTCTATGACCGGTGGCTCGTTGCGTGTTTCTAGAGTTCAAACCTTATTGCCAAGAGCGGGGCGTAATCCGCCAAGGGTAAAACATGAGCAGTGCATTGCTGACTAAGATTAAAGACGATATCAAGACCGCCATGAAGGCGCACGATTCCGAAACTCTCGGAACGCTCCGTACCCTCCATTCCGACATCAAGAACGAAGCCATGAAGAGCGGTGCTACTCCGGCACAGATCGAAGAAACCATTACCGACGAAATGTGCGTCGACGTTCTTGCCCGTAGCGTGAAACAGAAACAGGAAGCAATCGACATCCTCACGAAGGGTGGCTTCATGGACAAGATTCCTGCCGAAGAAGCGACCATCGCCCTGTACCGCAAGTACATGCCCGCCGAGATGACCGAAGATGAAGTCAAGGCGCTCATTGCAGAAATCAAGGCCGCGACCGGAGCCTCTAGCCCCAAGGATATGGGCAAGGTCATGAAGGAACTCTCCCCGAAGGTCAAGGGCCGTTTCGACGCCAAGCGTGCTTCTGCCCTGGTGCAGGAAGCTCTTAAGTAATTCAACGTGTCATCCTGAGCTATACGAAACTAAGAACTTTAGTTCTCAAGTTGAGTTATGCCCTTTGGGTAGAAGCGTAGCGGAGTCGAAGGATCTTCCATGCCCACCTCGCAATCCAAAATCCTTGAACTGGAGCTGCTCTACAAGATCAGCTCCATTTTGAACCAGACACTCGATTTCGAGAGTGTCGCGCACCCGATTCTGGAAGTGGTGGAATCCACGATGGGCGTGGAGCATGCGACCCTCACCTTGTACAATCGCCATACTGGCGAAATCTCCATTGAAATTGCAGAAGGCCTTTCGAGCCGTCAGGCGCGCAAGGGCCGTTATAAGGTGGGTGAAGGCATTACCGGCCGCGTCGTGGAAACCGGTAAGCCGGTTATCATTCCGTCGGTGGGCAAGGACCCGAACTTCCTCGACCGTACGGGCCGTGGTAAGGACGAAAACAAGGCGTTCCTCTGCGTGCCTGTCATCATGGAACATCAGGTGATTGGCGCCTTCAGTGCCGACGTTCAGAATCCCGTCGAAGATGAACTTCCCGAAAAACTTCGTTTGTTAGAAATTATCGCGCAGATGCTTGCGGCTGCAGTGAAACTCCGTCGCGAAGCCCGCGAAGAAAACGAACTTTTAAAGGCCGAAAACGAACGCCTTACCTTGGAGCTCAAGGACCGTTTCCAGCCTGACAACATCATCGGCCGCTCCAGCGAAATGCAGCGTGTGTATGCGCAGATTGACCAGGTGTCGAAAAGCCCCCTACCCGCGCTCATCGTGGGCGAAGTCGGTACGGGCAAGGGACTCGTTGCAGAAGCCATCCATTACCGTTCCGATCGCAACATGGGCCCGTTCGTCCGCGTCCATTGTGCCTCGATGCCAGAATCGGTGCTGGACCGTGAACTGTTCGGCAGCGTGCGCGGAGCGCTTGTCGGCGTGTTTGCCGAAACTCCCGGCCGCGTAGAACAGGCCGAAGGTGGAACGCTCTTCCTCGACGAAGTCGGCGAACTTTCTCCGAACCTTCAGGTGAAACTTTTGCGCCTGTTGCAGAACGGCGAAGTCGAACGCATTGGCGCCCGCATTTCCAAGAAGGTGAACGTCCGCGTGATTGCGGCCACCACCAAGAACTTGCAGCAGATGGTCGAAGAGGGCGCTTTCCGCGAAGACCTCTACTATCAGCTGCACATCTTCCCGATTTATGTGCCGCCATTGCGTAACCGCAAGACGGACATCGTGCTTCTGGCGGACCATTTTGTCGAACATTACTGCCGCATCGTGGGCAAAAATGTCCGCCGCCTTGCCCGCACCACCATCAACATGCTCATGAGTTACCCGTGGCCCGGAAACGTGCGCGAACTCGAAAACGGCATCGAGCGTGCGGTACTCGTCGCCGATGAAGACGTCATCTATCCGCACCATTTCCCGACCACGCTGCAGACCGCCGAAACCAGCGGCACTCCCGTGAACGGAAACTTGAAGCGTATGGTGGAAGCCTACGAGAAAGACATCATCTGCGATGCCCTCAAGAGTAGCAAGGGAAAAGTCGCCGCCGCTGCGCGCAGTCTTTCGACGACTCCGCGTATTCTTACATATAAAATAAATCAGCTCGGGATAGACTTGTCCGCTTTTGGCAAGTAGCCCTGCCACTTTTGTGGCGTGCGCTCAACCTGTTTGGTGCAGGTTCTGTATATTAGTTTGCCCTTTTTTCGGCGCTTTCGATGGCGCTTTCCGCTTTTTCCGCAGCTTTTTCAGCGGCGGCTTCGGCTGCCTTGATTTCAGCCTTCCAGGGCGTGAGACCGACCACGTTGTCGACGGGGAGCGAGAAGGCGATACCCTGACCCATGGTGTCGAGACCAGCCTTCTGGTAAAGGGCGTGCAACACGGCGTCCTTGATTTTCGCGTCGACCAGGATCATCACGATTTCCTTTTCGGGCTGGACCGCGATATGGAAAAACGATTCGGCTTCCTTGTTCGCCGTACCGCGGGCGTTCAGGATGGTGCCGCCTCGGGCGCCGGCGTCCTTCGCCGCTTCCATCACGGTTTCAGAGAATCCGGTATTCACAATACAAAAGATGACTTCGTGATTGAATCCGCTCATTTTTCATTTCTCCGTACCGCATCGCGGTTGTCGCTTAAAAAATTGAAGATGGACTTGCCGATAATGCTTGCCATGGGAATTGTGTAGGCGATGCCCTTGCCGCCCACGATGGTGTTGAACTTTTCGGCGAGGCTGTCGAGCGCCGCTGCAAGCTGGTTTTCTCCGATGACACTGATGATGACGGCTCGGTCGGAATCGGCAAGGCCCATGGCCGTCGCGATTTCGCGGGGGGCGGTCCCTTGTCCGAACAGCACCATCTGCATATTTACGCCAAAGGCCTGGATGTGGTCCATATAGAAGTCCGCCTTCGCACGGCCTACCACCGTGATCAGAATCTTGAGGCGGTTCATGGAAACCTTGGCGCGCGAGTTGGTGCGTAAGACCTTGTTCCGGATTTTTTTATCGATTTCCACAGCGCCCCCTACATAAAGTCGATAATCTGTTCGTCGTCGGCATCCTGGATGCGACGCATCATCATGCGGTTACGGAGCGCCGTCGAAACGGTCGCCCTAAAACCGAGCACCTGGATGGTAATCAAGGGCGTCATCGCGACCATCGCGACAATACCGAAAGCATAATTCAAAATAGAATCGCCACCGTCACGCAGGCCCGCGCATGCACCAATCGCCAAGGGCAGAATAAAGCTAGAGGTCAATGGACCGCTCGCCACGCCACCCGAGTCGAATGCGATTGCCGTGTAAAGCTTCGGAACAAAGAACGAAAGTCCGAGAGAAATAAAGTAGCCGGGAATTAGGTAGTAGATAATGGGGAAGCCGACAATGATGCGGATCATCGAAAGCCCGATAGAAAGCCCTACACCGACCGAGAGGGCTATCAGCATCGAACGTTTGGTCACGAGGCCTCCCGTAATCTCTTCAACCTGCTTGTTGAGCACGTGAACCGCAGGTTCTGCGAGCACCACCACCATGCCGAGAACGAATCCCGCAATTACGAGTGCCTTGGGCATGGCGCCCAACTGCTTGCCCAATTCAAAACCGATCGGCATGAATCCGACAGCGACTGCCGTCAGGAAAACCACCAGTCCCACGAACGTGTAGACAATGCCAAATGCCATCGGGATGAGCTTGCTCCACGAGAGCCGAAGAACCGTCAGCTGCAGGAGCGTGAAGAATACCACGATGAGTCCGAGCGCAATGATGACTTCCTTGGCGACTCCGAGGATGGTCGGCAGGAAATTCAGACCGAGGCTTGCGTCGATGGAGTAGGCCGATTCCGTAAGTTGGTAACTCAGGTCGCCTTTCGAAAAAATCACGAGTCCCATGAGGGCGATAATTGGACCCACCGAACAGAGTGCAATCAGGCCGAAGCTGTTCTCGTTCGCGTTCTTGCCGCCAATGGCCCCTGCCACACCGACGCCGAGTGCCATGATGAAGGGTACCGTAATCGGCCCTGTCGTCACACCACCTGAATCGAATGCAAGGGGAACGAACATTTCTTTTCCGAAAGAAAGCATCAGCATGCCAAGCATGAACAGCATCAGGTAAAAGAAGATGATAATTGTCGAAAGGTCGCGCTTGAAAACGATCTTGATGATGGAAAGGGCGAGGAATCCGCCGACGCCGACGCCGATGGTCGCAATCAGGAGCGTCGGTTCCACGGCGGCGCGCACCTGTTCGGCAAGCACAGACAAGTCGGGTTCCGCAACGGTAATGAGAACGCCCATTACGAAACACACCGAAACTAGCAACTGCAGGCGCCGTGATTTTGCAAGGCCGGATCCCACATGTTCGCCCATCGGGGTCATGGCGAGGTCGGCGCCCAGGTTGAAAAGTCCGATGCCCCCGATCAGGAACACGGCGCAAATGCCAAAGACAATCAGCTGCTTGGGGGAAAATTGGACAAGCGGCGTAAACGACACTGCGAGCACAATCAGCGTCACAGGCAAAACTGAGGCAAAAGCCTCTTGCAACTTATCCCAGAGAATCTTGAACATCTTCGGAAAATATAGAAAAACGCAGGAAAAAACTCTTTTTTATAATTATTTTTCACAAAAGATGCAACCGATGGACATTCAGGTGCATCTAAAGGGTACAATGGACGAAAAAGTGATATTTCAACATCTGCGGGAAGGTGGCCGCGAAGCGCTCGCCATGTTGTGGGAGGCCCACAGTGGACATGTGCTGAATCTCGCCTTCCGGATGTTGAAAAACCGCGACGAGGCCGAAGATATCCTGATGGATGTTTTTGTGCAGGTCCCGAAGGCCATCCAGGGCTTTCGCGGACAGTCCGCTATTGCAACATGGCTTTACAGGCTCACGGTAAACGCCTGCCTCATGAAGTTGCGTGGCGACAAGCGGCATCGCGAACTTGAAGAGGAACACCTCGACGTGATCGTGGAGTCGGCACTCGGCAAAGAAGAAAGATCCGATGAAAACTTTGATCCGGAACTTTTGGAAATGGGGCTGAACGCGCTCCAGGCAGAAACGCGAAGCATGCTCTGGCTCAAGGACGCCGAAGATTTGGACGTGAAGGACCTCGCCGAAATCTACGGGATGCCCGAAGGAACCATCAAGGCGCGCCTCAGCCGCGCAAGAACTTTTGTTCGCAACTACTTGAACGAACGCAAGACGAACTTTAAAAAAGGAGCTTAACCATGTCTACTAAAATTGACTTCTCGAAAATGGAGCGGCTCACTCCCCGGGCTGACTCGTGGAGCAAGGTCTGCGCAAGACTTGATGCCGAAAGCGCGAAGGGCAAGATCGTCTCTATCAAGAGCTGGTACAGCGCGATTCCGCTGGCCGCAAGCTTTGTACTTGTGAGCCTGACTGCGATTTTGCCGTCTTTTACCAGTGACATTGAACAGGAAAATTCTGTTTCGACCGAGTATGTGTCGATCAACGAATCCGCACCGTCCGAAGTTTTGAGCTGGTACGGAAACCTCGGCAATTCGGCAAGCGATGATTTCGAAACGCTTGAAGAAACTGTTGGCTTTAACTATTTAATAAAGGAGTAACTCTATGAACGGAAATAAACTCTTCGCGGCAAGTATCGCGATACTTGCCCTCGCCCTGGGATTTTTCCTAGGAACTCTCAAAGGTAGTTGTTGTGCCCCGTGCGAACACAGCGCGATGAATGCCCCCTGCGACTGCACCAAGGGCCTGCCTTGTTCTTGCGAAAAGAATGGACAGCCTTGCCATTGCCCGAACTGCGCCAAGCATGACCATAAGGGTCCGCATGGCGACTTTGACAAGGGGCCGAAATTCAAAGGCCCGAACTTTGCGGCAATTGATTCCTTGCTGCAGGTAACGCCGGAACAGAAGGCAGCCATCGAGGCTAGCCGCGTGAAAGGCGATTCCGTTTTCAAGGTTCTCCGTCAGCAGAAGCACGAAGCCGAAAGGGCTTTGGGCGAAGCTCTCGAAAGCAAGGACGCTGCAGGTATCGATGCCGCCAAGGCGAAGGTGCTTGAAGCGGACAAGGCCTTGCTTGAACACCGTATTAACGGGATGGCCGCTCTCGGTAAGATCTTGACTGCCGAACAGCTCGAAAAGTTCAACAACTTTCACAAGGAGCAAATGAGAAACTTTAGGGAGCGTATGAAAAACGGACCTAAAGGTCATGGCCCGCACGGTGAGCACGGTCCCCATCACAATTAACTTTCCTTGATAAGCAACAAGTCCTCGGCAGAAATGCCGGGGACTTTCCGTTTAGGGTCTAATTTCTGCTTGTCATTTCTTCATGAACGACAGATTCTGCGCGACGCGGAACAAGCCTTCGGCGCGGTGCTTGTTGTTCGCGGAAACGCCGTTGAGCATTTCCAGGAAACGGGTCAGCTCCAGTACGCCTCCGCCTTGCTTGAGCACATGGACGGAGCAAAGCGAGATGACGCCGAGCGACGAGTTGATGATGTCGAGGTCGGTGTTCGCTAACTGGAAGGCGGCAAGCTGGTACGCGTCATCGGAATCTCTCTTGATGAGTCTGTCGATGTCGCCCAGAGTCTTGAATCCGAAGGAGACGAATACACTCAAGAAACGGGAGAGGGATGTCTCGTGGATTTCGGCCTGGTTGATGGAGGCGATTCGTTTGTTCAGCGTGTCGAACGGGCGCAGCTCCAGATAGTTGCTAAAGGAGTCTCCGTTCAGTTCGACCTCGTCGAAACTTCCCGAACTCACCAGGGACTGAACCTGGCGACGGTAATCGTTGATACCCGAACGGATGAGGCAGAACTGTTCATCGACCAGTTCCAACATTCCCGCAAGACGGTTCAGGTTGCGCAGGTATTCCTTGGGGACTTCGAAACCCGATTTGTAACCCGTATCGTGATCGAGTACCGACCACACGTGCTGTAGGGCGGTGCGCATCTGTACTTCGAAACGGATTTCGTTTAACTGGGGGTATTCGGGATTAAAGTACTTTTCCTTGGGGAGTCTGCAAATGTAGTGCAACGAATTGTAGCCAAAACTGTGTATCTCGTGCATCTTGCGCTTGTCGATACTGTTCGCCCAGTCGATTGCAAAAATGCGTCCGACGAGGGCGGCAATCTTGTCCACCTCGTCGCTGTAGAAAGTAATCACACGGACGCCCAGGATATCCGTCAGGTCCGAGAGCGAGTTGTACTTGCCCGACTTACGTTCCAATTTTCCAGCAAGGCTATCTTCTGCCTTGACGCGGCCCTCTATCGCGTTGATGTAGATCTTGTTTTCTTCGATGCTTTCTCGGAGAATCCGCTTGACGATGCGCAGCAGCTTTTCGAAAAGGATTCTTTGCTCGCGGTATTCCTCCAGGATAAGCGCTTCCTTGGGAGGCAGGCCGTAGTCCTTGTTGATTACCTGTTCCATGTCGTATCTATTTCCCGAAGACCTTGTCGATTGTTTCTGCGAATTCGTCGTATGCGAATGTTCCCTTGAGGCTTGAGAGAGCACGTGCGAGCCCGCGGAAATGCCATTCGTGAGAGGCGGCGTCCTTGACGCAGAACAAATCCCACACCTTGTCGCCAATCGCCTGGTAGTCGCGGTGGATAGCGCGAATGTTGCTTAATTTGTCCGAAAGCGCAACGATCTTGACTTCGTTGGTGGCAGATGTCAGGCGCTCGATGGCTTCTTCTTTACGGAGTCGCCAGCTTTCCTGGCGGCTCTTGCCCTCGAACTCGATGTCGGATTCCGCTTCTACGAGTCCTGCAATGCGCTTGCCGAATTCGCGTTCGACATCCTTCAGGGTGATTTCGGTGTCTTCGACCGTGTCGTGAAGTGCTGCCGCGGCCAAAAGTTCCTGGTCGTTCGTCATGGTGGCTGCGATCGCGACTGCCTCCATCGGGTGAACGATGTAAGGGAAGCCTTTCCCTTTGCGTTCGGCTCCCTTATGGGCCTTTACCGCAAAAACAATCGCCTTGTCAAGAATTGATGTATCCATACCTTAAATGTATATAAAAATTGCTATCTTTACCCATGCAACAAATACCCGCGCACGCGGAAAGGATTAATCTATGTCGAAACTGACTGATTCTCAGGAATGGAAGGCCCTCGAGGCCCACGCCGAAGTCGCCAAGACCTGGCACATGAAGGAACTCTTCGCTAAGGATCCGGCTCGTGCCGAAAAGTTCAGCGCCGAAGCTTGCGGCCTCTTCCTGGACTACTCCAAGAACATCATCACTGACGAAACCATGGCCAAGCTCCAGGACCTCCTGAAGTCTGCCGGTTTCGAAGACATGCGCGCCAAGTACTTTGCTGGCGAAAAGATTAACACCACCGAAAAGCGCGCCGTGCTCCACACAGCACTCCGCTACAAGGGCAACGATCCGATTTGCGTCGACGGCAAGGACGTGATGCCCGAAGTCCGCGCCGTGCTCAAGCACATGGAAGAATTCACCAAGCTCGTGCGTACCGGCAAGTGGAAGGGCCACACCGGCAAGTCCATCAAGTACGTGGTGAACATCGGTATTGGCGGTTCCGACCTCGGTCCGGTGATGGTGACCGAAGCCCTCAAGCCGTATGCTGAAAAGCCGGCTGCTGGCGAATACTCTCCGGAAGTCTACTTCGTTTCTAACATCGACGGCACCCATATGGCCGAAACCCTCAAGAAGGTGAACATCGAAGAAACGCTCTTCATCGTTGCTTCCAAGACCTTCACCACTCTTGAAACCATGACCAACGCCGAAACTGCAAAGGCCGCAGTTCTCAAGGCTTTCAATGGCGACGAAAAGTCCATTGCCAAGCACTTCGTGGCTCTGTCCACCAACACCGAAGCCGTGTCCGCCTTCGGTATCGACACCGCCAACATGTTCGAATTCTGGAACTGGGTGGGTGGCCGCTACTCCCTGTGGTCTGCCATCGGCCTTTCGATTGCGCTCCGCATCGGTTTCGACAACTACATGAAGCTCCACCAGGGCGCCTACGAAATGGATCAGCATTTCAAGACCGCTCCGGTCGACAAGAACCTCCCGGTGATCCTCGCCCTCATCGGCGTTTGGTACAACAACTTCTTTGGCGCTTCTAGCTACGCCATGCTCCCGTACGACCAGTACCTGCACCGCCTCGCCGCCTACTTCCAGCAGGCCGACATGGAATCCAACGGCAAGACCGTTGACCGTGACAGCAAGCGCGTGAACTACCAGACGGGTCCGATCCTCTGGGGCGAACCGGGTACGAACGGCCAGCACGCCTTCTACCAGCTCATCCACCAGGGCACCAAGATGATTCCGTGCGACTTCATCGCCCCGGCCAACAGCCACAACAAGGTCGGCGACCATCACCAGAAGCTCCTCTCCAACTTCTTTGCACAGCCCGAAGCCTTGATGAACGGCAAGACCCTCGCCCAGGCCCAGGAAGAACTCCGCAAGGACGGCAAGAGCGAAGAAGAAATCGCATTCCTCGCCCCGCACAAGGTGTTCGAAGGCAACAAGCCGACCAACTCCATCATGATGGACTACGTTTCTCCAGAAACGCTCGGCGCCCTCATCGCCATGTACGAACACAAGATCTTCACGCAGGGCGTTATCTGGAACATCAACAGCTACGACCAGTGGGGTGTTGAACTCGGTAAGCAGCTCGCCAAGAAGATCCTTCCAGAACTCGCCAAGGCCGATGCCGAACTGAACCACGACAGCTCTACCAACGGTCTTATCCGCTGGTACAAGGCCCACCAGAAGTAATCTAGTGTGGCGGGGCTCTGCCCCGCGCTACAAAGCATTCTAAACGTGGTTCGGCTAGCTCGCGCTTTGCACTCCAGGGTGACATGTCATTGCACTTCGTGCATGACTGCGTCGGTTATCCCATGCGTGTGCAAGCACCCGCGCTGTATAACCTAGCATGTCATTCTGGAGTGTCCGTAAGGACACGATAGAATCCAGGAACTTAAAAGGCCGCGACTTCAATGTCGCGGTCTTCTTTATTTGTCATTTTTCAGCGAAGCAAATAACGCCAAGCCTTTTTGTGTCAGGTAATAAGCTTGGTCGCGGCGTTTAGCGGAGTCGGGATAAAGTTGAGTAACATAACCACCAAGCATAGAAGGCTCCAAATATCCCTTACGGAAATTGTCTCTACCTTTCAGCGACAATTTTTCCATAATATCTTTTCTCGTTAGCGTTTGCCTGCCAATAGCCATGACGATGCGCTGAATAGTTGTTTTTTCATGGCCTGTTTCATGGCCTGTTTCATGGCCTGTTTCATGACCTGTTGCATCATCTTTCCCAGCATTCTTGCGCCAAAGAATAGAAAGAAAATTCTCATCTTGGCGAAATTCTGGACGCCGCAAACCAAGATCTTGGCATCGCTTGATAAGGTCTGTAGTACCCGTGCCAAGCTGTTCTATGTAGCCTGCAAGATAAACAGGGCGAGCCAGTATCGGATTGACCGGTATGGACCGATGCTGTTGACTCAAGCTGACAACGGTTATCCCCTGAGGCAGTCGTCCCGGATTCCAAACTTCCAACCGATCTTTGAACAACATAACCTGCACAGATCCAGTGCTTGCGTAATCTCGATGCACGACAGCGTTGACAATTGCTTCGGTAACAGCCTGAATAGGCAACTCATAACTGACATCTACTTGGGCGGACTTGGTCCGTTCTCCAACACGAGCATCAATACGACTTAAGACAAAATCTACAGCCTTGTCAACCACTTCAAATACGGTGCCGTCGTATATTTGTTGCGAAAGAATCGGCTTCTCCATTCTTGAACCGTAGAATTGAGCGCATTTGACTGAGGCTGCCGGAAACCATTTTTGCACATCACGGGCAAAAAGCAAGAGCGCGGCATTGGTTACGCCTTCAGCATCATTGATAAGATGCAGACTGCTTAAAATGGTGCGGACGTTTCCTTCGCTATACTGTAACGGGAAACGGCGCTGTTCGCGAGCTATACCCACAAACCATTTGATTTTCTCTTTATCCAAGTCGTCAATGTTAGCAAAGGGATGGATTGACGCATCGAAAGGCCCATCATGAAGCAATCCCTTTATCGTCAGGTAATGAATAAGCGCCGCATAAACATTATTACGGAGTTCATCGAACGAGTCAAAAGGAACTGGATTACGGGTAATATTTGGGTCTATTTTTCGCTTGAACACGGTCTCCTTGTCGTCTCGATGAGAAACCTTCTTGATAAAAGCAAGACGATAGGCGCCGTTTTCAGTGGCTACATCAAACTCACGTTCAGTGGGCGAAACACCTTTGGCATCTTCATTTCCATAACATTTACCAACAAGCAACAAATAGACATCCGCTTTCGCAGCCGCATCAAGATAGGCTTTCTGAGCAGAAGTATTCTGCGCCGGTTGCTCTTCAAAAAGAAACGGCTCAAAATAGCGTGAAAAAAGAACATCCTGCCGGATATAATCCGCAAGCTGTTTGCGCTCTTTGGCAAATTCCGACTGAACACTGCTGATGAATAACTGTTTTTTCATTCGATGACGCCGATTGTTCTTCCGTTAGAGAATTATAGTAAAGGTTGAAATTCCTCGTTGCAAAAATCTATGATTATATCGTTCAAAAGTCAAGTCATTCCGCTTTCCGCAATGCTATACCCCAACGCTGCATACCCCTTCTTGCGCTTGGCGAGCATACGCATGAGTACAGGAACATCAACATCTGCGTAGTCATAAACCTGAACTTCGGTTTTGCCCGCGGCCACGCGGTGTAATCGACCTACATATTGAGCCAATGTACCCTTCCATGAAATTGGAAATGGCAAGGGATGGAGCGTACCTTGAAATTCTGCGTCAATGCTGGTTCCGGCATTTCGTTCGTCCAGAATTATCGGCTTGATTATTCTTCGGCAGAGGAATACTTGTTAACTAGAGCATTTGCGGTCTTGGCATGGAATATACAATCATTCCAAATTGAAATTGCCAAATTTATCATAAAAAGGCGTCTTTTGACGTTTTTAGCACAAAAACAGACTTTTTTGTAAACTTTTTGTGCTTATTGTCGTTTTTTAAGTTATTTTTAGAGCGTAGAAGAGTTTTGCTCTGTTCTCAAGGTGAAATCGGGAAAATTTCAACTTGTGCGAGAATAGGGCGAACGCTCACGCAGGCATGCTGTTTTGCGGCATGCTTCAGTTTGTCGTAGCCGGCTTATCCACCGGTTTTTGGCCGTATAGGCCAAGGGCAACAGCCCTTTCGGGGCGTGGGTCGTTTGCATTTATCGTACAAGGGCCCTTTCCCGAGCCTCACTTTGGTGAATGCAACGCACCCGCACCCTTTTTTTGTTTCATCACAAAAAAAATACGGTCTGCAAAAAGAGCAAACTCCAGAAGTTTAAACGATGGAGACTTATATGGCTCTGAAAACAAGACAGTCCATTTCGCTGGCAACTGTAGCAGTATTCCCGTTTACGCTCATCGCTTGTGGCGATGAAGGAACAGAAGAACATATTACCCAAATGGCAGAAGAAAGGATTCTAGTGGTCTCTGACGTATCAGAGCTTCCCGTTTGTTCACAAGAAAACGAAGGCAAGCAAGCACTTGTCAAAGGGGAATCTTCATCTCGCATCTGTGTTGATGGTATGTGGTTTGCCACATTTGCCGAAACTCAGAGCGACTTCAAATGTTCTGCGGAATATTTACTAGATGGCTCCGGTCTAAAAATCATCTGTAACGGGGACTCCATCGGTGTGGTGTTGAACGGAGTAAACGGAGCCGTTGGCCCTCAGGGCATCCAAGGTGCAAAGGGTGATACCGGCGAACAGGGGCTTCAAGGCGTAAAAGGCGACAAGGGTGACCAAGGCGAGCAAGGAATCCAAGGAGAAAAAGGTGATAGGGGGGACCAAGGTGAACAAGGAATCCAAGGATTGAAGGGTGATAAAGGCGACACTGGAGAGCAGGGAATCCAAGGCGACAAGGGAGACCCGGGCGAACAGGGAATTCAGGGTGATAAAGGAGACTCCGGCGAACAAGGCATTCAAGGAGAAAAAGGCGACAAGGGTGATACAGGGGCAACCGGGGCAAATGGCGCAAGCTGTTCCATAGATCGAGCAGGTAACGTCATCACCATTATTTGCGGAGACAAAGTTGCAAATATAAATGTCGGAGAAGTTGTCGGTGAGGACACAAGCATCGTTCATTTTGAAGATGTCATCTTGGATTCCCAAAAGATTGCTGTCTCACTGGATTCTCTTTCTGGCTTCGCACAAAAAGGCCCTTTCCTGACTGGTTCGCTTGTCAGTTTACAAGAACTTGAAGACGGTCGCACCCTTAAGCAGGGCAACGCCTTGTTTACAAGCAACATTGTCAACGACAGTGCATACTACAAGTTTACGGCAGTCGACTTAACGAGTCAATATGCACTGTTGCAAGTAAGCGGTTCTTACAAGAATGAGTTGACAGGAGAAAATAGCGATGGGGAAATAACCCTAAAGACATTGGTAAATGTTCTGGAGCGCAAGACCGCGAATGTCAATGTGTTGACTCACTTGGCATACGCCCGAGCCCATTATCTTGTAACAAGAAAAGACAAGAAACCGAACTACGCAAAAAGGCTTGCCTGGTCCGAAATCTTGGCAATGTTCTATATCAATGCCGACGGCAAGAAATATTTCGAAGACATGAATTTGCTAGATGGCGATGAAAACAGTGCCATTCTGCTTGCCATATCGGTTCTTTTGCAAGGGAACAAATCCGCCTCGGAATTGGCTGCGCTGCTAGCAAAAATTTCAAACGATATCGAAACCGACGGGACATGGGATGAAGAGCCGACAAAGGCTTCTATTGCCGACTGGGCGGAATCCTTCAACAGCAATGCATCGCTACGAGCAAACCTTGAAAACATGGGTATCCCAGCAACAATTGCTTTCGAGAAATACCTAACGAAATTCTGGACTCATGAATACGGAATTGGTGATTGCGGCATAGAGCGCCATACGGAAATTGCCCAAGACACAAGTCCGTCTAGCCAAAAGTATGGGGTTCAATACTACTGCGACACCGATGGCTGGAGACAAATCAATTCCAGCGACCTTGGAGTGTGCACAACTGCAAGGGAAGGAGAAATTACTCAATCGGGCAGCATCTACTATGTCTGTAGATCCAAGAATTGGGTCAAGGCGACCCCTTACGAATACAACACCTATGGCTGGCGCGACGGAACAGATGGCGAAGTTCGTGAAGGAAATGCGAAAACGGGTGAGTTCTACATCTTTACTGAAGGGGCATGGACAGAATATCCTATCGGTCATGATTTGGGAATTTGCAATTCGAAACGAAAAGACGAAGTCGGGCTTTCCGGCGGAGTCTACTATATATGCAGGGAGAACAGCTGGGTCGAAGCGACCGTTCTCGAATATGACACCTACGGGAGAACCTGCAATGACAACGGAACGGTCTATGCGGGAAAAGTCATCCGCACAAACATGTATGTATGCGACGACAGTGTGTTCAGAGTCGCAAACGAACAAGAAATCTCTTTAGGAAAATCATGCACAAATTACTGGAACAAGTGGAAGACCATCCGTAAGACATACACAGCCACGCAAGATTCCATCTACACCTGTTCCGGCGAAACCTGGGAAGGCGGTGTTGACATCCATTACGACATCATGACGGACACTAGGGATTACCAGACCTACAAGATTGTGACCATCGGGACACAAACCTGGATGGCGGAGAATCTGAACTACAATTACAACAAGGGAACCGCCAAGAGTTTCTGCTATAAAGATTCAATCGCTTACTGTAATAAATATGGTAGACTCTATAAATGGTCTGCAGCTATGGATAGTGCAGGATATACTTCTGGGGGTTATCGCTGTGGATTTGGATTAAAATGCACCCCAACATATCCTGTTCGCGGAGTGTGCCCAACAGGATGGCATTTGCCAGATTCTACAGATTGGACAATCTTCTTTCATGTCGTAGAAAACTGCAATAATATAACCGCAACGGGATCTGATGATGTGCCTAATGCAACAGACGCGTATGGTTTTTCCGCTTTGCCAACAGGTTATTACTCTGGAGTGAAGGGCGAATTTGTTTACGAGTCTCCATATCGGTTCTTTTGGTCTTCATCTCAAATTAATAGCAGCAAAGCATACTTTACTGCCGGCTGCAGTCTTTGGAACACAACTGGCTGGGATTTCAACAGCAAACTAAATGCTCTGTCAGTTCGATGTGTAAAAGATTCAAATTAGGCTCCATGCATCCAAATATTAAAGGAATATAATTATGACATATGCTATTGTTGCAACAACTACTCGAGTAGAGAAAAATCAAGTCTACATCAAAGGGGTTGGAAAGCATCTTTTCGAAGATCCGAATAAAAGTCTTTGGAATCTTTTAGAAGAGACTCCCATGCCGACTATCGTTCAAGGGCAAGTCGCACAAACAACAACAAAGTTGATTGATTTGCAGAATCCCTTAAACTATCACTGTTTGAAAGTTGTCAGCTGCATTCTCTTTGCCAACGCAATGCTTCAAAAGAAGCCACTAAAATTCACGATAGACGAAACAGGAACATCGCCCAATCTAGCCTATACAATTACAGGAGTAGAGGTGCTGTGATGTCCGAATATCACGAAGTGACATCTGTCGCCAAATACATTGATGTTCTCAAAGATTTGAAGAAGGGAGGTGTGTGCGGTCATCGAGAGAATGTCCGTCTATACTTTCGTGGTGAACCCCTCGATTACGGCAACAGTGCAGGCACCCCAAATATCGCCCGTGGCGGCTGGCTTGAAAGTGGTCGTGAATCGATTTTGTTCCGGGAATGTGAACGGAGAATGTCCAGTGAATTCGCCCATTGCTCAACGACCTTCGAAAAACTAGCACTAATGCAACACTACAGGATTCGTACTCGGCTGCTTGACATCACGCCAGATTCGTTGCAGGCCCTATTTTTTGCACTTTACATTGATCCGAAGTCTAAAGACGACGACAGCAAAGATTGTGTAGTACTTATTTACGAAATTCCTGAGGAATCCATTTGCAACTGGCATTCCGACAAGGTGAGCGTCATTTCAAATATTTCTGTTTACGCACACGACAATCTTGACATAAGGGGGATGAGTCCCGATATAGAAGAATTCAACAAACAGGACTCAATACACCATTTGCTCCATGAAATCCGAGCGGAGAAGCCGCATTTCAAGGACGAAATTGTAAAAGACCATCTGGAATCTATATACTGCGTCCATCCGCTGTTGGACAATCCACGAATCAAGGCGCAGCAAGGGGTATTTCTTCTTTTTGGAATGAATGGGGACAGGCTTCATTTGGCGACTCTTGAATCCAACAAGGGCCCTGAAATCCGTCTCGCCAAGATTCGCATTCCGCAACAAGCGAAAAACCAAATTCGCGAAGAACTAAACCTGCTAGGAAAAACAGTTGACACTGTTTATCCCGATTGGGATGGTGTTGTTGATTATTTTGAACGTTTCTACGGAAAAAATCCAGAAGAATACTACAAATAAAAGGTGCGTTAGGGATAGTGACCCCTTGAGGACAAGACTCGCGTAGCGAGGCTTGGTTCTGGGAGGTGAGCGGCAAGCGCGAGCGCTGTCGATTGCCCCCAGAATATAGCCCGACCCGGCCCACCCTTCGACAAGCTCAGGGAACTTGGGCCGGGGAACGCCCAAAGATATTTTTCCATCGCTCTCCGCATTGGTTTCGATAACTACATGAAGCTCCACCAGGGCGCTTACGAAATGGATCAGCATTTCAAGACCGCTCCGGCCGACAAGAACCTCCCGGTTATCCTCGCCCTCATCGGTGTTTGGTACAACAACTTCTTTGGCGCTTCTAGCTACGCCATGCTCCCGTACGACCAGTACCTGCACCGCCTCGCCGCCTACTTCCAGCAGGCCGACATGGAATCCAACGGCAAGGCCGTTGACCGCGACTCCAAGCGCGTGAACTACCAGACTGGCCCGATCCTCTGGGGCGAACCGGGCACGAACGGCCAGCATGCCTTCTACCAGCTGATCCACCAGGGCACCAAGATGATTCCGTGCGATTTCATCGCCCCGGCCAACAGCCACAACAAGGTCGGCGACCATCACCAAAAGCTCCTTTCCAACTTCTTTGCACAGCCCGAAGCCTTGATGAACGGCAAGACCCTCGCCCAAGCTCAGGAAGAACTCCGCAAGGACGGCAAGAGCGAAGAAGAAATCGCATTCCTCGCCCCGCACAAGGTGTTCGAAGGCAACAAGCCGACCAACTCCATCATGATGGACTACGTTTCTCCGGAAACGCTCGGCGCCCTCATCGCCATGTACGAACACAAAATCTTCACGCAAGGCGTTATCTGGAACATCAACAGCTACGACCAGTGGGGTGTTGAACTCGGTAAGCAGCTCGCCAAGAAGATCCTTCCGGAACTTGCCAAGGCCGACGCCGAACTCAACCACGATAGCTCCACCAACGGTCTCATTCGCTGGTTCAAAGCTCACCAGAAGTAAGCTAGTGTGGCGGGGCTCTGCCCCGCGCTACCATGTCATCTTGAACGGCAAAGCCGCAAAATCGGAAACTTAAAACGCAGACTCGTGTGAGTCTGCGTTTTGTGTATTTTGTCTAAACAGTTAGTCCTTAAGGCAACGGACTGAATAACGATTGTACTTGACAGTTCCAGTCACTCCGATCACGGGAGGGAGGTTGCAGTAGTCATAATTGTCATAAACATTGTCAATTCCCATGTACATATCATATGCCGTATTTCCGTCCGCTTCTGTAGAACTCCAGAAGTAAATTCTCCCATCATTCTTTTCTTTTCCAAAATAGTTGATATAGCCATTGGGCACTGCTGAAAAACCGTAGTCGTTTGTAAATCTAGAGAAATCATTACAGCGTGTGCACCAATCAATAGAGTCTGACATGAGGGCATATGCGGCTTTTGTCATTCCTCCCACTGCAGCAATCAATGTTTCAAAGTCATATTTGCTAGGTAAGTGCCACCCCTTTGGACAAACGCCTTTAACCGTTCCGCTTAATCCACAAACATGGTGTGTTCCGCACAAATTTGCAGAAAATCCAACAGCATCAGACCAACTATAATAACCTCCCTTATACTTAAGATTCTCCGCCATCCAAGTTTGAGTGCCAATCTTTAACGATTTATAAATATGTCCATCGCGGCTATCCGTAAAAGAATCTACAATAACGTCTTTTGCAGAAACAGAATTAGGTGAAGATGACGAAATAACAGATGTAGTAGAATGATTTCCATACACATCTTTCACTTGATTCTTTTTGCTTTGATAATTATTCAAATCATTTTTAACGCAGCGAACATATGCATCATCTATAAAAGCATTTGAAGTCGTGATGCTACAATCACCATCACATGACCATCTATGATTGTCCCCCATATGAAAAGTCGCACCTAAATTGTCTATAAAACCATTTAATCTAAGCTTTTCTGAGGTGTAAGCATCCCAAATAGTGTAACTTCCTCCTTCCCAATCATCAAAATCTGAAGCATATACAAAAACACCCCCTACAGCATCAAATAACGCAGCAACTTCTTCATAAGTTGGCAAATGCCATCCAATGGGACAAAGTCCCTCATTTTCACCATAAAGCCGTCCATACTTGGAGCATTTTGAATCGTCTTTTTTATTGCAACGACTGTTCTGCGTTTTGTATTTCAAATTCTCCGCCATCCAACTTTGATTACCTATTTTTATCATGCGATATGTATTTCCATCTCGATTGTCTACAAATGTATTGTAAGCAATTTGAGAATTCTCCTTCTTAATACACCTTACAGAAAAGCCGTTCTTTTTATAACTGAACGCTATATTGCCATTAATCAAATCATCGGACTTGTCAGAAAAAATCCAATCATAGGCATGGGTTGCATCTTCTTCATCGGCACTCCAATAGTAGCCTGTTTCTTCAACAAAAGTGTACTTGTCTCCAACTTTATCCCCTGCTAACATTGCGGAAAAACCAAGTTCGTCAGTAGAAGTCAAAGAGTTTGGATACATGCTTTTTACATTAGCCTTCAAGGCTCTGCCTGCTTTACCCATTCCTACCTTTGATTCTGCGAATCGTTTTAGAGTCTCCCAATCGGAATTGTCAGGAATGGTCCATCCATCAGGACATGCTTTCATTGCGGCTTTCCAAGTGTATAATCGTCCGTGAATTTCGCATTTTGCTGAACTACTGCACCAACTTTCGTTAGACTTATATCTTAAGTTTTCTGCCATCCATATTTGCTTGCCGATTTTTACAATCCTATAAGATTGATTATCTCGCGAATCTTTTAATGTGTTGGATTCAAACTTTGACAATGTTTCGGAATTGTGCTCCGAACGACTCTGTTCAGATTCTTTACATCCACAAATTCCGAAAAGCAAAAAAAGAATAAGAAAAGACAATATTTTATGTTTTAAATCCATACGATGATTCCTTATTAGTAGTCCTGAACACAACGAATGGAAAGAGCCCCTTCTTTTTCAAAACTTTCCACATTCGCCATACCCCCACATAATGTCAATTCGTAATTGTAATAGGCATTACCATTCGTAGAACTCCAAAGATAGGTGCAGGATCCTTCAAAATCAAATACTCCATCACTGCTTCTACTGCCTGCAGGCAATGCGGAAAATCCTGTTGAGTTCGTACCATTACATTTGACGCACCCTCCACTAGACCAACTAGATGTGGCTTTAAGATTAGTTCCGTTACCCGTCAGTAGCGATTCAAATTCATACATTGTTGGCAAACGCCATCCATTGGGGCAAACATCAATCGCCACATTCCAAGTATACAGGCGTCCATATTTAGCACAGTAGCTCGTATTGTTTTTATAGCAGTAACTGCCAGCTACAGAATAATTCAAATTTTCAGCCATCCAAACCAGAGAACCTATCTCAATCGTTTTATAAACTTGCCCATCGCGGGAATCTAGAAATTCGCCATATTTCCCAGCCGCAAGTAATTCTTCATTAAAATAAGAGTCAGATATGCTGCTAGAACTTTTTGCTTCATAGTGTCCCGGATCATCCGTTTGAGAGCTACTACTAAAATAATTTACGTATCCTGTCGAACTAGATGTGCCATGTTCTTCACCAAAGGACGGCTTGATATAAGAATCAGCATTTGAAGTTGGTTGCGACTCCAATTCATTGACAAAGGCAGTGCCATACATTTGAACCCAATCATCTTGATAATCCGTACAAGCGCAAACAAATAAAAAACTGAAACAAACTAAATAATATTTCATCTTTTACCTAAAACAAAAAAGTTATTCCTATACCCAAAAGACCTAAAGCGGTTATACCAAGGGAAATATTTCGCATGCTTTGATATTTCCCCGAATCGTCATAGCCCTTTCGATATTCTGTTGCGTTGGAAGGAGGAATTGCCGTAGCATCCTTTGCCTGTTTATCATAAACATATGCTAGGATTCCTCCAACAGCAGCCACACCCGTAAAAATTCCTATTGGAACCCAATGTATTTTCTTTTGTTTGTCCTGCGAAGATTCTTTTCCTTCTGTAGTAACATTTGCCGCTTCGGATGCTTTTTCCTGACGGATATCTGTTAGTGCGATTTCTTCTTTAATTTGTGTTATGATTTGAGAATTCGGAGCATCCTTTGCGGAATGGTCAGGCTCAATTTCTTCAATAGCATCGTATTCTTCGGAATATTCTTCATCATACTGCGCAAAAGAAACTTCGGCAAAAAACAATGTATATAGGATTATCAATAGAAAATATTTCATATGAATTCTGAATTACTTTTTATGCCTTGTCAAAAGGTCAATCATTTGATTGCGGTATTTTCTTTCTTCCGGGGTGTCCATCGGTAAATCACGAGCTAACCGCATACATTCATCATTTACAACACCTCCATTTTGCAGAATGAGTTTAATTATTTCAATTTCTTTTCCTTTACTCAATGCAGTAGCTAATGGATTAAAATTAACCAAACCAAAAATAGCCGAACGCGGCTTTGCATTAAAACCATTTCTAAAAAGCACCTTCAAAACATCTGGATTAGGATTATCGCGAATAGCGCTTTGAACCAACCAACATTTTTCTTCGTCATTCAAATTAGCTCCCAATTTTGTTTTAAGTAAACTTTCTACAACTTCAGGACCATTAAAGGCTACTGCAAGTTCTAAAGCATTTTTTCGCTCAGGCCCTTTCGCAGGACCTTTTACATCTATATCGGCTCCTGCATTTATAAGCATTTTTACAAACGCTGGATTTGAGTTATATGCCGCTGCAAGCAAAAGCGGGGTCGTTCCCTCCTTTGTCATCGCATTTATAAAAGCCCCCTTTTTAATTAACGCCATCATAGCTTTTGGATTTTTACCTTCTGCAGCTACTCCGTGTAACGGAGTCCAGCCTACTGAGTCCGTTTCGTTCACATCGGCACCTTGTTTAATTGCATCATACACCATCTTTTCTGTCAAATCATGAAGCCAGCAGTATTCAATAAAGCTTCTTCCATAGGAAAATACTTTGATAGCACCAGCTTTTTTGAGAAGAACAACAATCTCATCTTTTTCTATTGCCGCGTCACACCTTTCCTTACAAATTTCGTCATTACACTCACATCCTAAATTTTCTTTTGCACAATGCTCGGCCCATTCAAGTGGTGAAAAATTTATTTCCATTCCGTCACTCACTGTATTTACATTTGCTCCCGCATCAACAAGAACTTTGACAATTTCTACATTACTATTGTTTATTGCTGTGATGAGAAGCGGATCTTCCCACGAATGACCTTTCTCTGACACAAAAAGCGATTTCATATTTGGATTTGCGCCGGATTTCAGTAACAATTGAACTTTTTCTAAATCATTTCTTGCTATTGCTTTGAGAATAGGCGCTATTCGCTCTTTTCCAACTAGACATCTTAAATTAGGATTCGCCCCGGCATTAAGCAAAAGTTCTATAACGTCGCTCGATAAATCTTTGTTCATCGCAGAAAAAAGTGCGTCCCATCCAGACAAACTTAATTCTTGAGGCTGTACACCCAAATCAAGAACTTTTTGGACAACATTCAATATTACTTCATTTGTATCATTACATCCGTCAAATTTTTCTATTTTTGGAGTAACCGCATAATGTAGGAGAGTCCTCGCATAGTGATTCACCTTTCTTGCAGAAGCCCCTTTCTGAAGCAGAAAATCCATTGCATTGAGATCACCCTCTTGAGCAGCAATCATAAGTAATGTTGCTCCATCACTATTTCTGACATTATCTACACTTTTTACATTTTTTAGAATTTTCTCACATTCTAAAAAATTACTCTGATGCAAGCATTTTTTTGTATACCCTTCAAATTTCTTATCAATATTTTCTTCTTCGACACCAACGCACTCGCCTCCGTCAAAAAATTCTGGATAATCTGATTTAAGAGCTGCAAAGCACATGTTTACGCCTACGTCCGTCATCTGAAAGTCTCCAGACGAGGGTTGTTTATTAGGTGCGTAGGCTTCCCGGAACAAAGATATGCAACGATGCCTTTCCTTAAGATATGCAAATCGGATGGATTTGCAATCGGCTGCAAATACAGGAATTGACGTTGTCAGCAGCAAAGTTGCCAACAGAGATATTTTTGTAGATTGACTACTCATATTTTGCATCCTTGATGCTTCCATTTATGTCGCAATCTTGTCTTTTTTCGAAGGTTATTTACCTACACATAGATGCTAATATTTCACATCCAGAATCAATTTTACACTTAAACCTTATCTCAGAATACCATCTATTCTGGACAGGAAAAATGGATATTTTTTGTCCTTTCGTGCATTGACCTATTGACTTTTTAGGGCTTATATACATTCCCCTTGGATTTTTCAGTTCCCCATAATCAAAATAAGAGTCTTTCTTATTGGAAAAACCTATTTCCCGCAGAGAGCCAAATTTTTCAGTTTCGGCATAGTATGCATCTTGTAGTTTACTATATGTTACTAAAATAGCGCTAGCTTCATCAGCAGCATCGTTAACATCAATTTCCCCTTCAAATATGGCATAAACTTTTTTAATAGCGGTTCCTACTACATCTTCATCTTTAACAAAATAACTCGTAAGAGTTACACTGGCTATAAGTATAATCAAGATAACGGCAAATACCCCAGATAACGGCAACTTTCCTTTGTTATCTCCAGCAAAATCATCCAGAGAAAGCGGCTGCTTAGCGTTTCTATCATTTATATTTGATGCAGCTTGGTCAGCTACAAATTCTCTCTGTTCTATAGGATTATTTTTACTACTTGGCTGTAATGCAAACCCACAATAATTGCAGAATTTGGCCCCATCAGGCAATTCTTTTCCACATTGAGAACAGAACATATTTTTCTCCTTAAAGTCTAATTGGAAGTCCATCACCATCTTTGACGGAGCCGCACAGAATCATAATCATTTCTATAAACACCCAAAGGAAAAAAGGTATTTCCACGATAAAACTCAACCCCAAAGTCGGTATGGACAGCACCCAAATGAGAATTTGCAAAATTAACTGAATCGCACCTATTGCGGAATGTCCCATATAAAAATTATGGAAACCTAAACCTCCAAAAAATAGAGCAAGAAGGAATGCTCCTATTTTACTTTTGGGAGATACTTCAACATTTCCAACATTAATCCCAACATTTGGCACCCCAATATTAATATGAGTTACTGAAGGTTGAGAACCTGGTTCTGCAAACGGATTTGGTTTGGGCAATACTGGAGTTTTTTCAGTGCTCGGTTGCAGAGCCTTTCCGCAACTATCACAGAATTTAGCATCATTGGGCAATTCTTTTCCACATTGAGAACAGAACATATTTTTCTCCTTTTTTACGGGTTGGTTGTATGTTTTTCATATTTATGTTGATTTCAGTTTAGATTTTTGGCGCTTTTTATTTTCGTCTTCATCTCCTTCCTCAGCCGTTTCAATTCGTCAACGAATGGTCCTGCTTTTTTATGCTCATTTTCACTAATATTCAAAATACGCAATTTATCTTGAATCAAGGAACGTTCTAGTTCATGAAGTTTTTTTTCAGAAATTGGGTCACACACAAAATATTCGACCTTTAGTTTATCAATAAAATTATTGATATCCTGTTCAATTTCTGCAGGATCCTGTTTTTCGGAAACAAGACAAGACAGACTTCTTCTTAACGTCGAGTTCCTCATTTTACGGTTAATATGATGACTAAGGCGCTTTCCGATAACCTCTTTGCAAGCAATCCCCACATAAATGCAATACAGGCCGTCTTCTGATTCAACATCTAATTTGACATCATCAAACCCAGCTACGCCCAGCTTATTCAACAGCACTTCTAAAGCGTTTTTATCCGCCCACCATTTATAATACCCTCGTTTCTTTTCTATTTCCTTAATTGTCGCCTTTTCACGAAGGTTCTTTGCATCAATCTTTTTTCCGTTCATATAGACCTCTCTTTTCTGCCAAAGGCAGGCTGCGAGCAGCGGTCTTATTCGGAATGCCCCTAGAGATTGCTTCGCATTCGCTCGCAATGACGATGTTCCATACTTTTTCGGAAAATAAAAAAAGGCATGGTATCGTTCGGCTTATACTACGAAGGCTCTGGTAAACCTGCAACTTTAAGCGCGACGGGAATTGTCAGTCAAAAACTGAACAAAACCGCGGGCAAATGCCCAACGACCCACACCCGATCGGTGTGAGTGTTCGTCTTATTCCCAAGTTGCGGGCTTGCGCCCTTGAAAAATTTACCAGACTTTTCGTAGCAGGAACAAGAGTACTACTCTAATTCAATATGTCAATAAAAATATATATCTTTTTTGCCCCAAACAATCATTTTTGAGCAAGATTCACTCAAAAAATACTCCAAATTGGAATAAAGAAAGGTTGACTGCCCCAAACTTGCGTTTTTGGGTCCCGCATTCTAGGAGTGTTATCCTCATTTTTTGCACATTTATCTTTTTTAGTCACTTAAACATTGAAAAAAAATGTATTTTATGGGAAAGAAGGTTGTATATGAGCTCTACAGCATTGAACGGTTTGTTGGAATACCTTTATGGGACGCTCAGCGCAGACAATATGTGCTGGGTTGCGACTCATTTAATGGAGCGAGCTGATAAAATCAAAGGCGCCGAGCTTCGTCCATATACAATGGATGAAATCAACGACAGGCTGGACAAAGCTGAACAAGACTTTGATGCTGGATTAGGAAGAACTAGCGAAGAAGTTTTCAAACGTTTGGATGAAAAATTTCAAACGGAATTGCGGGCGTCCACTGTATGAATGTCGTTTGGCATGCTCAAGCCGAAGAGGCTCTCGTTAACGCTGCTGTTTACATTCAAAATCATTTTGGAATAAGATTTAGAGAAAAGTTTGTCGGAAATGTTCGGCTAACAGAGCAATCTCTGCGGCTAAACCCATATTTAGGGAAACTTGAACCTCTTCTGGTGAAACGGGAAAAGGAATACCGCAGTATAGTTGTGGGTTGTCTGAACAAGATTATCTACTATGTCGACAGGGATGTAATCTACATCGCTGACTTTTGGGATGTAAGACGAGAACCCAAAGCTCTTGCGGAACAAACAAATTTGTTCAAGAAATAGCTAGTACTTTATTTGTTGCTGATGGCGTCTAGCTTGGCCTTTGCCTCGGCAATCTTTTCAGGGGAAACTCCTAAACTCGCAAACACGTCGATTGCATCTGCGTGGCCTTTGCTACGGGCTTTGGCAGCTTTTTCTTCGCCATTTTTCTCGGCTTCAGCGAGCTTTTGGCGGAATACGTCGCCGGCGCTTACGAATCCGTATTTTTGTCCAACACTTACGAATACCATGTCCAATTCCTTTGTTTATTTCCCTTCTCTTAACCTGAAGGCGACGCAGGCGATGTCAACGGGGCGGGGGAGACTCATCTCGCGACTCATGCCTTGGGGCAGGTTGCGGAAGCCGACGTTCTTGATGTTTTCGCAGAGCTTTTGTGCGACTCCTGCGACGGATTGGGCTGCGTCGTTATTGCTTGCGGCGTTCTGCAACAGGTTCAGTAAGAGGAATCCTGCGCCGAATCGCTGCTGCTTGTCGACGAGCGTGTTGAGCCTTGAAGTGTCCGATACGAGGAATCCTATTTGCAACAAAGTATCGCCGGAGAGCTTCACCTTGACTTGGCGCTCTACGGCGGAAGTCGGGCGGACTGATTTCTGCAGGGGCTGCATGTAGGTGGCGAAGGCGCGCGGTTTCGTCACTTCGGCAGGTTTTGTGGATCCCGTCGGGGCGTCGTCCCTCCAGGATGACGTGGACGGTGCAGGTGTGAATTTCGCACATTCGGCTTTGTAATTCGCCATGACGATGATGTTGTCTGCAAGGTCGAGGTAATCGCCGCAGGCGCCCGCCACAAGAATAAAGCTGAAGCCTGCGGCGGCAAGTTCCTTGATGCGGTCGGTCAGCGGAATGAGCGGTTCGCGGTCATCGCCCAGGAGCTTGCGTACGCGCACGTCTCGGATCAAGAAGTTCACTGCCGAGGAATCCTCGTCGATGAGGAACGTCCGTGAACCTGCTTCCATGGCTTCGAGGAGGTTGGCGGCTTCGCTCGTGGAACCCGATGCAGAAAGTGTGTTGAAGTTCTTGGTGCTTACACCGCCCGGCAGGTCACGCACGAACATCGAAAGGTCGGTGCCGCGGACGCTGCGTCCGTCTTCGACTCCGATACGCAGTGCAGTCTCGTCGATGACGATCCCTTCGCGGCCGTCTCCTGGAATGTGCGGGTAGACGGAACGCGTCAAAGCCTGCAACAAGGTGGATTTCCCGTGGAAGGCTCCGCCTGTAATCACGGAGATTCCCTTGGGAATTCCCATGCCGCGAATTTCGCGACCGCATACATTCAAAGTCACCGCCATCTCTTCGGGGGCTACAAAGGGAATCGCCTTTTCAAGTGGCATTTCGCTCAGGCCGGAGGCTCGCGGAAGAACGGCCCCGTTGGGAACGAATGCGCAAAGTCCACATGCATCGATCTGCGATAGGATTTCCTTGCGTTCGGCGAGTACGCGGTAATGTTCCTGCAAAGCGCCTTCGTCGGACCTGTCGTAATACAGTCCGGCCGATACCAGGTCCGGCAAGACCATCGTCAAAATTTCGGCGGCGAGTTCCGCCTGGATCTTGCGACCTTCGCCGGGGAGCTTTACCTGCAGGCACGCACGGAGTTCTCCGTTGTCAATCCACAGCGAATTCCGCACCAGCATCTCGGGTCCAGCCACGTCGAAAATGACAGCCGCATCCTTGTCGGGGTATTTCTCCTGCACCAGTCGCGAAAGCTTGCGGTGCAGGAAGTCGCTCAAGGCGAGCCTTCGTTCGAAGGAGCCACCCCATTCTGCGGCGTAGCCTAGAATCTGGAGCTTGGCACGAATCGTCACGCGCGAGGCGGGTGCGTACGGATCCCCCTGTACGTGCAAAAATTCCAGGACGAAGTCGCCAAAATCCCAAGGCTTGTCTGCAAGCGACTTGTAGAGGCCGTAGTTCTTTCCGTTTAGGGTGCGGATTTTCTGGTAAAGCGCTTTCATATGGTGAAAAGTAGTTTTTTAGGGGCCCTTTTTTAATTTTTCATTATTCATTTTCCGTTAGTTACCAAACTTTTGCACAAAAAAAATTTAAATTCCACAAAAACTTTATATTTTTAGAATAAACAAATAGGAGAAATCCATGAAGAAACTGTATATCTTTGCGCTTATGGTCGCATTCCTCGTCACTTCCGCCGTTGCAGACGACGATCCACCTCCGCGCGGCAAGGCTGCTACCATCACCATTATCACCAACCCGCCTAACAGCGACGTGTTCCTCGGTGGCGAACCCCTCGGCAAGAGCCCCATCGAAAACATGAGCGTCAAGTCTGGCCGTCAGACCCTTGTGGTGATTGACCAGGGTTACGAACTCGTGAACCAGCGCGTGAACATTTGGCCGGGCAACGACAAGCGTAACGTGTTTGACTTCGGTACCAAGATTCCGAAGGGCAACATCAAGGTGACGACGATTCCGGGTAAGTGCATCATCTACATCGACGGCGACAATGCCGACAAGACCGATGGCGCCGCTCTCACCATCAACAACCTCGATGCTGGCGACCACGTGGTCCGTGCCGAATGCTCTAACCGCAAGTCCGCCGAAGCTCTCGTGACCGTGAAGGGCGAAGAGACTGTCGAAGTGACTCTCGATGCATCGGGCAAGAAGAAGAAAAAGTAATTTTTCGCCTTCAAGTTTTTGAGAAGTCCTCCGGTTCCGCCGGAGGCTTTTTATATTTCCACTACCGTCATCACGGAGTGCTCATGAAACATTTTATCCTGCTTGCCTTATCGGCTTTGTTGCTTTGTTCCTGCGCGAATAAGTCCTTGACTCGCTACGAGACGCTTGCCCCGGTTCTCGAAAAGGAGGGCTTCGAGGCGACCATCAAGAAAATCGAAGAAGAAAAGGACGATATCTACGGGGACAACAGTGTCTTCCTCTACCATTTCGACCAGGGTGCGCTTCACCACTACAACGGAAAGAACAAGGAAAGCATCAAGCACTTTGAGAAGGCGGAGCAGGTGTATGAAGACCTGTATACCAAGTCGGTGACCAACGAGACGGCGGCTGTTCTGACCAACGACAATGTCCGCCCGTACAGGGCCCGCCCCTTCGAAATTCTGCTGATGTACCAGTACCAGATCCTGAATTACCTCGCCATCGGAGATTTGGATGGCGCCTTGGTCGAAGTGCGTCGCGCACAGCTTGCCATGGAGCGCCTGTACCAGAAAGACAAGGACAAGGTGAACGATAGCGGTTGGTTGCGTTACTTGAGTGCAATCGTCTACGAAATGTCCGGTGAACAGGACGATGCCGCCATCTCGTATGTGCAGGCGGCCAAGGCGTTCGAGGAAAGTGGCGGTCAGGTTCCGCGTGAAGTTTGGGAATTCATCACGGAAAGCCTGGTCCGGATGGACCGTGCCGACGAACTGAAGAAATTCAAGACTCCGATTCCGCAGCAGACCTTGCAGGCAAGCGATGCCCGTACCAAGGGACAGGAGCTGATCGTGATCGGTTATGCGGGACATAGCCCCATTCTGGGGGAGATGTACCTGTCGGGAACTTTCGTGAGCGCGGGTGCGCTGAACCTTACCTATAAGGACGGAAAGACGGGGCGTATCAACACGTTTACCCTGGTCGCGCCTCCGGTTCCTGGAGCGGGCGGCAACACGTTCCATGTCGGTTTTTCCCTGCCGCAGAAGAAACCCGTGCCCCAGCGGGCGAGCCTCTTCAGTGTGAACCTGGACAGCAAGCTGCGCATGTCCCCCGAAAAGGTGGCAAACATCGAGGCTGAACTGGACAGGAACATGAAGGACGAAAACGCGACGACAATGGTCCGCACGGCGACCCGCGTTGTCATTCGAACGGTGGCGGCCCAGAAGGCAAAATCGGCGACCAATACCGGCAACGGACTTCTGGACTTGGTGAAGAACATCGCTGTAGACGTGGGCCAGAGTCAGCTGGAACAGGCTGACCTGCGTGTGGGCCTCTTTATGCCCAATACCATCTGCGTGACGCGCATCCCGGTGGACGTAGGTAAACATCAGGTTACGGTTTCTGCCCTCGGAGCGCATGGCCAGATTGTCGGGGATTACCGCCTGGACCAGGTTTCGGTCGCAAAAGGCCAGAAAAAAATTATAATCATCCCTGCGATCCAGTGATTTTAAGTATTTTATGAAAATAATAGTATCTTTTTTTGAAATTTTTATGTAATTTCAATGGCAAACGTTAAGGAGTCCTTATGAACTTTAAAGCTTTAGTTGCCGCAGGCGCACTGCTTGCTACGCAATCCTTCGCTATCATAGGCATCGGTGGCCACTATGCCCCCGGCTTTGGCACCAAGATGACCGGAATGAACGAAAAGGCCGCCGTGACTTCAGATGGTTCTGTTTCGTTGCAGCATGGCGGTTTTGACGGCACGATGCAGGGCTTCGGTTTCAAGCTGTGGGTTGATCTGCTCCCGATTATCGATATCGAAGCGACCATGAACTTCCAGCTGGGGTCCTATGACGCATCCCTTTATGTGAAGAACCTTGATGGTTCCGAAGTGGAAGTTCCGCTTGAAATTGAACTGGGTGGCACTCCGTTCGGCAAGGCTACTCCGAAGTTCGTTGCCATGACCGGTGACCTTTCCATTACCTACCCGATTACATCTTTGCCGATCATCCGTCCCTATATCGGTGGTGGTCTTTCTTATCACCTGAACAGCTTCGTCCTGAACCAGAAGTTCGTTGCTAGCGTGGTTGATGATGCGACTGCAGAAATGATTCGCGTGCTTGCAGAAACTCCTGTGGATCCTGCTGATCCCAATTCTATTGCCGTTGCTCAGGATAAGGCAAAGCAGCTGGGCGAAAATATGAAGAAGAAGGTGCAGGACGCCGCTCTCGACGAAGGTCTCAAGAAGAGCCTCGGTGGCCACATCCTGGTGGGTCTCCGTGCCAAGCTCCCGATTATCCCGATTGCCGCATACGGCAACTTCAAGTACTACATCGGTGGCGATTATCCGAGCGAAATCGATGCCGGAAACATGACTGTTGAATTGGGCGTAGGCCTCGCTATTTAATTACACTCCTAGGTAGATCAATGACTGAAAATACAAGCAGCACCAAAATCCTTATTATCGAAGATGAAATCGCTATTGCCGAAGGCCTCATCGACCTCTGCAATGTGAACGGCTACGTGGTCAAGCACTGCGCCGACGGCGAGTCTGGCCTTGCCGAAGCCCTCACGGGTCAGTACAACCTGGTCCTGTTGGACCTGATGCTCCCGGGCATGGATGGCTTCACCGTTTGCGACAAGATCCGTGAAAAGGACCGTTCCCTCCCCATCATTATCTTGTCTGCAAAGAATGCGGATGACGATATCATCAACGGTCTTAAGTTCGGTGCCGACGACTACATTCCGAAGCCGTTCTCGGTTCCCATGCTGCTCGCTCGTATTGACGCCGTGCTCCGTCGCAGCCGTCAGACCATGGAGAACGAAGGTAAGCTTGTTGCCGGTAGCCTGCGCGTGAATTTCCGCGAATACACTGGTGTGCGCGGTACGGAAGAACTCGCCTTTACCCGTAAGGAAATCGAAATCCTTGAATACTTGTGGAACAACCGCGATCACGCCGTTCCGCGTTCCGAACTCCTGCGCAAGGTTTGGGGCTACGAAAACGCCGATTCCGTGGACACCCGTACGGTGGATATCCACATTACCAAGCTCCGCAAGAAGATCGAAGACGATCCGTCCCATCCGAAACTTCTGGTGACTTTCCGTGGTGAAGGTTATCAGATGCGTTCTGCTCCGGAATGCGACAAGTAAACTTGAAATCTGTCGTAACTTACATTAAAAAGCACCAGGCCGTCCTGAAAGAACGCCTGGTGTTTGTTTCCATTTTCCTGGTCATAGCCATTCCGTTGACCATCCTTTTCTTCAAGACGTATGAACAGTCTACGGCCCTTGAAGAAAAAAAGATCGAGGAACGCATTGACGCCGCATACGAAAGCCTTCGTTTGCGTCTTTCTTCTGACTTCAACTTGGAAAACAGCCGTTCCTACAAGGATTACGGCATATTGAACTCCATTACGGTGATTGGCGGTAACAGCCGTCTTTTCTCGGAGTTCTTCTCTTACCCGGATTCAAGTGGCCCTTATTGTGACTTCGACTCGCTGTACAGACAGTGCCGCAAGGGGCTCGTGGGACATTTCCAGATTTCTCACAGTGGCGAACTCCTGACGCCTTTCTATCCCGACACCAGCACGGGTATCGGTAAGTCGATGTGGGACAACTTCTCGTTCGACGACCAGGAACAGCGCAAGAAGACGCGCGACCTGATCCAGCACCTGCTCGATGTGCTTGACATCAAGAACGGACTCCCGAAACGCACTGTGCAGACACTCGACTCCACCGAGGCGATTGACCAGCTGTACGACGAGATTCCCGATCTGCAGATTCCGACCCGCGTGGAACTGACTTCCGAAGAAGAAGCGCTGACCTATATGGCGGAAACGGCGAAGAACGACACGACTATTGCGCCGGACATTCCGATTTTTAACGGAAGCAATACCAACGTGAATATCACGGACTTGAAAATCCGGATGACTTCCGACTACATGGTGTTTTTCCGCACGATATACATTGGTATGTTGCCGATTGTGCAAGGTTTTGTGGTTGATAAGGGCATTTACCTAAACTACATGACGCAAGAGGAGCAGTTGGCTTATGCCGAACTTCCGTATGCCATTGAACTCGTTTACGAAGACAAGGTGCTGCTGACCATTGGTAAGTATAACGACTCCTACAAGGTGCGGACCAATAGGCAGCTGTCGCCCCCGTACGAGAAGATTTCGTTCAAGATGTATGCCGGCCCGACTGCCAATTCGGCGGGGCTCACGATGCTGTTCAGTGGCCTGATTCTTCTGGTAGTCGTTGCGGTGTGTCTGGTGACGATTTACCGGTTTACGCGCAGCAGGCTCGCGCTTGCAGCCAAGCGTCAGGATTTTGTGTCGGCCATTACGCATGAACTGAAGACTCCGCTGACGGCCATCAAGATGTATGCGGAACTGTTGCAGAATTCTTGGGTGGCAAACGAAGAAAAGAAACAGCGCTATTACGGACAAATTGCAAGCGAGGCGGACCGCCTCTCGCGCCTGATCCAGAATGTGCTGAACCTGTCGAAGCTCGACGGAAACCGCTGGAACGTGCAGCTCCGCAAGGAACGTCCCAAGGCGGTTCTCGATGACTTCGTGGCGACCTACAGCAAGAATATTGAAAAGCAGGGCTTTGAACTGACGGTGTCTATCGATACGGATGCGAACAATGTCGCGATCCTGATTGACCGCGATGCCGTGATGCAGATCCTGATGAACCTGGTGGACAACTCCCTCAAGTTCTCGAAGAACGCAAGCTACAAGATGATCAGCATCGAGCTCCGTGTGAACGGTGGCGATATGTACCTTGCCGTGCGTGACTACGGTCCGGGAATCCCTCCTGCCGAAATGAAGAAGGTGTTCCAGGAATTCTACCGTGTGGAAAACGAGATGACGCGTTCCACGAGTGGTACGGGTATTGGCCTTTCTATGGTGAAGAAACTGTGCGCTCTTACCAATATGAAGATTGAAATTGAAAATACGAACCCAGGGCTTCGAACGAAAATCCATTTCCCGCCGCTGGATATCTAAGCGTATTTGGCGCACTGGCGATCTTATTTTTAGTATTTTTAGAGTGCCTAGATGTATTGCTGAAGGCAAAACGAGGAACAAACCATGACTCAAGAAGATATCTTGAATAATCCGGAAAAGTACGACCTTTCTATCGAAACGGTTGGAAAGGGAACATTAAAATCCCCCATGAAGGGAGTTCCCTTTGTGTCCGAGTCTGAACGAGTAAGCCTTACGGCTGACGTCGGCCGTATTCAGGATTTTTGCAAGCGTGGCATCGAAATCCCGTCGCTCGAAGCGGCCGGTCCTCGCGAAACGATTTTCCACGACCCCGCCTGGACGCGTGCTGGTATCGTGACCTGCGGAGGCCTTTGTCCAGGTCTTAACAACGTAATCAAGGGCCTTGTGCAGGTGCTTTGGTTCGACTACGGTGTAAGGAACATTTTCGGTATCCCGTACGGCTATCGCGGCCTGAATCCCGCTTACGGTTATTCTCCCATTATCTTGAACCCTGATGTGGTGGACGCTATTCAGGAAGACGGCGGTACCATTCTCGGAAGTTCCCGCGGTAACCAGGACGCGAAGGTCATGGTCGATACCCTGATGCGCCTCAACATCAACGTGCTGTTCTGCATTGGCGGTGACGGTACGCTCCGTGGTGCCCACGATATCGCGAAGGAAATCCAGAAGAGAAAGCAGCCGATTTCTGTTATTGGTATTCCGAAGACGATCGACAACGACTTGAATCTGATTGACCGCACCTTCGGTTTCGAGACTGCGGTGCTCTCTGCTACCGATGTCATCACCAGCGCTCACAACGAAGCGAATGGCGCCTTCAATGGTCTTGGCCTCGTGAAGCTGATGGGCCGCGACTCGGGCTTTATCGCCGCCTACGCAGCTCTTGCGACGACGGTCGTGAACATCTGCCTTGTTCCCGAAGTGCCCTTTACGCTCGACGGGCTCTTCAAGGCTCTCGAAAGCCGCTACAGCAGCGGCAAGACGCACGCCGTGGTGGTCGTCGCTGAAGGCGCTGGTCAGGAACTATTCAAGGGGCAGCCCGAACGTAGGGACGCAAGTGGCAACATTTTGAAGAACGATATCGGCGAATTCCTGACAAGAAAGATCAAGGAACATTTCGACCAGGTCGGCAAGGAAATCAACATCAAGTACTTTGACCCGAGCTACATGGTGAGGAGCATTCCCGCCCAGGGCACCGACGCCATTTTCTGCTTCCAGCTCGCTGAAGCCGCCGTACACGCGGGCATGGCCGGCAAGACGGATATGGTCGTGGGCAGCATGAACAATGCCTTCTCGCACGTGCCTATCGAATACGCCGTCAACGAACGCAAGAAGATTAACCCGAATGGAGCCTTGTGGCACGCTGTGCTGGGAATTACCCGCCAGCAGGACTACTTCTCCGGCAAGGGCAAGGGAAAGAAGTAATTCTTTTCTGGAATTAAATAGGAGGGGAGCTTTATTTTGAAGAAATTGTATTTAGGAGGATTATAGCTATGCTAAAGCATGAAGATAAGGTCTTAATTCGAACGGCCCTTATGGAATATCGTTATCTTTTGTTCAAGACCTATCACGGCACCGAAGACGAAAAGGAGCAGATTGCTCACGTAAACAAGGTGCTGCAGGGTTGGAAAGTGTAGCTTGCGAGGAATGATGAAACGCTTTTTGGTTTTGTTTCTGCTTTTTGCCGTGTGCGGTATGGGTTTTGCCAACGAGGACCTTCGTGTGGCGGATTCCTGCTATGCGGCTCGTGCAGAACGGGCCAAGGGCGACAAGGCGGATGCCAAGAATGCGAAGATGATGATAGAGCATTACCTGAAGGCGATGGGAGATTCGTCTGTCTGGGAACGCGCTACCGAGGGCTATGTGAAGAGCCTGTTCTTCTCGTTCCGCTTCGTTCATTTTGAAAAGAACCAGCGCAAGGCGAAACTCGATAGCCTGAAGGCGATTAGCGAGACGGCCTACCAGCAGTTCCCCAAGAACAAGGAAATTGCGCACGTGTACGCGAGCGCCCTTTCGATGTGGGGGAACGAACGCGGTGCGCTTACTTCGGTGAAGGATGGCGTTGCGGCGAAGGTTCGCGATGTGGCGACTGCCGCCGAGGACTACCAGGTGCTGGGCCGTGCGCATTTCGTGCTGCCTTACGTGCCGCTGATTCTTTCGTGGCCCGACAAGAAGCTGGCCGACAAGTACTTGAACATGGCCCTGCAAAAGAACCCGCGGGACCTCTACAACTATTTCTTCTTGGCGGAGCTGCGCTTTGACCAGAAGCGCTACGCCGATGCCCTCGACCTGATCGATCGTGGACTTTCGCGTGGAATCCGCACCAACTATTTCCTTGAAGACAAGCGTGGCCGCTGGGAACTCAAGGAACTCCAGAAGAAGATTAACGCGAAACTCGACAAGAAATAAAAGATGCCGGGCTGAACCCGGCTTTACAATAAAGGAAAGCACCGCCTTGGCGATGCTTTTAAAATTAAGGGCCTGGATCCTCCACTGCGTGCTTCGCACGCGTGTAGGATGACTGGTGGGTGACGAGCGGTTTTGCCGTGAGCAACAAAGCCCCAGTTATTAAACTGGGGCGGTTGCGAGAGCGAGCGCTCGGGGGCCGTACTTAGTAGATTGGGCGCGAGCGGTGTTACCGTGAGCAACAAAGCCCCAGTTATTAAACTGGGGCGGTTGCGAGAGAACCGGCTTCAGCGTAAGGACTCTGTTGAGCTTAGCCGGCTCGGTCTTACCGTGAGCCGTAAGCGACTCGTATTAACGAGTCGTGTCGGCGAGAGCGAGGCGATATCACATTCTTGTTAATGCGATAGAGCCGAGCGGTCTTAATTAGCCTGGACAGCTGTGAGAGCGATCGTGTACACGATGTCTTCCACGAGGGCGCCGCGGCTGAGGTCGTTCACCGGCTTGGCGAGACCCTGGAGCATCGGGCCGATGGCGATGGTGCCGCTCGCGCTGCGCTGCACGGCCTTGTAGCCGATGTTACCTGCGGAGAGGCTCGGGAACACGAATACGGTTGCCTTGCCGGCGACGGTGCTACCCGGGGCCTTGAGGGAACCCACGCTCGGCACAGTCGCAGCGTCGTACTGCAGCGGACCATCCACGAGCATTTCGGGGCGAGCTTCCTTCACGAGCTTCGTTGCCTCGCGGACGAGGTCAGCATCCGGGCCCTTGCCGCTGTTCATGGTGCTGTAGCTGAGGAGTGCCACGCGGCTCGGGAGGCCGAAGGCCTTCGCGGTGTCGTCGCACTGCATGGCGATGCCGGCGAGTTCTTCGGCGGTCGGGTTCAGGTTGATGGCGCAGTCACCGTAGATGTAGGTCTTGTCCGGCATGCACATGAAGAACACGGAGCTCACGGACTTGACGCCGGGGGCGCACTTGATGACCTGAAGGGCCGGGCGGAGCGTGTCGGCGGTGGAGTGGATGGCGCCGGAAACGAGGCCGTCCACTTCGCCCATCTTGAGCATCATGGTGCCGAGCATCACGTTGTCGGCGAGCGCTGCGCGGGCCTGGTCTTCGGTCATGCCCTTCGACTTGCGGAGTTCCACGAGAGTCGGCACGTACTTTTCGGCAAGTTCTGTAGACGGTTCAATGATTTCGATATCGGCGGGGAGGGTGACACCCTGTTCCTTGGCGACGGCGAAGATTTCGTCCTTCTTGCCGATGAGCACCGGCACGGCGATTTTGCGGTCGATTACGAGCTTTGCGGCCTGCACGGTACGCGGTTCGGAACCTTCAGGGAGCACAATGCGCTTCTTGGCCTTGGATGCCTTGAGGAGAAGGCCTGCGCGGAACATGGCCTGGCTGGTCTTGCGCTCGGCGGGTTCTGCGGCCAAGTCCTTGGCGAGGCACTTGGGGCAGAAGAGGATGCGGTTCGGGCAGAACAGGTCGGCATCTTCGCTGTCGGAATAAATCTTTGCATCGAGGGCGGTTGCGAGCGTGTCGTTGTACTTCTGGGCCATCACGTCGCTCATACCCTGGGCACCTTCGACAACCACGGCGTCTACGGAATCAAAGTCCTGCGAAAGGAAATCGGCCGCGATCTTTTCCATGAGTACGGCGGAATTGTGGGCCTTGAGTTCCTTGACGGCGTCTGCCCCGTTTACGCAGGGCTTGTAGGCGGCGGCAATCAGGCCGGCACCGGCAACTGCGTCCATGACTTCCTTGACTTTAGCTTCCATATTGGCGGAGGCGACCAGATAAACTCGATTCATAGAAAACTCCTGTTGTTTTTCAAATTACGCCTTTAAAATTAGGATTTTGAGGTGAGGTTTGCAGATGAAATTGCGAAAATAACCTATTTTTACGCTTGGTTGAAATGTGTTTGGGCTTATTATGGAGAGCGCGGATGAAGTGCAATAACTTTTTCCGGGGTTTGGTATTTTTCCTGGCCCTACTAGCAACGAACACGTTTGCACAGAGTTATGTCGCCATAGCTCATGTGATCTATGACGGCAATACCCTTTATTATGCCGACAACGAAAAGGACGATGACCTTAAATTCAAGCCTCTCGCCAAGGGCGAAGACGGAACTTTCGACATCAAGTTTACCGAAGAACGCCTTAAGGCGAGCGCCATTGACAAGCGTCGGTTGCGTTTTGGCCTGATGTGCACCGAGGGAACCCCAAACTGCGAAACCTACCTGAATCCGGAAATAGAGAACAAACCGCTCCTTAAGGATTTGTTCCCTGAATACGAGCAGGGTAAGGAAGACCAGCCCATCTACGAAGTCTGGGTAGAAATTGGCGAAGATGGAAAGGTGACTCTGTATGACGAAACTACCAAGCCTGTCATCGCAGTTCCTACGCCGAAAACAATCAGGTTCCTAGCCCCGTGGACCAATACGGGTGTTTCGATTGTGTTGAGCGGCAAGAGCGACTATATGACTCCCATCACCGAAACTTATTGTGGATGGTTCGAGTTCCAGTCTATCCTTACTCCCAAGGAAGCCTATGTTTATTTCAAGCAGACGATCGGCGGCAACAATGTCGGCAAGAACGGCGTCACCAAGGAAGAGATTTCTGTAGAAGACGAAATCAAGCTCGATTCCGTTCTCGCCATTTCCGATACCATATGGATTCTTGCGACCATGTATGGCGATCCCGAACTTTTTGCGGAGTTCCCGGGTGAACTGGGAGACTGCCCTGTCAAGAAACTTCCGGTCATGATGTTCGACTGGTTGCACGGTAGCGAAAGCGACGAAAAGAATGCCGCGAGCCAGGCCGGTACGACTAGCCAGGACTTCGGTACCGGCGGATGCAAGAAGGATAACGGATACGGCATCATGAAGGGAATGGTCGAATCGCAGCTGGGCCCGAACGGGGTTCCGGTCCGTTCTGCCAATTTCCCGAGTGACTGTAAGTTGACCGACCACCTTGATAACTGGTTCGTTCCCGAAGTGGTTGCCCAGGATGCCGCCGGCAATACCTACACCAACGCCACTTGCCGTGAGTTGGAACTCAACTTGACCGAAGACGGTTTCTGGCTTGGGCAGAAGAATACCGATAGCCCCGAAAAGGGTCTGTTCTTCCTGGACGATTTCGAGTATCTTTATACGGCGGATTCTTCGAGCAAGATCCCGAACCCGATGTACGACAACATCAATTCCGAAAAGTACGGAACCCACAACTACGGCTTTACCATGGCACTTCAGGCCCAGTTCGAATATGTGAAGGGGCAGTACTTCGAATTCCTGGGCGACGACGATGTGTGGGTGTTTATTAACAATAAGCTTGTGGTGGATATCGGTGGCCAGCATGAGGCCAAGGAAGGAAAGGTCAAGCTGGACACTCTCGGATTGACGGAAGGCGAAACTTATCCGTTCCGAATCTTCTATGCGGAACGCCACAAGAACCAGTCGAATTTCAAGATGCGCACCTCGATGGACCTGAAGGCCGAGGCGAGCATGTTCCTGGCAGACCTTTCGAGCGACCCGAAGCTTATCCAGAAGGAAGTCTGGCAGATTGTGCGCAAGAAGGCGCTCTCTTGTGATTTCCTGAATACATCGACTGATACGACTTTGGAACGCGGCCCGTCGGACTTCGTCCTGTTTGGGCGCAGTCTTGGCAAGGGTGGCGTGGCACTCAAGGTTCTTGATTCGATTTACTATGCAGGCATCATCGTGAGCAACGATTTTACGATAGTGACTGTTGATGTCAGGGAAATTGGCAAGGCTCAGGCTCTGCCTCCTGGCAACTACTACATCCGCGTTCGTCTCAAGAGTAATCCGGACGAATACAAGGATGTTCCCTTTACCATCGATCCGTATGAACTGCCGAATCTCGCCTTTGCAAGCGTCAAGGATTCATCTTACTTTGTCGTAAATTACGAAGATCCCGAAAATCCCGACACGACTTTCTACGAACAGTTCTGGAATCCTTTCGGAGATACGGTGAGTCGCGATGTCGTGAGTGACACCTTGCCTATTAGCCAGGTGAAGGGCGAAAAGATGTGGGCCGGCCGCTCTTATCCGGTGTACATCATGTATGCCGAAGAATGGGCTACGATTTATAGTGGCATTGCGGTGAAGATTACGGCTTCGACCCCGAACCTGGTTGTTTGCGATTCCATGGGGGAACCCATTGATGAAATCCTGCTCACGGAAGGTCACGCGAATTTCTACGTGAAGGCAATCGACGAGGTGGTTGACGGAACGCTTACGATTTCTACCGCAGGTGCGAAGAACAAGACGGTAAGCTGGACCAAGATCAACATCAAGGTTCCGCCTGTTCCGCAGATTGAAGCCGCCTATATCTACGACCGTACCGGTGACGGTCGCACCGACAGTATCTGGATCAAGTTCAACAAGCCGCTCGGCGGACAGAGCGTACTCGACTCGCTCAAGTTTATTTTCGGTGAAAGCTTTGATGACGCTTACCATGTGTCGTACAAGGATGGCGACATGGATGTGAGCCTTGTGGCCGAGGGCGACGGATTTGGCACGAGTATCTTTACGGGTGGCGACACCAAGGCCTACAACGGCAAGGTCAATATCTGGTATACCTATACCGATCCCGAAGACGGCAAGACGGCGATATTCCCGGTCGATGGAGCTCTTACGGACAAGGTCGGCCCCGTAATCGTTGCGGCCGAGGTCAAGTACCTTAAGGATGGCAACACGCAGCTGATGCTCAACTTTAGTGAAGGTATCGACGAGAGCAATGCCGGTGTCGAACTCTTCCGTTTCCACTGCTGGAAAAACGATATGCTGGATTCCGCGGTGAAGGCTGCAGGAGACATCGGGACGATGCCTGCCAATGTCTGGAAACTGATTTTCCCCAAGGGTAGCGATGCCGACATTGTTCCTGCCGTGGGTGATTCCGTTCGTTTCAGGCCGCCTTCTCAGCTGGGCGAAGCGAAGGATCTGCAGGGAGTCCTCCCGCACGAGATGAACCCCTGGGTTCGCATTACGGGTGAGCAGAAGGTGACGGTGACCAGCCCGAAGGTCGTAACGCTGGAACCGGGTACGGAAATGTTCGACAGCGCCCGCGTAATCATTAGGAACCCGAACGCGACCGTGCCCAAGCTGGTGGGTGGCGACAAGGTGCTTTCGGCAGATCAGGTGGCTGAAATCTACGGCACGCAGGGTCATTACCTGGGCGACCTCGACATGGCCGAACTGGTTGAAAACGAAATTGCCGAAATCGTGAAGGCGGTGCAGGCGACTGCTGTCTACACCGACAAGAAGGATCCGGTGAACGAGGACGGTTCTCCGACGAAGACCTACACGATCGAGGATATCATCGCGGCGGTGAGCAACGGGGACATGTCCATTGGCGATGCCAAGAAGCGTTTCGGCTTGAGTCCTGTGATTGTGGATGCCTACAAGAACGGCCTCCTGACGGCAGAGAACGTGCACAACTATGCCCGCGGAACCGATGCGGATGTGAAGAAGATCGTGAGTGCAGTCGCCGACAAGACGGAACTTCGCTACGAGGCGATTTACTACTCTAGCCTTGGTCACTACGTGAACAGCCACTCCGGGACGATCACCTGCAATAGCGACATCTTCACGGAAAATGGCTCCAAGAACTGTCTCGAGAACGACGGTCGCCTGTTCCTAGCCTGGAATATGCGTGCAGAAAAAGGTCGTCTTGCCGCTACGGGCGTCTATATCGCCCGCCTGCAGGTCAAGATCAAGGTGAACACCAAGGTGATTATCGACCGCACCCAGGACTTCCTGTGGGGTGTTCGACGCGGCAAAGTGAACGCCATCGACCTGGGTCTTTAAGTTTTTTTGAGAACAAAAACCCCGAAAACACGACATTTACACGTTTGTTAACTAGAATTAACGGCATTTTCCACATTGCCGTGTTGATTTTTTGAGAAAAAAAATTTATTTCTATACTAAAACGTTTTTAATGCGCATTGGGCGTTTGCCCTAGGAGATGTGGATGAGGTGTGGATTTTTTAAGAGAGCAATCTGGTTGCTCGCTCTAGTTGTGCCTGCAGTATTTGCGGCAAATTATTCTGTTACGGTTACTTATGAAGGTGACGGCCTTTATTATGCCATTTACAATAGGGACGATGGTACTTGGTACACCGATAAGGGGGCTGATTGCTTTCAAGCCACTAATGTGTTCCGCTTTAACCTGAGTAGCGGAGATTTGGACAAGTATGAGCTGAATTTCTATACCGACGAAACCTGCTACACTCGTCTTTCTGATGGCGCCATTCCCTTGAAGGATTTGTTCCCGACCTCACAGCAGGCGAAAATCATCGTTAATGAAGACGGTTCCTGGCAATTTACCAATGGACAAAAGCCTGCCGAAGATCCCGAAGAACCCAAGGATCCCGAGGGACCGGTTGGCCCCGGTCAGGATGATCCCAAGGATCCGGATGAACCCGGCAACGACAATCCTGCAAAGGGTGGGATGAAGATCGTGGCTTTCTTTACGCCGTGGACCAATACCAACGCCAAGATGTTCCTGGATGGTGATAGCGTCGCGATGATTCCGGTGGCAGAAAAGTATTGCGGCTGGTTTATCGCTGCGGTCGATGCTCCTGCCGAAGGTTTCAATGTCTATTTCAAGCAGACCATTGGCCCGAATTTCGTGGGCTCCGAAGGTTTGACAATGACTGAACCGACTACCGCAACTGAAATTTCGTTGGACTCCGTGGCGGCCTTGAGCGACACGATCTGGGTCCGTGGCAGTCAGGAAGGTGCTCCGATTGTCTATTCCAAGCATCCGAACGGTGTGTTGGGTGACTGCCCTGTGAAGAAACTTCCGGTGATGATGTTCGACTGGTTGCATGGTGGCAAGGGCGACGGTGTCCGTGGCAACGGTAATCCTGAATATGGCGTCAGCGCGGACTTCGGTTCCGGTGGCTGTAGCGGAAGCCCGATGCGCGGCATGGTCGAAAAGGAACTCGGCGCCAATGGCGTTCCCGTGCCAGCCGATCCGTTCCCGGAAAACTGCAAGATTACTGAACACCTGGCCTACTGGTTCCTCCCGGAATCGCTCGCTGTCGATGCTCAAGGCAATACGCTTACCAATATGACTTGCCGCGACCTTTATGTTTCCATGGACGAAGAAGGTTTCTGGCTGGCCGAAGTCTCAAAGGACAACGTTTCTGCAGGTAATGAGGCCAGTAAGGGCAAGGGCGGTATGTTCCTGTTGGACGACTTCAAGTACCTGGATGAAGGCACCGAGACCATCCCTAACCCCTACTACGATAATCTGCAGGGCCACAACTTCGGCTTTACTATGAAGATCCAGGCGACCTTCGAATATGTGCCGGGCCAGTACTTCGACTTCTACGGTGACGACGACGTGTGGGTGTTTATTGACAACAAGCTGGTGGTGGACATCGGTGGTCAGCACGGTCAGGTGGCGGGAGCCGTCGACTTGGATACGCTCGGCCTTATTCCCGACAGCACCTACAACTTCCACATTTTCTATGCGGAACGCCATACGAGCCAGTCGAACTTCCGCATGCATACCTCGATTGACCTGAAGACCGAGGCGAGCCTGTTGCTGAAGAATATCTCCGACAATGCAGATATTATCTCTAGGGAAGTCTGGCAGAAGGTCCGCAGGAACAAGCTGGCTTGCGACTTCTCCGAAGACGGCAAGGAACTTTCGTTTGAACGCGGCGCATCAACCTACGTGCTGTATGGCGGTAACCTGCCTTCGGAAGGTATCGCGCTTGATACTGCCGGCAATTACTTTGGTGGCATTAAGATTTCCGCTAGCTTTGACGAGTTCACGATCGACAAGGAAGCGATCAAGGATGCCCATGGCCTTGCTCCGGGAGTCTACTACCTGCGCGTGGCTCTCGTTTCGGACAACAGCCAGTACAAGGACATTTACTTTGTCGTGGGCGCCTATAAGCTGCCTGACCTGACTTATACCGATTCTCTCGGAAACATCCTGGGCTCTACGATCTCGAGCGACACACTGCCGCTGAACCTGAACAAGGATATCACCATGTGGGTGGGACAGTCCTACAAGGTTTATGTGCAGTATGCCGACGAATGGGCGAAGGGCAGCGACATTGTCTATCCGTCGACGGATGACGATGCCTTGGTTCCTTGCGACTCCTTGGGCAACCCCATTACCGAAATCAAGCTGGATTCGGGTCGAGCGATGTTCTATGTGAAGGCTGTCGGTGAAACCTGGGGTGCTAGCTTGTATGTGAAGGGCCAGGCGGCAGGAAATACGGCGGCTTGGAAGGGCATCAACTTCGCCCTGCCTCCTGTTCCGCAGATCGAGACCGCCTACATTTACGACCGCGACGGTGATGGTCGTGGCGACAGCGTGTGGATTCAGTTCAACGGTGAACTTGGCGGAAAGAATACGCTGGATTCTTCCAGGATGACGTTCGGTGTTCTTTTCAACAATACCTATAAGCCTACCTACAAGAGAGGCGATAACACGGCATCCATCGTGGCGAACGAAGGCTCGTTCGGCTCCGGAATCTTTACTGGCGGACTCGACAAGCCTTATTCTGGAAAGATTGTCGTGTGGTACACCTATACTGATAACGGCAAGACTTCCGTGTTCCCGGCAGAAGGCCAGCTGGTGGACAAGATTGGCCCTGTGGTGACTGCAGCCGAAGTTTCGTACATGAGCGACGGTAATGCGGTGCTGCAGCTGACCTTTAGCGAAGGCCTCAATGGCGATAATGCGTCTTCGGATCTGTTCCGTTTCCACTGCTGGAAGGACGGTCAGATGGATTCCCTGGTGAAGGCGGCAAGCGATGTTTCGAAGACCTCCGCGTCTCAGTGGAAGCTGGTTTTCCCGAAAGGTGGCGATTCTGATATTGTGCCTGCTGTCGGTGATTCAGTCCGTTTTGTTCCGCCATCTCAGTTGGGCGCGGCGCTGGACCTTGTGGATGTGGGACCGCATGAGTATAACCAGTGGGTGCGCGTGACCGGCGAACAGAAGGTGACGATTACGAGCCCCGGTGTGGTGACGCTGAATCCGGATTCGCCGGCGTTTGACAGTGCCAAGGTGATTATCCGTAGCGACAGCGCGACGGTGCCGAAACTCGTGAAGGATGAATCGATTCTTACTGCAGAACAGGCGGCTGCCGCTTACGGAACGCAGGGACATTTCCTGGGTGACCTCAATATGGCCGAACTGGTAGAAAACCAGATTGCCGACATTATGAAGGCTGTCCAGGGAACGCCTAGCTACACCGACAAGAAGGCCGGAAAGAATGAGGTTGCGCAGACCTACACGATCGAACAAATCATCTCGATGGTGGCGGCGGGGCAGATGTCCCTTGGTGATGCGAAGAACCGTTTCGGTCTGGATCCGGTCATTGTGGATGCTTACAAGAACGGAATGCTTACGGCTGAGAATGTCCGTAAGTACGCCCGCGGCACGGAAGCCGATATCAGACAGATTGTCGAATCCGTTGCTGAAAATACGGAACTGCGCTACGAGGCGACCTACTACTCCAGCCTGGGTGAATTTGTGAACAGTAATTCCGGTGTGATTACTTGCAACGGCGACATCTTCAAGGAAAACGGACGGGGAACCTGTCTTGACAATAATGGCAAACTGTTCCTTGCCTGGAACATGCGCGCCAAGAACGGCCGCCTCGCCTCGACGGGTGTCTACATCGCAAGACTGGAATACCGAATCAAGGTCGGAAGCAAGACCATGGTGGACCGTACGCAGGACTTCCTGTGGGGTGTGCGTCGCGGTAAGGCGAATGCAATCGACTTAGGTCTCTAGTTTGTTTAAATTTCTCTCTCGTAAAAAAAGAAGGGCCGCACCTTGGGTGCGGCCTTCCTTATATGCTTTGCAAGAATGACTCGCGGTGAGGCCGCGAGTAGAAGCATTACACGAACTTGTAGAGGTCGGTAATGTCTTCGTTGTTCTTGTCGTAGAACCAGAACTGGTTGATGTGGGCGTGCTCGTCTTCCACGAGGCTGATGCTCATGCTGTGCTTGTATTCCAAGTAGTTGAACATGCGGTTGTGGTCCTTGCAGAGCACGTCGATCACCTGCGGGCTTACCACGAGGGTCACTTCGCGGAGCTTGCCCTTTGCCTTCGCGCGGGCCATCCAGCGGTCGATCATGCCGAGCGTGGATTCAAGCGTCGCGATGCGTCCGCCGCCGTCGCACACCGGGCAACGTTCGGTCTTTTCGGTCATCAGGTTCACGCGGACGCGCTTACGGGTGACTTCCATGAGGCCGAACTGGCTGATGGGGGCGGGGCTGATCGGGGCCTTGTCGCGGCGGATTGCCTTGCGGAATTCCTGGTAGACCTTTTCGTTGTCTTCTTCGGATTCCATATCGATAAAGTCGATAATAATCAGGCCTCCCACATCGCGGAGCCTAAGCTGCTTTGCGATTTCGTAGCAGGCGTCGATGTTCGTTTCGAGGATGATCTTGCCCTGGTCCTTGCCGTGCACCTTCGGTCCGGTGTTCACGTCGATAGAGACGAGTGCTTCGGTCTGTTCGATGACGAGGTTGCCGCCACGCGGGAGCGGTACCTGACGCTGCAGGGAACGTGCGTAGTCGTTTTCGATCTTGAAGTATTCGAACAGGCTTTCGTTGCTGCTCCAGAGCTTCACCTTGTCGAGCTTGTCCGGCGAGAGTACCTTGAGGTATTCGCGCAGGGCGAAGTATTCGTCGCGGTTGTCGATATACACGTAGTCGGTGTTATCGCTGAAGTATTCGCGCACAGTCTGTTCAATAGAATCGGATTCTTCGTAGATGCAGGTTTCGGCAGGCTGGTTTTCGAAGTTGTACTTCGTCTGTTCCCACTTGCTTTCGAGTTCGCGCATCTGCTTGTTGATTTCGAATTCGGATTCGTTCAGACCGTTGGTACGAACGATGTAGCCCACGTCGCGACCCTTGAGGCGGCGGACCACCTTCTTGAATTCGCGGCGCTTGGCCGGGTCGCGTTCACGCTTGGAGACACCAATGAAGTTGGTGCCCGGCATGCACACGAGGAAACGACCTGCAAAGCTCAGGTGAGTGGTCAGACGGGCACCCTTGGTGCTGATCGGTTCCTTGACCACCTGAACCATGATTTCTTGGCCTTCTTGCAGAATTTCATCAATAGAGACTTCCTTGGAAGAACCGCCCTCGTCATCGTCGTCGCCATATTCGCGGCGGAGGAGTTCGTTTCTGTCCATGGCGTCTTCTTGATGCAAAAAGCCTGCCTTTTCAAGGCCAATATCAATGAACGCAGCCTTGAGTGCCGGAAGCACCTTCTGGACCACGCCCTTGTAAATATTGCCCAGAACTCGATTAGAAGAAACACCTTCGACGACAAGTTCAACGAGTTCGCCGTCTTCCATGATGGCGATGCGCTTTTCGTAAGGCGTCTTGCTAATCAAAATTCCACGCTTGCACTTATTTGCCATTAAAGCTCCTAAAAGGTAGACAAAACTTGATGGTTGATTCCCTAAGAAGCAGTCCAAAAGTATGGAGCGCTTCCGAACCCACGCGCTTCTTTTACGGAAAGTACCGCATTTCCACGGCGTAAAGTCTAGGGAACCTAAATATAGTAAGGAGAAAATAAGAAGTTTGCGGGATTTGGGCGAAAAGTGGACTGAAATACAAAAAAATAAGGATGGGCGGCATTTCTTTGATCTTTTTAAGGTCCATTTCTAACGAATTAATATACATTAGGGGTATGGATATCGCATCGAGTACATACCGGCGGATTTTTGTGTTGGGTTCCGGGTTCAGCAAGTCGTTTTGCCCGCAAATGCCCACGCTCCGCGACTTGAACGAGCTGATTCCCTTCGGAATATCGGACGAGTTCCCGCACCTGCGTGACTACTGCAGGCGTTTCCTGGAACTTTGCAATAACCAGGCGGAATACCTGAATATCGAAACTCTCTCGACGTCGATTCTGTCGGCGCAGATTTTTCCCGGGGTGCGCGAGAGCCTTTATCATTCCAGCTTGCGTTTTGAACTGTTGCGATTTATTGCGGGAGCCATTCGCCATGATCATGCGGTGGATTCACAGTCGGCGGCCATTCTCCGCAAGTTCTTGACGGGTTGCGTCAACTGCCCGAGCGAGGGTGTTCGCGATACCTTGCTGTTGTCTTTTAATTATGACACGCTGATCGAGGATGTGATTACGGATGACGCCAAGATGAACGCGCGTGTAGCGGTGGATTACGGGGTGCGTATCGACCCGGCTGACCGCAGTGCTGTCCGTGCGCCGCGTACCCATTCGGTGGATTTGATCAAACTGCACGGTTCGCTGAACTGGTATCCGGTCAAGGGTGCGTCTGACCCGCTCGATTTGAAGAACGTGTGCCAGGTGGAACCCTGCGACCGCAGTTTCCCAATTTATCGCGAGGATACTCCGATTTATATTCCGATGGCGCATACGAAGGAATCTTTCTTGCGCGGGAGCCTGTTTAATTTGTTGTGGAGTAAGGCAGATTACTACCTCAAGAATGCCGAGGAGGTTTATTTTCTCGGTTACGGTTTCCCGAAGTCCGACATGAACAATCTGGAATTCTTGCTTCGTCACCGGGACCGCTTCAAGAAGGTGGTGGTGTTCGAGCGCGAAGGTCACCCTGATCTGGAACGCCTGCGGGCATTGCTCGGCGAAATCGTTGTCAGTTGCGACGCGAAGGAATTCTTGGCGAAGTTCTAGTACACGCTGTTGGGAGAACTTGCTCGGCAGTCTTTTGTCTTGCTATATTTTGCACCGAAGGGTGTGAAAATGAAATTTCTTGGATTGGCCATATTTATGCTTGCGGGTGTCGCTTGCGCTCAGCTGGTGCAAAAGAAAGCGCCTACTGCTGCCGACTCTATTGATTTGGGCAACAAGAAAGGACCGGTTGTTTATGCGGACCCTAAAGAAAATGAAAAGTCTGCCATAAAAGATGCGACTGCCAGTATGGACAGTCGCGAATATTCGAACGATTCTACCGTCGGGACTCTGATCGGGGTCGGTGCCGAATTTGTCGGCGATATGGTGAAAGGCATGCTTTCGCCGAATTCACCCGAAACAGACGCCGTAGAACTGGAACGCACGAGACGGTAATTAATTCGGAATTCAGAATTAGAACAGTCGCGGCGAAGCCGCCTAACTAAACAACTCTGAAATCCGAATTCTGAAATCTGAATTTGGATTTCTGAATTATCCCAAATACTTTTCGCCGGATTCAACACTCTGGTAGATGAGCGTGTTGATGGTCATGGGACCCACGCCACCCGGAACCGGAGTGTAGGCGGAGGCCACGTCGTCGAGGCCCTTTTCGATATCGCCGACGCCACCCGGATGGTAGCCTGCGTCGACCACGACGGCGCCCTGCTTGATCCATTCCTTCTTGATGAATTCCGGCTTGCCCACGGCACCCACGAGGATGTCGGCCTGTTTCACGAATTCGGGAAGGTTCTCGGTCTTGCTGTGGCAAATGGTCACGGTGCAGTCTGCATTTAAAAGCATTAGAGCCATCGGCTTTCCGAGAATGGCGCTGCGGCCTACGACCACAGCGTGCTTGCCTGCGAGAGGAATGTTGTAAGCCTTCAAGAGGCGCATAATGCCGGCTGGCGTTGCGCAGCCGTAAGCGGGTTCTCCCATAGCCATGCGGCCAAAGCCGAGGCAGGTCACGCCGTCTACGTCCTTGCGGGCGTCAATGGCTTCGAAGGCGGCGCGTTCATCGATGTGGCGCGGAACCGGGTGCTGCAACAGGATGCCGTGCACGTCGCGGTTCTCGTTCAATTCCTGAATCTTGTTGAGGAGTTCTTCGGTGGTGGTGTTCTTCGGGAGCACTACGCGGATGCTTTCCATGCCTACGCGGGCGCAGGCGTTGCCCTTCATCTTGACGTACGTGGCGCTGGCCGGGTCATCACCGACGAGGATTGTTGCAAGGATGGGGGTCTTGCCCGTCTTTTCCTTGAGTTTTGCGACGCGAGCGCTGAGTTCTTCTTCAGTGGTCTTGGCAAGGGCCTTGCCGTCGAGGATGAGTGCTGCCATAAGTGTCTCCGGTGCGCAGATGCGCGGTTGTTTGCTGCAAAGATAGAAAAGTGTGCGGGGTGAGTAAGATGGAATTGTCTGCTGACGGCCGGATGTAACGGAATGTTTACTCGAACTTGACAATTTGTCAATGGAACATGCTCGCGTGTGAGGCCTATTTAGCCATTTTAAGGGTAATTTTAGGTTGAAAGATTATATACGGGCGGTGGTGCGCTCGAATAAAGGAGTTAAATATGGGATGGCTTAAAGGTTTGGGCATTGCCCTCGCTAGTTCGTGTGCAGTTTACGCTGTAACAGTCAACAATCCGATTATGTATGTCGACAGCCCGGACCCCTCGATTGTCCGTGTTGACGACGCCTATTACATGGTGACGACGACCATGCATTTTGCCCCGGGCGTGCCCGTTTTCAAGAGCACGGATTTGGCCCAGTGGCGCACGGTGGGCTATGCCTACCAGACGCTCACCAACAACGACCAGCAGAACTTGAATGGCGGCAAGGATGCCTACGGTAAGGGCTCCTGGGCTTCGAGCATCCGTTACCACAAGGGATTCTTCTACGTGCTGACTCCGTCTTACACGACTGGCAAGACGCATTTGTACAAGACCGCCGACGTGGAAAGCGGCCAGTGGAGCGAAGTGCAGCTCCCGTTCTACCACGACCCTTCTCTGTTCTTCGATGACGACGGCACCGTGTGGGTGTTCTACGGCAGCGGCGACCAGATTAGCTACGTGCAGTTGAACGACGACGCAAGCGGTGTAAAGGCCGGCGGCAGGAGCGGCAAGCTCGGCGGCGTGAGCATCAACCAGGTGACCGGCACCAGCAACTACTACGTGCAGCAGGAAGGCTCGCACATGGAGAAGGTGAACGGCGAATACTACCTGTTCACGATTTCCTGGCCGGCGGGCAAGAGCCGTAGCGAAATCGTTTACCGTTCCAAGAGCCTGCTTTCCGGTTACAGCGGAAGGTACTTCCTCTCCGATAACGGTGTTGCCCAGGGTGGCATCTTTGATACTCCCGATGGTAAGTGGTATGCGCTTTTGTTCCGCGATTCTGGCCCGGTTGGACGTATGTCGCACCTGGTCCCGATGGAATGGAAGGACGGCTGGCCGGTTCCGACCAGCGGAAGCAAGGCTCCCTCCACGATTGACCTGCCGGAATCCCCGCTCCCGGGCTATGGCATGGTCACCAGCGATGATTTTGAATCC